>NZ_JACHZP010000026.1:0-1048 GCF_014193605.1 Rhizobium sp. BK312 | reverse complement strand
GGCTGAAGCACCGATCGAGGCAGCATCCTTCGCCATCTGGACCGCCTCGCGCAATGAACGGCCAATCGCCGCCGTCACCGGCGCCTTGCCGTCGACGCCGGATATCGCAGCTTCGTGGACGCGGCGGATTTCCCCCGGCGTCAGCGCATAGAATTCGCCCGTATTGCCCGCTGCGACGATGTTGTGAATCCCGGCAGCCGCTACCCGCTGATAGACCTGAGCGGTGACGCGCGGTTCCACCTCGCCACTTCCATCATAGGCCGTGACCGGAACACCGGAGACGCCGGTCAGCACCTGCCGCATGGTTTCAATGCTCATCTTCCTACCCTGACCCTTTATCATCCATCGAGACGCAAACGAGGAGACGGAAAGAAGCCATCACCTCGCCTTCGCCTCATCCAATTCCCTATACGCCCTGGAACATGCGGGCGCGTGCATTCAAGATATGTCGCTTCATGGCATCGTGCGCTTCGGTCTCCTGCCGCGCGAAAATCGCCTGCACGATGACGGCATGCTCATCCTGAACACTGCGGATCTGTTCTGGCGTCCGCTTGAGGCTGAGGCTGCGGGTCACGGAATGACCGATGGCGAAGTGCGGCTTGAACAATTCGCGAGCAGAGACATGGAATTGATTGCCGGTGGCGACCGCAATGGCATCGTGCAGTTCCTGATCTTCTTCAGCGCCAAGTCGGCCCTCGCGAAGACACTGCTCGATCTTCTGCAGCGCCGCCGTGATCCGCTCCTTGTCATCAGCCTGCCAGTTGCGCGCAGCAAGCTCGGCGGCCTCCGCCTCCAGCCCGGCGCGAAATTCGAAGAAGCGCTGGACATCGGCGAGCGATCCTACAGGCACCATTTTCAGGACCGAGGAATCCGGCCTTTGCCTAACATAGGAACCTGACCCCTTGCTTGAAACGACCAAACCATCTGCACGCAGCCGCTCCAGAGCGTCGCGCACAACAGGCCGTGACGCGCCGAACATTTCCGCGAGCTTGGCTTCCGCCGGCAACCGCTCGTTCACAGGAAAGGTTCCATCCGCAATCATCGCGAC
>NZ_JACHZP010000025.1:0-1389 GCF_014193605.1 Rhizobium sp. BK312 | reverse complement strand
TCGACCAGCATCCCGAGAGGCGACGACTGTCGCATCTCTAACTGGCCTATGTGTCGCATCTCTAAAATGCCGCTACAACTAAATATCAGATAAGACGAGTTATGGAACTTACTCGTTAGAACCTTCAAAGATGTCTACCTTAGGTCTCCTCATTGTCAGGATCGTTCGATGACTTTGGCGCCAGAGCCAACACGTCGAGTTGACACTAGATCATCTGATAATGACGCTAGCTGCTAGCCCGGCAACGTCTCCACTGGGCAGGGCTGTTTCCTTCAAGCCCTAAAAAAGACGCCCGAAATGGCTTTGGTCTACAAGGCCGTTATCATTTTGAATGCAGTCTTTACACCATCGTCGGCATGGCCTCCCAGCGCCAGAGTTAATTCGGTCTCCATCCAGAGAATCGTGTCTCCACCCACAAAACGCGTCAGCGCTCCTTGATGGACTCGCTGGCATATTCCTTCAGCGGAGAAAGCAAATACTGGATGATCCTTCGCGAACCCGTCTTGATTTCTGCGGTCACTGCCATGCCAGGCCTCAAGGGCTCCGACCTGCCTTCGACCTGCATGCTAACGGAATCAAGAGCGATCCGCGCGACATAGGTAGGCGAAGCGCCCGACGTCTGGCTCGTTTCGGCGCTGCTAGCGGAATTACCCTGCGGATTGGAACCATCCGGTGTTCTGCGATCCGCAGTCACCGCATCCGCACTGACTTCAATGACATGACCGTGCAGCAGACCGTACCGGGTAAAATTGAAGGTCTCGACCTTGACCTCGACATCCTGGCCTGCATGAACAAATCCGACGTCGGCGTTGGCGATCGTCGCCTCCAGGATCAAAGCCGACCCCTTGGGAACGATCACAAGAAGCTGCTGGGCAGGCGTCACGACGCCGCCGAGCGTGTGGATTGAGAGTTGTTGGACAACGCCGTCAATCGGGGACCGCAGCTCCGATTCGGCGAGCTTACGC
This sequence comes from Rhizobium sp. BK312, assembly GCF_014193605.1. Taxonomy (NCBI): domain Bacteria; kingdom Pseudomonadati; phylum Pseudomonadota; class Alphaproteobacteria; order Hyphomicrobiales; family Rhizobiaceae; genus Rhizobium; species Rhizobium sp. BK312. The sequence continues at coordinate 424 of NZ_JACHZP010000025.1, read as the reverse complement.
TCAGCCTTGATGAGATCTTCATTTTGCTCATTGGTACTCTGCTGGGCATCGGTCAGATCGCTGAGAAGCTGATGCTCGTATTCGGCACGCGTCTGCTCCCGTTGCCGTTCGAGCGCTGCACGTGCCGCGTCAATCTCCACCAGTTGACGACGGCTCTGGGTGAGGTCGTGCTTGTTTTCTATGACGGCCTGCTCGGCGTCCAGCCACTGAAACCGATTGCCGGCCTGCGTTTCCAGAAGTTTCGTTCGGATAGCATCTTTTTCTTCAAGAAGGGGGCAGAACAAGATGGGGTGGTTGCCGTCCTCCCCTCACGGCATTGCAATATGCCAAGATGATGTGGTTGTAGCCCACAGGACGGAGAAGACGGCAAAATGAAAGACACGATGATCGGGGTGGATCTGGCAAAGAATGTTTTCGTACTGCA
>NZ_JACHZP010000024.1:0-1786 GCF_014193605.1 Rhizobium sp. BK312 | reverse complement strand
TGTAGCGGCATTTTAGAGATGCGACACATAGGCCAGTTAGAGATGCGACAGTCGTCGCCTCTCGGGATGCTGGTCGAACGTCAGCATTGGGGAGCAAGATTAGCGACGTGCAACGTGGTTGAGGCCATCTGTGTTCGGAGTCGTCATGTCTTGTTTGATTGTCATGTCGCAGAAGGAATTGCATCGCCTAGAACGTATTTGCGAAGTTCGCCGAGGCAGCCTGACGGTGGTTCGGGCTGCTGAGTTGTTGGGGCTCAGCCGCGGCCAGGTGCATCGGCTTCTGCGAGCCTATGACCAGGACGGAGCCGACGGTCTGAGGTCGAAGAAGCGCGGTCGTCCGAGCAACCGGCGCCACAGCGAGGATTTCCGCAACCTGGCTCTCGACCTGGTGCGTGAGCATTACGCGGACTTCGGGCCGACCTTGGCGGCGGAGAAGCTACTTGAGCGCCATCGGATATCGGTCAGCAAGGAGACGCTGCGTCAATGGATGATGGAAGCCGGCATCTGGGTGTCACGCCGCGAGCGCAAGAAGCGGGTCTTTCAGCCGCGTGGCCGGCGTGATTGTTTTGGTGAGCTTGTCCAGATCGATGGTTCGCATCACTGGTGGTTTGAAGAGCGTGGCCGCAAATGCGCCCTGCTCGTCTACATTGATGACGCCACTGGCAAGCTCTTGCATCTGCGCTTTGCGGCGTCTGAGAATACCTTTGATTATCTGCATGCGACGAAGGCCTATTTGCAGCAATGGGGCAAGCCGATTGCATTCTACAGCGACAAGCACGGTGTTTTCCGTAGCGCGCATGCCTCACTGAAGGACCGCACGAGCGGCCTGACGCAATTCGGTCGGGCGCTTTACGAGCTGAACATCGACATTATTTGTGCGAACACTCCGCAAGCCAAAGGCCGTGTGGAACGCGCCAATCAGACGCTGCAGGATCGGTTAGTGAAGGAGTTGCGGCTGCGCGGTATCGATACGATCGAGGCGGCTAACGCCTATGCGCCAGAGTTCATGGCGGACTTTAATGCTCGGTTTGGCAAGCCCGCACGCAATCCGAAGGACATGCATCGGCCGCTGGCCGATCACGAGAACCTCGATGGTGCCATGTGCCGCAAGGAAGTTCGCAAGCTGTCGCATTCCTTGACGTTGCGCTACGACAAGGTGATGTTCATTCTCGATCCGACAGAGCGCGCGACGGCGCTAGCGGGCAAGAAGATGGTCGTTTGCGACTATCCTGACGGACGCCTCGAGATCACGCACGATGGGGTCTCCCTGCCCTACAAAACCTTCGACACGTTGCGGTCGGTGCACCGAGCGGACGTGGTTGAGAACAAACGGCTGGATGACATGCTGTCGATCGTCGCTGAGCTGCAGGCTGGGCGCCAGCAGCAGCGCAGCAAGAGCGGCCCTCGCCGCACTGGCCAGACGGATCATATGTTTGGCATTCCCGATGGCAGCCAGAGAAGCGGTTATCAGACACGTGGTGCCAAGCCTGGACGGAAGACGGATTTTACGAAGGATCCCGTCGTCATCGCCCGACGGCGACAAGCATTGGCGACCCGGGACGCGGCAGAGTGATGGAAGCGATCCGGTTGAGAAAGCTAAAGTATATGATTGCGCCAGAGCCATCCGCCGCCGACCGGGCTACGCAACCCCAGCCAGCTTCACCCGGCCGGCGGCTCACAGCTGCGCATCCATATCTATAGAATCTTGCAAATGAAGTAATAACAGATATTATTATGTCGCGTTTCTAAATTGATTACTTTGTCTCATCTCTAAATAGCTGTGACA
>NZ_JACHZP010000023.1:0-1975 GCF_014193605.1 Rhizobium sp. BK312 | reverse complement strand
CCAACCCGTCAATCTCTAATCAGGTTGAGAGCCTGGCTGCCGCGTTCTGAGCAGCCGTGGCAATCGGTCGACGCGACTACCTCAAATTTTGCAACTGAACCGCTGGAACTTGTGGAGCGTTGAACTCCGATCGGTCCTTTGCGAGGCAGCACAAAAGGCATAATCAAGCGCGGCCGCGCAACGTCCCATTAAGGGATAAATTGGGTAAAAGTTATCGAGGTGTACGCTTCAGGAAGAACTTCCTTCATCACCTCTCGCTCTGCCGCCGAGGCCTCAGATGCTACAACGATAGGATTGCTACGTCGTCCCACTAGGCGGATGTAGCCGGCATCGACAATTTGCCCGGCACCAATTGTAATCGTGCTGGCGCCGCCCAGCGGGCTAACGTAACTGAACAGAAAATTATGGTCACCACCGGCCTCGATCTTGACGCCGCTGCTAAATTGGCTGATGCCGTACTGGCAATCCGCATAGGTGATGGCATAGCGGCCGGGTGCGATAGGCCTGAAAGACTGGGCATAGGAGCTGGCGTTCGCCACGCGATAAAGGAAAGTCGCCTGCATATCCTTCGGCTTCTTTTCATTGGGCAGCAGCCACCGATCGGCGGAATAGATATCTTCAAACGGCGTATTTTTATCAGGTTTGCCGTTGTCCATCCGGCGCAGGCGAATATGCCCTGAGCAATATTGATCACCCATCAGGTTCCCATCCACGATCCGGATGAGCAGCAAGGCACCTTTCTGGCTTTTCTTCGATGCGATCTGTGCGACAGCCGCGCTGTGTTCAGCGGCCGCCTTAGCCGGATCATGCCCTCCGGCGCATCCTGCCAGGAGACTCGTCACTAAGCCGAGTGCGATTGTGGCAAAAAGTTTTGCGTTCAATTTAAATTCTCCGGAAATGGTTCTTACGTCTGACTCCAGATCGCCATTGCCATCGACAGCGCCGGCATTTCTCTATGCAACCTCAGCCGTAAAGAACGTTGCGCAAACGATCCTGCAGATCACGGGTAGATTGGTCTTTAAAACTGGTCTCGGAGACCTCTACGCGGAGCACGTTCTCCGTCAATTGCTCCGTCTTCGCCTGTGAAAATTCGGCTAGCCACTCTTTGCGGTTTGAACCGACATACTGCCAGAACAGATCGCTGAGCCACATGATGGAACCGACTGCCTCTATATACCCGGAACGAAATTCCCAGCGACCAGGATTCTGGGAAATATCAATCACCATCTGCTCCACTGGCGGCGGCAACTCATTCGAACGCATAGGTAGAGATGAGTAATCCCGATTGGCAGCCTTGTAGATTAAGGGATCTTCAGTGTTTTGCCACTTGTCGTATTCTACATCGGCAATCCATGCCTGCACAAAATGGGGAGAGACGATGAACGGTGCCGCCCATTTCTCCCAATCGATAGCAGCGCCCGCAATCTTCTCCGTGATTATCACCTGACAAAGTTCAGCGTTCGCCACGGCACCATAGTTAAAGACGAGGGTTGATGTCTCAAATTGACCTAGATGGTCAGTATTTTTAGCCGATGCTAAAAGGTTGTTTAGCTTCATAGGCCTGCCGTTAGCGTGAAGCTTGTCATCCAGTTGCAGCGTACGCAGCACTGAGAGAATGGCCTCTAGAGCTTCGAGAGCAGAGAGTTCGCCGTATCGCCGCTGCACTTCGATTTTGGGCTTCTCGGTGATGGTGACCGTGTTTCCACTGCGCGGTTTTAAGGTAAAAACAAGCCTTAGTTTTTCTGATCTGTCGCGCGCCATCATCGAAACTCCTTCACCAGCACCGTTATGCCTTGATTTCTGCCGTAGTCTACCAATGCTTGTGCTGCATCAATTCCACCCGGCTGAACTCGAATGTCAAGAATCTTGGTTGCCGGACTGGTTCTGTTGCAAACTTCCTGGTTACTGGTGGCATGGCATTGATCTCCGGAAGTCGCGGAGATTGGCAATGTTCAAAGGTCGGCATTTCGAGCAG
>NZ_JACHZP010000021.1:0-15872 GCF_014193605.1 Rhizobium sp. BK312 | reverse complement strand
GGACGCTTACGCTGCCAACCCGTCAATCTCTAATCAGGTTGAGAGCCTGGCTGCCGCGTTCTGAGCAGCCGTGGCAATCGGTCGACGCGACTACCTCAAATTTTGCAACAGAACCCTCGAAAATAGGTCGTGATTAGTTTGGAGAATCTAACCCAAGTGCATCATTGCCGGTTTGCAGGGTAGGGGATCAGCCTTCTTCGTGCAAATGCGCCATGAAGACTTCGGCAGGTGTCTTGTAGCCGAGGCATTTTCTTGGCTGGTCATTGAGATGGCGAGTAAGGTGTATCAGGTCTCGCTGAGAGACTGGTGCTAGATCGGTATGGCCTGGCATGAAGCGGCGAATGCGCTTGTTGGCATTTTCGACGGCTCCTTTTTGCCAGGGTGCACTGGGGTCGCAGAACCAGCTTCGTGCACCGATGCCATCTTCCAAAGCCCTAAATCCGGCAAACTCGGTGCGTCCGGGACAGCATTAAATTCGTTGGCCATGTGAGCCTCATCCAAGACATTGGTATGCCTGTGCAGTATTTTCGGTCGCGCGCCGGTCCTCATGGAAACGGTGTAGCCGACCGGTCACAGCGAGCAGGCCCGAAGATTATTCGGGACCCTGGTCAGCAAATCGATATGTGGCTGCTCTTATTTGTTACGATGGACTGGCAGAGATGGAAGACGATTGGATCGAAATCTACGACGGCGGATCACCAGAGGCGGAAAAGGAAATTTTCCGCCAACTCGTCCAGAAAATGCTTGCTGTACAGGAGGCCAATCGGCAGAAGGCCGGAGCGGTTCATGCGAGAAGAGCCTTGCACGCAAAGGTAATCGCGGCCGTCTCGAACGCAGTGCTATCGATCGACGAAAACCTCCCAGGCAGCCTGCGCGTCAGTCATTTTCAGCCAGGTGCGTCGCTGGCTGCGACCGTCCGGTTTTCCAATGCCAGCGGCATCCCGCAGCCGGATGGTACTGCTGATATGCGCGGCGTGGCCATTCGTTTGGATACGGGGGAGGGAACGTTTCACGATCTCCTCATGACCAACTTTCCAGTGTCGCATGCTCGAAACGCGCGACAGTTTGTCGAATTTGCATCGATCGCTTCGGGTGACCGAGCGCTGATGATGGAGAGGCTGGAGCACACCTTTGGGAAGTCGGAGGCTATACGCCTCGTTGAAGCGATCGCCAAGGGCATGCGGCCTTGCCGCAGTATCGCACTTGAGCGCTTCTGGAGTCGTGGTGCGATTCTGTGGGGAACCGTTCCGGTACGGTTTAACCTTATTCCTGATGCCAGTGCTGCGGACGCATTTCTCGATACAGCCGTAGGCGGCGAGGGTCTTCGTGAAGAACTCGCGGCCAGGCTTGCGGAGCGTGAGTTAAGATATCGACTGGCGATCCAACACTATAAGAACGAGCTTGTCACCCCGATTGAAGACGGCGCGGTTGAGTGGACCGAGATAGCGTCGCCTTCAATCGAAATTGCGACGTTGCGTATACCAAAGCAAGACATTCAAGGGATCGAGGGAAGACATCAAATGTCTGCTATCGACGCACTGGCATTCAATCCGTGGAACGCGCCCGCGCAGTTTCGCCCCCTTGGAAACTTGAACCGAGCCCGACGTGACGTTTATGGAGCGACCGCTCACCATTGGCAGCGCCCCATGGCCACAAAGGATGGCTGACAAGGCGGACGGGACCTGTTGAAAATGGAGAATTCGGTACAAGAACGTCCTCTCAAAATCTTCGATAGTTCGCGCACGCGATAATTTCCCGGATTCGGGCGCGATCCAAGAACGTCGAGGAAAAAATGAGCAGAAAAGTCGCAGATCTTCTGGTGGAGGTTCTGGAGTCGGCTGGCGTGAAGGCGTGCTATGGCATTGTCGGAGATACGCTGAACAATATTGCCCACGCCATTGAACGCAGCTCCATCGAGTGGGTGCACATGAGGCACGAGGAGGCGGGCGCGTTTGCAGCCGCAGGACAGGCACTGCTCACCGGACAGCTGACAGCATGCGCGGGGACCTGTGGCCCGGGAAGCCTGCATTTCATTAACGGCCTCTACGAGGCGAACCGCAACCGCGCTCCGGTGTTGCTGATCGCGACGCAGATCGTTACGGCCGACATGGGGTTCGAGTCGATCCAAGAGGTCGACTTCACGAAGGTCTTCCAAGGCTGCAGTGTGTACTGCGAGACCATCCTTACCCCAGAGCATGCTCGCAAAAAAACCGTGGCGGCGTGTCAGGCCGCGCTGACGCGACGCGGTGTGGCGGTCCTCATCGTGCCCGTCGACATTGCGAATTCGCCGATCAAAGACGAGAAGCACTACACGGTGCATGTCTCCAGTCCAGTCATACGCCCATCCGATGCCGAACTCGACGAAATCGCGGCAATCCTTAACGAAAGCAATTCCATTGCCATCTACGCTGGCGCGGGCTGCGAGGGTGCCCACGATCTTCTGATCGAGACCGCGGAAAGACTGAAAGCTCCCGTCGCACATACAAGCCGAGGTAAGGACTTCGTCGAGCACAACAATCCCTACAGTGTCGGCATGACCGGCATCCTCGGTGAGCCGGCCGGATATCATGCGGTCCTCGATTGCAATACCCTCCTTTTGCTTGGGGCCGATTTCGCTTGGAGCCAGTTCTACCCGAAAAACGCCGACATCATCCAGATCGACAGGGACCCGACACATATCGGCCGACGTCATCCTGTAACGATCGGGGCGGTGGGGGATGTCAAGGCAACGCTGGAAGCCCTCTTGCCGCGGCTGATTGATCACGAAAGCCGTGCATTCTTGGACGAATACCTAACGCGGCACGCGAAGCACAAAGACGCGGACGCCAAGGAGCATCCTGCCGATCCGCACGGACTGGTATCGGGATCCTACCTCACCAAGGTGATCAACCGCCTTGCTTCCGAAGATGCCCTGATTGCGGCCGACGACGGCACGCCAACCGTGTGGATGCTCCGTCACATCGATACCCATGGAAAGCGGCGAACCTTTGCAAGCCTTCTCCACGGGACGATGGCTGGCGGGCTGGGCACTGCTATCGGGCTCCAGAAGTCAGCGCCCCACCGCCAGGTGGTATGCCTTGCCGGTGACGGCGGATTGAGCATGCTCCTTGGTGACATGCTTACAGTCGTGCAGGAGAACCTTCCGATCAAGATCGTTGTGTACGACAACGGAAAGCTCGGATTCGTCGAGATCGAACAAAAGGCAAGTGGGCTCATGCCCGTCTACACTGATCTCAGGAACCCAAACTTCGGGGATGTCGCCACCGCCATGGGATTGTGGGGCCGACAGGTAGCAATCGCTGAAGAACTTGAAGCTGGTGTGACTGAATGGCTTGCCCAGCCGGGGCCAGCCCTACTTCACGTGAAAGTCACACCCATGCAACTCGTAACGCCGCCTTCGCCAATGGTCGCACCGGAGGCGGCTCTGGGAATGGCTATCTACGGTGCGCGTGCCATCCTTCAGGGTAAGGGTCACGACCTCTGGGAGATGGTGACCGAAAACAGGTAGGTGGATGGCGCGGTGGCCACAGGTTCGCCGCGCCCACGCAGAACGCATTTCTGATCTGAAGTTGAGCCAGGCTCTTCACGCGGAGGCTCGTGCGTTTGCTCGCCGGTTTCGTTACTGGCCGTCTGTGACCCTCGGCAAGAGTGAAGGGGATTTCACTCATTTGAAGCGATCTACGACGCGCGATTTGCTCAGGACTGAAGTAGAAACAAGTGCCGTATTCGCGTGGTCAGAGATGTCGGATGAGAGTCCGCCCTGCCCACTTGAGAGCCGGCACGAGTTTCTTCGGCTTCAAGCCGGTGGGAAAGAAGCAGGCCGAGTTCCTCGGCAAGCGCGGGTCGATCACGCATCACGCTTGCGAGCGGTTGCTGGGGAACTTCATATACGACAACAAAGGAAAGAGCCCTGAAGGAATGAGGTTCTTCCAGATCCATCAAGACGCCGCGCTCCCCGAAACAGTCGCCCGGCGCCAGCCTTGCCAACTCCACTTTGTCGCCATCCTTCACGGTCTCCGCCACGACGACACCTCGCCTTATAATCAAGAGCGCGGAGGCTTTCGAATGCTGCTGTATGATCATCGCGTCTTTTCGATATGTTCGTCGCACCATGGTTGAGGACAGCGCCTCCTTCTCATCCTCGGTGAGCGTGCTGAACAGCGAAATGGCGCTGAGAAGGCGCCACGCAGATCCTGGATGCGGAGCGAGGGCGGGGTCCTTGTGGGAGGCGGCGGGCAGTGGGATGGGATAGTCTGCTGCGAATTGCAGATTTGCTGCCTTTGCGTGGCGGAAGAGAAGGTCATAGATCTCATTCTTCGCCAACATGGTGCGGTCGCGGCTCTCCACGCGGAAGGAAAGGTCAAGCGACATCGCCGATCCGTTGAGACCAGTTACCGCAACACTGGGCGCTGGCATAGGCATAATCCAGTTGCTGCTCAGCAGTACTGTTTGCATCACCGCCTCGATCTCGGAAGGTGCCTGCCCTGGAACGATCTTTACGCTGATTGTGACCGCCTGTGTTTGGTCGGGGCTGCTTTGATTGACAAAGCGCGATTTAGCAAGGCTGCTGTTCGGGATAACGATGATGTCGTTCGTTTCGCTTAGCAGGTGTGTGGACCGCCAGCTCGTCTCGACGACCCTCCCATGGGAGCCATCGTCTAGCACTATCCAATCGCCCACCGAATATGGCTTGCCGAGATTGAGAGCTATTCCCGAAAACACGTCTCCCAGGGTGTTCTGCAATGCCAAACCGAGAACGATTGCAAAGACCCCAGATGTTGCAATCAAGGTGCCGATTGGAGCATTGAACACATATGCCACGATCGAAAGGCCCGTCCCCAGATAGATAAGGCCCACTAGAAGATCCTGAAGCAACCGTCCCTCATGCGGTTTCCGCTCGAATATCAAAAAGGCACGGACGGTGTTTACAAGAACGGTCGCCACGGCCAGCCACCACGTGGTCTTAGCTATTGCGGTTGCGACACGTGTTTCTACGTCAGCCGTTGAGCCATCCGGCTCGTAAGGCTGGATACCGTGGCTCAGCAGAACCCAGGTAAGCAAACCGAGCAAGCCCAGGCTGGAGACCAACCTGCTCGATAGCTTCTTGCGGAAAAGCAGCCAGGTTATGCCATAGCCCGCGACAATAAGGGCGAATTGAAAAATCGGGTTGTCGTTTAAGTTAAACAAAGGCGCTACCTTGCCCGCTCGTTCGTGACGTTAACAGCAAAATATCAGCGGCCAGGGATAAAGCTTTGTACGAGGCTATCGCGTCATCGCGAAAGTCACGCGGCGCGGCGAGATCGACTGCACTTGCGACTTAACTTGTGCTGGTCTGACGTCACGCAGACCGATGGCTGTAGGCAGACTGGACATGACGCCACGCTCTCTTCAGACTGCGGCCGATAGATCAGCAGCCGGTACGCTTGATGACGAAGAGCTTCGAAACTTTTGCTAGCACATTGACTTCCCATCCCGTCCGAATGATAGGGCTCGCGCTTTTGTGTGCTCCGTATATCGTCATCGGGATAGACAAGCTCCTCGACCCGTCGTCTGGCGTAGATGAGATGTTGTCATACGGCCTTACTCCAGCGGGACCATATTCCGCGGTCGTGACGTTGATCCAGCTCGGTTGCTCCACGCTGGTTATCACTGGTTTCGGTCGATGGATTGGAGCTCTTATCCTCGCGGTCTTCACCGTGTGCGCGACCCTGCTCGCTGACGCTTTCTGGAATCAGCGACTTGGATTTCGCGGACCCCTTGCAGAGCCCTTCTTTGACCATATCGCTTTGTCAGGCGCGTTGCTCCTCGTCCCCTGGTATACTCTCCACAGGTACCGAACCGGACGGGAAGACGATTGGACATGATGACGACTACTTGACGAGGGTTCGACGCCAATGGGCGGGGGGTATTCCGTATTTGGCCCGGAACAGCCTGTTCAAGTGAGACTGGTCGGTGAAACCGCAGGTTTCGGCGATCTTGCCTAGGGGCTGGTCGGTAGATTGCATTTGTCTGACGGCCTGATCGAGGCGACAGTCCATTATATAGCTCTGAGGACTCCGGCCGAACGTCTGTTTGAAAGCGCGATGGAAGTGCCCAACGCTCCTTCTGGCCAAGGCGCTAAGTGTCAGATTATCAATCGGGAGAGCCAGATTTCTATCAATATAGCGGATAATGCGCCGTCGTTGCCATTCGATCAACCCGTTGGAACTTGAGCCTTTTTGCCTTTCGGCTATTGGAGCAGATCTCGTAAGATCGATTAATATCGGAGGCTGCACTTCAGAGCTTTGCTCATGCGTAGCTATTGCCGTAAAGGGCGACCCCGACAGGCTCCAAGTCCTAAACGAGGAGGAATGTGCCCTGAATTGTTTCATCTTTCCGCTCCGAATAGCCGCGCCTAGCTGCGCGGGCACAAGTGGAGCGAGAATGGCAAATGTCGTCAGACAGCAGTGTTAGAAATTGGCAGGGATGCGTTAGAATTTGTTTGAGTGGCTATCGGTTTATGAGCAAGCTCGATCGCCGAGGCATCAGTCGCCCTCGATGGACAGAAGAAGCGCGCGAGCCGCAATATAGTCCCGCGTCGCGAACCCCTCCTCGAAGCGGGAGAATACCGGTTCTAGGGCCGCGTGAGCTTTCCCATGGAACCCTTTTGACAGCAGGAGTTTTGCGGCGCTCGTGGCCGCTCGGAGCTGCCACGCAAGGGCGCCCTGACTTGCGGCGAGATTCATTGCGTCAATAAAGTTCTTCTCCGCGGACTTCTCATCCCCTCTGACAAGATGCACCTCTCCCGCGATCCGGAGAATTTCTGGCCGACACCAGTATTCCTGGTTCTGATCTTCAGTTTGGGCGGCGGTCAGGAATATTTCGCTCTCGATCAGTTGCCCGGCTGACGCGAACAGCTCAGCCGTCCAAGCTCTGAAGATGGGATGGAAAACCTTGTACTTGGAACGTTCAAGGAGGTTCAAACCGTGGGTGACGGTTTGAGCAATAACCTCCACCGGCTCCTGTTGCGCCCTGCAAAGCGCCGCAAGACAGATGGCAAGTCCCTCATAGCTTTCTATTGCGTTCTTGCGCGAATGCTCCAAAAGCTTGTTCAGTTCGGCTTCAGTGCTAAGAAAGTCTGACGTCGTAAGATAGCTGTTGAAGCCATGCCATGCGCCGGAGACGCAGGTCGTAATGGGATAATCGAGGAGCGAGGCCTCCGTGACGGAGAGGTTGCTAAGACGAAGAGCCTGATCTGCGAAACCTTGGGCCCAAAGCGCGTTTGACAGCACTCCAAGCGCGTCAACCTTACGATCATAGCCAATAAGGGCCAGCTGTGCTTGCCGGGATACTTCAACATCTCCGGCGAGACTTTGTTGAAGATGCGACCGCGCCTCCGAATGGTGGCCCATATGGTGTAGGCACAGGCCCATCATCCAGTCGCCCAGGGCGATGGAACCCCGATCGCCTGTGCCCTTGGCAACCTCAAGGCACCTTCTGGCGAGCTTCAGTGCCTTTTGGAAATCAGGCTCTCTTATCTGCTGGCCCCAAAGCGGCAGGAGAGCCGTCATCTGGCCTTCAACGTCGCCGATATGCTCCGCGATCGAAAACACTCGGGAAAAGGTTGCTTCGAACTCGTCTCCGATGCCCACCGTGAACATTAGGGAGGCGCCGAGAGCGATCTGTATCCGCATTTCCTGGCGCGGTTCGGCGCCTCCAGCTTGAAGATACCCTACCGCTTTCCTCATTAGCTCCCGGCATTCGACGAGAAGTCCGACGCCGAGCCAGATCTGCGCAGACGCCGCGGCCAGTCCGACCGCGACAGCTGGATCGCCGCTAGGGGAGAACGCCCAGTCAAGTGCAGCTCTAATATCGTCGAGATCCGCGATCGCACCGGACAGGTTACCGGCTTTTCGGCGGTCAAACGGCTCATTGCGTGCGAGCGTATCATGAATGAAGCGCGCGTGGCGAAAACGCAGGTTCGGAAGTTCGCCAACTTCTTCCAGCTTCTGCATCGCGTATGTCCGCGTGACGTCCAGCAGCCGATAACGGGGCCCGTCCTCCCGCGACACGTCCGCGCTGATCAGCGATTTTGCGACGAGGCTCCCGATCGCGGTTCCTATCTCAGTCGCGTCGAGATCTTCCGCAGACAGGACCGAAGTTACAGCGTCAATCGTGAAGGTGCCTACAAAAACAGCAAGGCGCGAAAGAACTTTTTTCTCAATTTCGGACAAGAGCGCAAAACTCCAGTCCAGTGTCGCATTGAGCGTCTGGTGCCGAGGCAGCGCAGTCCGTTGGCCCTGCCAAAGAAGGCTGAGCTTGTCCTGCAGCAGTTCGGTCAATCGTTTCATTCCGAACGCCGCCACCTGTCCTGCGGCGAACTCAATGGCCAAGGGCAGCCCATCCAGGCGCCTGCAGATCAAAGCGATTGCCTCGGCGTCTCCTTCCTGCATCACATAACCGTTCACAGACATCGAGACACGCTGAATGAAGAGCTGCACGGCCGGATAGGCCATCGGATCAGAGACTCTAGCGAGCGCTTTAGGGGGGAATGCAAGCGGCGCGAGGCGAAAAACGCACTCGCTCTCGACACGCAGGGGCTCGCGGCTGGTGGCTAATATTCTCACATCCCGAGCGACGGCGGCAATTCGATCGGCCACGAGCGCTACCGCATCGATCAGATGTTCGCAGCAATCGAAAATCAGGAGCAAACGGCGGCTCTCAAGCTGCGCTGCGATTGATGGCAGAGGATCGCTGGAATAAACGGGTATTCCTAGAGCCGCCGCTATCGCGCTTCCAACAAGTGTGGGTTCGGCAAGCGACCCAAAGTCCAGGAATAAAAACTCTGCGTCGCCTTCCTCCACGAGAGATTGCACAACCGCAACTGCTACGGACGTCTTACCGACACCACCAGCGCCGACCAGCGTCACAAACCGCTTATCCTTCAGGAGCGTGAGGATCGTCTCCACGTCCTTATCGCGGCCCAATAGCTTCAACCTTCGGACGGGCAGTCCCTGCGACAATGCCACCGCCCGAAGAGTAGGCGCGGGTGCAAGATCGGCGGGCGCTCTAGAAACACTTGCAATGAAGCGGTACCCTTGACCTTGAACCGTAGCGACGTAGGTCGGATTAGGACCGTCGTCCCTCAACGCCTTCCGGAGCGTGTTTACTTGAAACCGGAGGTTCCCCTCGTCCACGTTCACGTTCTGCCAGGCATGTTTCAGAAGTGCGGCCTTGCCGACAATCTCGTAGGCGTTGGCCACGAGAATGAGCAGGATGTCGAAGGCGCGGCCTCCAAGTTGTACTGGCACGCCATCCCGTTCGAGGCGCCGTGCGCTCGGCATCAGCCGGAAAGGGCCGAAGCTGAAGACGTCCTTGGACGTGAAAATGTCGTACCCAATGTCTTGAGCCGCCGTCATGCATTGTCCCCTGGAACAGTGCCGTGTCCGCCCCGTTTGGTGGGCATGGACCATATTAACGCAATTAGTATGATATATTGCAACAATCCCCGCTGATATCAAAACTGCGATTGTTTTATCAAGTAGCTCTGCGGGCGAGCGTTGCGTCGCTGCAACGTGATAGAAAGCGCGATGCCCTTTGACGGTGGGCAGATCGGCTCTCATTCGGCCGAAAGACGGCGTTTCTCGTCAAACTAATCATCGGTAACGTCAATTTTCTATCCTACGGAGCGGCGTTGTTTCTGCGAGCGAACAACGTCTTCTAACAACATCTAACGGGAGCAGTGTCCAGTCCTAGGTTACCGTCACTTCTGCCGCACGCCTCCTGGCTGGGTCGCCGATGCTGCGGGGTAGCGAGGTGAGGTCGGTTTTAGAACAGGTGGTGGGCTCGGTGGTGCAAGATCAATATGACCAGGAAACCGGTTCCACGACGGTCAGGTCCCGATCGGACCCTGCTCTGCAGGAAATCGAACCACGACCGCGAGCCGCCGTGGCTCCTGCGATCATCGTAGCACTTCTCATCGGAAGTATCGTATCGACCACCGCCTGGTTCCTGATGGTGCCACAGCCGCTTATTATTCAGGGTGAAGCCGATGCGACGAGGATCGACATTGCCGCGAGGGTGGACGGAAAAGTAGCTAAGCGTCCTGTCGAACGAGGAGACAATGTCGACAAGGGCCAGCTTCTTTATCAAATTGCAAACCCGGAACTGCTGACCAAGCTTGCAGAAGAGAAAGCCGCGAAGGCCTCGGCTGAGGCATCTCTAGCCAACATCGATGCCGGAACGCGGCAGGAGATCATCTCGCAAAGGTCTGCGGCGGTCGAAGCTGCACGGGCAAACGCTGTCCTCGCCCAGCAGACCTATGACCGAACCAAGCAGATTGTAAGTGCTGGCAGTGCGCCAATCCAACGTTTGGACGATGCGACCAACTCCCTGGTCGTCGCACAGCGTGCTGGGGAGCAAGCAAAGCTCGCTTACGAAGAGGCGGTAAACGGATACACCAAGGAACAGCGCGAGATCGCTGCAGCGGCGGTGTCGCAGGCTCAGGCGGCCATTGATACGGTTCAGGCCCAGGTCGATGAGCTGAATGTCTTTGCCCCGGTCAAAGCCCAAGTCTACCAGATTGGTGCGGAAAGCGGAGAATATGTTTCGCCCGGCGTGCCACTGTTGTCATTGGTCGATTTGTCGGACGTGTGGCTGACGTTTGATCTTCGTGAGGATCTCGTGAAGGGCCTTAAGGTGGGTGACCGCTTCAAAGCCAAGGTTCCAGCGCTGGGTGATCGAGAGATAGAGGCGGTGGTAAAAGTCATCGCGACGAAGGGAGAATATGCCGACTGGAGGGCCACGCGCGCAACAGGTGACTTCGACTTGCGCACGTTCGAGGTCCGCGCCTATCCGGATCCCCCGCTGCCGGAGCTGCGACCGGGAATGAGCGTTTATGCAGTCCCACCGGGCGAGCAGAAATGAGAATGGCGCTCCCGGGAGTTCTGTGCGTTGCTCACCGCGAACTACGGTGGATGATACGGGACAGACTGGCGATCATGGTCGCCGTCGCCGTTCCGCTGATCGGGTTCGCCATTCTCGGGTGGACTTTCAGCCATGCCGTCGTTCGCGGTCTGCACATCGAGGTCGTGGACAGCGACCGGACGCCGACGTCAACGGAATATGTTCAGGCTATTGGATCGGCACCAGGCGTCACTGTTGAGTCCCGATCCGGAGATCTCACTGAAGCACTTCACTCGATCCGATCTGGCAGGGCAATAGCGGCCGTCTATATTCCTTCCGAGTTCGAGCGCGATCTTCTTTCACTGAAGCGGCCGCAGATCGTGACCTTTTACAATCGTCAGTTCTACTCACCAGGCAATAGCGCATCGAGTGCCATCTCCGCTGCGGTCAATGCTGAAACGGCCAGGCTGGTCTCGAAGCTGAAGGTCAGGGGCGCGGCGTTCGCGCGTGGCCAACTTGTTGCCGAGCAGTATGTTCTCAGCAATCCAGCTCTAAATTATGCGCAGTTCCTGCTTCGAGCGATCCTCCCGACGGTGCTCCACGTCGCGGCAGCGATCGCAGGGGGATATGCCGTTGGATCGGAGTTCGCAACAAGGGATCCCGGGGAATGGCTGCGTACTGCCGGAGGAAGCCCGCTTGCCGCAATCGTGGGAAAGCTGCTGCCGCTTCTCGGGCTATTCACCGTCATCATGGTCGGGACAGCCGTCATCGTCGACGGACTCTATCAGGTGCCCTTCAGAGGGAACGCGATATTGATGGCGGGGTCGGCTATCCAACTCCTTATCGCGTACCTTAGTCTTGGAGCGCTCCTTCAGCTGCTAGTGCGCAACCTCGGTGTCGGCCTTAGCCTGACCGGAATTATATGCTCGCCCGCGTTTGGATTTTCGGGTGTGGGCTTTCCGCTCCTTGGTATGAACTGGTTCGCCCGAGGGTGGGGAGACTGCCTTCCGCTGCGATGGTATATCCAGATCCTGATCGATCAAGCCATCCGTGGCCTCCCGCCATACAACTCCGTGACACCTTTCGCGGTGCTTGGCGGATTGGCGACCTTGTATTTCGGGCTGGCGTGGCTGAGGCTGAGGAGCCTGAAGAACTTATCCCGACCTGTTGCTCCACCACCCCGTCAACCTGCGGTTCCGCTTCGCTACGGGATCGGGGCCTCGATGTTTCGCGAGCTGAAATCTGTGATGAATAACAAGAGCGCGCTAGGCATGTTCCTGATCGCGCCGGTCATCTATGGCGTCCTTTATCCGCAGCCTTATCTAGGTCAGGTTCTGAAGAGAATCCCGATCGCGGTCGTCGATCAGGACCGTACCGAGCTGAGCAGGGATATCGTCGAAGCTCTGAACGCTGACGAGGCGCTCAGTGTCGATGTCCGGGCGAGCACGCTGGCTGAAGCCCAGAAGGCACTCGACGAGCGGAAGGTATTCGGAATCATTGGTGTCCCTCCGGATACGGAAAAGGAAATCCTCAAGGGCAATTCAGCCCGACTTCCCACCTACGTCGATGCCGCCTATTTCATGATGTACACACGCATGCAGCTCGGCGTCTCCGAAGCAATGCAGGCAACCAATACCGCAATAGCGGCGTCGGGCGCGAGGTTGGAAGGTAGTCTTGCACATGCAGCGGTGACGAGGGCATCTCCCGTCGAAGCCGTCGCCGAACCGCTATACAATCCAACGGGCGGGTACGCGAGCTACGTCGTTCCTGCCGCATTCATGCTGATCCTGCAGCAAACCGAATTCATGGCGATCGCCGCTATCGGCGGCGGGATTTTCCAAATCGGCGGCATCGCGGCCAGGAGAGAGCGATCCCGCCCCAGGGCGATTATCGGGCAGGCCCTTGCTCACCTGATCCTGTCACTTCCCGCGTTCGCCCTTTTCCTCATTGTTCTTCCACATGTCTACGGTTTCTCGACCCTTGGCAGCCCGCTTCACTTGCTGGTCATGGTCATACCCTTTGTCCTGGCGACGAGCTTTCTGGCTCAGCTCGTCGGCAGCTGGTTCAAGCGGGGTGAGAGCGCGATCATACTCTTTGTCGCCACAAGCCTGCCACTGTTCTTCATGGTCGGCATTTCATGGCCCGCCGACTCCATTCCTTCGGTGCTCCGCTCCTTTAGCCGCTTGTTTCCAAGCACTTCTGCGATCGACGGGCTCGTTCGCATCAATCAGATGGGCGCGACCATCACCGACGTTGCAATCGACTGGAGGTTTCTCTGGTTGCTGGTGTGCGTCTACGGGATCCTCGCTATCGGAAACGGCCTGATCCGCAACACGGTGACACACCATGACGCATGAACGATTGTCCGGGCTAGTTCTTCCAGTCGCAATCCTGCCGTTTGCAGCAGTCGCGCTTTGCTCATGGCAGCTTCCATTCGGGGTGCAAGCCCCACCGCAGATCATCGGGGTCGTTCGCGAGACGGAAATCAGAATTTCCCCCGAGATCAATGCTCGTCTGGAGAAGGTGCTGGTGCGGGCCGGCAACGCTGTTCACGCGGGTCAGCCCGTCGCAGTCCTGTCGAGCCCGGAGACTGCGGCGGCTGTTGATCAGGCTACATCGGCGGCTGCCAAAGCAAGAGCGGATCGGGCAAACGTCTATGCCGGCGTGCGCCAGGAAGAGATAAACATATCGACCCAGAATGTTCGGATTGCAGAGGCCAATGTCGATCTCGCTGCCCAGGAATTCGAACGGGTGACCAACCTTGCCAAACATGACGCTTCTTCGCAGCAGAAGATGGAAGAGGACGTCGCAACGCTTGCAAGCGCCAGGGCAAACCTTGCTTCCCTCCGGGCCATCCTGCTCATGAACCAGAACGGTCCGACGAACGAAGAGCGGCGGATCGCCGACTCCAACGTATTGCGCGCAGACGCTGTCACGGATGATGCGCGGGCAGTTCTTGCAAAAACCATGTTGTTCGCGCCAGTCGACGCTACAGTCGGCACGATCGTGGCCAATGTCGGAGAAATACTTTCGCCCGGACAGTCGACCATGACGCTCTATGCCGGTAAGCGGCGCTTTGCAACGTTCACCGTTAGGGAGGACCAGTTGCAGGGGATGGTACCCGGATCCAGTGTAAGTCTGGTCACAGCAAGTGGGAAGTCGCTGGCAGGTAAGGTGACCGAGCTTCGAGCCCTCGGAGAATTCGCGACCTGGAAAGCCGCGCGGGCTGTGGGTGACCACGACCTGAATAGCTTCCTGGTTCGAGTTGATCCGAACGAAGCTTCGGACGATCTAAAGCCGGGAATGACGGTCTGGGTTTCACGCTAAGTAATGTGCGGGTCAAGAGCTCGCTGTAGAGGAAAGCATCCGCGGAGCAGGACAGCTGATGGTGCTGAGCGACGCCGGGGCCCAGCTAAAGCGAAGGCCTCCGCACTACCCATTTGCCCCTCCGGCGGCGCGCACGCCTTTGGGGTGCAGGTCGCAGTGCTGTCATTCAGATCGTCATCCACGGGCGTGACGACGTCGCCTACGGTGCGTTAAACCGCCCTCGGTCAGAGAGGCGCTGAATTAGACGGAGATCGGGAAGCTGGAATCGCCTTCGAGGTCGTGGGCGTATCGCGACACCCGCGGCGACGTTCTTTCCACAATCGGAGACAACTTCCTCTAACAATTTCTAATGATCGTGAGCCACGTCTAACGAGCGAGCGGGCTCATACTTTGTCAAAGTCCCCTCTGGCTGGAGCCTCCAAACGAGGGACGAAAATGGAAAAGCATCTTGAACAAGCCACTGAAAGCCCCGTCCATGATGATTTCGCGGAACTAGTGACCGGCTTGCTCGAGCGGGCGCACCTGGACTTCGAAAGAGATCGTCATGCCGCTTCTCGTTTCCTTCCGGGCGCTACTCTGTTGGAAGGGGAACGGACGCGGCAGAAATCCCATGAACCTACACGGCAAAGGGGAGGTCTTTCGGGGTGGCAAGTCAAGAAGATCCGAGCCTTTATCGACGAGCGACTGAATGCTCCTATACGGATCAGCGAGCTTCGAGATCTGGCACAGCTCAGCACCGGACACTTCTATCGAGCCTTCAAGCAGGCTTTCAATCAGACCCCGCATCGGTACTTGATGGTGCGAAGGGTCGAGAGGGCACGCAAAATGATGCTGGATACATCGGAAAGCCTCGCCGATATTTCCTTGGCTTGCGGCTTCACGGATCAGGCACATCTCTCAAAGCTCTTCAAAAATGAGTTTTGCCAAAGCCCTGCGGCATGGCGTCGGACACTACATGAGCCGCTCTAGGCCCCCGCCAGCAGGGCGGCCATTTCAGGCGCATGAGCATAAGCCGTCGAAATCAGATTTTCCGATCCCAACGCGATTGTCCAACGTGAGATTTTTGAGATGGAGAACCCAGCAATCGGGACATTCATTGGGAGACCGACCCGCGAGGGAGCCGAACCTTCGATCTTAGTGGTCGACGATGACGTCCGGCTCTTCAGCAGATTGCAAAGCGCCTTCCTTGAGTACGGATTTGCCACCGAGCACTGCGGTTCGATCACCGATGCGGTAGATACCTTCAATGCGCGGTGCTTCGATGCGCTCGTCACCGAATTGGTAGTAGGGGGCGAAAGCGGCGTTACCTTTATCAAGGCGGTGGCATCAGCCGCGAAAGAAACCCCACTCGTGGTCCTGACGGCGTACGGTAGCATCGGCGCGGCTGTCACATCCATCAAGCTCGGCGCACGAAACTTCCTTATCAAGCCTGCCGAGACCGAGGATATTCTTGAGGGTCTGGAGCTCCTAGGGCGGGCGAAATTCGACGCTGAAAGAGCATTGAGGACTCCGCAATTGGTGCGATGGGACCACGTGCTGACAATTTGGTTCTGTTGCAAAATTTGGGGTAGTCGCGTCGACCGATTGCCACGGCTGCTCAGAACGCGGCAGCCAGGCTCTCAACCTGATTAGAGATTGACGGGTTGGCAGCGTAAGCGTCC
>NZ_JACHZP010000020.1:0-20947 GCF_014193605.1 Rhizobium sp. BK312 | reverse complement strand
CGTTCCGATCGCGATGGAAGAAAAGCTTCGCTTCGCCATCCGCGAAGGCGGCCGTACCGTCGGCGCTGGCATCGTTGCATCCATCGTCGAGTAATCTTCGGATTATTCCTTTATAAGAGGCCCCGCTGGAAACAGCGGGGCCTTTTCGCATTCGGAGGTATTGCATGAGCCTGATCATTCTGACCGGTGCTTCGGGCTCGGGAAAGACCGCGATCGCGCAGGCGATCGCCAAGGACCATGCCTATACATCAGCCGTCCATCATTTCGACAGTATCGGCGTGCCGTCGCTTGACGCCATGATCCGCGATCACGGTTCGCCCGAGGGCTGGCAGCGGGATAAGAACCTGGAATGGCTGGCGCGGCTTGCGCCACAGGTGCGGAAGGGTAGGGTCATTCTTCTCGAGGGGCAGATGCGGCCATCCTTCATCAAGGAGGCAGCGGCCGCCGCCGATATCGATGACTATCGCCTCATATTGATCGATTGCGATGATGCAACGAGGACGCATCGTTTATCCGTCGAGCGAGGCCAGCCGGAACTTGCCGATGCGAATATGATGAACTGGGCGGCCTACCTGCGCCGCGAAGCCCAAGCATCCGGCCTTGAGATTCTCGACACCAGCCATCTTTCGCTCAAGCATAGCGTGGATAACGTGCTGAGGCACCTGCTCGATTAGCCCAGGGATATTGTCACCGTCCGGTGATATTTTTCGTCGATCCGAATTCGAGCTTCGCGCGGCGGACGATATCGGCAACGAAATCGCTCTTGCCGCCGGTATAATGGTCCCAATCGCCATTGGCCTTTTCGGCCAGACGCCGTTTCAAGGTTGCATAATTCGCCGCACGTTCGGGATGGGCGCGCAGATAGTCGCGAAAGAGAAGGCGCTCCCGATGGGCCTCGTTATCGGGCAGGCAAAGATAAAGTCGTGTGCCGTAAGGCGTCTCATCCTTGGTGAAGGTCCAGCGGCCGGCGTCGTGCGGATTACCGTGAAAGCGATATCCGCCCTCCTTCAGGCGCTCCGTCGCGTCGAGCCTGTCCTCTTCCCAGAAAAGGACCGCATCGATATCGAGCTTCGGTTTGGCGCATAGTCCGGCAATGGCAGTGCTGCCGATATGATGGAACGTGGCGGGATGGCCAAGCAGCAGGCCAATCGCCTTGCTTCTGTTTTCGAAGAGAAGGGGCCATTGCGGATCATATTCGACAAGCGTGATCGGTCGCATCCCACTCATCTCCTTTCGTCGTTTTCGCCGCGCGGCATATGCTTCACCGAGTCGTCCCCATTATTTTGACGGGAACGCGTCAGCTCACCAAGCCGTGTCTTGCGAAATGGAAGCAAGGGCCTATGTATCGCTCGATTTTATCTGGAGGAGATTTCATGAAGAAACGTATTTTGTTCACGGGCGGCAGCGGCAAGGCTGGACGTCACACAGTTCCTTGGCTGGTCAATGCCGGCTATGAGGTCCACAATATCGATCTCGTGCCACTGAACAGCCCCGGTGTCACCAACCTGCAGGCCGATGTCACCGATGCGGGACAGGTCTATAATGTCCTCAGCATGCATCGCGATTTTCCGGATCTCGATCAAGGCAAGGGTGTGCAGCCTTTCGACGCTGTGGTGCATTTCGCCGCTATTCCCCGAATCCTGATCAAGCCCGACAACGAGACATTCCGCATCAACACGATGAGCACCTACAATGTCATCGAGGCGGCCGCGAAGCTTGGCGTCAAGAAGATCATTGTCGCCTCCAGCGAGACGACCTATGGCGTCTGCTTTGCCGAAGGCCATCGCGACTTCCATCAGTTCCCGCTGGAAGAGGACTATGATGTCAATCCGATGGATTCCTACGGTCTGTCCAAGGTCGTGAATGAAAAGACGGCTCGGGCTTTCGCCGAGCGTTTCGGCATCGACATCTATGCGCTGCGCATCGGCAATGTCATCGAGCCGCATGAATATGAGCGGTTCCCCGAGTTTTTCGCCAACAGCGAAATCCGCAAGCGCATCGCCTGGAGCTATATCGACGCCCGCGATCTCGGCCAGATCGTCCATCTCTGCATCGAGAAGAGCGGCCTCGGCTTCCAGGTGTTCAACGCCGCCAACGACACTGTATCGGCCAATACGCCGTCGCGAGAGCTGGCCGCCAAGCACTTTCCGAACGTCCCGTTCACGCGCGAGATCGGCGAATATGAGGGCTTGCTGTCCAATCGCAAGATTCGCGAGGTCCTAGGCTTCAAGGAAGAGCACGACTGGCGGAAATATGTGAAGGTCTGAGGCGTAAAGCCTAAGAAATACCCGGGCGCTGCTCTCTGGTGCGCCCGGGAGAGGGACAAGCGGAAATCTCTCCATTTATTACGCAGCATAACCAAAAATGCTTCCGCAAACACTCGACAAATATCCTTGTTTCTTTAAGTAGGATCAGGTTCGCGGCATCTCCCGTAGATTGCAGCGCGTCGTGCGGCGTATTCGGGCACATGTGTTGAACCCTCATCCCGCAGCCGATAGGCTTCATGCGATGAATTGAGCCTTGCTTGCGTCACGGCGAAAGATAATTTGCCGGCTGATTCAAAACAAACCAGCCGTTTCGGAGGTATCATGAAGGATAATGTTGCGCGTATTTTCGTCGGGTTCGATTCCAAGGAGGTCGTGGCCTACCACGTCCTGACCCAGAGCATCATCGAACGCTCGTCTATTCCAGTGGTGTTCTCGCCGATCGTGCTCAACAATCTCGAGGGCATCTTCACGCGCGAGCGTAACCCGCTGCAGTCGACCGAGTTTTCCTTCTCGCGCTTCCTCGTGCCTTATCTCAGCGATTATCAGGGCTGGAGCATCTTCATGGATTGCGACATGCTCGCCCGCGCCGATATTGCCGAGCTTTGGGCGCTGCGTGACGATCGCTATGCCGCCATGTGCGTCAAGCACGACTACCAGCCGAAGATCGAGACCAAATTCCTCGGGCAGACGCAGACGAAGTATGAAAAGAAGAACTGGTCGAGCATGATCCTATTCAACAATGCCAAGTGCACGGCTTTGTCGAAGGATTTCGTCAATACGGCAACGGGCCTTCAGCTTCATCAGTTCAAGTGGCTGGAAAACGACGATCAGATCGGCGAGGTGCCGGTCGTCTGGAACTATCTCGTCAACGAATATGATTACCGCGACGATGCCAGGCTGGTGCATTTCACCGATGGCGGCCCCTATTTCGATGAATATCGCAACGACGATTACGCTGAAGAATGGTTCGCCATGCGCGACCGGATGCTGCACGTCCAACAGAAATGAAGGAATTAGACCAAAGAGCGTCAGGTGCCGTTGATGTCGGCCTTCCGGCTGCGGGTTCCGCAGCCGGCCTGAATGGCACCGACGAATGGCACAGGGTGCTGGCGGGCTTCTCGCATATCGTGCTGGTCGCCAACAGCGACGCGGTTGATATCGCAAGCCTGCAGACGCAGTTTCCTGAGACGGCGCTCTTCGTCTTCTTCAACAAGGTCTACAAGGTTCTGGATCGCCCGTTCCATGGGCACTCGCTGCTAGTCTCGCGCGGCCAGCCGCGCGGCGCCAACATCGTCTATCGCGGCGAGGTGGGCGAGGTGGTCAAATTCTTTCCGAAGGAATATTTCCTCGGCATCATGAACATACGCCTTGGACCGGAAGAGAAGCTCAATCCAGCCGCCGACTTCCAGGGCGCGCCGACCGGCCACCTCGACCTCGTGGGCTTCTGTTCGGATTTCTATACTGAAGGCAAGACGCCGACGAGCGGCTTTGCCATGGCGCTTTGGCTCAGCGATCTGAAATTGCCGGGCGGAATCGTGCTTGCCGGCTTCTCGGCCAGGCGCAGTCAGAAGTGGAGGGTGGTTTCCGCCCATGATTGGAGCTTTGAGCAGACCTTTCTTCGTCTCTTTGCCCGCCTTGGAAAGATCACCATCAATGGCGGGGTCGCGCTGAACCCCTATATCAGCCTTGCCCAGCGCTTCACGGAGGTGCCTCCGGCCGAAATTGCTTTGGCCGCAGCCGAAGTTTTGTCGGAACGGCTCGGCAATACCGATGCCGAAATAGACAAGCTGATCTCCCTGACCAATGTGATTCGCTCTGCGGATAACTTCATGCGCCGTCTCCGGCCGAAATTTCTCAAGCGCAAGCCGAAAGGTTCTCCCGGAGAGTAACGAGGGTGAGGGGCATCCTTTCCGTAGCGTTCGCGGCGGCTTTGCCTGTCCGGCAGGTCTGTCCGCACGGGCATGTCCCATGTGAAGTTGCAGGTCCGATTGGGAAAAAGCAAAAAACGCTCTTGCCAATCGTTTCGTCCCGCCTTAAAGGGAGCGCCAAGTCTTCGAACTGCTCAAGCGGTCCACCGCTTGAAGTGAATATTCGAAGGAAGAAGGGGTATAGCTCAGTTGGTAGAGCGGCGGTCTCCAAAACCGCAGGTCGTAGGTTCGAGCCCTGCTGCCCCTGCCATTTTCCTTGATTTGACTGGCGCGTCGTTTCGCAGCTTCTCTGGTTGAGGGTTATGCCGGATTGTCGGCAAATTTTAGAAAGCGCCGTATTGCCTCTTGTTAAATTGGGAATCGGTGTTTATGTAGGGTTCAACAGACACGCGGTGCGTGGGGCTGATAGTTTCAGCTTTACGCGCCGTAATTGCGTGGGCAGTCAATGGCATCCAAAACGAATCCACTAGCGTTTCTGCGGCAGGTGCGCTCCGAGACGTCGAAAATCACTTGGCCCTCGCGTCGCGAGACGATGATCTCGACGGTGATGGTGCTCGTCATGGTCGTTTTCGCCTCGCTGTTTTTCTTTGCTGCCGACCAGCTTATTGGCTGGATTCTCAGCTATGTGCTGAATACCGGCAACTGATATCGGGTGGAGATGAACATGGCGGCACGTTGGTACATCGTCCACGCTTATTCTAATTTCGAAAAGAAGGTGGCTGAATCCATTGAGGAGAAGGCCAGGCAGAAGGGTCTTGAGCATCTGTTCGAAAAGATCCTTGTGCCAACCGAAAAGGTTGTTGAAGTTCGTCGCGGCCGCAAGGTCGACAGCGAGCGCAAGTTCTTCCCGGGTTACGTGCTTGTGCGCGCCAACCTGACGGATGAAGCTTACCACCTGATCAAGAATACGCCGAAGGTCACTGGTTTCCTCGGCTCCGACAATAAGCCCGTTCCGATTCCGGATTATGAAGCCGAGCGTATTCTCGGTCAGGTCCAGGAAGGTGTCGAGCGGCCGAAGGCTTCCGTATCCTTCGAGATCGGCGAGCAGGTTCGCGTCTCCGACGGTCCGTTCGCTTCGTTCAACGGCACGGTTCAGGATGTGGATGAAGAGCGTTCGCGCCTGAAGGTGGAAGTGTCGATTTTCGGCCGTGCTACGCCGGTCGAGCTGGAATACAGCCAGGTCGAGAAGGTCTGATTGCGATTTCTACGAAAGGTTGGCCTGGCGGCTAGCCTTTCGTTCGAGTTTGGATATAAGCAAATGCTTGCTTATGTCTCGCGGCCAAGCCGCAATCCGCGTGGAAGGGTAGGGTCTTAGCCGGGCCTGGTGATCCGCACCACGCAACCGCAGCCGCCGGAGCGATCCGGCATAGTGGGCCGGGCAACCGGTCATATAGAAAGGCAGAGAGAAATGGCTAAGAAAGTTGCAGGCCAGCTCAAGCTGCAGGTCAAGGCCGGCTCGGCGAATCCGTCGCCGCCGATCGGTCCTGCGCTTGGTCAGCGTGGCATTAACATCATGGAATTCTGCAAGGCGTTCAATGCCGCCACGCAGGAAATGGAAAAGGGTATGCCGATCCCGGTCGTCATCACCTACTACCAGGACAAGTCCTTCACCTTCATCATGAAGCAGCCGCCGGTCAGCTACTTCCTGAAGAAGGAGGCCAAGATCCAGTCCGGTTCGAAGACCCCGGGTAAGGGTTCCAAGGCTGGTTCGCTCACCAAGGCTCAGATCAAGTCGATCGCCGAAGCCAAGATGAAGGATCTGAATGCGGCCGATATCGAAGGCGCAATGGCCATGATCGAGGGCTCTGCCCGCGCGATGGGCCTGGAAGTGGTGGGCTAAGATCATGGTAGCAAAGCGTATTCAGAAGATTCGTGAAGGCGTTGATCCGACCAAGCTTTATGCTCTGGATCTGGCCATCAACATGGTCAAGGAACGTGCCGTCGCCAAGTTCGACGAAACCGTCGAAATCTCGATGAACCTCGGCGTTGACCCGCGTCACGCCGACCAGATGGTTCGCGGCGTTGTTAACCTGCCGAACGGCACCGGCCGTACGGTTCGCGTTGCCGTCTTCGCTCGCGGCGCCAAGGCTGATGAAGCCAAGGCTGCTGGCGCAGACGTCGTCGGTGCTGAAGACCTGGTTGAAATCGTTCAGGGTGGCAAGATCGATTTCGATCGCTGCATCGCCACCCCGGACATGATGCCGCTCGTCGGCCGTCTCGGTAAGGTTCTCGGCCCGCGCGGCATGATGCCGAACCCGAAGGTTGGCACTGTTACGATGGACGTCAAGGGTGCCGTCGAAGCTTCCAAGGGCGGCGCTGTCGAGTTCCGCGTCGAGAAGGCTGGCATCGTCCATGCCGGTATCGGCAAGGCTTCGTTCGACGCCAAGGCTCTGGAAGAAAACATCCGCGCATTCGCTGATGCGGTCATCAAGGCGAAGCCGGCTGGTGCCAAGGGCAACTATGTCAAGCGCGTAGCGATCTCCTCGACCATGGGTCCGGGTGTCAAGATCGAGCCGTCGACGGTTACGGCGCCGAGCGCCTAATGATTATGCCGGGCGTTGTGCCCGGCGTTTAAGAATTCCCGGTCCTTCGGGGCCGGGATTTCCGGAGAAATCCGGAATTCCTGTCCGAGATTGCAGGTGGTTATCCCTTAATCACTCAAGCCTGCATGAGACGGGTAAGACCCGAATTTTGAAGAAGCTTTGCTTCGATGAACTCGGTTCGAGCCTTGGATGCCTTGTGCCTTGGAGCCGTCAGGCTCGAGCGCGAGGGGACAGGATCCTCAAGCGTCGCTTGGGATCTCATTGATCCTAGGAGGCAAAAGGCAACCCGGCAGGCCCGTTAATCCGGTCCTGTCAACTGGAGAAAAGCAGTGGAAAGAGCGGAAAAACGCGAATTCGTCACGGAACTGAACGAAGTCTTCAAGGCTTCTGGTTCGGTTGTCGTGGCCCACTATGCTGGTGCTACAGTCGCTCAGATGAACGATTTTCGTTCCAAGATGCGCGCTGCTGGCGGCACCGTCAAAGTCGCGAAGAACCGCCTGGCCAAAATTGCTCTTCAGGGCACGGATGCGGAAGGGATTTCCAATCTCTTCACCGGTCAGACGCTGATCGCATACAGCACTGACCCGATTACCGCTCCGAAGGTCGTCGTGGATTTCGCCAAGGGCAACGACAAGATCGTTGTCTTGGGCGGCGCCATGGGAACAACAACGCTCAACGCCGAAGGTGTAAAGTCGCTCGCGACCCTGCCTTCGCTGGATGAGCTGCGCGCGAAGCTGCTGGGCATGATCCAGACTCCGGCTACCCGCATCGCAGGTGTTGTTGCAGCGCCGGCAAGTCAGCTTGCTCGCGTGTTCTCGGCCTACGCCAAGAAGGACGAAGCCGCGTAAGGCGGTTTTTCGCTGTTCATAACCAACCAGTTCGAACCGAACAAAAGGAACTACAAAAATGGCTGATCTCGCAAAGATCGTAGACGACCTCTCCTCGCTGACCGTTCTCGAAGCCGCAGAACTGTCCAAGCTTCTCGAAGAAAAGTGGGGCGTTTCCGCCGCTGCTCCGGTAGCTGTTGCTGCCGTTGCCGGTGGTGCTGGCGGCGCTGCTGCAGCTGCTGAAGAAGAAAAGACCGAGTTCGACGTCATCCTCACGGATGCCGGCGCGAACAAGATCAACGTCATCAAGGAAGTCCGCGCCATCACCGGCCTGGGCCTCAAGGAAGCCAAGGACCTCGTTGAAGCCGCTCCGAAGGCTGTCAAGGAAGCTGTTTCCAAGGCTGAAGCTGCTGACATCAAGAAGAAGCTCGAAGACGCCGGCGCTAAGGTCGACGTTAAGTAAGCTTGAAACTGCTTTGGGAGGTGGCTTTTTGCTACCTCCCATTTGCCGTTTTTCTGAACGAATTACCCAAAAGCCGCTGGCAAAACGGCTTTTGGGTAATGGGTTCTTCAAGAGGATGGTCTCAAACCGAACCGCGACGCAATCCGGCTGAGCGGTTTTCGGTTAGATAGACGAGATTGAACTACTCATTGATTGATGGGGTCGCCTGGCCAGCGATTCCCGTCCGTTGCAGGCCCGGGTGCAGGATTTTAAAGGAGCGACGATGGCTCAGACCCTTTCGTTCAACGGTCGCAGGCGCGTACGCAAGTTTTTTGGTAAGATTCCCGAAGTCGCAGAGATGCCGAACCTCATTGAGGTTCAGAAGGCGTCCTACGATCAGTTTCTCATGGTCGAAGAACCCAAGGGCGGCCGCCCGGACGAAGGTCTTCAGGCCGTCTTCAAGTCGGTTTTCCCGATCACCGACTTCTCCGGCGCTTCCATGCTGGAGTTCGTTTCCTATGAATTCGAGCCGCCGAAGTTCGACGTCGACGAGTGCCGCCAGCGCGACCTGACCTATGCAGCGCCGCTGAAGGTGACCCTCCGTCTGATCGTGTTCGATATTGACGAGGATACGGGCGCGAAGTCCATCAAGGACATCAAGGAACAAAGCGTCTACATGGGCGACATGCCGCTCATGACGAACAACGGTACGTTCATCGTGAACGGCACCGAGCGCGTGATCGTGTCGCAGATGCACCGTTCGCCGGGCGTCTTCTTCGATCACGACAAGGGCAAGAGCCATTCTTCCGGCAAGCTGCTCTTTGCCGCTCGCGTCATCCCGTATCGTGGCTCGTGGCTTGACATCGAATTCGACGCCAAGGACATCGTCTACGCCCGTATCGACCGTCGCCGCAAGATTCCGGTGACGTCGCTGCTGATGGCACTCGGCATGGACGGCGAAGAAATCCTGTCGACCTTCTACACGAAGTCGCTTTATAAGCGCTCCGGCGATGGCTGGCGCATCCCCTTCAAGGCGGAAACGCTGAAGGGCGCCAAGACCGTTACAGACATGATCGACGCCGACACCGGCGAAGTCGTGGTCGAGGGCGGCAAGAAGCTCACGCCGCGCCTGCTGCGTCAGTTGCAGGACAAGGGCCTCAAGGCTCTGAAGGCGACCGACGAAGAGCTGTACGGCCTGTTCCTGGCAGAAGACATCGTCAACTTCCAGACCGGCGAGATTTATCTCGAAGCCGGCGACGAAATCGACGAGAAGACCCTGCCTGTCATCCTGAAGGCCGGCTTCGACGAGATCCCGATCCTCGGCATCGACCACATCAATGTCGGTGCCTACATCCGTAATACGCTGTCGGCTGACAAGAACGAGAACCGCCAGGACGCTCTGTTTGACATCTACCGCGTCATGCGTCCGGGCGAGCCGCCGACCATGGAATCGGCCGAAGCCATGTTCAACTCGCTGTTTTTCGATGCGGAGCGTTATGATCTCTCCGCCGTCGGCCGCGTCAAGATGAACATGCGCCTCGACCTCGATGTCGAAGACACCGTCCGCATCCTGCGCAAGGACGACATCCTGGCCGTGGTCAAGATGCTTGTCGAGCTGCGTGACGGCAAGGGCGAGATCGACGACATCGACAACCTCGGCAACCGCCGCGTCCGTTCGGTCGGCGAGCTGATGGAAAATCAGTATCGTCTGGGTCTGCTGCGCATGGAGCGTGCGATCAAGGAACGTATGTCCTCGATCGAAATCGACACGGTCATGCCACAGGACCTGATCAACGCAAAGCCGGCTGCCGCTGCCGTCCGCGAATTCTTCGGCTCCTCGCAGCTGTCGCAGTTCATGGACCAGGTGAACCCGCTTTCGGAAATCACCCACAAGCGCCGTCTTTCGGCTCTCGGCCCGGGCGGTCTGACCCGCGAGCGCGCCGGCTTCGAAGTCCGCGACGTTCATCCGACGCACTACGGTCGCATTTGCCCGATCGAAACGCCGGAAGGTCCGAACATCGGTCTTATCAACTCGCTGGCGACCTTTGCCCGCGTTAACAAGTACGGCTTCATCGAAAGCCCTTATCGCCGTATCATCGACGGTAAGGTGACCAACGACGTGCTTTACCTCTCCGCCATGGAAGAGGCGAAGTACTACGTTGCTCAGGCCAATGCCGAGCTCGACGCCGACGGCTCCTTCATCGAGGAATTCGTCGTTTGCCGTCATGCCGGCGAAGTCATGCTCGCTCCGCGCGACAACATCAACCTGATGGACGTCTCGCCGAAGCAGCTGGTTTCGGTCGCTGCCGCTCTGATCCCGTTCCTGGAAAACGACGACGCCAACCGCGCTCTCATGGGCTCGAACATGCAGCGTCAGGCCGTGCCGCTTCTGCGTGCCGAAGCCCCGTTCGTCGGTACCGGCATGGAGCCGGTCGTCGCGCGTGACTCCGGTGCTGCCATCGGCGCCCGCCGCGGCGGCGTGGTCGACCAGGTCGACGCAACGCGTATCGTTATCCGCGCCACCGAAGACCTCGATCCGTCGAAGTCCGGCGTCGATATCTACCGCCTGATGAAGTTCCAGCGTTCGAACCAGAACACCTGCGTCAACCAGCGTCCGCTGGTCACCGTCGGTGACGTGGTCAACAAGGGCGACATCCTGGCAGACGGTCCCTCGACCGACCTCGGCGATCTGGCTCTCGGCCGCAACGTGCTCGTCGCGTTCATGCCGTGGAACGGCTATAACTACGAAGACTCGATCCTGCTCTCCGAGCGTATCGTTGCCGACGACGTGTTCACCTCCATCCACATCGAAGAATTCGAAGTGATGGCGCGCGACACCAAGCTCGGTCCGGAAGAAATCACCCGCGACATTCCGAACGTTTCGGAAGAAGCGCTGAAGAACCTGGACGAAGCCGGCATCGTTTACATCGGCGCCGAAGTTCAGCCGGGCGATATCCTCGTCGGCAAGATCACGCCGAAGGGTGAAAGCCCGATGACGCCGGAAGAAAAGCTCCTGCGCGCCATCTTCGGTGAAAAGGCATCGGACGTTCGCGATACCTCCATGCGCATGCCGCCCGGCACCTACGGTACGGTCGTCGAAGTTCGCGTCTTCAACCGTCACGGCGTCGAAAAGGACGAACGTGCCATGGCGATCGAGCGCGAAGAGATCGAACGCCTTGCCAAGGACCGCGACGACGAACAGGCGATCCTCGACCGTAACGTCTACGGCCGTCTGGTCGAGATGCTGCGCGGTCAGGTTGCTCTTGCTGGTCCGAAGGGCTTCAAGAAGGGCACGGAACTGTCGAACGCCGTCGTTTCCGAGTATCCGCGTTCGCAGTGGTGGATGTTTGCCGTCGAGGACGAAAAGGTCCAGAGCGAGCTCGAAGCCCTGCGTGGCCAGTACGACGAATCCAAGTCGCGCCTCGAACAGCGCTTCATGGACAAGGTCGAAAAGGTCCAGCGCGGCGACGAAATGCCTCCGGGCGTCATGAAGATGGTCAAGGTCTTCGTCGCTGTGAAGCGCAAGATCCAGCCGGGCGACAAGATGGCAGGCCGTCACGGGAACAAGGGCGTGGTCTCGCGCATTGTTCCGGTCGAGGACATGCCGTTCCTGGAAGACGGTACGCATGTTGATATCGTGCTGAACCCGCTGGGCGTTCCCTCGCGTATGAACGTCGGTCAGATTCTCGAAACGCACCTTGGCTGGGCTTGCGCCGGCATGGGTCGTCAGATCGGCGAACTGATCGAAGCCTACAAGGCGAGCGGCAACATCGAGCCTCTGCGCAAGACGATCGATCTGGTCGTCGGCGACGGTCCGAAGAGCGACGACGTTCACGAGTATGACGATGCGTCGGTGCTGCGTCTGGCCGATCAATGGAAGCGTGGCGTGTCCATCGCGACCCCGGTCTTCGACGGCGCTGGCGAAGCTGACGTCAACCACATGCTGGCAATGGCGGGTCTCAAGCAGACCGGTCAGTCGACGCTGTACGACGGTCGTACCGGCGAGCAGTTCGACCGCCAGGTCACGGTTGGCTACATCTACATGCTGAAGCTGAACCACCTTGTCGACGACAAGATCCATGCCCGTTCGATCGGTCCGTACTCGCTCGTTACCCAGCAGCCGCTGGGCGGTAAGGCGCAGTTCGGCGGCCAGCGCTTCGGCGAAATGGAAGTCTGGGCGCTCGAAGCTTATGGTGCAGCCTACACGCTGCAGGAAATGCTCACGGTCAAGTCGGACGACGTGGCCGGCCGCACCAAGGTCTACGAAGCCATCGTTCGTGGCGACGACACCTTCGAGGCGGGCATTCCGGAAAGCTTCAACGTTCTCGTCAAGGAAATGCGCTCGCTGGGCCTCAGCGTCGAACTGGAAAACTCCAAGGTCGACGATCTGCAGACGGCAAGCCAGCTTCCGGACGCAGCCGAGTAATAGCCTGCGGGTGCGCGCTGCCAGTCAGCGCGCACCGCTTGGAATATTGCAGCGCCGTTGGCGTCCCTTCGGATGCATGGCGCCGCAAGGCGGTTTTAAAGCGTCAGTCCGGTTCCCGGGATTTGCCGGCACTGTTCGCAATTCGAGGGCGTTTCGCCCCTAAAGGAGATAGGCATGAACCAAGAGGTCATGAATCTTTTCAATCCGCAGGTGCCTGCGCAGAATTTCGATTCCATCCGGATTTCGATTGCGTCGCCGGAGAAGATTCTTTCCTGGTCTTATGGCGAGATCAAGAAGCCGGAAACGATCAACTATCGTACGTTCAAGCCGGAACGCGATGGTCTTTTCTGCGCACGAATCTTTGGACCGATCAAGGACTACGAATGCTTGTGCGGCAAGTACAAGCGCATGAAGTACAAGGGCATCATCTGCGAAAAATGCGGCGTCGAAGTCACGCTGTCGCGCGTTCGCCGTGAGCGCATGGGCCATATCGAGCTCGCCGCTCCCGTTGCCCACATCTGGTTCCTGAAGTCACTGCCTTCGCGCATTTCGACGCTGCTCGACATGACGCTGAAGGATGTGGAGCGCGTGCTCTACTTCGAAAACTACATCGTCACCGAGCCGGGCCTGACTGCTCTTAAGGAGCACCAGCTTCTCTCGGAAGAAGAGTATATGCTCGCCGTCGACGAGTATGGCGAAGACCAGTTCACCGCCATGATCGGCGCTGAAGCGATCTACGAGATGCTGGCCAGCATGAATCTCGAAAAGATCGCCGGCGACCTGCGTTCCGAGCTTGCCGACACCACGTCGGATCTCAAGCAGAAGAAATTGATGAAGCGCCTGAAGATCGTCGAGAACTTCATGGAGTCAGGCAACCGTCCGGAATGGATGATCATGAAGGTCGTCCCGGTCATCCCGCCGGACCTGCGCCCGCTGGTTCCGCTGGATGGCGGCCGTTTCGCGACATCGGATCTGAACGATCTGTATCGCCGCGTCATCAACCGTAACAACCGTCTGAAGCGCCTCATCGAACTGCGTGCTCCGGGCATCATCATCCGCAACGAAAAGCGCATGCTGCAGGAATCTGTCGATGCGCTGTTCGACAACGGCCGTCGTGGCCGCGTCATCACCGGCGCCAACAAGCGTCCGTTGAAGTCGCTGTCCGACATGCTCAAGGGCAAGCAGGGCCGCTTCCGCCAGAACCTGCTTGGCAAGCGCGTCGACTATTCCGGCCGTTCGGTTATCGTGACCGGTCCGGAACTCAAGCTGCACCAGTGCGGTCTGCCGAAGAAGATGGCGCTCGAGCTGTTCAAGCCGTTCATCTATGCCCGCCTCGACGCGAAGGGTTATTCCTCGACCGTCAAGCAGGCCAAGAAGCTGGTCGAAAAGGAAAAGCCGGAAGTCTGGGATATCCTGGACGAGGTTATCCGCGAGCATCCGGTTCTCCTGAACCGCGCACCGACGCTGCACCGCTTGGGCATCCAGGCCTTCGAACCCACGCTGGTCGAAGGCAAGGCCATCCAGCTGCACCCGCTCGTCTGCACGGCCTTCAATGCCGACTTCGACGGTGACCAGATGGCCGTTCACGTGCCGCTCTCGCTGGAAGCCCAGCTGGAAGCCCGCGTGCTGATGATGTCGACCAACAACATTCTGCACCCGGCAAACGGCGCGCCGATCATCGTTCCCTCGCAGGACATGGTTCTCGGCCTGTACTATCTGTCGATCCTGAACCAGAACGAACCGGGCGAAGGCATGGCCTTCTCGGATCTCGGTGAGCTGCATCACGCGCTTGAAAATAAGGTCGTGACGCTGCACTCGAAGATCCGTGGCCGCTTCAAGTCGATCGGCGAAGATGGCAAGCCCTATTCGAAGATCTATGAAACGACCCCCGGCCGTCTGCTGATCGGTGAACTCCTGCCGAAGCATGGCAAGGTGACCTTCGACATCTGCAACCAGGAAATGACCAAGAAGAACATCTCCAAGATGATCGACACGGTCTATCGCCATTGCGGCCAGAAGGACACGGTCATTTTCTGCGACCGCATCATGCAGCTCGGCTTCTCGCATGCCTGCCGCGCCGGCATTTCGTTCGGCAAGGACGACATGGTCATTCCGGATACCAAGGTTAAGATCGTCGGCGATACCGAAGCGCTCGTGAAGGAATACGAGCAGCAGTACAACGACGGTCTCATCACTCAGGGCGAAAAGTACAACAAGGTTGTCGACGCCTGGGGCAAGGCCACGGAGAAAGTCGCCGAAGAAATGATGGCCCGCATTAAGGCCGTTGAATTCGACGAGAAGACCGGTCGCCAGAAGCCGATGAACTCGATCTACATGATGAGCCACTCTGGTGCCCGTGGTTCGCCGAACCAGATGCGCCAGCTGGGCGGCATGCGCGGCCTCATGGCCAAGCCGTCGGGCGAAATCATCGAGACGCCGATCATCTCGAACTTCAAGGAAGGCCTAACCGTTAACGAGTACTTCAACTCGACGCACGGTGCCCGTAAGGGTCTGGCCGACACCGCCTTGAAGACCGCGAACTCCGGTTACCTGACCCGCCGTCTCGTCGACGTCGCGCAGGATTGCATCGTCACGCACGTCGATTGCGGTACCGAAAACGGCCTCACCATGACCGCCATCGTCGATGCTGGTCAGGTCGTCGCCTCGCTCGGCGCCCGCATCCTCGGCCGTACGGCCCTGGACGATATCGATCATCCGGTCACGGGTGAGCGCATCGTCGATGCCGGCAAGATGATCTTGGAACCGGATGTCATCGAGATCGAGAAGGCTGGTATCCAGTCGATCCGCATCCGTTCGGCCCTGACCTGCGAAATCCAGACGGGCGTATGCTCGGTCTGCTACGGTCGTGACCTTGCTCGCGGTACGCCTGTCAACATCGGTGAAGCTGTCGGCGTCATCGCCGCTCAGTCGATCGGTGAGCCGGGCACCCAGCTGACCATGCGTACCTTCCACTTGGGCGGCACGGCGACCGTGGTCGACCAGTCGTTCCTGGAAGCTTCGTATGAAGGCACGGTTCAGATCAAGAACCGCAACATGTTGCGCAACTCCGATGGCAACCTGGTTGCCATGGGCCGCAACATGACGGTCCAGATCCTGGACGAACGTGGTGTCGAACGCTCCTCGCAGCGCGTCGCTTACGGCTCGAAGCTGTATGTCGACGACGGCGACAAGGTGAAGCGCGGTCAGCGTCTGGCGGAGTGGGACCCCTATACCCGTCCGATGATGACGGAAGTGGCCGGTACGGTTCACTTCGAAGATGTCGTCGACGGTCTCTCGGTTCTTGAAGCGACGGACGAATCCACCGGTATCACCAAGCGTCAGGTTATCGACTGGCGCTCGACGCCGCGCGGCTCCGATCTGAAGCCGGCGATCGTCATCAAGGACGCCAGCGGCAATATTGCCAAGCTGTCGCGTGGTGGCGAAGCTCGCTTCCTTCTCTCGGTCGACGCGATCCTGTCGGTCGAGCCGGGTACGAAGGTGTCGCAGGGTGACGTTCTCGCCCGTTCGCCGCTGGAAAGCGCCAAGACCAAGGACATCACCGGTGGTCTGCCGCGCGTTGCCGAACTGTTCGAAGCTCGTCGTCCGAAGGACCACGCCATCATCGCAGAGATCGATGGTACGATCCGCCTCGGCCGCGACTACAAGAACAAGCGTCGCGTCATCATCGAGCCGGCGGAAGACGGTGTCGAGCCGGTCGAATACCTGATCCCGAAGGGCAAGCCCTTCCACCTTCAGGAAGGCGACTATATCGAAAAGGGTGATTACATACTCGACGGTAACCCGGCTCCGCACGACATCCTGGCGATCAAGGGCGTGGAAGCTCTGGCTTCCTACCTGGTCAACGAAATCCAGGAAGTCTACCGCTTGCAGGGCGTTGTCATCAACGACAAGCACATCGAAGTGATTGTCCGTCAGATGCTGCAGAAGGTGGAAATCACCGATGCGGGCGACAGCCAGTACATCGTCGGCGACAACGTCGACCGTATCGAGCTGGACGACAACAACGATCGCCTGATCGAAGAAGGCAAGAAGCCTGCTTATGGCGATCCGGTTCTGCTTGGGATCACCAAGGCATCGCTGCAGACGCCGTCCTTCATCTCGGCCGCATCCTTCCAGGAAACGACGAAGGTGCTCACCGAAGCTGCAATCGCCGGCAAGACCGACGGTCTGCAGGGCCTGAAGGAAAACGTCATCGTCGGCCGCCTCATCCCGGCCGGTACCGGCGGTACCATGACGCAGATCCGCCGTATCGCTACGGCCCGCGACGAGCTCATCCTCGAAGAGCGCCGCAAGGGCACGGATGCCGGTGTCGCAACGCCGATGCTGCAGGATCTCGCCAGCGAGAACAGCCCGGCTGAATAAGCCGGTAGCGAATGTGAAAAATCAAAACCGCCCGGAGCGATCCGGGCGGTTTCTTTTTATGCGATGATAAAATCGATGGGGCGAGGGGAGGCCGCCACCGCTGGCGGTCGTCCAATCAGCGGAAGCGGATGATCGCGACTTCACCTTCGAGCGCGCCTTGGTAGGCGGAGGCATGGGGCTCTTCGTCCGGTATATCCGTCAGGAGCCCGATCTGGTCGAGATCGGCCTCGATGAAGCCTTCCTCGGCCAACGCGTTCAGCGCCTCGCGCACGGCGGTATCGTCGTCAGGCGCTTTCAGCATGACATGCAAGTCGATGCCTTCGCCGCCATCGGTCTCGTAGCCCTTGCCGATGATGATGAAGACCATGGGACCGTCTGAATTGTTGTCGTTGTCTGGCGCAGTAATCATGGATCTTCCTTCGGGAGTATCGAATCGACCCGGCGATTCCTTTTTGCCGCGCGGGTCCGTCGGATGGAAATATTCTTCCGTGATTCCTTATAGGGATTTTGTCGAAATACCAAAGTCCATCTTGCGGAAGGGGCGGCATTTCCGTATCCAATGCGCCAAATGGCTGGTTTGTCCGGGGTTTCCGGGCTTTATGACAAAGATAATTTCTTAACCGGCCTTGACGAACCGGCGGGAAACCAGTAGTACCGCCGCCATCGGAACCCATGTGAGGCATGGCTATTCGGGGCGACGCGCCCTGGAGTTCACCTCAAACAAGGTTCTAAACGCACGTTGAAGACACGAATGCTGCACGCACGACGCCACTTTTGGTGTCCTCTGCTTTTCTGTGGTCCATCTGCGAAAGCGGATCGGGCCACGTTTTGCGCATTGAGACGAACGTGTGTCGGTGCCGGTGACGGCGAAAGTCATGCCCGTAAGGGTGTCGAGATAGATTTACAAGGGATGGTTGAATGCCTACCGTAAACCAGCTGATCCGCAAGCCTCGCCAGGCGCAGGTAAAGCGTAACAAGGTTCCCGCTCTTCAGGAGAACCCGCAGAAGCGCGGCGTTTGCACCCGCGTCTACACCACGACGCCGAAGAAGCCGAACTCGGCTCTGCGTAAGGTCGCAAAGATCCGCCTGACCAACGGCTTCGAAGTCATTGGTTACATCCCCGGTGAAGGTCACAACCTTCAGGAACACTCCGTCGTCATGATCCGTGGCGGCCGCGTTAAGGACCTTCCGGGTGTTCGCTACCACATCATCCGCGGCGTTCTCGACACCCAGGGTGTCAAGAACCGCAAGCAGCGCCGTTCGAAGTACGGTGCAAAGCGTCCGAAGTAATTCGGATTTTTAGATAATCCGGCGCTGCGCGAGGTTCTCCGCGTGGTGAAGCGTCGCAAAAGTTGAGAGACGAGAAGTTATATGTCCAGACGTCACAGAGCAGAAAAGCGCGAGATCAACCCGGACCCGAAGTTCGGCGATCTGGTCGTTACCAAGTTCATGAATGCCATCATGCTCGACGGCAAGAAGTCCGTAGCTGAAAACATCGTATATGGCGCGTTTGACGCCGTGCAGGGCAAGGCAAAGCAGGAGCCGCTCGGCGTGTTCCATCAGGCTTTGGATAACATCGCTCCGCACGTTGAAGTCCGCTCGCGCCGCGTTGGTGGTGCTACGTACCAGGTTCCGGTCGACGTGCGTCCTGAGCGCCGTCAGGCTCTGGCCATTCGCTGGCTGATCACTGCTGCTCGTAAGCGTAACGAGACGACCATGGTCGATCGTCTCTGCGGCGAACTTCTCGATGCCTCCAACAACCGCGGCGCTGCCGTCAAGAAGCGCGAAGACACGCACAAGATGGCTGATGCCAACCGTGCGTTCTCGCATTATCGCTGGTAATCCCGAACGGTTTCGGAAAGGCAGTCCACTATGGCTCGCGAATATAAAATCGAAGACTACCGCAATTTCGGTATCATGGCGCATATCGACGCCGGCAAGACCACGACCACCGAGCGTATTCTTTACTACACCGGCAAGTCGCACAAGATCGGCGAAGTGCACGACGGCGCAGCCACCATGGACTGGATGGAGCAGGAGCAGGAGCGTGGCATCACGATCACCTCCGCTGCCACGACCACCTTCTGGAAGGGCCGCGACGGCAAGACCCGCCGCTTCAACATCATCGACACCCCCGGCCACGTCGACTTCACCATCGAAGTCGAGCGTTCGCTGCGCGTTCTCGACGGTGCCATCGCTTTGCTCGACGCCAATGCCGGCGTTGAGCCCCAGACGGAAACCGTATGGCGTCAGGCTGAGAAGTATCATGTTCCGCGCATGATCTTCTGCAACAAGATGGACAAGACCGGCGCTGACTTCTATCGCTCGGTCGAGATGATCAAGACCCGCCTTGGCGCGACGGCTGTTGTCATGCAGCTGCCGATCGGTGCTGAAACCGAATTCAAGGGCGTCGTCGACCTGATCGAGATGAATGCTCTCATCTGGCGCGATGAATCGCTCGGCGCTCAGTGGGACGTCGTCGAAATCCCGGAAGACATGAAGGCCAAGGCTGCTGAATACCGCGAAAAGCTGATCGAGACCGTTGTCGAGATCGACGAAGCCGCGACAGAAGCCTACCTCGAAGGCAATCTGCCTGACAACGATCAGATCCGCGCGCTCGTCCGTCGCGGCACGATCGACGTCAAGTTCCATCCGATGTTCTGTGGCACCGCCTTCAAGAACAAGGGTGTTCAGCCGTTGCTCGACGCTGTTGTCGATTACCTGCCGTCGCCGCTCGACATTCCGGCGATCAAGGGCATCGACTTCAAGACGGAAGCCGAAATCGAACGTCACGCCGACGACAGCGAGCCGTTGTCCATGCTGGCATTCAAGATCATGAACGACCCCTTCGTCGGTTCGCTCACCTTCGCCCGCATCTACTCCGGCAAGCTCGAAAAGGGCGCATCGGTCATCAACACGGTCAAGGACAAGCGCGAGCGCGTCGGCCGTATGCTGCAGATGCACTCGAACTCGCGTGAAGACATCGAAGAAGCCTTTGCTGGCGACATCGTTGCTCTGGCCGGCCTCAAGGAAACCACGACTGGCGATACGCTCTGCGATCCGCTGAAGCCGGTTATCCTTGAGCGCATGGAATTCCCCGAGCCGGTCATCCAGATCGCGATCGAACCGAAGACCAAGGGCGACCAGGAAAAGATGGGCCTCGCGCTCAACCGTCTGGCTGCTGAAGATCCGTCCTTCCGCGTGAAGACGGACCAGGAATCGGGTCAGACGATCATCGCCGGCATGGGTGAACTTCACCTCGACATCATCGTCGACCGCATGCGTCGTGAATTCAAGGTTGAAGCGACCGTCGGTGCGCCGCAGGTTGCTTACCGCGAAACCATCACACGCCAGACGGAAAAGGACTACACACACAAGAAGCAGTCGGGTGGTACCGGTCAGTTCGCTCGCGTCAAGATCGTGTTCGAACCGAACCCGGACGGCGACGATTTCAAGTTCGAGTCCAAGATCGTCGGCGGTTCTGTTCCGAAGGAATACATCCCGGGCGTTCAGAAGGGTATCGAAAGCGTCCTGTCTTCTGGTCCGCTGGCTGGCTTCCCGATGCTCGGCGTCAAGGCGACGCTCATCGACGGCGCCTTCCACGATGTTGACTCGTCGGTTCTGGCCTTCGAAATCGCTTCCCGCGCTTGCTTCCGTGAAGCAGCCCGCGAAGCTGGTGCCCAGCTCCTCGAGCCGATGATGAAGGTCGAAGTCGTGACGCCGGAAGATTACGTCGGCGACGTCATCGGCGACCTGAACTCGCGTCGTGGCCAGATCCAGGGCCAGGAAAGCCGCGGTATCGCTGTTGTCATCAACGCGAACGTCCCGCTGGCGAACATGTTCAAGTACGTTGATAACCTGCGCTCGATGTCTCAGGGCCGTGCACAGTACACGATGACCTTCGATCATTACGCGCCGGTTCCGTCGAACGTCGCACAGGAAATCCAGGCAAAGTATTCCGGTCAGAAGTGACCGGAATACCAATTGACCGATAACAAGAATTGATCCCTCAGGGGACAGGAAAACGGAGAGCCGAAAATGGCAAAGAGTAAGTTTGAGCGCAATAAGCCGCACGTTAACATCGGTACGATCGGTCACGTTGACCACGGCAAGACGTCCTTGACGGCAGCG
>NZ_JACHZP010000019.1:0-21826 GCF_014193605.1 Rhizobium sp. BK312 | reverse complement strand
GCTTTGCTGCGCAGATGGCGGGAAGCAGGCGAACTTGCCACCGCCTGATGCCGGTATCCGGCGGTGGCGACCTCTTCATGAACCG
This sequence comes from Rhizobium sp. BK312, assembly GCF_014193605.1. NCBI lineage: Bacteria > Pseudomonadati > Pseudomonadota > Alphaproteobacteria > Hyphomicrobiales > Rhizobiaceae > Rhizobium > Rhizobium sp. BK312. Next base: position 21,741 of record NZ_JACHZP010000019.1, on the reverse strand, counting down.
ACGTTCTAAGGGTTCTGTCGCAAATTTTGGCAAAGGCCGGAGAAAGGGCTATCGCTGGACACACTTATGCAGCGAGTGCGGCGAATTGCTGAAATGCAGACTGGTCACTGGCTGGAAATTGATGCTTGCGGATCATGTGAGCCACCTCGATGCCATCCAGCGTCGCTGACGCAGACGGAAAGGATTTGAAGCCCCTCATCGGGCGGGTCAGCGTCTTGATAAACCGGTGATCTTGCTCAATCATGTTGTTGAGATATTTAACCTGCAGGATCTCGACCAGCCAAAACCATCCATGCTGTAGCAGCAGCCAATTGACGTTTTGCAATCCTGCCAGGTTTGCGCCGCTCTTGTCGATGACGACCTTTTCAGGCCAACCATTGTTCTCGATCATGCGGGTGAAGAAGGCGCTGGCTGCAGCTTCATCACGATGCTCGGACAGCATGAAATCAAGGGTTTTGCCGAATTTGTCGACAGCGCGATAGAAATAGGTCCACTTGCCTTTGACCTGTATATAGGTCTCGTCCATTCGCCAGGAACGGCTGGTCGCCGATTTGCGGCGTCGGGCCTGGCAAGCAATAAGCGGCGAATATTTTACGACCCATCTGTTCAGCGTCGCGTGGTCTGCGGCAACGCCGCGCTCAGCCATAATCTCTTCCAGATCACGATAGGATACTGCATATCGGACGTAGAAAAACACCGCATATAAGACCACATCCTTGGGGTAGTGACTGCCTTTGAAATCAACCATGATTTGGAACTCAACATGCCTGCTCATCATCCCGGATCTATGGCAAGATCAAACCGCTGGCAAATCTACGGAAAGTTTGCGACAGAACCTTGGTGCGCGGGGCATCGTGCTTGGGCAGCATTGTCGGGTTGCTGCGGGGTCGTCTCGGGTACACATCGCCGCATTATCAGACGACCGATGGTTTCTAGCTGCCAAAATTGCAAATCGGCAGGAGTTCCGATGCCGACCCGCCTTACAACTCTGCGTAATCCTCCACGCCGAATTACAGATCCGGTGTCATCAAGCGACAGCAATCGCGGCTGCGTCATCAAAAGCAAGGCTCGGGGCGAAGCGGGTTATGTTCGACCATCTCGCGTTACCGCTACCTGGGCATCACTGATTCACCTCTTACTTCATCGAGACAATACCTATCTGCTTGAGCAGTATCAGCGCTCGCGAGTCAAGACCGCCGGGGCGCCAAGCGTGATCGCCACGGCTGTCGAGGTGCAGGATATTTGTCGCTCTTTCCCGCGCTTTGCCTGACACCTCATGTCGATGACGCCCATCGCCGGTCGGAGGAGAACGAGCTTCTGCAGAAAAGATCGCCGCTGGTCATGCAACAATATGCCTCGGGCGATCCCGTGAAGAAGAAGGTCGCGAGTGTCTTCCTCGAGAGCTTCCTATTCTATTCGGGCTTCTATCTGCAGATGTTCTGGTCGAGCCGCGCCGAGCTTATCAACACGGCTGATATGATCCGTCTCATGATCCGTGGTGAAGCCGTGCATGGCCGTTACATCGGCTACAAGTTCCAGCGCGGGCTTGCGCGGCTTCAGCCAAGCGATTGCTGGTCCGCTTGCCGAAGAAACAGGCGCATGAATCTCGAATTTCATCAAGACCGTTATATGCGGTCTTCGTCGAGCGTCTCGTCCGGTCGATCGGAATGACGGATCGTAGGTTCAAATACCCATCAAGAGCAGCCCATAGCTCATCGAGGATCATGCCCCATTGCGTGGAAATACAGCACACTCAACTGATGGCAGCGGACCACCAACATTCATCAGCTTAGCGACAGCCTAATCACTGCAAACTAAAAACGTAATTTTCCCCGGCAAGGCTGTGAACTACACCGGACGTCACAATCCGCACACAGCCCTTAAGGAAAAAGGACGCAAGCAATGGCAGTTGAAACCGTGGACACTCTCGTTGTTGGTGCTGGGCAAGCCGGCATTGCAATGAGTGAACACCTGGGCAAGGCCGGTGTGTCGCACCTAGTCCTCGAGCGTAGTCGTATAGCCGAGCGCTGGCGCTCGGAGCGTTGGGACTCGCTCGTTGCCAACGGCCCCGCCTGGCATGATCGGTTTCCCGGAATGGAGTTCCCAGACCTAGATCCGGATGGCTTTCCGGCAAAGGACGCCGTTGCCGACTATTTCGAAGCATACGCGCGCCAGATTAATGCGCCCATCCGTTGCGGTGTAGAGGTCAGGAGCGTCGAGCGGCATATCGGGCGCCCCGGTTTCCGCGTCGAAACCTCGCAAGGCGTGATCGATGCCCAGAACGTTGTTGCGGCAACCGGTGCTTTCCAAGTGCCTGTCGTTCCCGACCTGATCGCGAATGCACCCGGTATTACGCAGATGCATTCGACCAAGTACCGCAACCCCGGCCAGCTCGCCGAAGGTGCTGTTCTCGTCATCGGCGCCGGTTCTTCCGGAACCCAGATCGCCGAGGAATTGATGCTATCGGGCCGCAAGGTCTATCTTTCCGTCGGCCCGCATGACCGTCCGCCGCGCGCGTACCGTGGCCGCGATTTCTGTTGGTGGCTGGGCGTTCTGGGGAAGTGGGATATGGAAACACCCGGTCCGGGCGCCGAACATGTGACGATCGCCGTCAGCGGTGCGCGGGGCGGCCACACGATCGATTTCCGCCGTCTCGCCGGAAAGGGCATGATCCTGGTCGGCCGCACAAACGGCTTCGAAGGAACCAGCCTTAGCTTCTCCGACGATCTTGCCACCAACCTGGATCGCGGCGATGCCAACTACATGGCGCTACTTGACGAGGCGGATGCCTATGCTGCGAAGAACGGCATCGACCTGCCGGAAGATCCCGAAGCGCGCCGGATCGAGCCGCAGCCGGATTGCGTTGCAAATCCGATCCTCAACCTCGACCTTGCCCAGGCCGGCATCACGACGATCATCTGGGCCACGGGCTTCTCCTCGGACTACCGCTGGCTGAAACTGGATGTTTTCGACGAACGGGGCCGTCCGAAACACCAGCGCGGCGTGTCGGCCGAGCGCGGCATCTATTTCCTCGGGTTGCCATGGCAGTCACGCCGCGGATCTAGCTTCATTTGGGGCGTGTGGCATGACGCGAAGCATATCGCCGACCGCATCTCGACACAGCGCAAGTACAACGAATACCGGCCTTCGAGCCAGAAGGTCGGCTGAGGCCAGCCCCCAGAGCCCATCGATACAGGTCCCCATTCAAGGAATTCGACATGGCCCATACCCGCATCCGCAAGTTCAATACCAAGGATACCTATCCGGAACAGAAGCTGGATAACGACCTTTGCCAGACGGTTGTCGCCAAGGGCACGATGGTGTTCGTGCGTGGGCAGATCGGCCAGGATCTCGATACTTCCGCCAGCGTTGCCATCGGTGATGTCACCGGTCAGACCGAACAGGCCATGGCAAATATCAAGATGCTTCTCGATGAAGCCGGCTCGTCCCTTGATCACGTCTGCAAGATCACCATCTACATCGTGGATCCGCGCTATCGCGAGGCCGTCTACCGCGTCGCTGGCAAGTGGCTGAAGGGCGTCTTCCCGGTTTCGACGGGTATTGTGGTCTCCGCGCTTGCCCGGCCCGAGTGGCTGGTGGAAATCGACGCTATCGCCGTCATTCCGGAATAAGGTGCCGTGAGACCATGACTTTTTCCATCGTCGCCCGCTGCGCCGAGTCCGGCATGTTCGGTATCGCCATTTCCTCCTCCTCTCCGGCAGTCGCCGCACGCTGTTCGCATGCCCGAGCAGGCGCGGGGGTGGTGGCCAGCCAGAACATCACGGATCCCGGCCTTGGAATTTCGGGCCTGGAGATGCTCGGAATGGGGGCGACGGCGGAAGAGGCACTTGGCCGGCTGGTGGCATCGACCCCGTTTGCCGCCTACCGGCAACTGGCCATCGTCGATGCACGCGGACACGTCGCCGGTCACTCCGGCGAGCGCACGCTCGGTATCCATGCGATGGCAAAGGGCGAAGGTTGTATCGCCGCCGGCAATCTTCTTTCCAATACCGATGTCCCGCAGCGTATGGTCGCCGCGTTCGAGGCATCCGTCGGCGATCTTCCTCCCAGGCTGCTGAAGGCGCTGGCCGCCGGCCTCGATGCAGGCGGCGAGGCGGGGGCCGTCCGCTCGGCGGGACTGAAGGTTGTCCGCAACGTTGCCTGGCCAATCGTCGATCTCCGCGTAGACTGGCATGATCAGCCGATCGAGACCCTCCAGGATCTTTGGGCGGTTTATGAGCCGCAAATGGAAGACTACGTTAAGCGGGCGCTCGACCCCAACGCCGCCCCATCCTTTGGGGTGCCGGGCGATGAATAATGCGATCGCCCGCTGCTTGTTCTTCCAGCTAGCAGAGATATTATGACGCTATGAGATACACGCTCCGCCAGATCGAATATTTCATTGCGACTGCGGAGACAGGAAGTATCACCCTCGCATCCGAGCGACTGAATATTTCCCAACCATCGATTTCGACGGCCATTACCCATCTGGAAACGGAACTGCAGACGCAGCTCTTCGTGCGCCACCATGCAAAAGGTCTTTCGCTGACGCCGGCAGGCCGCCTGATGCTGGCCGAAGCCAAGCAACTCGTCGAGCAGGCCGAAAATATCTATACGGTCGCCTCCGAAGTGAATGAGAAGATCCGGGGTCAGCTTTCGCTCGGATGTATGGTGACGCTTGCCTCGATGATCATGCCGGAACTTTCGCACTCCTTCACCACAGCTTTCCCGGAAACTCGCATTATTCAGACAGTCAGCGATCACGAAGAGCTTCTGGGAAAGCTCCAGCGTGCGGAAATCGATGTGGCGATCAGTTATGACCTCCTGATCACGGACGACTTTGATTTTACGCCGCTTGCAACGCTGCCTCCGCATATCCTCGTTGGAGAATCACATCCGTTTGCACGCTATCCATCTGTCAGCTTGGATGAATTGGCCGATTACCCGCTCATTCTCTTGGACCTGCCCATCAGCCGTGAATATTTCCTAGGTCTCTTTGCGAAATCGGGCGTTGAACCCTCTATCGCCATGCGTTCCGCTTACCAGGACGTTATTCGCACGATGGTGGCGAACGGCTACGGCTATACGATCGCAAATGTTCGGCCTCGGTCGCAATTGGCAATGGACGGCCGGACGGTCGTGCGCGTGCCGATATCCGGCAGCCAGAAGCCGATGATCATCGGCGTCTTTACCCTAAAGCAAAATCGCAAGCCTCGATTGATCGAGATGTTCGAGCAGCATTGCAAGTCGTGTGTGTCCGATTCCTACATACCTGGGATGGTCGCCCCGGTCATGGAGCGTCGCAAGGTGTCAACGTAATAGGGCTGCCAAGCTTTTGATGAAGCGTCGCCTCGGAAATGCATTATTTCTCTAAGACCGGGCGAGTGCAATGATCGCTCGACGCAAAAATTTCTGGCCATCACCTACCATCGCGCGCTGACCGGGCGCGTCCTTCGTTGAGTGCCAGCACATAGTCACTTTGGAGACATGACGTGAATTCAGACAAGCTTATGAACGGCGACTTCGCGGCGTTGATCGCCGAAATGACAAACGAGGAAAAGGTCGCCCTTCTGGCCGGGCACCGCATGTGGAAGACGAAGGCGATCGAACGCCTCGGCATCCCGAACATCGTCATGACCGATGGCACCTATGGTGTCCGCTACTCGATCCACCAGATCGATAACGAAGAAGCCGGTGGCGTCGACTTCTCGGCCTTCCTCAACGTCGTCGGCCAGCGGGCCAGCCATGTCGAAGTTGCCTGGGGCGCGATGAAGCAAGCCACCTGCTTCCCGAACGGGTCCAGCCTCGGCTGCTCTTGGGACGTCGATCTTGCCCATGAGCTTGGCACCGCTCTTGCCATGGAATGCCAGGAGTTTGGCGTGCATCTATTGCTCGGCCCCGGCATCAACATCCGCCGCACACCGCTCGGCGGCCGTTCTTACGAATATTACGGTGAGGATCCGGTCATCAGCGGTGATTTCGCAGCCGGCGTCATCAACGGCTTACAGGAAAACGGTGTCGGTGCATCGCTGAAGCACTTTGCTTGCAACAATTCCGAAGTCGAGCGTACCTCGATGGATTCTGTCGTCGATGAGCGCGCCTTGCGGGAAATCTATCTCAAAGGCTTCCAGCGCGCGATCGAGAAGAGTAATCCGTGGACGGTCATGAGCTCTTACAATCGCCTGAACGGTGTTCAGGCTGCTGAGGATCACTGGCTTCTGACAAAGGTACTGCGCGAGGAGTGGGGCTACGAAGGTCTCGTCGTCTCCGACTGGCACGGCATCAAGGATCGTTCGGCTTCCCTGGCGGCGGGCAACGATCTCGACATGCCGGAAAGCGAAACCCGCAAGAGCGACCTTCTTGAGGCCATCGGGGCTGGAAAGGTCGACATGGCCGTGGTGGACGAAGCCTGCGCGCGTGTTCTGGCGCTGGTGCGTGCCAGCAAGCTCGGCGAGCGGCGCAACACGGTGTTCGACCGCGATGCCCACCACAAGCTCGCCCGTCGCATGGCAGGCGAATCCATGGTTCTCCTGAAGAATGACGATCAACTGCTGCCGATCACGCCCGCCAAGGTCAAGCGGATGGTCGTCATCGGCGAAGGTGCCGGCGTTCCGGTCATTCAGGGCTCGGGCTGCGCGACCACCACGCCGACACTTGTCGATGTGCCGATCGACGAGATCGTCAAATTGGCCGGCGATGCCATCAAGGTGGAGCAGTACCGCGGCACGAGCGAAGTCGAGAGTGAGCGCGCGGCACTCATTACCGAGGCTGTCGAGGGCGCACGGGGCGCCGACGTGGTTGTCATCTTTGTTTGCACGGAGAATGGTTACGACGGCGAGGGCTCTGACCGCACGACGCTCGACCTAGCGCCGGGTCACGATGCGCTCGTCAGCGCCGTTGCTGTCGTCAACCCGAATGTCGTCGTTGCCATCGCCAGCCCTGACGCAGTCGTCATGCCGTGGGTTCCGGAAGTTAAGGCGATCGTTGAGATGTTTTTTTCCGGCCAGGCGACCGGCGGCGGTATCGCCGACATTCTCTTTGGGGTCGTCAATCCCTCCGGCAAGCTGACGACAACCTTCCCGAAGCGCATGCAGGACATGCCCTCCTATCTCAGCTACCCCGGCGAGAACAGTCGCCACTACTACAGCGAAGGCATCCATGTCGGATATCGCTGGTATGATGCGCGCGAGATCGAGCCGCAATACCCCTTCGGCTTCGGCCTAAGCTATACGAGCTTCGCTTATTCCGATCTGAAATTGGATCGGTCGGCGCTGAATGTCGGCGAAGAGGTGGTCGCGAGCTTCATTGTGACCAACACCGGCGCCGTCGCCGGCAAGGAAGCGGCCCAGCTCTATGTGAGCTACGGCAAGCCGCGGCTGCAGCGTCCGAAGCGCGAACTGAAGTCCTTTGCCAAGGTGCACCTGGCGCCGGGCGAATCGAAGCGGGTGTCGCTCACGATCCCTGCTGCGGATTTCGCGCTCTATGATTCCGGCAAGGGGCGCTGGATCCTCGATGACGATGCCGTGCAGATCGAAATCGGTTCGTCCTCGCGCGACATTCATCTTGCAGCGCCACTGCAAATCCGTTCGCGCGCCTCGCGCCATCGTGAAGTGAAGTGGGATACGCAGCCCGTCTTTATCCTCGCCAATCCGATCGCACGGGCCAAGTTCAATCAGTTCCTCCAGAAGCACCTGTCGATCGACGAGGGTGAGGCGGATCGGATGCTCGAACATTGCGCCAACTCGTTCTTCGGCATGTTTACGACTTTCGACCGGCGCTTCCGCCAGGCCTTCCCGAAGGGTGATATCGCGGCACTGCTGGCCGATATCAACCAGACAATGGCTGATGAAGAGACGATGGCCCGCTGAGGGCCGTCAAAGAAAGAGAATAATGGAGGCTCGCTGCGATGCGGGCCTTCGTCCGTTTTGGGAGTGTCATTTCTTGAATACGCTTGACCTGCTTGATCGTCTTGTCGCCTTCCCCACCGTTAGTCCTGATAGCAACCTGCCGTTGATCGATTTTGTCCAAACCTATCTCCGCGACCGCGGTTTCGAGTGCCGGTTTGTTGCTGACGAGATTGGCAAAAAGGCGAACCTGTTTGCCAGCATCGGCCCCCGGCAGGATGACGGCATTGTTCTCTCCGGCCACACCGATGTGGTGCCGGTCGCAACGCAAGCATGGACCTCCGACCCTTTCCGGCTGACGCGCCGCGGCTCTCGGCTCCATGGCCGTGGCTCGACGGACATGAAGGGGTTTCTTGCAAGCGCGCTATCCGCTGCCGACCGCATCGATGGCAAGCTATTGAAGCGGCCATTGCATCTCGCCTTCTCCCACGATGAGGAGATCGGCTGCGTCGGCGTGCGCTCCCTGCTCGATGTCCTGGCTAAGGAACAGTTCAGGGCTTCGCTTTGCATTGTCGGAGAGCCGACATCGATGGCGATCGCGCTCGGCCACAAAGGGAAGATGGCCGCGCGGGCTCGTTTCAGAGGCGAAGCAGGCCATTCTTCGCTGGCACCGCGTTTCGTCAACGCCATTCATCTGGCTTGTGATTTCGTCGCTACTCTGCGGGGTGTACAGCAGGAGATTGCTGAAAATGGCCGTAGCGACGCCGATTACGACATCGCTTACACGACGGTTCACGCGGGCAAGATCGTCGGCGGCGAAGTTCTCAATATCGTCGCCGATCGCGCTTCGGTCGATTTCGAGATCCGCCACCTCGCCGAAGACAATGCGGACGACATAGTGGCCCGCATCCGTGCTGTCGCCGCTTGCGGAACCGAGATCGAAGTACGCAATGCCTATCCGGGGCTGTCCACCTCAGCCGAGAGCCCTGCTACCGCCTTCGCTCGTCATCTTCTCGGTCAGGCTCCGACCACGAAAGTATCCTTCGGCACCGAGGCTGGGCTATTTGCAACGAGACTAGGGCTGGAAACGGTCATTATCGGACCCGGCAACATGGATCAGGGTCATCAACCCGACGAATATATCGAGGAAGCCGAGCTGCACCTCTGCGACCTCATGATGGACAGGCTGATCGGACAGCTTTGTTGAGATAAGGGAGCGGCGGCTTGAAGTGGCCGCCGCGGTGCCTTTACAGGCGCTGTTCACTTTTCTTCGAGAAGATCGATGCAATGCTCGGATTGAAAGCGAGGCGTACTTCGCCGCCCAGCCCACGGGCCTTGGCTGCCGGCAGTCGGACTGACAGCTTCTGGTCTCCCACGGCAAACCATACCAAGGTATCGGCGCCCATGGGTTCGACGAATGTGACCGGTGCAAAGAGGGTCGGCAGTGTCGTTCGGTCGTCGGCGAGCTGTATGTCCTCCGGACGGAACCCTATGACGATCTCCTGGCCATTGACGGCTGGATGACGAAACGGATAGGCATCGATCGGAAGCTGATGCTCGCCGAAGATTGCCATTGGCTCGCCATCTTCGATCCTGATGCGGGCCGAGAGAAGGTTCATGCTCGGCGAGCCCACGAAGCCGGCGACGAACAGGGTTTCCGGTTTCCCATAGAGCTCATCTGGTGTGGCATATTGCTCGATCTTGCCAGCCTTCATGACGGCAACGCGCGTTGCCAGCGTCATGGCTTCGATCTGATCGTGCGTGACATAGACGATTGTGCTGCGCAATTCCTGGTGCAGCTTCTTAATTTCCAGGCGCATCTCCGTGCGCAGCTTTGCATCGAGGTTCGAGAGAGGCTCGTCGAACAGGCAGATAGGGCTTCGGCGCACGAGCGCCCGCCCGATCGCCACGCGCTGACGCTGCCCGCCTGAGAGCTGCGAGGGGCGACGGTCGAGAAGCGGCGTCAATTGCAGGAGGTTCGCGGCCCATTCGACGCGCTTGGCGATCTCTGCCTTGGCGACCTTGTTAACCCGCAGGCCGAAACCGAGATTCTTGCGGACCGTCATGGTGGGATAGAGCGCGTAGGACTGAAAGACCATCGCCATGTTGCGGCGGCTGGAATCGACGTTTGTGACATCTTGGTTGCCGGCAATGATCCTGCCGGTGTCGAGGTCCTCGAGGCCGGCAATGACGTTGAGCAGCGTGGACTTGCCGCATCCGGAGGAACCCAGTAGCACGATGAATTCGCCGCTCGCGACCTGGAGATTGATATCCCGCAATATATGTTGTGGTCCGAAGGATTTGTTCGCGTCGATAACGGAGATCTGTGTCATTGCATTAGCCCTTCACTGCGCCGGCGGCGAGACCGCGCGCAAAATAGCGTCCGGAAAGAATGTAGATGAGAAGTGGCGGCAGCGCGGTCAGAAAGGTCGCGGCCATGTTTACATTATATTCTTTGACGCCGGTCGTTGTATTGACGATGTTGTTCAGCTGCACCGTGATCGGCAGGTGGTCTCGCCCGGCAAAGATCAGGCCCAACAGGAAGTCGTTCCAGATACCGGTCGCCTGCATGATGATGGCTACGACCAGCACGTTGACCGACATAGGTAGCATGATCTCGAAGAAGATCGTGAAGAAGCCCGCTCCATCCATCTTGGCTGCCTTCGAAAGCTCCGGCGGAACGCCCTGATAGAAGTTGAAGAACAGCAGTGCCATGTAGGGCAGGCCGAAGATGATATGGATCAGGATGATGCCCGGCAGCGTGCCGTAGAGCCCAATGCTGCTAAAGATACGTACCATCGGATAAAGTATGACCTGATAGGGTATGAAGGCGCCCAGCATCAGCGACAGCAGGATGACGCGGCTGAGCTTCGATTGCCACTGCGAGAGGGCAAAGCCGGTCAGAGCGCCGAACAGGATCGAGAAGACCACGCCCGGAACGACAATCTCGACGGAATTCCAGAAATTTCCATGGATGCCGTTGCACTCGATTCCGGTGCAGGCCGTCATCCATGCCTTCGACCAGGCATCGAAATTGAGGCTCTGGGGCAGGGTGAAGATGTTGCCCGTGCGCAGTTCGTCGGTGGTCTTCAGCGACGTCGAGATCACCAGCAGCAGCGGGATCGCATAGTAGACCAGCGCCACGGACAAGATGACGTAAAGGATGGCGCGGCCAGGTTTCGCGCTTTTCGCGCGGGGAACCACATAGATCACCGGTGCGCCGGATTGGGCGAGAGGGGTCGCAGTCATCGCTTCTGTCTCTTGAGCTCGATATAAACATAGGGGGAAAGCGCGCAGATGACCGTTACCAGCATCAGGATGGCGGCGGCAGCCGCGGTGCTGATATTGGCGCGCTGAAACAGGAGGTCCACGACAAACTTTCCGGGGACATCGGTGCTGATGCCCGGGCCGCCACCCGTCATGGCGACAACGAGGTCGTAGCTCTTGACCACGGCCGTGGCGAGAAGAATGACGCAGGTGAGGACCAGCGGCCGCAGCATGGGAAGCACGATGCTGATATAGGAGCGCCAGACGGGGATGCCGTCGATCTTCGCTGCTTTCCAGATATCGCCGTCGATGCCACGCAGGCCGGCCAGCATGATGGCCATGACAAGACCCGAGGATTGCCAGATGGCGGCGATGGAGACGGCGTAGATTGCCTTTTCCGGGCTCGCAAGCCAGTTAAAGCTGAAATCCTGCCAGCCGAGGCTGCGCACCAGTGCTTCGATGCCCGTTGTCGGGTTCAGCAGCCATTGCCAGGCAAGGCCGGTGACGACAAAGGACATGGAGAGCGGATAGAGGAAGAAGACGCGGAAGAGGCCTTCGGCCTTGACGTTGCGATCGAGAAGAGCTGCAAGCGTCGTGCCGATGACGAGTGAACCGGCTATGAAAAGACTGCCAAAGATCAGCATGTTGGCAAAAGCGGTATGCCAGCGCGGCATGGACAGCAGGGTGGCATACTGGCTGAAGCCGTAGAACTTGTAGTTCGGCAGCATCGTCGAATGCGTCAGCGATATATAAAGTGTCCAGAGAATTGTGCCGTAGAAACAGACGGCGATGACCACCGTACTGGGCACAAGCGTCAGCTTGGCCGCCAGGTTCTTCTTAAACATTGCTTGCCCCCGTTGGTCGACATCGCAACTCGTTTACAAAAACTGCCCCGGCAATCGTGCCGGGGCAGCGGAGACTAGCGGCAGAACTTAGTTCCGCGCAACGATATCGGCATACTGCTTTGCAGCGTCGGCAGGCGTCATGGACGGGTTGCTCCAGAACTGGGTTACCAGATCCTTGATGGCGCCAACGGTCTCGCTGCTGAACGAAAGCTCAGCGTTCGGGGCAAGCGCGTTCGGGTCCTTGAGCAGGCCGGCTGCCTTCTGGGTGCAGATGTCCGCATCCTTGAGGTTTACGTCCAGGCGCGGGGGCAGGGCGCCCTTGATGGAGTTGAAGGCCACTTGGGTTTCGGGATCGATCATCACGTCGACCAGCAGCTTGCGAGCCGCGACCTGTTCCGGCTTGTCGCCGACCGGGAAGACGAAGGTGTCGGAAACGATGTTCAGTACGCCGTTGGTACCCGGCGCGAGTTCGCATCCGTATTCCTTGCCGGGCGTCATCTTGGCGGCCTGGAATTCGCCCTTGGCCCAGTCGCCCATGATCTGCATCGCGGCCTTGCCGGTGATCACCATGTTGGTGGCGTCGTTCCAGTTTCGGTTGGTGTTGCCGTCATCGACATAGCCGCGCAACTTACCGAAAGTCTCGAAGGATTTTACCATCAGCGGACCGCCGGCGGCATCAACGTCATGCTTGGTGTAGACATCCGTGTAAAACTTGTTGCCGCCGGTCGCGATCATGATCGAGCGGAAGACGAGGGCCTCCTGCCAGGCCTGGCCACCAAAAGCGAGAGGGATGTAGCCCTTGGCCTTGATCTTATCCGCCGCGGCAAAGAACTCGTCCCAGGTCGCCGGCGGCTTGACGCCGACATCGTCCAGTACCTTCGTGGAATACCACATCCAGTTAGCAGTGCCGATATCGATCGGAACGGCGTAAAGGTGGCCGTCAACGCTTGCCTTATCGACGACTAGCTTAGGAAGGAATGTCTGCCAGCCCTTGGTGGAGGCTATATTGTCGATCGGAGCGAGGACGCCTTGTTCGACCAGCGGCTTGATTTCGCCGAGATCGACGACCATCGAAGTTGGTGCGTCACCACCAGCGAGGCGGCTGAGAACAGCGGCGCGTGCGGCTTCATAGCCGGTAACCGGGCTGTCCTTCCAGGTGCCGCCCTTCTTGGCGACATCATCGGCGATGACTTTGATGGCGGCGGCTTCGCTTCCGCTTGTCCAATAGTGCATGACTTCAGCAGTCTGCGCGAAGGCCTGGTTCGAAAGCAGGAGCGCAATTGCTGTGCTTACGCCAGTCAGTGACAGTTTCATTCCCATTTTGATCCCCTTATTGGCTTGATTTCAGGGGTCGAGTTAATTTCGTCACCCGCTCAATAGCAATTTCGATTTTATGTGCCATTGCGTCACTAAAACCGATCTTCTTGAGGCAGCGGGCATTCGCAAAGTTCAGCAGACATAAATCGAGCTACGCGGTTCGCGCTCGTGAAGGCTAATATCCTGATGGAGCTGCTGCTTGTCGCACCTCACTCCATAATAGGAAAGTTAACCACCAGCCAGTCCTTCACGTAAGAAGTAATCGGACTATCAATCTCTTAGCGAATCTAAGGCGTAGATTTGCGGTTCTTATCCCTTCAAGGCGATTGGCCCCGGAGACTTCAAGCCAGGGATTCACTTTCGCCCTGGGAGATCGCTGCGTGAATCCGTCAGAGACCGGTCCGCAAAATCGTCATTCATTTGCCTAGAACGAACACGATACCGCCCGCCTGTTAGGGGAGCCGCGCGGACTGCCGGCATGCTTTGGTGGTCAAAGCCCCCTAATTTTTCCTCCGCCAAACATTTGTCGTGGTTAGCGCGTTCCTTAAGTTGCGGCACGATAGTGTGTCGATGGAGGTGGTCATGACCAAATTCGCGCTCTACGTTCCGATCGAGGCAAAGCTCGGAAAGGAAGAGGCGGTCGCCGAATTTCTGCGATCAGCCGTACCGCTGGTCAATGCCGAGCCTGGGACGATTTCCTGGTATGCGATCCAGGAGGGTCCAAGTTCGTTCGCAATCTTTGATACGTTTGATGATGAGGACGGAAGGGATGCCCACTTAAACGGCCAAGTCGCTGCGGCCTTGATGGCAAAGGCAGAGGAAGGGGAACTGTTCGCTAAGCCACCGCAGATATACAAGCTGTCGATCCTTGCCGACAAGCGACCATAAGTAACCTCGTTACATGCGTTCTATGCGTGAAGCGTTACGACCCTAACGGCCAACGTTCGATTGGTTTGTTTGCCGGTCGGAAGGAAGAATTCGCTTGAGATGCGGCCCTGTCCTGCTGTTTTTTGCGAGAGCAACGTCCTCCGGCGTTCCGTTTGCGACTATCCTGCCGCCTTCTTCTGAAACGGCCCCTTGAGGTACCACTCGGCACCGAGATTAGCGTCGAGCTGCTGGTCCATGAAGATTGGGACAGTCGTATCGAGTGCGCCCGGGCCTTCATCGTCCGCCGGAATGAAGCGGTCGCTATTGCGATGACGGTCTTAAACTCGTCGGCGGTCAAGAAGGCAGGCTTGTAGGAGGCGAGGTCCGGCGCCAGAGCCGCGGCGACTTCGGCTGCGCACAGGGTGCCGAACGAAATGCCGATCGTTGCGAGAGTGACGCCAGCGACTGAACTGATCAGAAACGCGCGTCTGCTTGCGTGATGGTGCATGGGAGATCCGAAGTTGACGATCGACGAACTGTATGGCGTCGCTTTTGCGCACGCGACGTTCCGCGGTATGCCACCATCCAAGATCAAAAAAAGGGGGTATTCTGGAGTCCTTTCGAATTCTGGCCCGGTGTGCACATGGACGACGCGCTCGCCATTACGGAGTGGCGTGGCTAATGTCAGGCGTCGGCAGTGGAGCCACGCGGGCTTTAATAATCGAACCGAAATCCCTTACGTGCGGTTGCGTAAACGAGGCGAAACGTTGCAGGGTAGCGATCGCCGCGCCGGCCCGCTTCGCTTGTAGAACCCGCCTGGCATGTTCGCTACCGCAGCGGAACCGGCGCACGCATAGCTGAGGTCTCTGCTCGCCGAAGTGGCGAAGCCTGGCCTTCGCTCTGAAGAAGGCCAGGCCCCGTCGGTGACAGATTTCAGAGCTGAGGACGCAGGCCGCGGGTCGGGCTGACGCTCTCCAGCAGTGAAGCGACATGCAGGATGGTGGACTCCGCCTGCCATTTGCCGACGATCTGAACGTTGATCGGCAACCCTTCGGAGCTCGTGCCAAAGCGCATCGAGACGCCGGGGAGACCTGTAACGTTCAGGGGGACGGTCGCGCCCTGCAGATATGTGGCATCCACCGTCTGTCCGTCGATCACGAACTTTTCCACGCCATGCTTGTGGGCCGGGATCGGCAGGACATGGGTGATGAGAACGTCGTAACGGGAGAAGTAGTCTGCATAGCCGTCCCGCAGTCGCTCGGCCGCCTGCTCGGCGTCGATGTAATCCGCCATTGATGTATCGGGCAGCGACAGCATCGTCTTCGCCATCTTGTAGAGTTCCTCGTCGCGACGACCAGCAGTCGCCTCGCGAAAGGCCGGCTTCATCTCCATAACGTGAAGACGGTTGAAGACGTCGAGCGCGAAGTCCTTTTCGAGGGCAGGGATGCCCACATGTTCAACTGACAGACCAATATCCTTCAGCGCATCGGCGGCAGCCTTTACGGTGGCGACAACTTCTGGATCGACGGGACCCAAGCCGGGGCCGACCATCCAGCCCACACGAAGCTGTCGAAACGGCTGGCGCCCGATGCCCGCGTCGAACGGAACGGTGCTGGAAGAAAAAGCATCCTCCCCGTCCGGCCCTACAAGCTGCGAGAAGGCAAGGGCGATATCGCGCACCGAACGAGCCATCGGCCCGACATGCCAGAAACGGCGCGGCGCGCGGGGCCAGATCCCGATCATAGGGATGCTGCCATGGGTCGCCTTCATCGAGGTGATGCCGGTCTGTGCTGCAGGCCCACGCACGGAAATCGCAAGATCCGTTCCAAGACCAAGCGGCGACATGCCGGCGGCGATGGCTGCGGACTCGCCGCCACTCGATCCGCCCGGCGTCCGTTCCAGATCCCACGGGTTGTTGGAGCGCCCGGTCAGAAGATTGTCGCTTTCGATCCAGTAGGAGAACTCCGGCAGATTGGTCTTGGCGAGCAGGATGCCGCCAGCCTTCTTCAAGCGGGCGACGCTGGTGGCGTCGCGGTCCGGCGTGCGTCCCTTGAAGATGGGCGAACCGCGTTGGGTCAGGACGCCTTCGGTGTCGATCGAGTCCTTGACGGTAAACGGCACGCCGTGGAGCGGACCCAGCTCCTCACCTGCAAGCACAGCAGCTTCGGCTTTACGCGCAGCATCCATTGCGCCGTCGGCGACGGTTACGATCGCATTGACCTGGGGATCGACCCCCCCGATGCGGTCGAGATGTGTCTGGACGACTTCCACAGGCGAGACCTGCCGTGTGCGGATGAGTTCGGCAAGTCTGGTGGCATCGAAATATATCAGCTCGTTGCTCATGGAATTCTCTCTAACTAACAGTTGGTAGGTTAGGAACAGCTAGAGCTTTACAAACCAGTCGTCAACCCCTATCTAACATTTGGTAGGCTTTGGTGGAGTTTCATATATTGTCGGGAAATGCAAAAGAAGCGATCCTTATTGCCGGTCGGCTGAGCGCGCAGGCACATGGCTATGGCGGCCTCAACATGCGCGAGCTCGCCGCCGAGGTCGGAATCAAGGCCGCGAGCATCTATCATCACTTTCCGAGCAAGGCCGATCTTGCCGCAGCGATTGCCGAGCGCTACTGGCAGGACACGAAGGCGTGGCTGGAAGAGGTCGCCGACACCGAGAGCGATCCAAAGGCAAGTCTCCGCAAGTATCCAGAGACATTCCGGATGTCTCTGGAGAACGGTAACCGCCTTTGCCTCGGAAGCTTCCTTGGTGCGGAGTACGATGACCTTCCCATGCCGGTGCGCAAGCAGGTTCAAACCTTCGCGGATGTTAATATCGCTTGGCTCAAAGAGCGTTTGGTAGAGGCGGGCTTGGTTGGAGAGATGGAAAGCGAGGCACGGGCGCGGGCAATCTTCGCTGCCGTTGCGGGAGCCCAGCTTCTTGCCCGCAGCCGCTCCGACATCACGCTCTTCGACGCAATGATCGAAAGCTACCGCGCCGCGGGATTGATACCCGCTTGAAGGTTGCCCCTTTCCTCCTCCCAGCCGCTGTTCAATATTTCGAAGAGCTTGCCGCACCTCCTCACGCGGCAAGCTTTTTCGTTTCCGATAATCATCCGGCTGAGTTTAGGCGTTAAAGCAGACCGCCTTGTCCTACCGGCTGCGTCAACAGCTCTCGCCGGGACTTCACGCTGGACCCGTCGGCGACACCAGGCGGCATGCTGTCCGACTTGGCATGCGCGTCGTGAAGGGACTGGCAGCCGTGGATGCTGCCCGCATGGCTCCCATTTCGAAAGCGTCGATGGCATGTGGCGGCGATCCGGCGCACCGGCGGAGGCCCTGGCCAATTGGCCGAGGGCGATGCCTTTCGACCGTCGCTGCAGCTGGAGCGCCGAGATGTCTTATGGCGATGAGGCGTCGGCATAATCGTTCTGGCCATCTCCTTTGTAGCCTCCGTCCAAAGCTCGATCTTCACCAAGCTTGACAGGTGGTCATACAATTCGGTCATCGCCACCGGAAACCTTCGGAGGGCGACGGAATCCTTATTCAATGGGCTCAGTCGTCACCGCGATACGAATGATTTAGAGCAATCGAAGAAGTTCGGAGCCGTGTCCCTAAGTTTCCTGGTAGGAGCGGGTTTAGGTGCCGTCGCGACGAATCTCTTTGGAAACGCTGCGACGGCGGGCGCTGCCGTTCTACTGATCCTTGCGCTCCTGCTGTGCCTAAGTGGTGAGAGACGCGGTATTGGGACTGGATGGCCGTTCTAGCGCTTCTGCGGTTGCCGCCCGTTAGTATGATCCCTCACCTGTAAGGGGACTGCTTCAACGTAATGGCCATGCACAAGAACACCGTGGTAACGCCCGCCGTGGATGTTCCATTTAAGAAATAACCCGTTAAGGGCATTCGCAGTTCATTAAGTATTTTACTGCAATCTCGATTATCTGAGGTCCAGTGCAATATTTTCCGATGATGGAAGTGCTTTTTAGCATATTCCATTGTGCGAATAGTAAGTAAAATGGATCTATTTGGTTTGGCTTGGCAAAAATATACTTATTGCCTGTGCATGAGCAATGTTTTTCTTGCGGCCGATGAAGCGCGGCCCAGTGTCAATAATTGGGAGCTCCTTGTATGAAGCGTTTATCCATCGGGTTTCTGATCACTTTGCTGCTCTGTCTTATCCTGGCCGTCGTTATCGGGCAGGGCGCTTATTCTATCATATCTCTGCAATCCATAGATCGAGGTTCAACGCAGATCGTCGCCAAACGCGTGCCGTCGTTCATTGCTCTTGGACAATTGAATGCCGACATTGGCGATGTGAGGATTGCGCAGGGTGCTTTGCTGACGTCGAGTAAGGACCATGCAGTCGACCTTGCCGGTGCGCTTGCCAAGGCAGAGCAGGATGTTGCCGACGACCGGGCTAAATATGAACCCTTGATGATCGATGAGGGCGACAGGCAACTCTACGGCAAGTTTGCCGCCTCGTGGGCTGCGTCGCAGGCGCTATGGAGTAAGGCACTTGGCGCCAAACAGGCCGATCAGCAGGATATGGCATTGGCATTGTTCTATGGCGACTCTTTCAAAGCCTACACGCAGGCGTCGAACGATATTCAGGCTGCAGTGGATGATCTTTCTCAGAATGTAAAGGACGAGGGCGCCGCGAGCCAGCAGACGATTTCGTCAACTGAGAACACGGCCTACATTGGGCTTTCGATCACAGCCGTACTCGGTCTCTTCGCCGTCGTGACGATTTCCTTCCGCGTCGTGCGTCCGATTAAGGACATGACCAGTTTCATGACCCGGTTGGCAAAAGGTGATACGACAACCGAGGTTCCCTCCTTGGGGCGGCGCGACGAAATCGGCGCCATGGCGAATGCCGTCGAAATCTTCCGGCAGGCGACGATCGACAACAAGCGCCTGGAAGCGGAAGCGGAAGCCAACCGCATCAAGACCGAAGCTGACCGTCAGCGGCTGACCGCGGAGGCCGAGGCAGCTGCCCAGCGCCGCCTGCAGGAAGCAACGTCGGGCCTTGCATCCGGCCTGAAGCGCCTTGCGGCGGGCGATTTATCTTTCGAGCTTACCGAGCCCTTCGCGCCAGATTTCGAAGCCCTGCGCCACGATCTCAACGGTGCCGTGGCACAGCTGGCCGAGACGCTTCGCTCTGTCGCCCAATCCACCAATGCGATCGACAGCGGATCGCGCGAGATCAGCCAGAGCGCCGACGACCTGTCGCGCCGCACGGAGCAGCAGGCTGCCTCGCTGGAGGAAACGGCTGCCGCTCTGGACCAGATCACCGTCAACGTCACCAACTCCTCCAGACGCGTCGATGAGGCCCGGACGATCGCCATCCAGGCCAATTCCAGTGCTGCGCAGTCTGGAACCGTTGTCGCCAATGCCGTCGATGCCATCGAGCGGATCGAAGCCTCCTCGACGCAGATTTCCAACATCATCGGCGTCATCGACGAGATCGCCTTCCAGACGAACCTGCTGGCGCTGAACGCCGGCGTCGAAGCTGCCCGTGCCGGTGAAGCCGGGCGCGGTTTCGCCGTCGTCGCTCAGGAAGTCCGCGAACTGGCGCAGCGCTCCGCGAAGGCTGCCAAGGAAATCAAGGGCCTGATCAGCAACTCGACATCGGAAGTGGAAAGCGGCGTGAAACTGGTGCGGGCGACCGGGGATTCGCTGAAGACGATCGAGCAGTACATCGTCACCATCAACCAGCACATGGACGCGATCGCCACCTCGGCGCGCGAGCAGTCCACGGGACTTGGCGAAGTCAACACGGCCGTCAACCAGATGGACCAGGTCACACAGCAGAACGCGGCCATGGTGGAGGAAACCAATGCCGCCGGCGCTACGCTTGCCGGAGAAGCCGGACGTCTTCGCGAACTGATCGCGCAGTTCAATCTCGGTGGCGGAACTGCCCGTGCTGCAGCGAGTGCTTCCGGTTCGGCAGAAGCGGTCTACGTCTCCGCGCCTCGGCCGACAGTTGCACCCCGCGCTGTACCGCGCCCGGGCCCGGCAAATGCGGTGAACGCCGCCAAGAGCCCACCCGCGCACCGACCCGTCGCTTCGCCCGCCCGGCAGATGGTCGCCGATATCGCCAAGAGCTACGGCGCCGCTGCCCCTTCGCAGGATAACTGGGAAGAGTTTTAAAATATCTACTGCCTTCTTGCGCTGCATTCATTGAGGTCGCCGCGCTTACTTGCTTTGCTCGGTGACGACGCGGAGGACGAGGCCAAGCGCCAACTTCGAATCTGCGGCTGCCACCCCAGCTCGTGTATCAGTACAAGCGGCTTCTCGGATCCTTGGGGTTCCCTTATTGCCTCCGCGCGCTGTTGACTAAGGTCGAGATCGTAATCGGTCGCTTCCCTCTGAGGTTACTTCGGTGAGAGGTGAACAGGCCAGTGAGATTTCCTGCTATGTTTCACTAATACCCTGCTATCGCGAAATGGAAATTAGGGCCGCATTTCGTAAGTAATTTTACATCCGAGGCCTAATACCGCTGCACAACTATCGATATGAAGATGAGGTCTGCGACTAAAGATTGATCTGCGATTGAACATTCCGGGAACACAGAATATCTCGGTTCCAATTATTACCTTTAAATTTGTTCCTTTGTCCGCCAAGTGGTTACGATCTTAATATATTGTATTTAGAAGTCCCATGGCCGTCCTGTATATCGGCTTTAAGTTCTAAGGATACTACCATGAAGAAAACCTTTGCATTGGCCTTGCTTGTATTAGCGTCTCCTTTCGCGGCGCAGGCCGCGACCTTGACATTTCCCAGTGACAAGCCTGTCGCGAGTATCACCATTCCGGATAGCTGGAAGCCGGAGGAAACCGACGGTGGCGTCCAGGGAACCTCCGACGATTCTGCGGTCTACCTTTCAGTCGAGGTCGCCAGCGGCAAATCCATGGAGAAAGTTGTTACCGGTGCAATCGATTTTCTCGCAAAAAACAAAGTGACGATCGACCCATCTACCCAAAAGGAGACGCCTGCAACCGACGTCAACGGTATCCAGATGGCCACCCTGGAATGGGATGGCAAGGATGAAGACGGTCCCGTTAGCGTCGGCTTGCTAATCGCGCAGGTGAGCGCTGACAACGCTCTCGTCGTGACGTACTGGGGAGACAAGGGCGAGGAAGATAAGCACGATGCCGAAGTCAAGGCGATCATCGCCTCGATCAAGCCGGTTGAGTGACCGTATCTGTGGCAGCGGTGAAGTTATCGCCGCTGCCATCTAATCTCATCACATTTTGTCCTGATCCATTCGGGGTCGTAGAACAAATAATCGATAACTGGGCGCGCGCAATTCAGGTGCCACGGACTAAGGGACCCGAGGCCCTCAACTTCAATGGCGGCGGGGCGAAGTAAATATCAGCCACGCGAAGGTTTCCGCCCGCTCTTCAGCGGCTTAATCGTCACGAGATCATCAGCCACCGGACGAAAAACTCCGAAATATCGCAGGCCAGCGCTTCAGCTATCTTCTCAAGCGTCGTGACCGTCGGGTTCTTACTGCCGCGTTCGAGATAGCCCACATAGGAGCGCTCGACATTGGCCTCAAGCGCAAGGTTGTCCTGCGAGATTCCCCGCATAACCCGTATTCGCCGG
>NZ_JACHZP010000018.1:0-60990 GCF_014193605.1 Rhizobium sp. BK312 | reverse complement strand
TGAATTCAAACGAGTTATCTCCAATACTTCGAGATCACGAGAGAACAAGCTTCATCGAGGCAAATAAATTTGCCGTTAACAGGGTGCGAGAGCGGCGGTGGAAAATTAACTCGTGGCACAGGCGGATAGTTCCGTTATGACAAGGTCGCAGCTTTGTGCTTACCCAAATGTATCCGTTACCAAGATTCTGACCCAGAGCGACGCGGCCGTTTGTTGACGGTCATTTTGTGGGGCAATCCCACCTACTCATCCGGCACGATGACCGTGCAGGTACTCGAGATGACCGGCGGGGGCAGTGTAAGGGGTCTCATCCCGGGATAAAACAGGTTTCGGCTTGTGCCCGCCGGATTGTTGGCGTCAACAAAATAGAATGGCGGATGCGATTTGGGACCTGGTGCTCAATGGATTTGACCGAACGGCACTTTCGATCCTTATTCGACGCACGCACCCGGGAGCGCGGCATCTCCTATGCGCGGCGTGGACGAGTTTCGCACATTTGCCAGGCGGACCGCGATTCACGGTATCGGTTCGCGGGCAGTGGCGGAAAGACATATCGCCAGACGATTTCCCCGCTCCGTGACGGGGGGCGCTTGAACAGCCGATGCGGTTCCCGGTCAGCATCAATTGCAAGCATGTGGCGGCGGTATGCCACAGCATCGCCGCGCAGCATACAGAGGGCTTTGCGAGAGAGGCCGAGGCCTGATGCCCGACTTCTGCGGGCTCAAAGAGCCCCGGTCCAGAGGTGGAGCTTGTTGAGGACTCCTCAATCACGCCGACGTATAGTATATTGATGAGCGCACTAAACTCCTTCTGCACCAGGCGCCAACCCATTATCTATTCCGGCGCCTGGTTTTTTGTCGCCGCCAGGAACAACAGGAGAGCAGCGCTGGTCCGGATAAACAGCTTCAAACCTACATTCAGCAGTTTGTCGATGCCGACCGCTTCGGCTCGAAGAGTGAGGTTCTGCGGGAAGGTATTCGCCTAATTCAAGATCGAGAAACGAAACTGGCTGCATTGGATGCGTCGATTATGGGTAGCATAGCCGATGCTGAACGAGCCGAGCCATGCTGCAGATAGGCGACCTCATCGCGAAGGACAATCCGCAGTCACTCCCCTGATCGCGCGTTGCAATCCAGCCTCAGATATCAGGCAAACTGAAGAGCGAGCCGTAGGGCTTCGCTGATTAGAAAAATCGCAACCAGTACGATGCAGAGACGCTCGATGAACATAGGTTAGCTTCCTGATTGGAGTGATGCCTTTTCGTCTTTATGCTCTGTCTGATGTAGACCGCTGTGCCGAGCAATTCGGCGAGAGAGCCTTGCCGCCGCAGCGCGTGACGAGGCCAGGTAGTTGCCGGCGCAGCCAGTCGCCAAGGCGTTTTGTGATCTCGTGATCGTTGGCAATTTTCAACCGCTGCGGGACGAGGGGTATCCAGTAGGACCTTATGGCACGCGGAGTTAGCATGTTCGTAATTGCCGAGACGTGCGTTAAAGATAGCACGCTGTGCTTCCAGTTCGGCCACTCTCCGTACGATCGATTCAAGAGCCATTTCGGAAATCTCCCGTTGATGGTTGTTGCACTGCCATATCCGAGATCCAATCCAAGATGTGGCAGGCAATGCGTACCTCCAGTGCCAGTGCCAGTGCCACGCGTCCGCGCTAGTCGCCTTCGCCGAGCATGTTTCATTCTCTGGTTCATGTGGACAAGATCGCGATTGGCAGCTCCGCATTCCCTCATTTCAGCCGAATATCTCTGTGCAATCATTCCGCACTTTTTTGCCATTGCCTGCCGACAGCGGCAATGGCTGTAGTGCGGATTATCGCCGCGACGAAATCAGTTGCGTGCGCTTAAAAGGCGCACGGCGTCCGATGGTCTGATGTGACAAATATTGTTGATTGCCACTGGACGTGCATAACCGATCTCCTGTCGATCCATGATAAAGCCTATCTCAAACATTGCCGGCAACTCGCGCTAGAACACCGCTAGCCTAACGGCAACGTAGGCGGCCGAGAGATGAACTCTTTGATCGCCTCGACTGCTAAGGGCCTACTTATCAAATAGCCTTGGAGTCGATCGCATCCAGCGTTCTGTAGCCATTCCGCCTGCTGCTGTGTCTCAACGCCTTCGGCTATCACGAGCATATTGAGATCGTGAGCGAGGTTGATGACACAACGGACAATCGCCTGGCTTTTCAAATCGTCTACTAGATCGATGATGAAATACCTGTCGATTTTAATCGTATCGAACGGGAAGGTCTTGAGATAGCCCAGCGAAGAATACTGTGTTCCGAAATCGTCAAGCGAGATCCGAATGCCCAGCACGTTAAGCGTGTAGAGCGTGTCGAGGTTATTGACGGTCCGTTCCAGTAGTACGGTTTCGGTGATCTCGAGTTCCAGCCGATCGGGCGAAAATCCTACCAGGTCGAGTGTGTGGGAAACACGGTCGGTGAGGCCGCTCGTCAAGAATTCACTGGCCGATATGTTCACCGCAACAATATAATCTTTCGGCCAACTCATCGCCTCGCGGCATGCACATTCCAAAACCCATTCCCCGATTTCGGACATAATGCCGTCGGCCTCGGCCATGGGAATAAACGCGATAGGAGGAATTCTTCCTAACAAAGGATGTTGCCATCTCAGCAGCGCCTCAAATCCGACAATTCGATCGCTTTCGGCAAGGGGTTGGTATTCGATGAAAAACTGCTGCTGCTCCAACGCTGTTCGCAGGCTGCGGCGCAGCAATTCCTTTTGTTCGAGGATTGCAAGCAAGGCAGGGTCAAACGCGCTTGCGCAACCGCGTCCATCTTTCTTTGCGGCATGAAGTGCGACATCGCACGCCTTCATGAGCTGCTCAGGATTGGTACCGTCCTGGGGAGCTACGGATATCCCTATGCTGGTACCCACGAAAACCGCGATATTGTCAATTGTAAAGGGCCTCTTGAAGGCGTTGATCAAAGCTTCAGCCAGCCGCTGCCCTTTGGCGGGGTGACCGGGTCCCATCGAAATGATCATAAATTCATCGCCCGCTAAGCGATAGACCCTGTCGTCGCTGTCGAGGCACCTTTTGATCCGACTTGCAGCGAATTGAAGCAGCTTATCGCCAGCGGAATGGCCCAGGGTATCATTCACGGGTTTGAAATCATCAAGGTCGAGCTGCATCAAGGAGAGAATGTCTTCAGAGCTCTCGATCTCCTGCAACGAGGCAGTTAGATCAGCGCCGAATTGGCGGCGGTTGGGCAACCTGGTAAGCGCATCGTGGGTGGCTTGATGCAAAAGTATTGCGCGCTCGACATCATGACGATTTCGCACAGACTCGATGACGGCGATACGATCTGCGATACGATAGATCGCTAGGTCGCAAAGCTCACTTCCGTCCACACCGTGCGTTATCCGAAGGGGCGGGGCATTTTCACTGATGGAGCGCATAGCGAGTTCGATTTTCTGTCTATCTAGCCCAGGGAAACGCTCCCAAAAAGATCTGTTAGGTTTGACCGAGGCAGGTAGATTTATGTTCGACGGATTTTCAACTAGGTTGAAGTCGCGATCGAAAACCAAAAGCTTATCTGTACAGACCGACGTCTCCGCTTTGATTTTGTCAAAGGTCGGCCAACCCGCACGATTTTTCCCCATATCTAGCGCCCCCGTGGTCAAACGATTGCCCGTCTGCGGCGGGTTCTTGCTCTAGCATAATTTAGGTGGTTTCGCCCTATTCAATAGCAGTTTCGGATTGCAAATCCGAATATAGTTCAAAACTACGTCATGATACGTCGCCATCGGATGTAGCGAGGTCGAGCGCCTTAAGTTCCGAACGTGCGAGGTTACATGGCGAGCCGAGTCAAAATGTGGGATGGATGCGATGCGCCGAGCACCAACGTGTTTTGCCTTGTTGTGCAATGGCATCTTTGGGGCCAGGTAGCCCGACCTAGATAACTTGGGACCAGGATCATCGTCGTCTTAAGACGAGCTCTTAATAACCGAGTTCCGCGAAAGTGCGTCTCCGATGCCTCCCGCTAATAGAGTTCCGACCTTGACGTTCAATCTGCGCTGCTTATCTGCGATTGCCGTTTCGTTGGCCTTTCCAATAGCTTGCGCCGAAACGAGATCGGGTGATCCGCGTATCATGCCGCAAAACATGGTTGCCCTTTTTAGGACTAGAACCAACATTGTTGCGCATTGCAATTATTAAGCGTATCTTCTTACCTGTCGCCGGTTATGCAAGGGCACTGGCGCTTGGAAGAGCATCCCACTTTCGCCCAAGGAGAAAGTATGATGGTCGGCGAGGACTTAAGCCTATTGAACAAGCGCTCGTCTCATGTGCGTTTGCCCGTCGATCTTAGACTCGTTGCGCCCCGTCCAGAAAGATCGCCGCCCGGTGTTCAACTTGTCAAGTTGACTGCCTCCATTGTTGCAGCGTACGTGCAAACGCATGTTGTGCAGACCGCCGAACTGGCGAATCTGATTGCCGGTGTTCATGGAGCCTTAGAAGATATTCAGATTTCGAATATATTGGGTTTAGGTACATTGCTTGCAAAACAGAAGCCCCGGGTCTCCATCCAAAAGTCAGTCACGGACGCGTTCATTATTTGTTTAGAGGACGGCGAACGGTTCAAGTCGATGAAGCGCCACCTCGCCAGCAAGTATAATTTAACCCCTGCTCAATACCGATTAAAATGGCACCTACCCGAAGACTACCCAATGGTTTCCGCGGCGTATTCGGAAAAACGGTCTCAATTGGCGCGAAACCACCTCCTTGGGGGGAGGCGCCGGCCAGAATGACGCCTGACGCAGGCGCAACTTCGCCGAATTGAGCTTCGATGGAAAATCCGCGGCTATCTCCCGCAGTTCGACACGAGGCGCAGACATCTCCGCTTGCTTTTGCCGTCTCGCGATTGGCCTGACTCCATCGCAAGGCACATTATCGACCACCCGTCGCCCATAATTACTAACGGTCTGATGTACGCGAGAGATAGTTTGCATTTATCGATGCATGACACCCGATTAAGGCGGCCATCGCACTAGTCGGCGGATCACCGCTAACCCGTGGCTTATAAGCTGACATGATTTGGAATCATCGCATTACCCGTGTCACCGTCGGCCTCTTGCTGCTGGCGCTTGCAATTGTCGTCTCCCTACCGGCAATCACCGGCTATACGAGCCGGGATGGCACCGTCAATGCGCGCCTGGCTCTCCTCAATGCTCCCATCGATGGTGTGATTTCCGGCGAGCCAGCGAAAGTCGGCGTTCCAGTCAAAGCCGGCGACAATCTCGTCGAAATCAGCAATCCTCGCGTGAACCGCGCGGTGCTGGCGTCCCTTGAGGCCGAGCGCAATACCGCCCTCGATCGAGTAGCAGCCTTGAAAAAGGAACGCGACGACCTCACACGGCTTCGCGACCAACTGGGAAATCGCCTGGAAATCTTCAAGCAGGCTACGATTTCGAACCTTGAGCGCGAAGTCGAGATCCTACGAAAGAGGGTGGAAGTTTCGCAGGCGCAAGATCTCGCCGCACAGGTCGATCTTAATCGCCGGAAGGAACTGGAATCCAAGGGTATTCTCACTCAGCGGATGGTGGATGCCGCACGCGCCGCTGGCGCGGCGACCGGAGGCGAGGTCGAAGTGAGCAACCTGACCGTCGATCAATTGCAACAACGACTGAACGCCGTTCGACAGGGCATCTTCGTGTTCGGAGATGGACAGAACGACGTACCCTATTCCCGCCAGCGTCAGGATGAGGTCATCGTCCATATCGGCGACCTCAATTCACGCATAGCCGAGAACGAGACACGGGCAACAGAGGTCGGAAAGCAATTGAAAGAAGAAGGTATCCGCGTGAGCAGCCTCGAATCCGCAACCGCGACCGCCCCGTTCGACGGAGTCATTTGGAGCAGAAGCATCGTCAATGGCTCCAATGTCGTGCTCAATAATGAGCTCATGCGAATTCTCGATTGCCGGGAGCTCTTCGTCGACATCCTTGTCCCCGAAGTCGATTATGACGAAATCTATCCAGGAGTGGTCGCACAGGTCCGGCTGCTAGGCCGCAGCGACGTTTTCAAAGGTTCGGTCGTTTCCGTAAAAGGCAGCTCGGCAACGCCGGAAACCGATTCATTTGCGGCCAGCCTGCCGGTTACATCACAACGCAATGCCCACATCAAGGTTCGTCTCGAGCCCTCCGTTATGAACAGTGACTTCGGCAATTTCTGCCAAGTGGGACGTTCGGTCCAGGTCCGCTTTCCGAAACGCGGATTCGCTCTTTCGAATTGGGTCAAAAACCTGTGGTTCAGTATCTTCTAGCCCTTGCTCCGACCTTTCTCGTGGTGGCGTTCTTTCTCCTGGGACCATTCAATTGGTCGCGCCATCATAGCTGGACGAGGACAGTCACCTGCGGGTTCGTCGCGGCCGTCGCATTGCGCTATATGATGTGGCGTTTCACGCAAACCGTTCTTCCCTATCCCTACGGCGGCGTCAATTTCTATTGGGTCTGGCTCGTCTTTATCGTGGAGTTCCTCGCATTTTCCGACGTCGTGCTGTTCCTCATCCTCATGAGCCGCCACGTCGATCGGAGCTTTGAAACGAGCAAGCTTGGTAGGACCTTTTTTTCGCGTGACGAGCGCGAACTGCCGACGGTAGATGTCTTCATACCCACCTACAATGAGCCGCTCGACGTCCTGGAGCGAACAATCGTCGGCGCGCTCGCACTCGATTACCCGAAAGACCAGCTCAAGGTTTATGTCCTCGACGACCAGCGCCGCGACTGGCTGAAAACCTTCTGCGAAGAGAAGGACGCTGTCCATGTTACGCGCAGCGACAATGCTCACGCCAAGGCCGGGAACATGAATAATGGCCTACAAGTCAGCTCGGGCGAATTCATTGCCGTTTTCGATGCCGATTTCGTGCCCTACCGGCATTTTCTTCGCCGTACGCTGCCGTTCTTTTCCGATGAAAGCATAGGTATCGTCCAGACCCCCCAGCACTTTTTCAATGCCGACCCCGTCCAGACGAATCTCGGGCTAGCGAACACATGGCCAGACGAGCAGCGTCTGTTTTTCGATGAGATTGCGCCCAGCCGCGACGGATGGGATGTCAGCTTCTGCTGCGGTTCCTGCTCGATCGCCCGGCGCAAGGCGATCGACGCGATCGGTGGATTTCCGACAGAGTCTGTCACAGAGGATTTGCTAACGACGCTCTCCATGCTCAACAAAGGCTATAAGACGCGCTACTTGAACGAGCGGCTGTCGATGGGGCTCGCCGCGGAAAATCTAATCGGCTATTTCGTTCAACGAGAACGTTGGTGCCAGGGTGGCATCCAGACGCTTTACTTGCACAATGGCCCGTTGCGCGGCCCAGGATTATCTCTGTTTCAGCGAATCATGTTCCTGCCGGTTTCATGGATTGTCCAGTATCCGGTTCGTCTGATGATCCTGGTCATTCCGATGGCCTATCTCTGGTTCGGACTTTTGCCGCTTTATTTCACTGATACCGCCGACTACATCTCATATCAGGTCCCTCTGCTGACCGCCTATTTCTGTTTGATGCTTTGGATAACGCCGACACGATATCTGCCCATTATCTCGAGTGCTGTTGGAACCTTTGCGACGTTTCGAATGCTGCCGACCGTGGTGTCGAGCCTGATCAGACCGTTCGGCAAGCCTTTCAGAGTGACGCCGAAAGGCAGCGGCAATCAGACAAACCAATTCGACAAATATACGTTTGCCTGGATCGCGACCTTGATTGCGATCACCGCGCTTGGGCTGCTCATCGATATTGTCCCCGAGACAACACAGATTCAGGCACAATTTTCGCCGATCGCTGCTTTCTGGGCCGGCATCAACATTATCGTCTTGGTCATCGCCTCTCTCATTTGCTTCGAGAAACCGCAGCGCTTATTTCACGCGTTCAGATTGGACGAACCGGCGTCGGTGGATGACATCCCCGGCCGATTAGTCAGTTTGGCGCTCGATAAGGCCGTTGTCGCGGTTGCGGTGGATTCACGCTT
This sequence comes from Rhizobium sp. BK312, assembly GCF_014193605.1. NCBI lineage: Bacteria > Pseudomonadati > Pseudomonadota > Alphaproteobacteria > Hyphomicrobiales > Rhizobiaceae > Rhizobium > Rhizobium sp. BK312. The sequence goes on along the minus strand of NZ_JACHZP010000018.1, from coordinate 52,999 downwards.
CGAGTCAAAATCGGTCATACTGCACCTTCAGGGCTTTGCACCCTTCGAAGCCGAATTGAAACAGGTCACTCAGCGGCGCAGGAGCGTGAGCCGAGGCGGCGATCGGCAAGCCTATTATCTTCACCTTCATTTCAACCTCGACGGCGCTATCCGAGACCAAATGATCGTAAAGCTTTATACTGGAGGCTATTCACAAGATATTGGCGACCTGGACAAGGTCGCCGTCTCGGTCAATCTTCTACTGCGCTCCTTCGGCCGGACGCGCACATTTTAACGACATATCTGCATTGGATCGGATGGTCCTCGCTAGCTCGGACGAATTTTGTTCGAGATAGGAAGAAAGAAGGACAACCTGCGTACCAGATCGGACCTCAGCTCGGGGCGAGTTTATGGCTCTCTAACGGAAGAGTCCAATCCCGCATTTTCAAATGTGCAATCTCATGGCCTACCCCTCCTTCTCGGCCGAAACACAACAGCGGCGAGCACACCCAATTGGATCTGCGACGAACCGGTCCGTTGGCTAGAAGCCATTTCCTCAAGGGGGTGGACAAGCGGATGGCTTTGGATGCAAATTCCGAGGCAACCCGCCCCCTGATTCCGAGATGATGCCGCCCCCTTTGGAAGGCATCTGGCGTGGGTGTTCTGCTGGTGTGAAGTTTCTTCCTTCGACTGTGACGAGGAAGGAACAGGATGCCTGCGGAGAGACTGGAGATGCGGCATGTCCGCGAGATATTGAGATATCGCTTCGAGCAAGGACTTGGCCACAAGTCGATTGCGGTGCGGGTTGGGGCCGCGCCCTCAACGGTGCGCGAGACGCTACGGCGTGCGGCAGTTGCCGGGCTGACGTGGCCTCTGGGTGACGACGTCAGCGACGCAGTTCTGGAAGCGGCGCTTTACAAAGTGGCCGGGACAAAGTCGGGGCAGCGTCGCGCCCCTGAGCCGGACTGGGCGCACGTCCATCGCGAGCTGAAGCGCAAGCATGTGACGTTGCAGATCCTCTGGGACGAATACATCAGCCGTCATCCTGATGGATATCGCTACAGTCGCTACTGTGACCCCTATCGCGGCTGGGCGCTGAAGCTGCCGGTGACGATGCGGCAGGATCATGCGGCCGGCGACAATCTGTTCGTCGACTACGCCGGCGACACGGTCACCGTCATCGTTGATCGGCTGTCCGGCAAGACACGGCAGGCACACCTGTTCGTGGCGGTTATGGGCGCGTCGAGCCTGTCATACGCTCATGCGCGCTGGAGCGAGACGCTTCCTGACTGGATCGAATGCCATATCCAGGCGCTGGAGTTTTTTGGCGGAGCGCCAGCCTTGCCGGTTCCCGACAATGCCAAGGTGGCGATCATCAAGGCGTGTCACTTCGATCCCCAGGTCAACCGGACGTATTGTGCGATGGCGGGCCACTACGGGAGCGCCGTCCTGCCGACGCGACCGAGACGTCCCCGCGACAAGGCGAAAGTGGAAGCTGCGGTTCGTATCGTCGAGCGATGGCTGCTGGGTCGCCTTCGCCATCGCATCTTCTATAGCCTGGCAGAGGTCAATGCGGCGATTGCCGACTTGCTTCATGATCTCAACGACAAGCGCGTCCTGCGCCGTGTCGGCGTTACCCGCCGCCAATTATTCGACGAGCTCGACCGGCCGGCTTTGCGACCGTTGCCGGTGGAGCGCTATGTTTTTGCGGAATGGCGTATCCGGCGTGCGGGGTTGGACTATCACGTCGAGATCGAGCGGCATTACTATTCTGTCCCCTATCGCTTCGCCCGTGAGCAGGTCGAGGCTCGCATCACCGCCAATACGATCGAGATATTCCACAAAGGCGAGCGAATTGCCGCTCATCGCCGCTCCAGCGGCAACGGCAAGCATACGACGATCCCCGATCATATGCCGTCGGCGCATCGCCGCCTTGCCGACTGGACGATCGAACGGATTCAACGCGAAGCCTCTGCGATGGGGCCGGATGTTGCGCTGTTGTGCGAGCGCATTCTTGCCGACAGGCCGCATCCCGAGCAGGGCTTTCGAGCCTGTCTCGGCATCATCCGCCTCAACAAGAGCTTTGGCCGCGACAGGGTCAATGCCGCCTGCAGCCGCGCGTTGGAGATCGGGGCAAGACCTATGGCTCGGTGCGCTCCATCCTCGACAATCACCTTGACCGAACGGCTGCCTCAAATGGTGCGGCGTCGCATGAACCGATCCATCACGCCAAAAAACCGCTGGAGCGAACTCAAAACTGGATAAAACTTGGGGGCAAGGTCAGGGTTGTCTAATCGCAGCTGGGACGTCAACTGGAATCTTCTTTGAAACAGCACTGCCGGGTGCATGGTTGTCTTCGCGGTCTACAACAGTAGCCGCATGATAGAGCTACGCAGCACGAGCCTTCAATGTGGACGACGCATTCAGCCGAGACGGCGATGCAACCCCATCAGTTCAGACCGAAGCACGCTGTTAGGCGAAGCGAGGAAATGATCCCGTCCAAAACATTGTCTTTAGCAAGGTAACATCGCTTCACGATGATGTTGTTTCGCAACCAAAATCCCGTCTTCTTAGATCCGACGTGGTCTTGCTACAAAATCTGATCGGTGACGGCCCACCTTTATGCGATGATGCTTATCCCTTCCGCAGTTGCCATCCACACCAGCGCCTCTCGTACTGATTGCGGCGAAATACGATCACACAACCCATCGATACAGACCTGAAGTGCTTTCTCATATACTTCGGTTTGCCTTGGTGAGGGCTCTTCTGTCAGATATTCGGAAAATCCCTCGACACTGTCTATGATTTGATGCGTACCCGTCAGGCGACTTGCGATCTTTACCGGCGCAAACATCCGTTGACGGCAGTGTGTCCCGGTAACACAAAGCAGGGAATGATGGAGCGTTGCTTCTAACAAATTCTTTCGTTGGTGAACCTTCATAGGCTTTCCTCCCAAAAATCGGACATTTATGTTGCTGAAAGTTTTTTTGTCGCCTGCCATCTTAGCGAGAAGCGAGGCATGTAAGAGCCACGAAGGCATGCACGGAATAGCCAAGCCAATCACGCATAGGCGAAGTATGCCGGCTTAGGTACCCACAGGGGAGAACTCGGCAGTTTTCTAAGCATAGCATTAAACTGGCCAATTCGATTGCGATAAAATATTTATAGTAACTAGATTACTCGCACTGGCCGAGACCGACGGCGCGGTTGCCTGTCGTGGTAGCTGAAAACGGGCATCGATAGCACCATGCGCCAGTGAAGATTCTTCTGGAGAAGCCGACCACGGCGCTGTCTATTTGATAATCACAACGCGATGCTGTCCAGCGTTCTCAACAGCGCATGCACGGCAGCCGACGGAGGCATTCGCGGAAGACCGCAAGTTCAGGCCTTTTTGCGTGATTTGCGTTTCCAGTTGGCGGCTAGCGTATCGACGCTTTTGCGAAGGGTGGCGGCATTGACTGCGGTTGGATCGTAGTCTGCGTTGCTCCACCATTCGAGAAGCTCATCGTGGCGCTCGTGAGTTTTGTTGGCGAGCGCCTCGCGGAATTCCTTGTATCCCCAAGAGCCACCGACGTCTTCGTGAGGGCATCGCCCGGTCACGTCGAGGCGGACTGGATCATTGAAGTCGGAAACAACTGGAAAAGTCTTTTCGATCTTGACGGTGTGCGTCCAGCCATCGCCGAAGTCATAGAGATACTTGAACGATCTCGCACCTATATCTTCGATGGCGGAAAGAAGTGTTGCTTTGCGCGCGTTTGAGAGAAGTGCGCACGATCACACGTTCAGCGAATCAAATGACTTCGCGCATAACGGGCGGCAGCCGCAGAAGTGCTGGGCTTTAGTGCTGGTCTCTCGATAAGCCATTGCTCTCGGAACGGTTGAGGCGTAGTATCGCGGCGCGTTGTAGCCTCCAACCGATTGCTTTCGCTTGTCGACTCGGTTGGCGCATTTTACATCTATATAGCTCGACCAGAAATCCGGACGGAAGGCAGTGTGGCGAGACCATCCGCCTCGGCCTTTCTCTCCTGCCCGGCCGCCAAACCGGGCAGGAGTCCATCAATGTCGGCAGCATGGTCGCCAACGGCGTGTCGCGCCGAGATGCCCGGTTGGAAGGATACTATGCAGTTCGACAATGATCGTTTGCCATCAAGTGGTCGAAGGGCAATCGCGTCGGAGATAATCGGCAGTACATCGATTGTCGACGATGACATTGCGGGCGCCAGCGTGTGCCGAACCAATTACTCTCAGAATGGAAGACGAATGCGGTCCCGATGTGGACTGGACGAACGGGTACTTGCTAACGGGCTCGGCGTGGTGATGCCAGCAATGGAGAAGGTTCCAAGAAAAGGGGTCCAGAACAAGATTAGTGCGAAATCGTACGCTAGCCGAAATTGCGCATATTTTCCGTACTTTACGGCTCCGCGCCGAACGTCAGACTTGATTGAAATTTGCGCCATAAGCGCCGAATTTTGAGAACGAATATCGCTCGAGCATCGTTTTTTCATCTAAACGTACGATTTCGCACTAATCTTGTTCTGACGCCTTTATGCATACTTCGACGACGATCTGGTGCGGGGCGCGCTGGATGCTGCCACGGTCCTGCTTGACGAACAGTTCGAGAGTGCTTCGTCCGGCAAGATGGTGCGCCGTATCGTGGCAAGAAAATCGCCAATCTAGCACGATTATTACCAATCAATTTGGCCCTGGCCGATATCTCGTCGGCCAGTGAAGCACAAGGAGTTGCACGCATGAAAATTCCCGCCTGTCCTTTCACAATCACGGACTGGAGCGAGGTGGCTCCCACCGTGCATGAAGGAGAGATCGGAAGCGCCACATGGCGCACGGTTAACATCGGCGACCTGCGGGTGCGCATGGTCGAATACTCAGCCGGATACCTCGCCGATCATTGGTGCGATCGCGGCCACGTTCTCCTTGTCCTGGAAGGCGAGCTCGAAACCGAGCTCCAGGATGGTCGGAAGTTCAAGCTGAAGCCGGGCATGAGTTACCAGGTCTCTGATTTTGGTGATGCTGCCCACCGATCCTTCACCAGTACCGGCGCGAAATTGTTCATCGTAGACTGACCGTCGCGACGAGCAGATGCCGGAATGCGGGCCAATACACCATGAGTTAAAGGTGGTGGGCGATCCAGGCTGAAGATCCAAGGTCCGAGCAAATACTGAACACTTGATCTGGTCGCGAAGACTCGATCTGGGCCGGATGACATCGTTACTGAAGCGTAACTCGCGTTGCGGAAGCAGGGATCCGACGGTGCAATTCTGTGCGGCAAACGTGCTGCAATTGCGGACTGCTAAATTTGCAACACTGGGCGGGTCCTTTAGTTTTCGAGATTCTAATGCATGGACAGCTGGCAAGGAGATGGTGTTATGGAGTCTTCAGCTCCGTGTTGGTAAAAGACCATGCGATTTATAGACTTGCGGCTTTCCAGGATTCTTGGATCACCTCGCCCGCTCGGCAACGGCGACGGTCTCAAGGCTTACGAACCGTGGATCTGTGACGCTTTCGAGCGGTTTGAGCGCGAGATTGAAGCGTTCTACCGACGGTCGTTGTTTTCGGTGGTCGTTTGAAAGCCTCAACCGGCAAGTATGAGAATACTCGTTTCAGTCGAGCGCGGCTGAACTCACCTTCGCCCTCTGATGGCACTCCAACCTACGACGCAGTTCTCCGTCACAGCGCAGGCGCAAGGGTCGTCATTCCACCGGCTCGAAGGCGGTGGAAGGGCCCAATGCCCAAGCCGCATGCCAGAGTGACGACCACATCGCTTCCATGCGGGCGGATGGTCGGCTTGTAAAGCAGCACCGAAGCGGGACCCCATGGCGTTATTTTCTACACCATTGAAAATAACAAGAGCATCTCGAAATCACCGGGGTCTCAATCGGCGCAGATCGGGAACCCACTCAAATCAAAAATGTCTATTTTTATCAGACGGTTATCTGGAACTATGGGTGGGGTTACAGTTCGGAGATGACTCACACTCAGCCGGTTGTTGCGGCAGGTCGAACAGCAGGCGGTGGTGCGCTCGCATGGAGACATTCGCTGCGCCGACGTCATGTCGCGCGATGTCATCGGCATTGACTGGGATGCCGAGCCGGATCATGCACGGCAGCTCCTGCTGAAGCATAATATCCGCACGCTACCGGTGAAGGACCCAGAGGGCCGGCTGCTTGGAACGGTCGGTTTGCGCGAGCTGTCGGAAAGCAATGACACCATCGCGCAGGCGCTCTCGCGGCCCGCCATCGCGGATGCCGGGGATCCCGCTTTGTCGCTATTGCCTGTTCTGACGGATGGGCGCACGCATGCCGTGATCGTCGTGGATGTCGACCGGCAAATCCTCGGTTTGATATCACAGACGGACCTGTTGAGTGCAATGGCACGGCTTCTGCTGAACAAGGACGCTGCGTCCGTCAGTGTTGCTTGAAATGGGCGCGGAGCGTACGAGGCGGATTCCTCAAGCGCAGATGACTGGCAGATTACTCAATTTTCGCCAGGCTGGTGGCGAGATCCGATAGAAGATCTTCTTCGGCCTCCAGGCCAACCGAGACCCTCAGCAACCCTTCCTTTATGCCGGCAGCGTGGCGAGCCTCGGCACCCATGCCGACATGGGTCATGCTGGCGGGATGGGCAACGAGGCTTTCAACGCCGCCCAGGGATTCGGCAAGAGTGAAGATTCTCAGCCCCGCTACGAAATAGCGGACTGCCTCAAGCCCCCCCTTAAGTTCGAAACTCAACATGGCTCCGAAGCCGGATTGCTGCCGTGCCGCAAGCTCATGTCCGGGGTGGGTCGGCAGGCCGGGATAGTGGACCACACCGACCTGCCGATGCTGCGAAAGAAAGCGAGCGACGGCCATGGCCGTCGTCTGCTGTCGTTCGATCCGGGCGAAAAGGCTCCGGATGCCGCGCAGAGTGAGATAGGAATCGAATGGCGATCCCGTGACGCCGATTATATTCGCCCATGCTTTCAGTTCTTCCACGTCATTCGCGTTTGCTCCGACGACGGCGCCACCAACGACATCGGAATGGCCGTTCAGATACTTCGTCGTCGAATGGATGACGAAGTCGGCGCCAAGAGCGATCGGGCGCTGAAGCGCAGGCGACAGAAAGGTATTGTCGACCACCAGGCGTGCCTGCGCCGATTTCGTCTGTCGGGCAATGGCGTTGATGTCGACGATGCGCATGAGCGGGTTGCTCGGCGTTTCGACAAAGACGAGTGTCGCGCCTCGGGTCAAGGCTGAGGCTAGGGCTTCCTGGTTGCCTTGATCGACGAATTCGACGTGAAAATGCCCTTTGTCTCGCAAGGCGGCCAATAGCCGATAGGTCCCGCCGTAGCAGTCATGCGGGGCAATCACCCGATCACCAGGTTTCAGAAGGCTGAGCACAAGATTGACGGCGGCCATCCCGGACGAGGTCACCACGGCTCCAGCGCCACCTTCGAGCTTTGCCAGTGTATCGGCCAACAGATCGCGGGTCGGATTGGACGTTCTGGAATATTCATAGGCTTGTGCTTGCTCGAACTTCCGAAAGGCGAAGTTGCTTGAAAGGTAAAGGGGTGGGGTGACGGCACCATAAGCGGTGTCGTCTGCTATCCCATTTGCCGCCGCAATCGTTCTGAAGTCCTTATTGATCGACACCGGTGAATTGCCTTTCACGAATTGGAATTGGCGCTTGCGACGTTGCGCATCGCCGCTCGATTCATGGGTCGCAAGCTGCGCGAAGGAGATATTGCTGACCGTGTCAGCGCCTCCATCGCAGATCGCGCCCTTGTTGCAACTATAATTTCTATTTTAAGAATGACAATGATTGATCATTCTCTATTATCGCTGAATAACGTTTTCACGTCCGAGGGAAAAGAGGGCCAACGATGTTTGTCCAGCGCGCGCAAAATGGAGACTTTATCGTAGACTCCTCGGAGATTGCCGATCGGTTCGGTCTGTCACTGAGCGACTTTCGCGGCCATATGCAGCGAGGCTCGATTACGTCCTCAGTAGAGGTGGGCACAGCGGACAATGAAGGCACGAGGCGCCTGTCCCTGCGATTTGGCAATAGGCTATGGCGGGTCGTTCTAGACGATGAGAACCAGATCCGGCACGAGGAGATGACTTTCCTTCGCAGCAGTGCGCGACCGCCCTCATCTTGATGCTGGCGCGGCTTTCGTCGTGACCGTCCAGACATTCCGTTCAAGCACGTCGTCGCGGACGAACACCATCTCGACTCACTGCCTGGTGATGAAATCCATGAGGACGATGGCGTGATTGTGCTCGACATCTTTCGCTCCGTAAAGAAGCGTCGCCGTCGATTGGCCGATCTTCTCTTTGATCTCGTCCACCACCTTGGCGTTCCTCTTGAGCTCATCCTGGTAGCGGCGACGGAATTCGCTCCATTTGTTCGGGTCGTGACCGAACCAGCGCCGCAGGCCTGTGCTCGGGGCGATGTCCTTCAGCCAGAGGTCTATACGAGCTTCACTCTTGCTGACGCCGCGAGGCCATAACCGGTCGACAAGAATCCGCGCGCCGTCACCTTCGTTTGCAGGCTCATAAATTCATTTTATATGTATGGTCATGTTTCAATCTAGCGTCTTTCGTGGGTACTCCCAAGTCGTGGTCTGTTGGCGGCATTCAAATAGAGGCTGTTTGGCTCGAAAACCCGCAAGCGGGACGTATGAACTGGGCAGCAACAGCTGAGTACGCTTCATGGTGACCGAGCGACCGGAGCCGATTTGTCGACGCGCGCTTTCTCGAGTGTAGCAGCCACTCGGTCCGCCATATCGACGCAGCGGGTCCCATCGAAGGGAAAAAGGGAAGAGAATGTACCGGCGAACTGGTTTTCGATCGAAAGCCGCATCATTTTGCGAGCCCGGTGCAGCCGCGTCTTGATAGTCTCCGGCTTGATGCCGAGGAGCGACGCCGTCTCTTCCGTGCTCAAACCCTCCACCTCGCGCAGAATGAAGACCGTGCGGAATTCGTCCGGCAGCGCATCGACCGCAAGTTCCAATAGATGCCTGGTCTGATTTCGCGCCAGTTCTGCCTCCGGATCGACCGATGACAGCGAGGAGGGGAAGTGCAATATCCCGCCACCCAACATCTTGTTTTGCATGTCGATGTCCTCAAGCCCGGTAAAATCGCGCCGTCGACGCACGCGGCCGAGCGCTTCGTTGAGCGCAATCCTTGTCAGCCAGGTTGATAGTCTTGAATCGCCGCGGAAAGCGGACAGGTTGATGAACGCTTGCACATAGGTTGCCTGCACAATGTCTTCCGCCTCTGCGTCGTTACCGACGACGGAGCGAACTGCCCGAAACAGGCGCTGATTGTTGCGCTGGATGATTACCCTGACGGCTTGCTCATCGCTCGCCCTGGCGCGAGTGACGAGTTCGGTTTCCGAACAGGCAGAAAGATCAGGCCACTGTCGCTTGGCTGCGACGGGGATGGCGATCATTCGCGGCTCCTCTCTACCTCTGGCCAGATCGAATGGTGGCTCACGGCAGAATACTCAGTTTTCCGGTCATCATCGGATGAAAGCGGCAGTAAAACTCAACAGCTCCCACCTGCTTGATCGTCATACGCGCCTGCGACTTGGCCGGCAGATCGATATCGAAGCTAGCATCGCGCGCGGTCGCAGTATGGCGGAATATATCATCGTTGCGCCAGACGATCACGTCGCCCACGCGTAATGAGTTGGGCAGCGAGCCGAACTTCATGTTCGCGACGACAATTTGGTATTCGGCCGACGGCGCCCCCGTGCCGATCGCCGTCAGAAGCAACCCGGCGACAACGGCGGGCAGAAGCTTCGCAGTCACCCCGCCCGCCATCGGCCCTACTTCATCATCGCGGCAAGATGCTCCGCATGCATTTGATGTTCCTTGAACAGTGTAAGGCCAGTTTCCAACAGCGACTTGAGCTGCGCATTCTTGGCCGATGGGATCAGTTGATCGGCGAGCGTGCTGTTGACAGCCTTGTGATAGGCGACTTCATTGTCGATATAGGCCTTGTCGAAGGCAGATCCGTCGAGGGCGCCGAGTTTGGCTAATTCCTTGGTCGCTTGAGCGTTCAGCGACTTGCTGATCTGATTGTCTTCTGGCGTAACCTTGAGCTTTTTGACCAGAGCCAGTGCCTGGTCGTTAACCGCCTTGTGGTCACGCTCCATGGTCTTGGCGAATTCGATCACGTCCGTGTTCTTGCTCTTCTTCAGAGCCTGTTCGGCAGCCTTCACATCGATTTGGCCCGCCGTATAGGCGATATGAGCGATCTGCGGATCGGAGATTTTGGCGTCAGCGGCGATCGCCGCGGTGCCGGCGAGGCCGAGCAGGAACGTCGCGGCGAGAATGTTTTTGAACATGGTTTTTCTCCTATTGTCATGCGATCCAGAGCGGTCAACGGACCCAAGACACGCCATCGATCCCTAGCTTCGAGCTGAAGCCAGTTATTGGATGGAGTTTGGAGAAAAAGGTTCCCGAAAAAATCGCGAATGTTTGCGAATAGACTCCGACGGCAATGTTGCGATCATTCGCGGCGGCTTGCGGTCGCCACTCCGGAAAACACAGTTGCGCCTTCTACGCGTATCCATGCCGTTATGGATCGCGATTGAAATCGCGGTCGACCGTATACATCCAATGGCGCATGTGATCGAGCAAAAGCGCGATGTCGTATTGCCATTCCAAAGCGAGAAGCTTGAGGTCCATGGGACCGGCTTGTAGCCGCATATAGAGTGTTTTTTTGAGTTCGGCGAGCTCGTCCGCGGTCGGTGAATGCTGGGGTGGGTGCTTAAGTTTGCCGCCACGCGACAAGCGCTCGGCAAACAACTCTAAATCAGTCTTCGTTTCGACGGTCGACGCTGCCATCAAACTATCCTCCCGAGTCGAAAATATATCGTATTGCGATATATTGCAATACCACGATGAAATCGTCGTCGTCAGGCGATTTTGGCCTGCAGGCGTTGCAGGATCATGATGAGTTCGGGTGCCATTTCCCGTATTTCCTTGAGGTGCACAGCGCTGAGCCGCAGCAGGACGTCGTCTGCCTTCGCGGTCAACGTCAATGTCTGTCGCCGTTTGTCCTGCGGGTCCGAGTGTCGTGTCACCAAATCGGCGGCGCTCAATCGTCCAACGAGCTCGGTCGCCGTGTGGGGTGCAATCAGTAGACGGTTCGCCAGCAATCCGATGGTCATAGCATCATTGACGGGCTGCGCCTTGATCGCGAGCAAGGCCTGGTGCTGCTGGCTGGGAAGTCCTTCTTCCTGGGCAGCCGATGTGCTGAAATCCATAAATCTGCGCAGCGTATAGCGTAAATTGGCCAACGCTTCATAATCACTGCCACTCAACGTTTCTTTCGTCATCTTCACGATCTCAGTATTGCGTCGCTCTAGCCAACCACATCTATGCCATCCAGGCGATTTTCTCCAGCTTGCGTCGATCCTGGAGGATACGCAGTGCTTGCATCAGCTCCGGAGCCATTTCCCTGATTTCGTGCAGATGCGCTCCGCTGAGCTTTGCCAGAATGCGTTCGGCCTTGTCCATCAATCGTACGATCTGCCAGCGGCTATCGGCCTTGCTCGATATGCGCTCAATATAGCCCGCCTCGGCGAGCCTGCTCACAAGTTCCGTTGCTGAATGCGGCGCAATCAGCAGCCGATCGGCGAGCATTCCGACGGTCATCTCTTTTCAGGTGGTAGCCCTTTGATCGCAAGCAGCGCCTGATGTTGCTGTGGCGTCAGGCCGAGATTCGACACTTCCGCGTTACTGAACTCCGTAAATTTTCGCAGTGCATAGCGCAGGTTCGCAAGGGCCTCATAATCTCCCGGCGAAAGGGCATCCTCATGTGTTTTCGTGGTCATGCTGCAACTCCATCAGTCACAAAGATGTTGATTTATATCGTATCACGACATATCGGGGAAGCGATGAAAAAATGCGCCTGCGTTGAACAGCAGCGCGATTTGGAGACAACGCATTGAAAAACCCGGAAAGCAGACCACACCATCGTCAACATGACTTCACCGGCGGCCTTGCCCGACGGGAGGCTGGCGATTTCACAACAGATAAGCGCGTGCTTTTATTGATCGGCATGGCGATTATCGTCGGCACGGGCGGCGCGTTAGCCGCCTGGTTACTCGTCAATTTGATTTCGCTTGTGACAAACGTTGTGTGGCTCGGACACGTCAGCACGCAAGCGTCTTCACTCGCGAATGCGCCGCGATCGGCCTGGATGGTGGCGGCTCCCGTGATCGGTGGCCTCGTGATCGGCCTGATGGCCCGGTTCGGCTCTGACAAGATCCGCGGGCACGGTATTCCCGAGGCCATCGAGGCCATCCTGATCGGCGGCAGTCGGATGTCACCCAAAGTCGCACTTCTGAAGCCGCTTTCATCGGCCATCTCCATTGGAACCGGCGGCCCTTTCGGCGCGGAAGGTCCGATCATCATGACCGGCGGTGCCATCGGCTCGCTGTTTGCGCAATGTTTCCACATGAGCGCTGCGGAACGCAAAACGCTGCTGGTTGCAGGTGCTGCGGCCGGTATGACAGCGATTTTCGGATCGCCGATTGCGGCAGTGATGCTGGCTGTCGAATTGTTGTTGTTCGAATGGAAACCGCGCAGCTTCATTCCTGTCGCGGTGGCGGCTTGCGTCTCGATCTACTGGCGACCGCTTCTGTTCGGACAGGGCCCGCTCTTCCCGACCAATTTCCAGAGCCATCTTCCGTGGTGGAGCGCGTTTCTCTGCGTTGCGATGGGCATCATCTCCGGTCTGCAGTCCGGCCTGCTGACGACCTTACTTTACAAAATTGAGGATGCCTTCGAACGGTTGCCGATCCACTGGATGTGGTGGCCTGCGCTCGGTGGCTTGGTAGTAGGGCTTGGTGGGTTGATCGAACCGCGTGCGCTTGGCGTCGGCTATGATATCATCTCGGACCTGTTGGGCAGCCATATCGTAGCCAAAGCGGTCCTTGCGATCCTTCTCGTTAAGGCCGGGATCTGGCTGGTGGCTCTGTCTTCCGGAACGTCAGGTGGCGTGCTTGCGCCGCTCCTCATTCTCGGTGGTGCTCTCGGCTGGCTCATTGGACTCGTCTTTCCCGGAGATCCGGGCTTCTGGGCCTTGCTGGGCATGGCTGCCATGATGGGTGGTACGATGCGTGCGCCCTTGACAGGAACGTTCTTCGCGGTCGAGATCACCGGCGACATCAGCGCCGTTGTGCCGCTGCTTGCAGCGACGGTCACAGCCTACGCCGTCACCGTTCTGCTGCTCCGCCGTTCCATTCTGACCGAAAAGATTGCACGTCGCGGTCAGCATATCACCCGCGAATACGGCATTGATCCCTTTGAACTGACACGTGCATCCGAAATTATGATCCGGCAAGTTGATACTTTGTCTGCAAATATAAGCGTCGGAGAGGCCCGTAGCTTCTTTTCATCTCAACAAAAAAGCCATCGCGTCTATCCGGTCGTCGAAGATAGTGGCCTGCTTGCAGGCGTGGTCTCTCGTGCCGACGTGCTGCGCTGGCAGGGTGACGAAGATCTTGCCGGCCAAAGTCTTAAGGAAAACATTTCTGACGGTTCGCTCCCCGTCGGTCATCCCGACGACACCGTCGGATTTATTGCCGATCTCATGCTCGCCGCAGACACCGGCCGAATCCCTATCGTAGATCGATCGACCGGCAAACTTGTTGGCCTAATCGCGCGTAAGGACTTGTTGCGGCTCAGGAGTTCCTTGAAATCTGCCGAACTCGAGCGGCGTCCTTATTTTGGAGCTCATCCGAAAGCGGTCACTGACCAATGATCGTTGAGCAGACGCGAATTTTTCGGAGAGATCGCACCTATAGCTCCCGTGGGGTTTTCCGCAAGCCCGTAGGCATTTGCGGTCGTGTTTTGGCGGGCCGAAACAGCGTTACCCACTGCGATCAGGACAGGATTTTCGTAACCGACCTCCTTCATGCCCACAGCAAGATTCATGAGGCTGCCGTGCGCTTGCCGTTCACGCTGCCTTGGAGAAAGGCGATTTCGCCGCTGCGCGCGCCATCGTCAACAAGCTTGAGCCCTTCGAACGCATGCGCACGAAGTTCCGCAACGGAACAAACGTTACCGTCGTCAAGGAGGCCGTGACCTATTCCGGCCTCGATGTCGGTCCTGTCCGCGTTCCGGGCGTGCCACGTCTTGATGAGAAGGACCGCGAAGAGTTGTTCGCTTTGCTGCGCAGATGGCGGGAAGCAGGCGAACTTGCCACCGCCTGATGCCGGTATCCGGCGGTGGCGACCTCTTCATGAACCGACGTTCTAAGTACGCCGCTACCAGACAGTCCGAACGCATTCGACGCAGCCCGCTTCATACGTATGTGACAAGGGAAATCGTCATATGTCAGCGAGTTCGTGACTGGTGCTGCTACCTTGTAAGCTGGTCGGGCGAACTTCAGTGCGGTCCTTGTGGGACCTCAGCAAGAACAAGCGAGCTGCAAGAGCGAAGGGATTATGAATGAATCTACTGCAACTCGGTACGTCTCGGGCTACCCGCTAGCGAACTCAGATGTCTTCGATAGGCGATGTTCCATAATTACTATTATCTGTTTTTAGCCAGCTAACTATCTTCGCGCTCTCTCCCAGTTTATATATACAAATATTTTCAATGCTTTAGCCTTAGTCATTGGCGATTCCGCGGGTACCCGACCCGCTAACTCGGATGAAGGTCAAAAGGATCGGCGTCTGCGTCAGGCAATCTTGTCGCGCCTGGCATTAGCGCCGTATAAGGTGCCATGACATCTGATTCAAAGATTTTTGTCGGCCTGAGACCGACGCGGAAGAAAGCGGCTGAACATCGCGAAACAACCGGGCCGAGATGCCAATGGGACGGATGCGACAATCATGGCATGCACCGCGCTCCCGTTGGAGCGGATGCTGAGGGGCTATACCTGCTGTTTTGCCTTGCTCACGCAAAAGAGTATAGCGAGGGCTACAATTACGTGACGAAACTGTCGAATCCCGTCACGGCCCGCTACCAAAGGGAAGCGGCAAGCGGCAGCCGTCCCAGTTGGGGCGTTAGGATCGATCACTCGCCTGAAACGCCCCTTCCCTCCGCAATTCGCTCCGGGACGGCAAAAGCGATCAATGCAAGAAAAAGCGCTGCACAAAGGCAAGCAGCAAAAGCGATCGTTCAATCCCGCAAACTCAAGGCGCTGGAAGCGAAGGCATTCGAAACGCTCGGGCTTTCACCGAGCGCAACACCGGATGAAATTAGAAGCCGCTACAAACAGAGGCTCAAGATGCACCATCCCGACGCAAACGATGGAGACCGCGCATCCGAAGACGCGCTTCGGGCGGCAATCGACGCTCATAGGATCCTGAAACTCAATGGCTTCTGTTAGGTGCGAGACACACTGGAGCCAGTCAAGGACTGGCAGACTGCTGCCAATTCAAGTTGATCTGGCCCGGATTGTTTCCGGTAACTCTCGATAACGGAGGCTGCCGAATGGCTGCGCCGCCTGACGCTGGTAATCCGAGATCAAACGGTCGAAGCTCGTCCTGAAGGCAAACACTTTGCTTTCGGGACAAGCCATGTTTGTAGGCTTCGGCATTGGCGCTGTCAGTCACAGCGTCTCATGGTCTTGGTAACCTGATCGCCATTTTCATCCGTGCGAGTGACGCTCCTTGTCATGCATCGGCCGCGATCATTATAGCGATCGTATCGATCGCGATCGCGAACCGATGGCTATGCCCCGATCACTCAAAGCAACGTAAGGATGCTGATGGCGATGGTGACGATAGCCTTGATCATAGGAAGGCCCGTCGACAATCACCTCCTCAGCGGACGCAGGCACAGCAACACCGATGGTGATGGCGGCCGCACAGGCAATAATTATCTTCCGCATTTGCGTATCCTCCTTAATTTCCCTGATGATCAACCGCCAAAGTGGAATATTGTTCCAGCCTGCTAGGCTGAGCACAGAGCATTGGGCAAAGAGGTGGACATCACTTTTGCCGCCGGCGCGATTATTCAGACGTCGATTTCCGCGCCGCCCACCCTGATCGACGGAGTTCCTTTCGATGCGAAATCATCAAGGACGTTTCCGACCTTGTTGTTCTGGTGTGTCCTTGTCGGCAACCTTTTGATCCTGTCGCCACTCCTATCGCTTAAGCAGCGAAGCAAACCTGTCATGAGGACGAGAAGAGGCCTAACCGCCTGCGTTTCAGCGTATTCAACATCGTCTGGTGTTGTCCATTTTTACCGAATGTGACACGCTTCGGTTGGATTAGCCGCTGGTAATACAGTATGTTCGATGCAGTCCACGCAAGTCGGGAGGAGAAGGACCAGTTGTCAGAGGGTCGACAACGAACGGCAAACGTCAAGGAGAACGCGAATGCAGCAATGGCTTGATAAGCTGACTGATCTCACCGCACTCGAAGGCGATCAAAGCAGCCTTGAGGAAGCTCTCTCAGGTCTCACTGCACGGATCGGCTTTCGCGGCTATGCTTATCTCAACATGCAGCCCAGCCATATCGTCGCGATCTCGAACTATCATCCGGAATGGCAGGCGGTGTACTTCGAACGACATTATTCCAGGCTTGATCCTGTCGTGAAGCGCGCGAAATCGCTGAAACGTGTTTTCATGTGGAACGGCGAACAGGAACGTCCGCGGCTTTCAAAAGGTGAGCGCTCGTTCTACGCGCATGCAGCCGATTTCGGTATCCGTTCCGGAATCACCATACCCGTCAACGCCGCGAACGGCGCGATGGCGATGTTCACCTTGGCTTCAGAAAACTCGACAATCGACCTCGATAAAGAGATCGATGCAGTTGCCGCCGCGACGGCGGTGGCGCAACTCCATGCCCGCATTGCGTTTATGCGGGCGACGCCCACCGTCGAGGAGAATGCTTATCTCGACCCGAGGGAAGCAGCCTATCTTCGCTGGATTGCAGTTGGCAAGACCATGGAGGAAGTGGCCGATCTGGAGGGCGTCAAATACAACAGCGTACGCGTCAAGCTTGCGGAGACGAAGAAGCGCTTCAACGTTCACACGACGACGCACCTGACCGCTATTGCGATCCGCAAAAAACTGATCTGACGCTCAATTCACCGATACCCTCGGGATATAGCCAAGGATAGTGACCAGCGTGTTTACCACGCTCATCTGTGCGTGCATTTCAATGCTGGCTTCGATAGACCGCAGATGCTGGGCGCCGCCGGTCAATTTTCCTGTTTTGTAGTCGTCAGGTAACGCCTGAAAGAGCTCGTCGGCCTTTGCAACCAACTGCCTATGGGCCCGAATAGCCTGGACTGTGAGCGCCTCCAGATCGGCCGTCGAAAGTCCACGAGTGAGCCCGACCAGAGGCCGAAGCTCAACCCTTCCCAACAAACTTGCAGCGTCCGATTCCATCACTGTCTCCCTAGTAGGTTCGTCGGGTGCACGCGCTGCCAGCGAACCTGAAAATTCTAGCCGAGGGGTAAAATCCGAGATGAATCCGTCTCAAGCCCCGAGCACCGAAGCGACTGACAATGCGTCCCAGCCCCCTACGGCACTGTCCACTCGTCGCCCTCCCTCGGCCAAGAGGCCCTATCATCTCTGACGTAATCCAACAAATGGATTTGAGGAAAACCACACCCAGGTAGTGGTGTCGAAAGGGCGATTGTAGAGGATACTCTGTAGATGAATGCGCTGCAAGGCGCATGACTCCGCCTATGAATATTCGAGAGATTTTTGCGCTCAATCTCAGGAGACTGCGAAACGCCAAAGGGCTTTCGCAGGAGGAGCTTGCACACCGCGCAGACATCCATCGCACCTATGTCAGCTCCTTGGAGCGATGCGTCTACAGCCCGACAATTGATACGGTTGCTAGCCTCGCCGAAATACTTGACGTGGAGGCGTTCGAACTCCTCGTGTCAAAGGGCCGCTCCAATATCAAGAATATGGCCGAATCCAGCCCCGAATCACCCTCCGACATTTGATTTCAACGGGACAATCCTCATGTCTGGCGGCAATCGTTTCAATGATCTGAGCCGCAAAGAGACGCCGTGCTGGCTCGTCAAACCTCCTTTTTCTTAAACCAGTTGTACCCACCCGCAGGATCCGCTGCGAGGCGGCATAGCATGAGAGCCGTCTCATAAGATTTCTGGAACGCGGCAATGGGCAAGAATTCAAAACGCGAATGGAAATTATAGGCGCCGGTGAAGAAATTCGGGGTGGGCAATCCACGCGCCGACAGGGCCGCCCCGTCCGTTCCTCCCCGCATCGCAATGAGCTTTCTTTCAATTCCCAGTGCCGCAAGAGCATTGAACAGCAGTTCGGCGGGCCGGTTGTCGTCGCCGAGGTAGTCAGCGATGTTATGATAGGTGTCGGTTACGCCATGCTGTACCGAGCCGGACGGATAATTCGATCTGATCCACGCCGCAACATCACCGACACGCCCTTTCCGTTGCTCGAACGCGGCCTTGTCGAAGTCGCGGATCATGACCTTGAGCCGGGCTTCGTTCTCATTGGCGACCAAGTCCTTGAACCAGAAATAGCCTTCGCGCTTTTCCGTGCATTCGGGTGTTTCGGTGCGATCGAACTGCGAGATGAAGTCGAGGGCCATCAGCAGCGGATTGACGAGCACGCCCTTCGCCGACATCGGATGCGCGCTAACGCCGGTAAAGACGATCTCGCCCGAGGCAGCATTGAAATTCTCGACGACAACCTCGCCAAGCTCGCAGCAGTCGATGGTATAGGCGAAATCACACGGGAAGCGGTCAAGATCGAGTACCTTTGAACCACGCAATCCGATCTCCTCGTCCGGGACGAAGGCGACCACGATGTCGCCGTGGGGCTGTGACGGCCCAAGGCGGGCAAGAAGGGTCATGATGATAGCGATTGCCGCCTTGTTATCCGCGCCGAGTACGCTCGTTCCGTCGCCGACAATGATATCCTCACCCAGCCAGGCGAGAATTTCCGGATGGTCCGCCACCCGCAACCAGATGTCTTTTTGCGCATTGAGGCACATGTCCTGCCCGTCGAAACGTTTGATCTGCGGCCGAATGATTGGGGAGAGGCCGACGTCGACCGTATCGAGATGGGCGATGAACCCAATGCGTGGAGCGCCTGGGCTATTGCCGCGTTTCACGCCCGTCACGATGGCATGCTCATCGATGACGACGTCATTAACGCCAAGGCCGCGCAATTCCCCTGCCAGCATGCTGGCAAGTTCAAGCTGGCCAGGCGAAGAGGGTAAATGCGTTGCAGCGGCGTTGCTCTGGCTTTCTATGGCAAGGTAACGGAAAAACCGGCCGACAAGCTCGTCGCGTACCCCTATCGTCTTTTGTTCGATCGAATACATTCAATTTCCTCTATGCAATGCCAGTAACGGGCAAAGGCGCCGCTGATCACAAGGGTCCGGCGCATATTTTTAATCTTTCCCTGCCCCTGCCCTATCAGGGGCACCTCCAGCTTCTCCGTCGGCGCGCTCGGCTTTGCCGCTCAGACGCGGAGAACGCCGATGTCCTCTTGCAGTTCGATTTCCACGCCGAGCTTCGCGGACTGCTCCCTAAATCTTTGCAGGATTCTCTTTGCGGCGTCCCCAGCCACAAGGTGTGGGACCAACCGCCCCTCGAGCAATCGATCCTTTAAGCCCTCCTCCCCTCCGATTACGATCGGATAGAAGCGGATGTCGATCAGGGTATTGTCCTGCGCATAAGAGCACACGCCGATAACACTCTCCCACACTTCAGGTGCCCTCCACGTCGTTTTCTCCGATCTCACATGGAAGATAAAATTGCCGAGGCTATAAAAGATCGGCCGACGGCGATAGACTTCCACGGGTTGAAGAACGGGGGCGCCATGGCTGACAAACATCGCCGCGCCGGCATCGATGCACCGCCTTGCAACGGCGCTGACCCATTCCGGCACCTGATACCAGTCGGAAGCCCAGTGGTGGTGGTGCAGATAGGCTATGGTGAGGCAGCCCTCGCTGGCGGCGACGGAGATCGACCTGAGGTTTCGCGCAATATCGTTTTCATCGATCCTGACGCTCCGGCCGAAACTTGCCGATCGCTTGAAGACGGCGCGTGCGATCCCGATCTCCTGGTGCGGATCCAGAAGCCGGGGATCGTCGGGTTGGCTGTCATTGGTGAGGTCGATCGCAGTGTAGCCGACCTTCTCTCGAACCGAGCAAAGTTGATCGAAGGCCGCCTCGTCAACCTCAATGACCTGCGACAAACGAAGCCTGTTTACGCCGGGACGCGCCGGCCGATCAACGTCTGCGTTCGCCGCGTACATGAAATCCGGACCAGGGCCACCATCCATCGCGACGATGGCGACCTGTTGCCCTGCAATGGTCCCAATGCTCGCTCGCGAGGCCTCGGTCTGGTTGCGCCCGAGCCCCGCATGAAGGAAGCCGCGCTTTTCAACTTCTTCCAGGGTCGAAAGCACACCGGACGGGCCGAGATCGAAGGCATGGTTGTTCGAAAGGGAAAGCGCTCCGAACCCCATCGCCTGAAGCGCGTCAAGGACAACCGGCTCGCTGCAGCCGAAAAAGGATCCTTTGAGCGGCCAGCCGCCGTGGCTTCCAAGGATCGTCCCTTCGAAATTGGTGAACGAAAGATCCGGCTGGCGAAGCAAGGCTTGAACCGCCTGAAACGCCGGAGCGCGGATGGCGCGGATATCATATTTTATGAGCGATTGGCCCGTGACGGCCAATGTGAACCTGTCATTCATGTGTCACCTTTCGTGGCAGTGAAGAGCCGCGGATGTCTGGAACCGAAATTGTCGAAACCAGAATGGTTGAGACCTAGCCGTGGCGACCGACGGCCCTCAGCTGACGAACCGGCGGGGCCGGGCGTCGATGAGGGTGCGCGTGTAGGGATTTTGCGAATAGGAGAAGATGAAGTCGGAGGGTCCGACATCTTCGATACGGCCATCCTTGAAGATGTAAACGGAACTGCAAAGCTGCTGCACGACAGCAAGGTCATGAGAGATAAAGAGCATTGTCATGTTCTTTTCGGTGACGCTGTCTTTCAGAAGCTTGACGATTTCGGCCTGTATCGATACGTCGAGCGCCGACGTAGGCTCGTCTGCGATGATGATCTGCGGCCTCGCCAACAGCGCCCGCGCGATACAAACGCGCTGCTTCTGCCCGCCCGACAGCTGATGTGGATGACGGGTGAGCAAGGCGCGGGATAGGCCAAGTCGATCCATCATCGCCGCGATGTCGGCCGGCTCGTCCTGGGAGTGCGCACTTGCGCCAAAGCGGAAGCTTTCGCGCAATGTCTCGCCGATGGTCATCCTCGGATTGAGCGACACGGCCGGATCCTGAAAGATCATCTGAACGCGGCCGAGAAGTCGATTGCGGCGGCCGCTCATCGAAACATCAAATTCGTTGCCGGCGATCGTGACCGTTCCCGTGGACGCAGCATCCAGGCCGGCAATGATCCGGCCGATCGTCGTCTTTCCGCTTCCACTCTCGCCAACAATGCCGGTGATCGTGCCACGCGGCAGCCTGATGTTGACGTCGCGCAAGGCGAACTTGGGTGAGTTGTGGCCAAGAATCCGCGCAAAGCCCCGCGGAGAGAAGGTTTTTGAAACACCCTTAGCGACGAGAAGCAGGTCATCGCCCTCGCCCGCGTCCGCAGAAACGGTGCGGTCGGCAGTGGCTTGTCCCTCCTCCTTTGGCGTCAAAATTCGAAGCCGCGGGACCGCCGCAAGCAGGCCGCGCGTATAGTCGTTTGCCGGCGCATCGAGAATGGCCGTGGTGCCGTCCTGTTCCACCACCTGGCCTCTTCTCATGACGAGAACACGGTCGGTTATCTCGGAAACCACGCCCATGTCGTGAGTGACCAGGATGATGGAGACACCAGTCTCATCGACGAGGGTTCGAAGGAGCGTGAGAATCTGCTTCTGGACCGTGGCGTCCAGTGCCGAAGTCGGCTCATCGGCGATGATGATGTCGGGCGATCCCGCCAGTGCGATTGCGATGACAGCCCGCTGCCTTTGTCCTCCGGAGAGTTGATGAGGATAATTGCCATACCGGTTCCGTGGCTCTGGAATTCCGACGCGGGCCAGGAGCTCGACAGCGCGTGCGCGAGCCTCATGCCTCGGCACGGATCCGTCGAGCGCCAGGATTGTTTCCTCTACCTGTGCCCCGACGCTCATCAAAGGATCGAGCGAAGCGGTATGGTCTTGGAAGATGGCCGATATTCTCCGTCCCCGGAGGTCGTCCCCCTCGCCCGCCATGATGTCTATCGGCTTGCCGGCGAATTCGATCGAGCCGGAGGTTCGTTGAAACCCAGGGGGAAGCAGGCCGAGGATGGCATTGCCCAATGTCGACTTTCCGGCGCCTGACTCGCCGATGACGCCGAGGATCTCGCCGCGTCCAAGTTCGAAGCTCACATCCGTCAGGAGCGCCGCCGGTCCGGAGGCAGAGAGGTGACGAAGGCCAAGGTTCGTCACCCGCAGCAGCGGTGTTTTTCCAGGTTCGCATGTCATACCGAACGGCTCCTTGGATCGAGACGGCGTCGAACGTCTTCTCCGACGAAGTTGATGCTTGCGATCAGGCCGAAGAGGGCGAGACCGGGGAAAAGGCTGATCCAATACTGGCCGGTCAAAAGGTACTGAAACCCGTTTGCGACCGTGGAGCCGAGGGACGGCTTGTCGATCGGGACGCCCAGGCCAAGAAAGGACAAGGTCGCTTCGAGCGCGACGGCATGACCGACTTCGATCGGTATCAAGGTGACGGCCGGCGCAATGCTGTTCGGAAGCAGGTGGCGGAAGAGGATCCTGGATGTTGGCAGCCGCATCAGCCGGGCTGCGTCCATGTAGGACTTTCTCGTCTCGCTCAGTGCGACACTGCGCGCCAATCTCGCATAGGTCGCCCATTGAGCGATGATCAACGCGAGAATGATCCGGTCTATCCCGGGCCCGAGTGTGACGATCGCAATCAAGGCGACGAGGATCGTCGGGAGGCTGAGCTGAAGATCGACCAGCCGCATGATCGCAACATCGACCCACCTGCCGAAATAGGCGGCGCTGACGCCAGCTGTGAGGCCGATCAGGGCGGCGATGGCCGCGCTTGTGATCGACACCACGAGGCTGATGCGCAGGCCATAGAGGATACAGCTGACGATATCCCGCCCGAGCCCGTCCGTTCCGAGCAGGTAGAGAAAACCGCCGCTGCCCGCCGTGCCGGGCGGAGAGGATGCCTCCCATGCATAGATCTGCAGTGGGGCGTACGGATTTTGCGGCGCAATGACAGGCGCAGCTAGGGCCAGCAGAATATAGGTTGCAAGCAGGAGCGTGGACGGCGTGAGCATCCGCGGCAGGGGACGCTTGTTCAGCGCCCGGAGAATTTCAGCTTTCATGGCGGTTCACCTTTATGAGGCCAGGCGCACGCGCGGATCGAGCACGGCATGGAAGAGGTCGACAAAGGCATTCAGGGCGATGAAGGCGACCGAGATGAAGGTCAGCGTTGCCATCACCACTGGTCGATCGAGGAGTTGGATCGAGTCGATCAAGAGCTTTCCGACGCCCGGCCATGAGAAAATCGATTCCACGACCACCGCGAAAGCGAGCATGCCGCCAAATTGAAGGCCGATGATCGTCATGATCGGCACGCTGATGTTCGGAAGCGTATGGCGGAACAGGATCCTTCGCGGGGAAAGCCCTTTCGCACGGCAAAACCGGGTGAAGTCCAGGCTTTCGACCTCGATCGTGCCCGATCGAGAAAGCCGGGCGATCAAGGCAATGTTCGGTATCGCGAGCGCGAGCGCCGGAAGGATCATGTGCCACAGGCCGTCCTTGGTCAGCACGCTCCATTCCAACCCCATGAAGCTCGCCGTCGCGCCCCGTCCGCCCGATGGAAACCAGCCCGTCAGGATCGCGCCCAAGAGGATCAGCATCATGCTCAGCCAGAAGGACGGAATGCTCAGCGCGAACACGCTCGATCTGAGGGCGGTGCGGTCGAAGAGCCCGCCCTTCCTCCGGCCGGCCAGGAGCCCCACTCCTGTTCCGGCCGGAGCCGCGACGAGCATCGCGACACATGCGAGCTCAAGCGTCGCGGGAAGCTTGCTCATGACCAGGGCAAGGGCCGGCTGATGGTAGATGTATGAGGTTCCAAAGTTTCCATGGACGACGTTGTCGAGGAAAAGGGCATATTGGCGCCAAACGGGTTGATCCAGTCCCAGCGCGATCGTCGCGCGCTGGATATCGTCGGGCGTGGCGGTTTCGATATTGACGATGTTGAAGACCGGATTGCCAATGCTGTGGATGCCGATAAAGCCGATCAAGGACATGGCGAAAAGGAGAAGGACGGACTGCGATAGCCTTCCAAGCGCAACTGAAATCAAGGCCATGATCTCTTACTCCGTCGCCGGAAGCGTCTGCATCGCCGTCGTCCAGCCGCGCGGGTGCATCACGTATGAACCAACACGTGGACCGTAAGCGACGATATGATGGAAGTGGTAGAGAGGAATGATCGGCTGATCGGCCATCACGAAATCCGTCGCGTCGGCAAGTGCCTTGTTCCGCTCCGGGCCGTCCGGGAGGCTCTCCGCCTTTGCCAGCATCGCGTCAAAGGCTTCGCTTCGATAGTGCCCGAAATTCAAGGCTCCGGTTCCACGGTCCGGATTTGGTGAAGCAAGCAGCGCATGGAGAATGATGTCGACTGCTTCGCCGGAAGTGCCGCCGTACCAGAGGGCGAAGTCGCCCGCAGCACGCTTGGTGTTGAAGACGGAGAACGGAAAGGCCGCCGGCTGGACGCTCACGCCGATACGAGCCCAGCTTTGCGCGATCGCCTGAAGGCTCTCCCCGTCGCCGGGATAACGGCCGGCAGGTCCGGCGAGAACGAGTTTGAAGCCATCTGGAAAACCCGCTTTTGCGAGAAGGGCTTTCGCCTCATCATAGTTCGGAGGCGAAACCTGCAGATTTGCCGAGGTGCCCGGCAGACCGCTTGGGAAGACCTGCGCCGCGGCCGTGGCATATCCGGCAAGGATCTTGTCGACCAGAACTCCGCGATCCGTCGCCATCGCAAGCGCGCGCCGCACCGAGGGATTCTTGAAGGGATTGGCAATCGGCTTGCCCGACTTATCCGTGACGCCGGGGAGCGTCTCTCTTTCCGTGTCGAATTGCAGAAAATTGACGCGCGCCGCGCTGATGCTGGCGATCCTGGCACCGCGCTGCTTCAGAGAGGCGACGTCACGTGCCGGAATGGCATCCGCGACATCGACCGCGCCGGTGGCCAGAGCCGCCACGCGGGCGGCGGCGCTTTCGATCACCCGGAACGTGACCTCCGGCCAGGCGGCTCTGCCGCCCCAGTAGTCATCGTTTCGGGCAAGCTTTAGCATCTCGCCGGAGCTCCAGCTCTGGAACCTGTAGGGACCTGTACCGACGGGAGGGCTGCCGGCGTTGAGTTCGTCTGTCGTCTGAAACCCCTGCCCAGGACGATGCATCACGAAGATCGAGGAAAGCGACAGTGGCAAGTTGGGAACATTACCGTTCGTATCGATGACCACGGTCAGAGGATCCGGCGTCGAGACGGCCTTGATTTCGCTGACATAGGCGCGAAAGCCGCCGCTTGGCGGTTTAAGGAAATCCCGGATGCGTTCGACCGTGTAGACGACGTCGTCAGCGGTGAATGCCGAGCCGTTGTGAAAGCGGACATTTGGCCGAAGCTTGAACTCCCACTGCGTGGCAGACGTTGCGCGCCAGGAAATGCCGAGACCGGGCTTCAGATCGAGGTGCTCATCCTGATAGACCAGCCGCTCATAGATGTGGGAGAGCAGAGAGGTATTCTCGTTGAGATTGGCGTAGTGCGGATCGAGCGTCATCAGCTTGTAAGCCGTGGCAATCCGAAGCTCCTGTGCCCTCACCTGCCCCGCTGGAACGCTCGCTACGGCAAGCAAGATCACCAGCATGCTCAGGAGAAGCAGACGAAATGGACTTCCTGGTTTCATTATGAAGTTCCCTTTTTTGATTTTTTGTTGCGGTCGCGCCGCTGCGGCAAAAATGGTTTCGCCGAAAGTTCTTCACTGGGACGATGTCCTCAGAGATCCGGTTCGCAGCATTTTGTAGAGTATCCACTGCAGATGAATGTGCTCTGCGGTGCAATTGTCCCGAGTATTCACTCCGGAACATCCCGTACGAGATCTGAGGATGGTAAGACTGAAACCCCCGTCGCCCGCAAAGCAGTCTGCACCGACAGCAGACGTTGACCGCTCCTACATCAGCGTGTTCGAAGGTGGTGTGGAGGTTTTTGCGTCGATCCTCAGCAGATCGGCGATGACGGCGCGGATTTGCGGCCAGGGATACTCGTCGCTGGTGACACAGGGTTGCCCTTTGGTGACGATGGCATGGAGCTTCGCGGCCGCGCCGGCACTTGATCGCGCCGGCGTTTCCCACAGCATTGCCGCCACCTCATCCTCTGCGGCGGATGCCCGCCGCTCTTCCTTGAGAGCAGAGCTATACCCGACTTCTTCATCGGCGACGCTCCAGGCTTCCGGCGCGGACGATGGCGAACCGACCATGGAAACAAGCCTGGTTTCGAGCCCCTGCTGCCGCAGGCACATTTCGATCAGCCGCTGCCGGGCTTCGCACCATTCGCGCCAGACCGTAAAGGCCAGATCGTCATTGAAGATGTCGAGCGGTGCGATCAGCCGGGCGGCAAGCTCCGGATTTGTGGGTAAAGACTCCATGACGAACGAATGGAGGTCTCCCTGGGTGACCGGAGACAAAGTTCTGCTATTGTCGGAATCAGCCATGATCCGAGCTCCCATAAGCTTGGTTGTGGTCAGGCTGTGTTTGGTGTTCCAGCACCGAATGCAGCCGCAGGTAATCACACTTAGGTATCATACGAGATCAAGTTGATCAATTCGAAATCACATGAGTCCAACAAAATCACCGGCACCCAGCTACGCGCCGCGCGTGCGATGATCCGCTGGAGCGCAAAAGATCTTGCAAAAGCAGCAGGGATTGGTGTCGCGACAGTGAGCCGCGCCGAAGTCGAAGATGGCACACCATCCATAACAAATGCAAATCTGAGGGCTATGCAATTGGCTCTGGAAACAGCCGGGATTGAATTCATTCCGGAAAACGGTGGCGGCGCCGGCGTGCGATTAAAGAAACCGGAATGAAGAGCGGTAGCGTTCTCACAATTGAGCATGCCGCGGCGCGCGGGCTATGCTGAACTGGAGTCCAGCCGAGCTTGCGAAGGCCGCTAACTTTCTCGCGGCCGCGGGATAACGGCTCATGCCGAGCCTGAATCAGAACTGGCGGTGAAATTTAAGTCTATTCAGCAAGTCGCTTTGCTGATTTGATCAAAATATTATAGTCGGAGACCCATGATTATGATCCGACCTTCCCGCCCCGATGAGGGTGCCCGTATCATCGAAATCTGGCGAGGCGCAGTTGACGCTACTCATCACTTTCTAACGCCTGAGGATCGCCTCGCTATTGATGAAATGGTGTGCGGTTTCCTTCCCAACGCACCACTCTGGCTGGGAGTTGATGAAAATGACTACCCGCTGGCCTTCATGCTGATCGACGAAGGACACATGGAAGCGCTTTTCGTTGATCCCGCCCGGCGCGGAATCGGTATTGGTGCTGCCCTCGTGCAGCACGGCCTCACGCTTCATCCAAAAATGACAACCGATGTCAATGAACAGAATGATCAAGCTGTTCGCTTTTATGAACGAATGGGATTTAGGCAGACGGGCCGTTCGCCGATTGATGGGCAAGGCAGGCCATATCCGCTCATACACTTGGAATATGTGGGCTGATTACCCGAGCTCCGGGCATCAAACTCGGCGCTTCACTACGCTGAAGTTAATGGGTTCACCGCCTAATCTGTTATCGCCATGAGAAGCATAGCAAATATGACTCCGATTAAAACGGGCGTGCTTTAACGACCCAAAACTACTCAGGAGTGCCAACTGCTGCGAAAAGGCGCTGTGGCAACCATGCGCAACCGAAATGCGATCACTCTTCGGCCCTTACCACCCGGAAATCCTCAGTCACTTCCGCTGATGCAGCATCCGGCTGGGCTTGCCTAGCCGGATAACGGAAAAGGCGCGCATCGCTGACCGGAGTCGGCAACGCCCGCCCCTCGGCTTTGTCTTACATGATTTATTGCAGCCGCTTCAGAAGTTCTTGGGCAACGAGGGGCGCCGAGGCTGGGTTCTGGCCTGTTATCAGTTCGCGGTCGGTCACGACGTACGCAGCAAAAGGCTCATCGGCCTTGCTGAATTTACCGCCCGCTTGCTCAAGCGCTGTCTGAGGATAGAATTTCATCTGGCCGCCGTTCAGCAATCCTTTGGCCATTTCTTCTTCCCGATTGCTGATAACGGTGAGCTTGTAACCGGCATAAATCCATTCGCCACCGGCGTTGGCTGCACCTGTCGTTTCAAGCTGAGCGGTGAAGCCCTTCGCATCCCGAAGCGTTGAGATGAGCGCGATTGGCCCGTGGCAGGCCAGCGCGGTCGTCTTGCCCTTCTCGTGGAAGTAGGTAAGCAATTTGCCGAGTTCCGGGCTCACCAGAAGATCTTGCATCGGGGCATGACCGCCGGGCACATAGACCGCATCGAAGTGGTCGTAACCGATCTGCTCGACCCGGGCGAGACTGACCACGGGCGATGCGGTGCTCGACAGCAGGCCGAGTTCGTCGAGCTGCGTTTGGCTCGCTTTCATTGCGGCTTCATCGCCGCCGAAATACATCTTGTCGATCGAGGTCTTGTCGACGGACGGCGCGGTGCCCCTCGGTGTGGCGAAGGTGATATCATGACCGGCGTCGCGAAGGGCTTTTACCGGCTGCATCAGTTCGTTGAGGTAAAAACCCGTCTGGAAAACCTTTCCGTCCTTCAGATCGAGATGGTCGGAATCGGACAGCACGATCAGGACGTTTGCGGCGTGAGCACTGTGGACGCCCAAGCTGAATGCTAGGGCGACGGCAAGGCTACGGAGGCGTTTCATCGGTATATCTCCGGATGTTGGAATCATGGCGTGAACGAAGAGTGATGCGGGCTGCTCAGCCCGCCACCTTTAGCAGGCGATGCAGGGCGAAATCGGCGAAGTAGTCGCCTACGCCGCTGGCCTGAAACCGCTGCATTGCCGCACCCTCCATATGGGCGCGCCACTGGGCTTCGCTTTCCCACGTCTCGACAAAGATGCGAACCCGGCCGTCATCGAGGGACTGGTGCAATTCGTAGCGCAAGCAGCCATCTTCCAGGAGCGTTTCTCCGACGAGCTTTTCCTGGGCGGCGCCAAGCGCCGCCTCCCTGCCGGGTTTGGCGGTGGTGATAGCGATGATGGTAAGGGGACTGTTGGACATGAAATGGCTTTCTCAGGCGATGGTGTTGACGAGGCCGCCTTCGGCGCGCAGGGCTGCGCCGTTCGTGGCCGATGAACGGGGGCTGGCGAGATAGGCAACGAGATTAGCGACCTCATCAGCTTCCACCATGCGCTGCAGGATCGATGCGGAACGGGCTGTTGCGAAAAATTCGGCCTCGATCTCCTTGATCGGAGCAGAAGGATCGCTGGCCTGGCTGCGCAAGAAGGCTTCGATGCCCTCAGAGCGGGTCGGACCCGGCAACACGGCGTTGACCGTTACATTGGTGCCGCGCGTCAGTTGCGCCAAGCCACGCGAGACCGAGAGTTGCGCCGTCTTGGTGGTCGCGTAGTGGATCATGTCAGGCGGAATGGCGAGGCCGGACTCGCTCGAGATGAAAATGATCCGGCCCCAATTCCGCTCCAGCATGCCCGGCAGATAGGCCCGCGACAGACGCACGCCGCTCATTACGTTCACGTCGAAGAGGTTCGTCCAGTCCGCGTCAGCGATATCACCGAAGGCCTTGCTTTCGTAAATGCCGAGATTGTTGACGAGAACATCGATCGAAGGGGCGGCTTTGGCGATGGTCGCGGCGCCGTCGGCGGTCGCGGCGTCCGCTCGAATGCCGTTGACGGCCTCACCACCCGATGCCTTGATGATGGTGACCGCGGCGTCGAGCTTGGACTGGTCGCGGCCAGTCAGAATGACGCGGGCGCCTTCGACGGCGAGCGCCTTGGCGATGGAGAGCCCGATCCCTGCGGTCGCGCCGGTCACAAGGGCAGTCTTGTTGGTCAGTTGCAAATCCATGATGCTTCTCCAGATTGTTTCCGGAATTAAGCTATGATCTAAGAATAGAGGGCACTATTGCCGGAATTAGACAAGCACCTGTGAATGGAGATCATCATTGCCGCGCATTCTTATGGAACGGTCTGGTGAGATGGAAGTGTTTGCTCGCGTCGTCCAGGAAGGAGGCTTCTCAGCGGCGGCGCGCAGCCTCGACCTCACGCCATCAGCGGTCAGCAAGCTGATCGCACGTCTCGAAGCAAGGCTTGGCACACGCCTTCTGGTGCGGACGACGCGGGCGTTGACACTGACGGAGGAAGGCGAGGCTTATCATCACGCCACACTCAAGATATTGCAGGATCTGAACGATGCCGATCAGGAGGCAGCCGGCGGGGCGGTGCGTGGACGGCTTCGGGTGAACACTACCATTCCGTTTGGCACCATGTTCGTGGCTCCGGCCATGCCCGCCTTTCTCGCACGCAATCCTGACCTGATCGTCGACCTGAGCTTTACCGATGGCATCGTTGATCTCGTCGCGGACAAGGCAGACGTCGCGATCCGAATGGGGAATCTGCCGGACAGCAGCCTGATCGCAAAAAAACTCGGGCAGAGCCGACGCGTCGTCTGCGCCGCTCCCTCCTATCTCCAGCGCAAAGGGCGGCCTGAAACGCCCGCCGATCTCGAACGTCATGACTGCCTCACCTTCAATTTTCGCCGGGCTCGACCATCCTGGCCGTTCCGATGGCAAGGGCAGGACATTTCACAGGCGGTCACAGGAAGCCTTGTCGTGAACAACGGCGAGACCATGAAGCAGATGGTGCTTGCCGGAGCGGGTATCGCACGATTGGGCTCGTTTCACGTCGCGACCGACATCCAGGCAGGAAAGCTCGTACCATTGCTTGAAGAGTATAATCCAGGCGATCTGGAACTGATTCACGCTGTTTATGTGGGCGGCGGGCCACTGCCACACCGTGTCCGAGCCTTTATCGAATATATGATCGAGACGCTGGCTGGATCCTCGCTACGCGGAGCGGAGACCTGACTGAAGGGTAGCGGGAGACCCACATCGCATCACCTTTGTCACGGCCTCGGAACGGGAGGCGGCAACCGGCAGTGAAAGCAATTGAAGTGTCGGTCCCTGCAATCGATCTGTAGGGCGCTAGGATTGATCAGTTCCCCCGGCGAATGTTCTTCATTTACTTAGTCGCCGTGCCATGAGGATATCGTCAATTTCCCTGCCGCCGTCCAAGAGGCCGCCGGGGATCCTCCCGACCTCAGAGAACCCTTCCCGGAGATAAAAGCCTATCGCTCCCGGATTTTCGGCGCTGACCGCGAGTTCCAGCTGCAGAATTCCCTGGCCTCTTGCAAAATCGACGACCGCGTCCAGGAGATCTTTGGCAAGGCCTGTTCCACGAAAACTTGCCCGCAGGTAAACCATGACAAGGGTGGCTCGATGGGCCATCTTGCTCGGGCTTTGACGCAAGAGGCCGATTATGCCGACAGGCTCATCGCGGCTGAATGCCACGAAGACCGGATCAAGCAATCGTTGACGCCACTCTTCGACAGGAAGATCGACCCAATCCTCGTAGCGGCTCGCAAAAGAGGAGGGTTCGGTCTGAAGCGCTTCCAGGCGAATGCGCCGGAAAACATCAACCTCGTTAGCGGAAATTCGTCTGATCAGCATGCCATCCCGACTCATAACAATCTCCGATAAAGTCCCCTGAATCCTTATTATTGAATTCAATGGCTTGCTACCTACCGGCGCCTTCTCGTCGACTGGCATTCCAACAAACGATAGCCGCCACGAGACTCGTAAGAAATTATGCCCACTGCCACTCAGGCGAAGCAGGATGAATTCTTCGCGCCCTGATGTGCGCGGCCAACTCTGCCCAAATCGGATCGCTAGCAAAACTGAAAAGGTTGCCGGACGCCTCTTCCAATGAGCAGTTCCCATAGTGAGCGGCCAATTCCGACATCTCGCCACACTCTTCGAATTCCCGAAAGGGATAGCCGTCATCTGGCCGCAAGACACGATGTCCCCACACACCGGGTCGCACATCCGCACGCAGCGTATCGAGGAGACCGCTATCGTCCGAGCATTCAAGCGCAGTGGCAACAAGATATCGCATGAGCGGATAATAGACGGTCTGCCGGCAGCCGCCGAGAACCCGAATACCCGGCAGGATCGATATAACCAGAAACGTAAGCAGGAGATTCGGCACCAATTTGCGTTGCCGCAAGGCGGCTGCAATGCTCTGAGGCTCGAACGGCACGTGAAAACCCGGCGAAGAGCCCCCTGAGAGAACCCCATCCTTCAGCCGCACGGGAAAAATCCGTCCGTCCGCCAAGCCCCAGAAGAATTCGGTGGTTTGCCGTATCCATCCCGCCCACGGTCCGCCGTTAAGCCGATCCAGCGTTCGTAACAACTTTTGGGCAAACTGGCCGCCGGCAAGACGGGTCGATAGCCACGACGCCGGATCCTCGAAATGTTCGGCCACGAGATCGGCAACATCGATATCATCGAATTGCAGCAGTCCGACGGACGGCGAAAACGATCTTCGCCATAGGGCCAGATTTGCAGCCTTTATCGCCTCGGCCGCCGACGAAAATTCCATGTCGGGCAAAATGGCCTTGAGCCGGGCCGCCGCAGTATTGACCGGTTCCCCACCCTGCGCGCTGGACAAGGCAAACCGATAAGGCCCGTCGAAGCCGCAGATGCTGTAGGGGTCCATCCGGCGTCGGGAAAGGCCGAAGACATTCACCGCCTCGCCATCGAGCCGGAGCCATCCCGGACCCTTTTTTGCCTTCTCCACGAACTTCACGGTCGAGGCACTGTAGCAGATATGCCACCGATGAGCATTGCTGGTGAGGCCGAGCATGCTGAACAGGTGCGTATAAAACGCGTCCGGCTCGATCAGCAGGTGGCAATGGGGGCCAGTCTGGATTACCGGTGAAGCGGCCAATTGTCGGCTCGCACCCTCAGCATCGGCTTGGGTCGCTCCTGATCTCAACGCGATCCGCTCAATAAACCTGCGGAACCGGGCTGCTGCGTCCTGGCGATGCACGCTTTCGCCACGGACGCTTTCGGCGCGGTAAACGGCCTGCGCATAGTCCTTGAGCGGGCGCTCCCAGAAGGGGGCAAGGTCCGGCATGAGATAAGACATGGTCCTTCTTACCTCCGCAGCGCTACTGGAACCCCAATTGCCGTTCGACCGCTGCCCGCTCATGTATTGCCGCCCTCGTTCCGCAAAAAGTGATTTTGATTGCGCCGCAATCCGGATGCGCTTGCTGTTTCAAAAGGGAACTCGTGGGGCTCGCCACGCCCAATCCGACGGAATCGGATCTTTGCTGGCGTTTACGAGGACGTGTGGCAAGTCTTCATAACAAAACTCCGGCGGGATGGCCGGTCTCACCATCGAAGCGACAAAGTTGCCTAAGGACTTCAGCGAGTTGGATGAAACGATCGTGTAGAAGTTGCCGCTATTCCAGGTGATGACGGCGTAACGAAAATACGAGCGGATAGCTGATACCGATGCCTTCAGATCGACCTGAAGGTCCATCATCGTATCAAGGACATCGCGCTTCTTCGTGGCAATTTGGCCGTTGGAGAAAAATCGAGGTTTGAACAACTCATCCTTTTGACGCTCCCGTTCGAGGTAGCTGTCGATATTCGGCTGGCTGAGCTTTTGTAGCTGCACCAGCAGTCCGCCGGGCCGAAGTCGGGGGGCGATGAAGTCAAGCTGGCTTTCTCGATCGGGACTGTACATCTGGAACGTCGTGTCCTCGAAGAGAATGTCATATCCGTCCCGGAAAGGCCGAAGATTTTCATCCGTAGCATAGCGCTCGTCATCCAATTCGAAGAATGGTCCATGATGAAAATGAGCGTCTTCGCTGCCTCTGCGAGCAAAAAAGCAGACACGGTTGCCGTGCGTGGGACTGCAGCAGAGGGTTTTCAGTCGCCCATCACCCAATTTTGCCAGCGTTCTTGCAAGCGTGCCGGCGCCGGCCCCCAAAGTGTAGATGGTTGCCGCGCGTCCACTGCGCGCCCATGCGTGTTGACCGAACAACAGCATTGCCGAGCCAAGGCGGCATTCCTCTTCAAGCCGATAGGGAATGCTCGCGAAATAATGACTGTCGAAATGTCCCCACAAACGCCGGTGGGTATCCCAGAACGTCATGCAATCGAGATCGAACGATAGAAGATCCATCTCGGGCTCCGGTCTGCCCAGATCGGGCGCACCTTCAAGCCCGCTGGCGGTTCGTTCAAAGAAGCCTGCGAACGAATTGAGACGCGGAGCATTCCGCCAGGACTCCATGATCTCCCGATCCACCATCGCGCGATCCTCGTCGTTGAGCCAAAGGAACAGCTGTCGCCCAATCCGATTTTGGGGAGCGAGCCTCAGCGCTTCGTCAAATCACACCCTGTCGAGGGCGCGGTTCACAAGTGCACATGCTGTCCTAGGGTTGATCGCAAGTAGCCTCGATACAATCTACCGATATTGGGAGATCGACTCGGCGTTTTGCCTGCTCAAGAGAGACGCGATGAATGCATCGAACTGACGCTAAGCACGCGCGCCAGCGCTGCGCTCAGCCAGTGATCGACCGCCGGCTCGCGGCAGGAGAATGCGGAAACATCATGCGCTTCAGTGAGTGGTTCAGGCGCCGAAAAAGCCGCGGCTTATCGCTTCGGCTTATAACAGGGCTCCCAGGGCGCGGGTCGCTTGGCCAACTCCACGATCTCGTGCACCGGAACTGCGGGACGAGACAGGACTTCCATGAAATCGGCGAATCCTTCAGGACTCATGCGGACCAGCCGCTGCTCCATGACGACTTCTTCGGCTGCGCGCACGGCGGCGTCGCGCACAAAGTCGGCACGCGAACGACCCCGCAGCCTGGCGGCACGATCAATCATTGCGACGTCCGCGGCAGGCAGACGCATGGCGATCGAGTAATCCTTGCGTTCCACGGTCTTAGCCACAGGCTTCTCCTTGAGTGACAGTTGAGCCACGCATCGCAAAATGTAATACGCTAGAATTGCCTCGCCGAGGCGAAAAATAAAACTTGCCACGGCAGCGCCATCAAATCGGCTGGCTCGCGAGATATTGTCGACCGTTGATCTTTCCGCGTTATTCGGGCTGGATCAGCTCTAGAAAGCTTGCTCTTGCGATCGCCTGATAGATCGTTGCCGCATCCAGTTTGCGTCTGGCTAGCCTGAGATAAAGACGCACGGCATCCTCCGAAATCTGCAATCTCGTGGCAATGCGCTTCGGAACCAAGCCGCTTGAAATAAGTTGAAGGCACTCCTGCTCGCGTCTGGAAAGTTTACGGTAGACGCCGCTTTTTCGCAGACCCGAGACGGTCAGAGCTTTCTCATGCAGATAACAGGAAAGAACCTGAAGTTCGTGGCTGCTTGAAGCGCGTAATTTCCGCCATTCACGCCCGGACAGGTTCGATGTCGCGGAAAACAGGCTGCGCTCGCCACTCGGCCCCCTGACCGGGATCGTTACGCCGTGTCGACCGACACCGAATGCGTTCGCCTCCTGCAAGAAACTGCGTGTCCTCGCAGATCGCCGATCAAGGCTCGACCAATCGACGGGCAGGAACCCGGTTTTGTAAAGCTCGATGACGGGATCGATCTCGAAGTAGTTGTTCCGATGATAAAGCGATGTCCATTCCTCTGGATAAGTCGTGCAATACCAGGGGTACGTGCCGGTTCGGTTTGCGAGGCGGACCAGCAAGAAGACCAGGTGAGCAAATTGATAGCGGCCTCGAATATCAGCAAGGGCAACATTCAAATCCGCCTCGCTGTCTGCTTTTCGCAAGATCGCCAACGACCAAGCCAACCGTGACCGTCTTTGTTGATTTTCCATTGAATACCTTTCGAGAAGCCCATCATGATCGTCATTTTGCACATGACCGGTCGGAAGTTCGGCTCTATCGGGAGCCGCCAATCCCAGAGAGGTCGACGCGCATTCCTGCCTCGTAGGGATTATTGTGGGCGTCCGTGCCGGATGTGTCCGGGCCTTCATCGTCCCGCGGTCGATCATCTTTGCCCTTAGCCATTTCGCCGGACGGCGCGCGAGGCCTCGGTTCGGACGGCATTCCCACGCCGGGATCTGGCGCCCGAAACACTGCCGTGCCCTCGAAATACCCGGTCTGCCAAGCAACGATGGCGTCATTGAACACCTGCGGCAGGACCTCCTTGTCGGCGGGGTTGCCGTACCACTTCATGACAATGCGATAGACCTTCGCGAACAGGGCCGTGCCCATTTTCAGATTGGCGCAGGCGTCGACGATGTCCGGTTTGAGTTCGCCCGCCTCCATGATGCCGAGACCGGCTGGATATTGCGTGATTCCCACACGTATGGTGTTGCGACCGATGTTCTTGCGGATCAGTTCCATGGCGTCATCTGACGTTGTCGGCTTCGGGACAAGAACGAGGCGGCTCCCAGACCGGACCGTGACGGAAAGCGGATCGAGCGATCCTGCCCGCTCGACGAACTGTTCCACGAACTCCGGTTTCAGGGCGGGATCCGCGCATTGCTGGATGAGGGCGATATCGACCATTCCTCATATCCTTTGCTCAGGTGTTGAACGCTATGACGACCGGCAAGTCGAAGAGCTTGGCCCAGGCGACGATGCTCGCCTGCTGGAGCGCGACGATCGATGTGCCTGCAGTCCACCATCCGTTTCCCGTCGCAACGATGATGTCAGGAGAACGCAGCATCGACTGCAAGATCGGCCAGACGAGCAGTTGCTCGTAGCAGATCAGAGGTGCAACCTTCACGCCGCCAGCCTTCACGACCGGATTGGCGAAGAAGCTCGCGCGCGCGCCACCGCCCTGCCCCGACCAGGCTCGCCATGGCTGCCACATGGAAACCGGGACCGGGACCCGCTGCCGATATAGAATCTCCGACCGTTCGCTCGATATTGTGACCAGCACATTCTCATATCCCGGGCGCCCGAGAATGGCGGCGCCGGCGATGACAGTCGCATCGCTATCATGCAAAGCCTCTCGCCAGAGGCGCTCCACGGTCGGTGTCCAGAAGCCGAGCGCGCTTTCCGGAAGGATGAGGATGCGGGCTCCCTCGCCTGATGCCCTGCGCACCGTTGCCATCAGGTCACGGTGATAGGCCAGTGATCCATCGCGCCCGAGGTTTTGACCGTGTTCAAGATCGACGCCGGCCCATCCGGGCGCTAAGAACGGCGGCGTCCAGCTTGCGGCGGACCAGACCCAGCATCCTCCCAAGACGATTGCTGCGGCCAGTCGGCCTCGCGATGCCATCATTGCGAGGCCGACAGCGGTAGCGGCTAGGCCCCACCATCCCCACCCGGGAAAGAGAACGCCTGCCGCTGTGATCGGCTGCGCCCAGCCGGTGATGCCGAAGGGCGGCAGTGCCATCAGTAACGTCGCCGCCAGATACCGCAGCGCGCTTCGAAGTGCCGGCCGCCCTTCTTCCGATTGCCGTGTCCACACCGCGACATGCACGACGACGAAGGAGGCTGAGGCTGCCAGCCAGAGTAGCAGGCCGGGCCGGAGATCTGCGGCAAAAAACTTCGCGACGCCCTGCGGCAGACCGCGGGACGCGGCGAGGAAATATCCCGCAGATACCAGCGCCGCGACGACTCGCGAGGGCGACAGCGCCCATAGCGCAGGGAATAACATCGCTGCCGGCAAGGTCAGGACATGCCCGCTCCAACCGATCCATCCGCAAGCTGTCGCGACGGCGATCAGCACCCCTGAGCGCCGGCAATCACGGGTCAAAGGTGAGGACCGGCCGGGCGAGGCCGAGAAGGCCCTTGTCCGGAACCGGCCCGAAATATCTTGAGTCATAGGAGCTCGCATAAGGTGAGTGGAGGAAAAGATGTCCAGAGGGCACGATACCGCCAGCGAAGGGCTCGATCGCTCTGCCCTCGCCGTCGGCTGTTCGAAGATGCGACGAATCGAGCGGCCTGCCGTCGATCATCACTTGGCTGCCTGTATCGATGCGCTGGCCTGGCAGCGCCACCACCGTTTTGATGAGCGGTGCGGTCCAGTCGCGGCAAAGCCCAAAATGGAGATATCCGCGGCGTCGCGCCTCCTCGAACTGGGACGTCACGGGTGGACAAACAAAGACGAGATCGCCAGAGGCGACCGGCCTGTCCAAGCGAACGATCTGCCACAGACCGAGCGGCTCGCTCGGCGTGAGATTCAGCCTGTAGCCCCCAACGAACCCGGTCGCGCAGATCCCGATCATGAGCAGAGCCGAAGAGGCGATGAGATGGCTGCCGCGGTGGCGGGTCATTGTATCATCACCCGACTTTGGCGTTCAGTGTGGCGCAGTTCCTCGGTCTGTTTCAGCGTTTCCGCCGTTCGTTCATGGGCGGCCAGCTGCTGTGCCGTGCGCATCACCGGCCAGGCTTGCCTCAGCTCTTCGCGCTCCTGCGGCTGCAGGCCGTCTGCAAGCTTCTCGAACAGCGGACCCAAAGGTTCGCGGGCTGCATTGATGAGCAGCGTTCGCTCGCCGAATCGCTCGGCCACCGCCTTGCCGAAGCCGTCGATTTCGAGCTTGGCCTCACGATCGCTGAGCGCAAATCCGAGTGCGGCAGGAAGATCGTTGCGGTCGATGGCGTCACGCACGCGCTCCAGCACAATACGGGCCGCGGGCGAAAGCGCGGGAATGTCGATCGAAACTCGATGGCGAAGCAATTGTTCTTCTGCCTCCAGGCGATGCCTGATCGTCTCGCGTATGTCGAGATAGCGTTCTATGTCGCGTTTCAGCGTCGGCACGTTGATGTTCGCGACGCGGCGATCCTCGCGATCAGCCTTGCTGGCGAGAACCCCGGCCCTACCTTTCAGCGCGCCGACGGATTCCGGCTCGCTTGCAAGTTTCTGCAGCGTCTGCCGTGCGATCTCCGGATCGGCAAGAACGGCGTCGAAGTTCATCGCCCGGAATGCCGTGTCGGGATCGGCGAAAACGTAGCGGAAGCGCGTCGAGACGTCTTCCCATTGCCTCTTCAGTGACGGATCGTCCGCAAGTTTCTCGTCGACCGTATCGGCGAGGGATCTGACGAATTGCGCTACGCCGGCGACCATCGGACGGGCCTCCTTCTTCCTCTGAGTTTCGTGGAACTGTACCAGGCCGAGACGTTCGCCGATGGATCGCAGTCGGACGGCGAGATCGGTCAGTTTCTGTTTCTGGCGCAGTGTCCAGTCCATCCGATCGCGCAGGATTGTTCGTGCGACCTGAACGATGTGCAGCCCGCGGTTTTCCGCAAACGCGAGCGCCTGCCGGTAGAGCGTGCCGCGCTCGTAGTCGAGGGTCGTTTCTTTGGCATTTCTCCGCGACAGGATCGCTGTCAATCCGCCATTCAAATCGAAGGACCGGCGCCCGAAAAATAGCTCCAGATCCTCGCGATGGCGGGTCATCGCGACATAAGTCAGGTGCCGATCGAGCGAGAGCGATGCAAGCACCTTCACCCGGTCGACCGTCGCGCCCTGAGACTTGTGGATCGTGGTCGCATAGCCGTGGTCGAGATTGTTGTAGAAGCGTTGTTCGACCGCGACCTGCCGCTGGTGATCGCCTTCACCGACCAGGGCCGCGATGCGGCCTGGCGCTGCTTCGGTAACGCGACCGATCATGCCGTTCTTCAGGCCGAGCGACCCTTCATTCTTGAGAAAGACAATCTGGTCGCCGGCGTCGAAGTGCCGGATGCCGTCAGCGGTCCTGAAGGCGTGTCCCTCACCGACGGTGCCGCGCTCGACAAGTTTCGCGCGGGCGAGCGTGTTGAGCATGTGCACATCACGACGCAGATGGGCCAGCATCAGCATCGACTTCCTCGGATCGTAGTCGCGGTTCCAGGATGCGATAAGGCTTTCGACGGCTTCCGCCTTCAGCCTTTTGCCGATCACATGACCGCG
This sequence comes from Rhizobium sp. BK312, assembly GCF_014193605.1. Taxonomy (NCBI): domain Bacteria; kingdom Pseudomonadati; phylum Pseudomonadota; class Alphaproteobacteria; order Hyphomicrobiales; family Rhizobiaceae; genus Rhizobium; species Rhizobium sp. BK312. The sequence goes on along the minus strand of NZ_JACHZP010000018.1, from coordinate 13,074 downwards.
GGTGCGGTAGGCGAGAAGCGCCTCACCGACTTTGCCGCGTCCAAGATCGAGCGCGGCATGCCGCATCCAGTCCTCGCGCTGGCGATAGACCCTCTCGAGCTCCGCATAGCCGATGCGTTCGACCATAGCCCGGAACGCGGAGCCAGCCTCGATTGGCTGGAGCTGCTGGGGATCACCGACAAGGACGAGCTTCGCTCCTGCTTTGACTGCCGCATCCACGAAGGCGGCCATCTGTTTCGAGGCGATCATGCCGGCCTCGTCCATAACGAACACCGTCTTCGCGTCGAGCATGTCGCGCTGTTGTTTCCAGCGCAGCTCCCACGACGCCAGAGTGCGGCTCGCGATCCCGGCCTCCTTCTCCAGGCCTTCGGCGGCCTTGCCCGCGAGTGCTGCGCCAACCACGCGATAACCGGCAAGCTCCCACGCCTCGCGGGCTGCCTTCATCATCGTCGTCTTGCCGGCGCCGGCGCGGCCGACAATCGCCGCGATCCGGGCGGCGCCCGCGACATGCTCGATTGCGGCTTTCTGCTCATCGGACAGCCGCGCATGGCGCGCAAAGACGGCCTCCAGGACTTTCGCGGAAACGCCATGTGTCTCGCGTGCGGAGAGCCAGATGGAACGACGCGCCATTTCAGCTTCGAGGCGGATCAATGCCCGCGTCGTGTAGCGCGCCGGCACGCGCTCGCCGGTCGCAAAATCAATGCTGTCGCCTTGCAGGCGCAGCACCTCGGCGCTCTGGAAAATGCGCGCCATCAGCTGCTGGAAGACTGCGGGATCGTCGACATAGCGATGGAGCACCTTGGCGACATCTAGGTTGTCAAAGACGCTCTTTTCGGACGTGATCAGGTCGAGCCCGATCGCGGGATTTCCGAGGATACGACGGGCGTTTTCCGCACGGCGCCGCTCGTTCAGCTCGATCCGCTCGAGCTTCGACCGGACACCCTGATCTTGCGCCTTGCGCTCGATCGCCTTGGCCCCGACACCGAGATGAACGGTGGGCTCCAGGTCGATGCCCTGCTTCTCATAGGATCGGCCATCGACGCGAAGGTCGACGCCGTTCAGCGCCAGATGGTTGTTCAACCGCTCGAACCACGCCTCGCGAAACACCTTGAAGTCGCCGGTATCGCCGGCCCATAGCCGGTAGAGGATCTTGCCCGTCTCGGTCCGAAGCGGCTGACCATCTTCGCCGATCACAGGAACTTTCTTCGCGCCGAAGCCGTCTTCCGTCAGCGGACGCAAGGTCATCATCAGGTGGATATGCGGATTGCCCGGATTGTCGTGGTAGACCCAGTCGGCCACCATGCCTTTCGACAGGATGTGCTTTTCGACAAAGTCGCGCACAAGCGCGATGTTCTGCTCGGGCGTAAGCTCCAGCGGGAGGGCGATGGTCAGGTCCTTGGCAAGCTGCGCGTCGGATCGCTTCTCAAACGCCTCGACCTTGTTCCAGAAGGCTTCCGAAGCGACCGCGACCGAGCGATCCGAAATCAGGCTGCGCACCCATTGCGGGGCATCGGCTGGAGCCAGGAATTCCTCATGGAGAAGGCCCTGCTTGGCAGTGTAGTCGATCGTTCGGGTTTCGCGCTCGTAGGCCATCCGGGCACAATGCCGATAGGCTGCCGACAGCACGGCACTGCGGCCGTCGCCGCGGCTGACGATGTTGACGGAGAAGTGGGCGATGGCCACGGCGATAGAGCTCCAAGGTTTGAACATCGTTCGTTGAGAGACGCGGGCCCACGTCAGGGCCGCCACGCAAGGGCGTCGCGTCAGCGACGTATAATTGCGCCCTTGGACCCGCTCCTTCGGAACGGCGGGATGATGCTCCAATGTGTCGGCGATGCCGACGTGCAGATCTGCACCTATGCCTGACGGCGCTTTCGAAAGAGTCTGGCGCTGCTGACGCAACGCCAACTCCAAGAGGAGCGACAACGGAAAATGAAGAAGCCGTCATCGAAGATCAGGGAAGAGATCACCCGCCTGCAGGAGCAGCTGAAAGCAGCCGAAACACGCGAAGCCGAGCGCATCGGCCGAATAGCACTGAAGGCGGGCCTGGGCGAAATCGAGATCGAGGAGAACGCACTTCAGGCCGCCTTCGAAGATGTCGAGAAACGCTTTCGCCAAGGCAAGGTACAGGCGACCGGAAAGCGCAATGAAGACGGAGAGACGCCACGTCTTGGCGCGGCCGCGGCGCTCGCGACTGGGGCGGTTCAGAGCAGCGCTGGCGAGGTTTGAGCGGATGCAGCGATCGGCGACATCGAATGCCAGAAAGAAGGACACGCGCGAAAAAATCGAGCTCGGCGGCCTGATCGTCAAGGCCGGGCTCCGCTACGAGAAGCGTTCTCTGCTGCTCGGCCTGCTGATCGATGCAGCCAAGCGGATCAGGGGCGACGAGACGGAGAAAGCCCGACTAGCGGCGATTGGCGCGGAGGCCTTTGGTTGTGACGGCGAATAGGCTGCTTCTGGCAATCCTGCCCGCGGCAATCATGATCGCAGCCATGATCCTAACGTCGGGTATGGAACATCGGGTGGCGGCGCTCGGGACATCAGCGCAGGCCAAGCTGATGCTAGGAAGGGCTGGCATCGCCCTGCCCTACGTTGCGGCAACGGCGATCGGCGTTGTTGCGCTGTTCGCCGCCAATGGTTCGACAAATATCAAAACTGCCGGTCTGAGCGTGTTGGCCGGAAATGCCGTGGTCATTATCATCGCCATGACACGTCAGGCCATTCGCCTGGCTGGCGTTGCCGGCAACGCGCCAGCCGGACAATCGGTCCTCGCTTATGCCGATCCGGCAACGCTGATTGGCGCGGGCCTGGCCTTTATTGGAAGCGTCTTCGCTTTGCGGGTTGCGATAAAGGGGAATGCCGCCTTCGCAATGGCAGCCCCGAAGCGGATCGGCGGCAAACGCGCTGTCCACGGCGAGGCCGACTGGATGAAACTACCCGAAGCCGCAAAGCTGTTTCCCGAAGCCGGCGGTATCGTCATCGGCGAACGTTATCGCGTCGATCGCGACAGCGTTGCCGCTATGCCGTTCCGCTCCGATGAACCGCAAAGCTGGGGTGCCGGCGGCAAGTCGCCGCTGCTCTGCTTCGACGGCTCTTTCGGATCGTCGCACGGGATCGTCTTTGCCGGCTCCGGCGGTTTCAAGACGACGTCGGTGACGATCCCGACCGCGCTCAAATGGGGCGGCGGCCTCGTGGTGCTGGATCCGTCGAGCGAGGTCGCGCCGATGGTCAGCGAGCACCGGCGTCAGGCTGGCCGGACAGTAATCGTGCTCGATCCGACCGCGTCTGGTATCGGCTTCAATGCGCTGGACTGGATCGGCCGTCATGGCAATACCAAGGAAGAGGATATCGTCGCCGTCGCCACATGGATCATGACCGACAATGCGCACACCGCGTCCGCTCGCGACGACTTCTTTAGGGCCTCGGCGATGCAGCTCCTGACCGCGTTGATCGCCGACGTCTGCCTGTCAGGACATACGGATGAAAAAGACCAGACTTTGCGCCAGGTCCGCGCCAATCTGTCCGAACCCGAGCCAAAACTTCGGGCGCGTCTGACGAAGATCTACGAACAGTCGAATTCGGATTTTGTGAAGGAGAACGTCTCCGTCTTCGTCAACATGACGCCGGAGACGTTTTCCGGTGTCTATGCCAATGCGGTCAAGGAAACACATTGGCTGTCCTACCCAAATTACGCCGGTCTCATCTCTGGCGACAGTTTCTCGACCGACGATCTCGCAGACGGCGAGACGGACATCTTCATAGCGCTCGATCTGAAAGTGCTGGAAGCGCACCCGGCCTTCGCGCGCGTCGTCATCGGCTCGCTGCTAAATGCGATCTATAACCGCAACGGCAATGTAAAGGGTCGAACCCTTTTCCTGCTCGACGAGGTGGCACGTCTCGGCTATCTGCGCATCCTCGAAACCGCACGAGACGCAGGCCGCAAATACGGCATCACGCTGACGATGATCTTCCAGTCGCTCGGCCAGATGCGCGAGGCTTATGGCGGGCGTGATGCAACGAGCAAATGGTTCGAATCCGCGTCGTGGATTTCTTTCTCGGCGATCAACGATCCTGACACCGCAGACTACATCTCCAGGCGATGTGGGGACACCACGGTCGAGGTCGACCAAACCAATCGCTCGTCCGGAATGAAGGGATCGTCACGATCGCGATCAAAGCAGCTCAGCCGCCGACCGTTGATCCTTCCGCATGAGGTTCTGCGCATGCGCGCGGACGAGCAGATCGTCTTCACCTCAGGCAACGCACCCCTTCGGTGTGGGCGCGCCGTCTGGTTTCGCCGCGAGGACATGAAGGCCTGTGTCGGGGAGAACCGGTTTCATAAAGTCGGAAAGCCGTCTAAAGCCTCCGCGATCGGACCGGCCAGAGCCGCGAGCTAGGCTGATCCAGAAAGATGAAGAGTATCGGAGAAATCAGCGTAAGCGCCGCCCCGCGGGGCGGGATTTCGGGAATTCTCGTCGTGCAAGGAGCGGGAACAGGGCAGCCGCAGGAGCCTCGATACCGTGGCTGGAAGGGAGGCGCGACCGACTGCGCCCCGCGCCTCGCACACCGTTTGGCCGCCCGTTCAACCAACTCGTCTCGACTTACGGAAAAGACGACTCCTTTTCCGCCGCAAAAGCGGGATGAAGCCGGCAGTGTCGACATCGAGCGGATGGCGGTTCGCCATCCCGGAGATGTTGCTACAGCTTTCCAAATTGACATATCGACAGGACTGCTCATGGAATTGGGTTCACGTTCGCCGGATTGGCCGCAATTGTCCTGGCACACTACATTCTATTCTCGCAAAGCGGAAAGCGTCTCTCTCCTTCAGGATCAAATACTTGGTGTTCAGCACTCGTATTTTGCATGACAGCATTATAGTGCGTTGTGTACGAGCCAGACCTATCGATCACCATACAGTCGGGCATCGCTATCGTCATCGCGACGCTCGCCGTCCTCTTGTCTTCGCGCAGCGGTGATCTGGGATGAATGAGCCTAGCCGAAGATCGTGCGGGATCGCATGCCGTGGGGCCACACGCAAAAAGCGTCCACCCATCCCCTATTCGACATGGCCCATCATCACCGAAATGAATCGATCCATGCCGACCGATTCATAAGTGTCGTTGGACGCGGCTGCTGAGATCAACGATCCTCAGATCATGATCTCACAACCCTACCAGCTCTATGTCGAACGCACGGACGAAGCCCGCAACATGGCTCGCTTCTATGCCATGACGATCGAGCCCGATCTGTTCGGTGAGGTCTGCCTGGTACGCCGCTGGGGCCGGATCGGAGCGCACGGTCAGACGAAGGTCCAGCCTTTTGCCAGCGAACGCGATGCTGTCATGGTCTTCCTCGATCTTCTCCGACAGAAGAGAAGCCGCGGGTATCGAACGGTCGCTTCGGCGGCTCGGTATCAGGCTTTTCTTCCGGAAAAAGGAGAAGAAACCCAACTTCGCGGGTAATCGCAATGGCCCTTGGCAATTTAAGCGCTATCGACTTGAGGGTCAGTGCTACGACTAAGACAGCGACGATGAGGGGTGGAAATTGCCATCCTTCTGTATCGAATGGAGATGCAGTCGCGAAGACGATCCTAAGGCTTCGCCCATCTTCGTCGAAAGCCTCGACGTTATTGGAAAGTATCTTCCAGTTTCCTCGCCGCCTGTTCGGGCGGGACCAGATTAGCTGGAGAGCCTGTCTTCGCCTTCGAGCTCGGCGAGCGTTGCGTGGATCGGAGCCCGGAAACTCGGATCGTCAAGCTTGACCGAGAGGTAGTCGCGGCCCTCACCGGAGATCTTCTGCCAGGCGGCGCCGAGTTCAACATTGCCGGCGTAGAGTCGGAACTGTGGGCCATTATCAGAGGTTTCTCGACCCGAGCGATGCGGGCCTTGACGTTGAGGGCGAGTGTGCGAAAAGCCGTTTTCGGTGGAGGTGAAGGTGCCGATGGTTGCCATTGTCGTATTCCTTTTCTCGTGTTCGGGCCGCGCCCATCGCGGTCTCGACGTCTGTCGCAAAGACCGGTGACGATCGGACCGCACCCGATGGCCGGAATACAGTGCAGGGCGGCAACTGCTAGTTTTGTTCGTCGGAGAGGAATGGCGGCTCAGCCGACAAGGGTCGGAAAAGTGGTTTTGGTCGTTGCGGAAAATCGATCGAGACCCAACAACTCTTCGGTGAGACAAGCCTCACCGAGCCCGCACGGACCGGCCCATTGTTGTCATGAAAAGAAATTCACACGTAGTGCCCCGTCAAACGTCGATTGCAAGCAAATTCTCTCCTCCCCGGATTGACTTTAAGTTACGACGAATCAAATGCTTGCTCGCCTGACAGAGGAGAACACTGATGGCCGAAGAAACCAAGATTGAGAACACTGCGACGACAGAACCGGTGGCCGCAGCATCCGTTGAGAAGAAGACACGCAAGCCACGGACGCCGAAGCCTGCCGCCGAAGCCAACTCCGTCGATGCCACCGCCGCGCCTGCCGAAAAGCCGGCCAAGAAGACGCGTGCGAAGCGTGGCTCCAAGACAGCTCCGGCCAAGGCAGAAAAGACGGTCGCACCGAAGACCACCGCCACTCGCGCACCCCGCGTAAAAGCTGTTGCTTCCGCTCCGGTTGCCATCTCTGCTGAGGTCATCGACGATATCGCCGACCTCATCAAGCTTGAGGAAGAGAATAAGCAGCTTCGAAAAGAACTCTCTGAAAAGCTGCGCGCCGAGAATGCAGACCTGCGCAAGCGGCTCGGAAAGGCCTGAGTGCTGGTTTTGAGCGGCGCCATGTGCGATGGCGTCGCCGATCTTTCGTCTGATTGGATCAAGATCAATGCGGTCTTGCCGACAGTGAATGACCGCGGCAATGTCTCGCCGCCATGCTTTGAAGGTTACATGTGATGAAAACACCATGGAGATTTGTGGCTGACCTGGTGTCGCGAAAACCGAAACCACATGGTCGTGACGAGAGCCCGGCAATCGAACCGAAGACCATTGCCCTCGAATACAAACCTGTCCCCGAAGAGAAACAACCTGGCCTCGACGCGACCGTAGTCGACCGCTCCGCAGAACCCGTCTCCGAGGCGCAAGTCGAGACAAGCCAACCGGAGCCTGATACTAATCCTGGTGAAGTCGGAACAGCGGCATCAGTTGCGGCAGAAGCTTCTGCGGCTGCAGTCGGTACTGAAGAGTCCGCAAACCTCGCCACCACGCCGCGGGCCGAGGAAACCTCACCTGCTTCACCTAAGACCAAAGCTGCCGAAACACCGGTGAAGCCGGCGTCGGCACGTCGAAGGAAGGTTGAGCCTATCGTGAAGCCGACGGCTTCGGTCGGAACTGCGTTAGAGAAAACTCCTGCCGTCGCAGCCGGCCCGAAATCCTCTACGGATGAAATGGCCGACCTCGATGCGGAGGTTGCGGCGTTGCGGCGTCAGCTTGCAAAGAAGCTCGTCGAGCAGAACGCACAATTGCGCAAGATGCTCGCCAGGTTTGACGCGCGCTAATTGCGGACCACCATTCCGACGGGGGAAAAGGCCCCGCCGGTGGCGGAGCCCGTGATGTCAATCAATCTCGGTTCAGGCGGGACCAGATGAGCTGGAGACCGTCTTCGCCTTCGAGCTCGGCGAGCGTTGCGTAGATCGGGGCTGGGAAGCTCGGATCGTCAAGCTTGACCGAGAGATAGTCGCGGCCCTCACCGGAGGTCTTCCGCCAGGCGGCGCCGAGTTCAACGCTGCCGGCATAGACGCGGAACTGCGGGCCTTTGTCGGAGGGGTTTTCGACGCGGGCGATGCGGGCCTTGACGTTGAGGGCGAGTGTGCGAATGGAGCCGGTGAAGCCGTTTTCGGTGGAGGTGAAGGTGCCGATGGTTGCCATTGTCGTATTCCTTTTCTGGTATTCGAGCCGCGCCCATCGCGGTCTCGATGGCTGTCGCAAAGACCGGTGACGATCGGACCGCACCCAGCCGGGGCCGCCGGCGCGCCTGCGCGCTGGGGTGGCATTGGGCCGTAATGAAATGGAGGACGACAAGTCGCAGATTTGTTAGTCGGCGAGGAGGAAGGCGCAGCCTTCCGGGGTAAGAAATCTGAGGCCGTCGTTGCGGGAAGACGATCGAGGCGCAGCCGGTCTCCGGTCAGACATGCCTCATCGAGCCCGCAGATGGGTTGCCGGAAACTGCGACGGGAAGGGATATGGCAATGGCGTTCCGCCACATTCGCCTTGGGCACGAATGGCATCCTGCGTCATGTCCAGTTGGACCGCTGTTGTTGCTTGCTTCGATCGGGGATAAGCCTTTCTGCTAACATTGGCCCGCTTACTTGCTGCGCCCGGTGCGATATCGTTGCATCGCGAATCGCTGCCTGGAGGATCAATGCGTCAGCAGACCAAACCGTTCGTCATCGAACGCAAACCATCCCGTAAACCGAAAGCCGACCCCGTAAAACCGTCGATCTGGGGAAGGCTGGATGCTGACATCGCGCAAGGCCTGCGAGACCAACTGGACAAGGACCAACAGAAGATGGATCACGTGGCGGCGATGGATGGTGACGAATGTGCTTGAGTGTCAGGTCGCGAGCCTCCCATCGACCCCCGGCTGCAGCGAACGCAGGAAGCTCACGGCGCTCTGTGCGTGAGCGCGATGCGCGACATGAATTTGCGAGAAAACTGGCCGAGAGGCTTCGGATCCTCGATCGCCCAGGACGTGGCGAGGTTATCGGAATTGAACTTGTCGACGATGACCCGAGGCCGAGGTGTAGAGCTTTGCGCGCCGGGCTTGCGTTCCGGGTATCTGGACGGCGCGAGCGCTGGCCGCGGGCGGCTGGCTGGAAATCAGGTACAGCAGCGGTTTCGGCTTTCCATGCCTGCCGGCGAGGATGAGCATCACGCAGGTTGGCCGAGCCTTGCGGCCGCCTTCTTACCACGTTCATGCCGGCGACCCCAAAGATTACGAGCAGAGTATGGCGACCCCTGCCGCGCATCAGTCATCACGGCCGCCATCGCGCGCGACGGCGTCGAGGCCAGCCAGCATTTCGTCACGCTCGGCGCCGACAAGATCCGGAACGGTTTCCAAGATCGGTTAGGGAAAAGCTGGCCATATCTGTTCTCCTTGCTTGTTCAGCTAAAAGAGGTGAATTAGCTGTTTTCGACAGGTGGGGAATGCGCTCCAGACAGGAAGAACTGCTTGGTTGAGCTTTGCCGCCGGTGGCAATCACCACGCTACCTCAGAATGCCGCTAACCCTATGTTGATCGCTCCGACCTCATTCCGGCAGACGGTAGACCTCGGCATTGTCCTGCCGGTCCCGGAGGCCTTTATACGAAGCGTGACGCAGTTTGCCGTCATCAGTCCAGGCACGATACTCAATTTCGGCGATTAGTGTCGGCTGAACCCAGACGACACCGCGCTGTTTCAGCGCGATAGGCGCCCGGGATGTCTTGAGTTTGTCCAGATCCTTGCGAAGCCTAGTTGCATCGCGCTCATTGAAGCCTGTTCCGACGTTGCCGACATAGATGAGATCGTGGCCTCGATAGGCCGCGAGAAACAAATTGCGGATGCCACCGTGTGCAACAGCGGATGGTTCATAGCCGACGATGAAAAAGCTGTCGCTCTGGACGCATTTCACCTTGATCCAGTCACCGGTACGGCCGGAGCGATAAGGCTGCTCACGGTTTTTGGCGATGATACCCTCGAGTCCATGCGCACATGCGGCAGCTAAAAGTTCGTCGCCATCGGCTTCGACCGCCTCGGAGAGCTTAATGACGCCGGCATGACCGACGAGAAACCCTTCCAGGATCTGCCGACGCTCAGCGAGGTCCAGCTTCGTAAGGTCGTGTCCATCGAAATAAAGCAGATCAAATGCATAGAAGATGGCCTCATCTGCCCGGCGGTGCCCGCCCCTTCCCCCAAGGGCTCGCTGAAGAGCGCCGAAGCTCGACTTTCCCTGCTCATCCAGGACGACAGCCTCTCCGTCGAGAATCATCGTCGCGCCGAAGTCGGCGGCCTCCTTGGCGATTGTCGGAAAGCGATCAGTCCAATCGTGCCCTCCACGCGTCAGAATGCGCACGTGGCCGGGTGCAACATGGACGGCAAGTCGATAGCCGTCCCATTTTATCTCATAGAGCCATTGCGGCCCTTTCGGGACCTCGGGCTTCAGAAGCGCTAGCGCCGGCTCGATCCGCTCCGGCATTTGATCGAGCGGCAATTGCGGCTGGTCTGGATCACGAGCTTTGCGGGCTCGGCTCCGCAGCGGCATTTCCGAGGAGGCGAGAAGTGGTTTTGATGACTTACGCGGGGACTTCGTCATGGAAAACAGTGCAACAGAGAAAGCTTAATGAGTCGAGTCTTTCCTCATCCCGACAACTCACCAAGCACGCTTCAATTTCCACTGGTCGTACGGCATCCAACGGAGCGGCGCCGTGACATGGATGATCTCAGGTAATGTTTTCGTCGATTTTCGGGACACTTCCCGAAGCGCAAGAGGCACCGACCGCTATGATCGGCACCCCTTGATAAGATCAGCCGACGGCACGATCTTCGCTGCTGGTCCCTTCAATATCCTCCGGCAGATCACCAAGATGTCGGTCGTGGTCGTTTCCCGTGGTTGTTGCGGCTGCCAAAGCCTCGTTTTCACCCTTCGAGCCTGTAATGAGCGCAGCGTCGGTGCGGGGGGCTGAACAAAAGGCAAAGCGATCCCGGACGATGCAGGAAAAGCCGCTATCGGTCCAAACCCGAAACCCTTCTGGGACCTCCTCTTCAAACCACCGGTCACCAGCTTCGATGCAGTCACGAATATTGTTTAAGGTGACGAAAAATGCGCCGCCCCACGATGAGGGAACGCGAGCGTGAATTGCATTGGCCAATGCCATGGGACGAACATGCCCGGTGATTTCCCGCAGATTGGGGATGGCGACGGGGTGCGCGGTGTTCATAGATGCTCTCCGGTAGAGTGGTGATAGATTGAGAGCGCCGCCAGGGCGGCGGCGCTCCTGCAATCCGGTCAGGATTTCAGAGCGGCCATCCGTTCGCCGAGCAGCCAAAGCGCCTTGTTGAGTTTGATGTCCTGATCGATACCGTTCACGGCGCGGGACTTTACGCGGCGCGGCCTGCCAAGATCGTCACGGCCAACACCACGCAATCCGCCCTTGATGGCGTTTTCCTGCACCACGTTCCAGACCGTCCAAAGATCGTCCGCGCGATCGTTATGACGACGAGGGATAAGTAACTGTTCGGCCTTGATCGGCGTTGTCGTTTCGCCTTCACTGTCACCAAATCGCAGGACATGGGCGGCGTCCGCCAGAATATCCCTCTCATCGCGATCCAACCTTAACATTGACCAGTCCTGTGGAGCGGCAAGGGTGCGCTCGGCTTCGCCGAGAACGCGATAGGTGCCCTCGATGACCTTATGCTGCACATCGCCGGAATGACGCACCTTGATGGCATCGATGGTGCCGGTCTGTGTGACCAGGGAATTGAGGCAACGGACCCGAAACAGCCCGGCCATCAATTCGTAAGCGCTAGTTCCGTCATTGGCATTCTTGAGGAGGGTCTCGCAAACGGTATCGCCGACGTTGTAAACCTTGCCGTCATCGATGCGGCGCAGGCGAATAAGATGCTTGGTGAAGTCGGCCTTTCCCTCTATGCGGCTGCGCGACTGCTTCGCCCCGACCGGCATAAAGCCTTCCCGCATGAGACCCCGCAGAATCTCGATCGTAGGAATGGGCTGGAACCGTTCGGACCGGCTCTCATGGGCGGTCACGGCAAAGATTGACGGCGCAACCCGGCGCATTTCGGTTTCGGTCAGTGCGCGGCAAGTGTCGAAACGCGCGGTCTCGGTATAGATGCTCATTGTCGGTCTCCATTGGTTGCGGTTGTCACCTCCGAAGGGCAAGTCCCCTCGGGCGAAGCCTCCCCGGTCTTTCCTGGGGAATGGCCTCTGACATTCCCCGGGACAGAGGGGGGAGGGCGAAAGCCCGCCCCGCGGCGTCAAACTGGTCTGTCAAGCGGCGCGGCGCGGAAGGCGGGGCGTCTTCACGGGTCCGCTTGCGGACTGGCGCGGAAGATGAACCGGCTTCACGGGCCGCTTGACCGGCCTGGGCGGCGATGTCATGGGGCGAACAAATGGAAGCGGCCCGAAACGGGCCTCATGATGGGGTGCGCCCGCACCCCGACCGAAGAGTGGAACGTCAAATGATCGCTTGCGGGCAAGCGCAATCCTTCAAAAATGGAGAGCATCGGAGAAATCAGCATGGCGCCGGCCGTTGGCCGGGATTTCGGGAATTCTCGACGCGCAAGGATCGGAACAAGATGGGGTGGTTGCCGTCCTCCCCTCACGGCATTGCAATATGCCAGATGATGTGGTTGTAGCCCACAGGACGGAGAAGACGGCAAAATGAAAGACACGATGATCGGGGTGGATCTGGCAAAGAATGTTTTCGTACTGCACGCAGCAACGATGGCGGGCGAAGTACGGTATCGAAAGAAACTGTCACGAGGACAGTTTCTTCGCTTCCTATCGGAACAGCCGCCAGCGATTGTGATTATGGAAGCCTGCGGTAGCGCCCATTACTGGGCCCGTGAGTTGGTCAAAGTGGGGCACGAGGTCAGGCTGATCGCTCCGCAATATATCCGCCCTTTCGTGAAGCGCCAGAAGAACGACGCCGCCGATGCTGAGGCAATCGTCATCGCGGCCCGTCAGCCCGAGATGCGTTTCGTCCCACCCAAAACTGCGGATCAGCAAGCTCGGGCGGTTCTGTTCCGGGCGCGCGAGCGGATTGTCCGCCAGCGAACGGAATTGGTGAACGCTTTGCGTGCTGTTCTCTATGAATATGGCCAAGCCATTCCACAGGGCATTGCTCACATCCAGCGCATTGAAGCGATCGTTGAGAGGGCTGAGATCGACCTGCCTGAACTCGTGCGGGAGGAGTGCCGTGATCTTCTGGCTCAGATAGACGAGAAGACAGCTCGGATTAAGGAGAAGGCCAAGAAGCTCGTGGACCTGTCTCGGCAGAGCGGAATCGCGCATCGACTTCAAACGATGCCTGGCGTGGGTCCGCTGGTGGCACTGGCGGTAGAAGCCTTCGCGCCAGCGATGGAGAAT
>NZ_JACHZP010000017.1:0-68661 GCF_014193605.1 Rhizobium sp. BK312 | reverse complement strand
CGGATCGAAGCATGTTTGAAACACTTCAACAGCCATAAGAACGCCGACGACGCAGTTGCGGCCGGCTGGATGATTGCCGCGATCCAGGAGCGGGTGAGCGAACGTGACCTTTACGGTTGGCGTAGGTTGAAGGAAATCGTCGACGTGGCGGTGCAGGAACTCCTCTTGTCCGAACAGCTGCCCGTTCATTGAGCCGCCGAAACTTCGTTCGTTACAGCAAGCCTGATGGACTGACCAACCCGCCTTCCTTGGTGACGATGGTCGATCCATAGGGCTCGCGGGCCATGATGACCAACGCATCATCCGGCAATGGCCGGGCAAGATCCTTCGCCTCCTCCCATGGCGCCCTCATCCAGATGTCGGTCTCTTCCCTGGTCAGCAGAAGCACTGGCATAGCCTTGTCGTGAATGGGTTTGACGAGATTGTTCGGATCGGTGGTCAGAAACCCGTAGAGGTCGTCGGTCGTCAGCCCATCCTTCACCTTACGTACGGAGGTCCATTGCGGAACATGGATGCCGGCAAAGAACATCAGCGGCTTGTCTTCGTTGCGCGCGAACCAGGCATTCGGCACATTGCCGCCCGGCTCTTGGCTGGCCGGATCCGGCTCGGCAAAGCTGGTGACCGGAACCAGACAGCGGTTCTCGACGCCGAACCAGCGCCTCCAATGTGCAAGCTTGAGATTGCGAATATTGGTGACACCGCGGTCGGCCTGTTCGCGCAGCAGCTGCTCGAAATCAACCTCCTTGCCTTTCGCACGCAGCTTCTCGGCCTTGGCTTCGGCCGCTTTCACGAGAACGAAGGGTGGAGAGGGCAGTCCCCAGCGGGCATGGACGAGCTGTTTCTTACCATCGGCGGTATTCCGGACGATTGGTCCCATCTGGTCCGGGTTCATCTGATAGGCCGGCATCAGGTTGATCAGGCTCTCGGCGTCCTGAGCCCACTTGTTCACCCAGTCCTTATCTTCCATGCGGTATAAGTTGCACATCGACGCTCCATCTCCCTTGAAGCCGGCGGACATGGTAGCCGACGAAGCGTAGAAACGCCAATTGATGACTGTCAATGGATCGGCTTCGAAACTTTTTCGAAAGCTGCGCCAGCGTGTGTTCGAAGTCATGTCCATGATTCCCAATGCGAATCTTAAAGTTGACTAAAATAGAGGGATAATATTCCTATTTCGGGTTGCTTGACACGCAGATCGACATGGAACATTTAGTGAACAAATAGACTTGACCGATAGGACGTCGATACCAACACGACCTTGCAGGGACCCGTGAATGATGACTGCTGCCCGCGATAGGGTGATATCCGATCTAAGGGATCGCATTGCGTTACTGGAAGGCAACGCGGGCAGGAAGAGCGGCTGCCTCGCCTTCGGTGTGCCTGAGATCGATGCCGCGTTGCCACGTGGTGGTCTTGCCCATGGCGCCGTGCACGAGTTTGCCGGCGGTGGCGCAGGGGTCGTCGATGGTGCTGCGGCCGCCCTCTTTGCCGCCGGCATTGCCGCACGGACCAGGGGCAAGATCGTCTGGTGTCTGACACGGCCGGACCTGTTCTTTCCGGCTCTCGCGCAAGCTGGCTTGCATCCGGATCGGGTCGTTTTCGTCGAGGCGGACGGGCAAGAAGACGTCCTTGCATCGATGGAAGAGGCTCTGGCCTTTGGGGGCCTTGGCGCCGTCGTCGGCGAGATCGTCCGCCTGCCGATGGTCGCCTCCCGCCGCCTGCAGCTGGCGGCGGAAAAGACCGGCACCATGGGACTGGTGGTCCGGCGCTGGCGCCGGCAGGTGGAGGCCTCGGATTTCGGGCAGCCGACGGCGTCGACGACAAGGTGGCGGTTGAGCGTGTTGCCATCGGAGGCATTGCCGGTTCCAGGGGTCGGGCGACCGCGGTGGCTGCTCGAACTGATCAGAGTGAAGGCGGGTGAGTGCGCTGAGTTTATCGTGGGAGCGTGCGATGCCACGGGTCATATCCATCTATCTGCCGGATCTGCCGATCGAGCGGATCAGGCGGATGGATCAGAGAGCAGAATTATCGCCTGAGCGGCCGCTGGCCCTGATCGCCAGAAGCGGCTCCAAGCGCTGGATATCCGCGGCCGATGTAAAAGCCAAGGAAGCGGGCATTCGTGTGGGCATGCCGGCCGCCAAGGCACAGGCCATGGTGCACGGTCTGCAGTTTGCCGACGCGGATCCAGCAGCCGATGCCGAGGCACTCGAGCGGATCGCGCTTTGGGCCCTCTCGCAATATTCCCCGATCGTCGCCGTCGACGGCGCGGACGGCATCGTTGTGGATACGGAAGGCGCCGATCATCTGCAGGGCGGCGAGCTTGCGATGCTCACCGGGATCGTCAACCGCTTCCGGGCGAGGGGGCTCACCGTCCGTGCGGCGATCGCTGACACTTGGGGTGCGGCGCATGCCTGTGCTCGCGCCACCCGTCGCGAGGCCGTCATTATCCCGCCTGGAGAAACCGCCCGCGCCGTCGAACGGCTGCCGATCTCGCACCTGCGGCTTTCGGCCGAGATTGTCACCAGCCTTCGAACGCTCGGATTCAAAACCATCGGCGAGCTGTCGGCGACAGCGCGAGCGCCCCTGGCGCTGCGTTTCGGTCCCGAGATCGGCCGGCGCATCGATCAAATGTTCGGTCGGATTTCCGAACCGATCGATCCCATCCGGGCGCCGGAATGGATCGAGGTCGTCAGGACCTTTGCCGAACCGATCGGCGCCGCGGAGACGATCGATAAATATGTCGGCCGTCTCATCGTCAGGCTGGTGGCCGAACTGCAGCGCAAGGGGCTCGGTGCCCGCCGCACCGATCTCATCGTCGAGAAGGTCGACGGCAGCAGACAGGCGATCCGCGCGGGAACAGCCAAGCCGGCGCGCGATGTCGCCTGGCTGACAAAGCTGTTCCGGGATCGAACGGAAAAGATCGAGCCCGGTTTCGGCATCGAGAAGCTGACGCTCATTGCCGTTATGACCGAACCGCTTGGTGAGGAGCAGCGATCGTCGCTGGCCGATGAGCAAGATCAGGATATCACGCCGCTTATCGATACCTTCGGCAATCGCGGGCAGCGCGTCTATCGGATAGCGCCGGTCGCATCCGATGTCCCCGAACGCAGCATCCGGCGGATTGCAGCCGCGGCTCCAGACGTCACGGAAGCTTGGGTGCATCACTGGCCACGTCCGGTGCGGCTGCTGGCGCGGCCGGAATTGATCGATGTCGTTGCGCTTTTGCCTGATCATCCGCCGGTCTCCGTCACCTGGCGTGGCAAGCGCCGGCGGGTCAAACGTGCCGATGGTCCGGAGCGCATATTCGGGGAATGGTGGACCAGGAGTTCGGAATTCGATGCGGTGCGGGATTATTTCGTGATCGAGGACGAGGCTGGCGAGCGATTGTGGATCTTCCGCGCCGGCGACGGTGTCGATGCTGCCACAGGTTCGCATCGCTGGTTTTGCCACGGGATCTTCGCATGAGCTACGCCGAGCTGCAGGTCACCACCCATTTTTCCTTCCTGCGCGGCGCATCCTCGGCTGACGAACTGTTCCGCACGGCAAAGGAGCTCGGCATTTCCGCGCTCGGGATTGTCGACCGTAATTCGCTGGCCGGCATCGTCCGGGCGCTCGAAGCCTCGCGCGCGACCGGCCTGCGTCAGGTCGTCGGTTGCCGCCTCGATCTCGCGGACGGCATGTCAATCCTCGTCTATCCCACGGATCGGGCTGCCTATTCTCGCCTGACGCGGCTTCTGACGCTCGGCAAGGGCAGGGGCGGCAAGGCCAACTGCGTCCTGCATCTGGACGATGTCGCCTTGTATGCCGAGGGTCTGATCGGCGTCCTTATGCCGGATCTTGCCGACGAGACCTGTGCCCTGCAGCTCAGGAAGATGGCAGAGCTTTTTGGCGATCGCGCCTATGTGTCGCTCTGCCTGCGCCGGCGGCCGAACGATCAGCTGCGGCTGCATGAGCTCTCCAATCTTGCTGTTCGTTTCAAGGTGAAGACGGTCGTCACCAACGACGTTCTTTTCCACGAACCATCGCGCCGTCAACTGCAGGATATCGTCACCTGCATTCGCAACAGGACGACGATCGACGATATCGGCTTCGAGCGCGAGAGGCATGCCGACCGGTATCTGAAGCCGCCGGAAGAGATGGAACGTCTCTTCCCGCGCTATCCCGAAGCGCTCGCCCGCACGCTCGAGATCGTCGAACGCTGCAGGTTCTCGCTGGAGGAGCTGACCTACCAATATCCCGAGGAGGCCATTTTTCCCGGCAAGACGGCGCAAGAATCCCTCGAACATTATGTCTGGGAGTGTATTCCGAACCGCTATCCCGAGGGCCTGCCGCCATCGGTGCTGAAGGTGATCCGCCACGAGCTCGATCTCATCCGCACCATGAAATACGCCCCCTATTTCCTGACGGTGTTTTCGATCGTCCGCTATGCCCGCAGCCAAGGCATTTTATGTCAGGGGCGGGGATCGGCGGCCAACTCCGCCGTCTGCTATGTCCTCGGCATAACTTCGATCGATCCAGAGACCAACAACCTGCTCTTCGAGCGCTTCGTCAGCCAGGAGCGAGACGAGCCGCCCGACATCGATGTCGATTTCGAGCACGAACGGCGCGAGGAGGTGATCCAATGGATCTACAGGACCTATGGCCGTGACAAGGCGGCACTTTGCGCGACGGTGACGCGCTACCGTGCCAAGGGCGCGATCCGCGATGTCGGCAAGGCGCTCGGCCTGCCGGAGGACGTGATCAAGGCACTGTCCTCAGGCATGTGGTCGTGGTCCGAGGAACTGGTAACCAAACGCAGCCTTCGCGAGCTGAACCTCAATCCGGACGATAGGCGTCTCGCCTTGACGCTAAAACTGGCACAGCAGCTGATGGGCGCGCCCCGCCACCTCGGTCAGCACCCCGGCGGTTTCGTGTTGACCCACGACAGGCTCGATGATCTCGTGCCGATCGAGCCCGCGACCATGGCCGACCGGCAGGTGATCGAATGGGACAAGGACGATGTCGAGGCGCTGAAGTTCATGAAGGTCGACGTGTTGGCGCTTGGGATGCTGACGTGCATGAGCAAGGCCTTCGCATTGATCCAGGATCACAAACATCGGGATCTCGATCTTGCGGCCATTCCCCAGGAAGACCCTCCCACCTACGCGATGATCCGCAAGGCCGACACGCTTGGCACCTTCCAGATCGAAAGCCGGGCGCAGATGTCCATGCTGCCGCGCATGAAGCCGCGCACCTTTTATGACCTCGTCATTCAGGTGGCGATCGTCCGTCCCGGTCCGATCCAGGGCGACATGGTCCATCCCTATCTGCGCCGGCGCGAAGGCAAGGAGGAGGTCGTTTATCCGACCCCGGAGCTGGAGGCCGTGCTGGGCAAGACGCTCGGGGTGCCGCTGTTCCAGGAAAGCGCCATGAAGGTAGCGATGGTCTGCGCCGGCTTTACCGGCGGCGAGGCCGACCAGCTACGCAAGTCGATGGCGACCTTCAAGTTCACCGGCGGTGTCTCGAGGTTCAAGGACAAGCTCGTCTCTGGCATGGAGCGCAATGGCTATACTCGCGAATTTGCCGAAAAGACCTTCTCGCAGCTCGAAGGTTTTGGCTCCTATGGTTTCCCTGAAAGCCATGCCGCCAGCTTCGCACTCATTGCCTATGCCTCATCCTACGTCAAATGCCATTATCCCGATGCATTCTGCGCGGCTCTGCTGAACTCCCAGCCCATGGGCTTTTATGCGCCGGCCCAGATCGTCGGCGATGCCCGCAAGCATGGCATCGAGGTCCGGCCCGTCTGTGTCAACCGTTCCCGCTGGGACTGCACGCTGGAGCCTATAGACGGCAGCGACCGCCATGCCGTGCGTCTTGGCATGCGCATGGTCCACGGTCTCGCTCAAATCGATGCGGCCCGCATCGTGGCCGCGCGGGCCGATCACCCCTTCGACAGTATTGATGATCTGTGGCGGCGATCAGGCGTGCCGGCGACGTCTCTGGTCGAGCTTGCCGAGGCGGACGCGTTTCTGTCGTCGCTCAAGCTGCAGCGCCGCGATGCGCTCTGGGCGATCAAGGCGCTACGCGACGAGCCATTGCCACTCTTTGCCGCGGCGGCCGAGCGCGAGCACCGGGCGATCGCCGAACAGCGCGAGCCTGAGGTCAGCCTTCGGCAGATGATGGAAGGGCACAACGTCATTCAGGATTACAGCCATACCGGCCTCACCCTTCGTCAGCATCCGCTGGCCTTTTTGCGCAAGGATCTCGCCGCTCGCAATATCGTCACCTGCGAGGAAGCGATGGCGGCGCGTGACGGCCGCTGGCTGATGGCAGCAGGCCTCGTGCTGGTGCGGCAGAAGCCGGGCTCGGCCAAGGGTGTCATGTTCCTGACCGTCGAGGATGAAACCGGGCCGGCCAATGTCGTCGTCTGGCCGACACTCTTCGACCGCCGCAGGCAGGTCATCCTCGGCTCCAGCATGATGGCGATCAATGGCCGCATCCAGCGGGAAGGGGAGGTCGTGCATCTCGTCGCTCAGCAGCTCTTCGATCTGACAGGCGATCTGTTCGGGCTTGCCGATCGTGACGAGGCGTTCAAGCTGCCGACCGGTCGTGGCGATGAGTTCGCCCATGGGGCGCCTGAGATTCCGGATTCACGCGAGCGGGCTGTCATGAAGGTTCGGGAGATTTATGAGCCTGATCGGCTTATTGATAGGTTGAAGGTGAGGGCACGGAATTTTCAGTGACAACTTTACGCCAACTCCGGTTACCCAATTCGCGATGGTTGGCGAAGCCATTGAGGGTGACCTCCTTGGCGGCTTGCCATTGTTTCAACGGCTCTGGAGTAGCTGTCCAAATCGAATTGCGAAAAATCGTGGTAGATCACATGCTGTCCGAATTAGACCGGATCCTTGATATCAGGGCCATAGCTGTAGGTGCCATACCATTCGATAACATCTTTGTTTGGCAGGACTTACTTGTAGGCGGATTTTACGGGCAATCGCGTATCTACAGATACCCACATCCGGATGTGATCGGTTTGCCGGTAGGATGGTCGATCGTAAGTCCAAACTTCAGTCTCAACGCCATTTATCGTTTCGTTGCCAAGATGTTTACAGTTCTCGATGTTATTCGTGGGCGCATATTGGCGAGGCTTGACGTGCCACGGTTGAGAGCCGCTATGCCACCATTGCTTGGTGTCCACGAATAAATCAGTGAAATATATCGCTCCGAGATGACCAGCTCCGACTACTCGAATTTTCGGCTCGGTATTGTATTTGCCTACCATCGCTTTCACGGGTGCGCAGAGGTCATCCGCCGCAAGGGAAAAAGTCGTTAAGCCAATATAGATGACCACTGCAAGTGCCGTAGCTAGACCGACCTTTTTCGTTATCATGATAACCCGATCCCTCCCGGGGAAACAGTCAATCAGAAATTGCTGGAATGCAACCGCAAGCATTTTCGCTGAGAATGAAACCGTCGTGAAATTACGCCCTCTTGACAGGAAACAGTCTCTGTAAATTGAGCTTTGCAGAAGGATCCCCGTGCTCAGCCGCCTTTCGGTACCAGGCAACGGCCTCGTCCATGTCTCGTGGTATACCAAGGCCAACTTCCAACATGTAACCTATACTGTTTTCGGAGGCAGCGTCGCCTTGCGCGGCAGCTTTGCGGAACCAGAAGATGGCCTGTGCATAATCTTGAGCCGTGCCGCGACCATACTCATACATTGCGCCAAGGTTATTCTGAGCTCTAGCATACCCCTGCTGTGCCGCCTTCCGAAACCAAATGACAGCCTGTGCGTCGTCCTGGTTCACGCCTCGCCCCCACAGATACAAGCAACCAAGATTGAGCTCAGCATCCGAAATACCTTGGTCGGCAGATTTGGAAAACCACATCGCGGCCGTAGCATCATTTTGTGAAACGCCACGGCCTAAGAGATACAGTAAGCCAAGATTGTCCTGCGCCCCGAAATCGCCTTGCTCCGCCGCTTTCTGGTACCAGGCGGCTGCCGTTTCATAGCTTTGGGTCACGCCATAGCCGTGCTCATAGAGAAGGCCCAGACCAAACTCGGCTCGAGCATTGTTTTGGGAAGCCAGAGCTTGCCAATCGCCCAGGGCCTCCTTGTAGTCTCCACGCAAATAGGCATCTTTCCCGTCGTCAACAAAAGTCCCTGTCGCTAAGCAAAGCACGGCCATCAAAGCCACGACAATCCTTGACCAGCGCATAGCCTCTTCCCTGAATTTTCCCGAGGGTCTCGCGTTGATAATATACCGTCTTTGGCGGCCTACAATATTCTCGAAGTGAGCGTGAAAGCTCCGTGTGTACCGTTGCACGACAAAGTCCGGCCAGCAAAGCTTCTCAGTGATGTATAGGGCCAAGCTCCAAGGAGGCGTCGCTCGGGTCATCGCCGGTAGATTTCAGGATTGCCAATCCCAGCTCGGTTTGAACCGCGCAGTCAGCCTTGGACAGCCTTCCGACAGCGGACATCGTCAATATGCATTTTCCTTTGCCTTTCAGCGGGCGCTGTACGTAGACCCCGGTGATCGCGAGCGTATCTGAATCAATTTTTCTCCCGCTCAAGCTGAAATCGCCAAGGTCTGTTTTTGCAATGATCGATTCACCGCCAATTGGAAAGTTCTTCATGTAAAGTAGCTGGTTGCACTTGTGGCTCGGCCCTTCGCCGATCTTGGCATAGCAAATGCGATGGGACGAATGACGGTGTGCCGCACCGGTGGCATGGCTCACCGTCGGACAAATTATAGCGATTGCCATACCTATTGCCAAAACGGTCCTCATCCAGATACCTTCCCTTCGCTGGAGCTTTTACCGGGCTGAGCGGCGCTATTTAAAGGGCCCTAGCCTCGTTGTGATCGAAAGCCATTCCAAATGAAAACGAACAACTGGTAGGGAGCTAAAAATCGGCCCGATATATACCACCTCTCCTGATGTTCGCCGAACTGTGCCTTTAGCTGCTCGTTAAACATTCCAGGCAGGAATGCCAAAAGAACGACTGCCAAAATCTCAATTGTTTCTATCCAGATCATAAGCGCCACCCCGCAAAGTGCGACCAGCAATGTCTTGTAGATTATCAACTTCGTCGAGGTTCCCGGGAAATTCATCTGACGGTCCCGCGATGGTCTCAGCTCAAGGTGCCCTTGGCATATTCGAAGGGTGATTTCCTCATTGCAATCTCTCCGTTCGCGGTGGCGCTCTATAAGCTTGCCTCAAATAGGATAATCATGCGGGTAATGAACATCAGCCGCATGACCGAGAGAAAAGCCCTGAAGCCTATAGACCTCTAAGTTTCGAAGCGTGCGCCAGCGGTGATGATTGTTTTACGACCGTGATGTTTATAACGTGCTCTGAGTGATCGAAGGTTCGAACGGTGACCGTGTCGGTTCCGACGAAGCCCGGATCGGATCGGTAAATTACGGCAACGCCTCTCGTCGTTTTGCCAGCGCAGACATAGGAGGTATCTTTTTTGAAATGGCCCTCAGCCAGTTTGTAGCTAACTTGACCGTGGGCGGGATAGCCTGGGGTCTCCGGATAAATAAAGGTGGCTGTTGCTGATGTGCAGCTTTTATCGATGGCCATAGCCATGCCGATGACAGTTCTTTCACCTGACCTGGCGGTGACCGAATCTGCAGCAGCCGCGCATCCAGAGAATAGAACTCCGATGCCCGTAAATAGAGCTGTCCAAATTCTTATGCCCCTGTACTTGCGTTTTGCTGGACGTGTCATTGTTGTCACGAAACCCTCATCTCCTGCCGTTCCAGTGAGGGCATCTTGTACGGCTGCACGCAAAAGTCGAGCGGAATATGCCGAGGTTTCACGTCTTTCCACACCGGCTCACGGACAATCCTTATACAGTAAGTGGGTGCCATTCGCGCAATTGCGCAGCGTTGTGCGGAGTGCGCGTCTGCCCGGCTCGGAGCTTTCTCAAGCGTCTATCATGCGTAAGAATCCAGCCCCATCCTCTTCGTTAAGCGATATTGCGTTGACGAAGACGCCGATCGTCTCATTTAGATTCGCCCAGGCTTTCGTTCTGGTCGTTGCACGCATCGGGCGCAAGCGCTTTCGATCCTGCAAGGCTTAACCCGATCTGAGGTCGGGCTAAGCCTTGCAGGAAGTCTGGGTGACATGAGTGAAAGATCACACGCGGAATGAACTGTTAGCCCGTCCGGATTGATTTCGGAGGTACTGCATCATCTCCGGTGAACAGTCAGGCAACCTTAGCGACGAGCATCTCATTGATGCAATCTTCGTTCCGCGCTTCCAGCTGCTGCATCGGAAAGGCTCTGATGAACATGCGGATCGTCTCATCGAGATCGGCGCCGGATTGGGCCCAGCCGGGACCACAACTGACCTGCTGGCCGGCGAGATCCTCGACCTCGAAAAGACCACAGGTTTCACCGGCCTCGTCATCGACGGCAAGCGCAAGTGTCCCGAAGAATCTGTGCTCGTCATTCCAGTGAACCGGAATCTCGAGAAATCGGATCCCGGGCCGGTTTCCAATCTCCGTCAGCAGCAAGCCATGAACCTCATCCGTCGCGAGCCACTTCGGCTCGTCCCAGCAAAGTTCCTCGTCCAAGGTCGGGTAGTCCATGACGTTCGCCAGCAGGTCGCGCATCCTGTCGAGATGGCGCAGCATGTCCGGCGACTTGCCACGGAAGCCGGGCCGGTCGTCTCTGAACGTATCGAAGGCATGCCGGCCCAAATAGGCGACGAAATCATAAAGCGCCTGCGCTTCGTCCTGGCTTATGGTGAGAACACCGTTTCTTGGCCGCGGATCTCTTGAATATTCAAACATTGCTTCCTCCTTCGCTTTCGAAACTTGGAACCCAGCCGCGGGTAAAGCCGACGCTCATTCCAGCCTGGCAGAGGGCCAGCTGTCCGCGGACGAACTGCAGCTCGGCGAGCAGAGCGCCGATTGCCGCAGGAGCATTGCCTTCGAAGAGCTCGAGCACGGAAGAGACCTGATCGAATTGCGATTCATTTGTCTGAGCGGCTCCGGTTGTCATGAGGCAATACGTCTCCACACCCCAAAAAATATGGGGTCAAACTGCTGATTTGCTGATATGGAAATTGCGCGGCCGGTAGTTGCTCCGGCAATTTGTTCCCATTATGTTCTCATTTGGGATTGAGTCAAGAGCGCGGCTTAGGATGCATTGAATTCTGGATTTAGCTCCTCGTGATCCTCGGGCCCGAGTCAGGAACAACTTCAGAGCTTCCTGCGCCACCGGCTTGATCCGTCCAACGCCTCCAGACTGGATATAATTCCACCTCGCTTTTGAAGGTCGATGACGAGTTGTCTCTTGAAGCCGCAGATCGCCCTTCCAATATCATCCGCAGGAGAGAATCAGTGTGGCATCGAAAGGAGGAAAAAATGCCGCTCAACGATGTTCCATGGACCCGGCCAGTGACGGTCCGACTCCAATGCGGGTTGGAGCGCACTTTCACGGGCATCTATGATGCGCTGGACTTTCTCGAAAACGAATGGCCATTACGCCATGGTGAGCGCCACGATCGGGCGGTGAAGACCTGTCGCCGTGCGCTGAATGGAATCGTACCCGCCATTATGGCGCGCGAGGCGTTCATGGCCGCTTGTCTTGAAGCTGGGATGCCGGCCGTCATGGTGCCGCCGAAGACAATCACACAAGCAGCGCCGATCCGAGCGGCGCGGATAGCGTCTATGTAAAGGCGTAGTTTTGGAGCTCGCCTGTGAAGGAAAGCCTCCTAGCGTTTCCCGAAATGGAAAGGGCTCCATGCTTGTATGGAGCCCCTAGCATCGGGCGAAATGCCCGGACCGTCAACAATCTGTCGATTGGAAAGACGCTCTTTCGCTTACCAGCTCTGGCGATCATACCAGTCATTAACATCCGACCGCACACGGTCCTTCTGGATACCGTAGCGTTCTTGAATCTTTCCTTCGAGCTGATCCCGCTTGCCCGCGATCTGATCAAGATCGTCGTCTGTGAGCTTACCCCATTGCTCTTTGATCTTGCCCTTAACCTGCTTCCAGTTACCTTCGACGCGATTCCAGTCCATTGTGTTGTCTCCTCGTTGTTGTCAAAGGACAACGCGCCTCATTTGTATTGGTTCGAGCGAAGGCATCACGCAGTAGGCTGGAGGCCGGTGGGCGGCTTGTGCCGTGCGACATCGTGCGCCGGTGTGCGGTGATTTTATTCTCCAAACTGGCACAAAACGCTTGCCGATGAGTTTCCTGAAAAAGGAGACCCGATATGGCAGGCAAAAAGATCAGCACCGGTTTGAATGATCGGCCGAAAGAGGCCTCGATCGGCCAGACAGCCGGCGGTTTTCCCGATGACAGCGGAAAGCCAGCCGACGTGAACGACGAAAAGATTGAAGCAACCAGCAAGAAACTCACCGACGATCCCCGGGAAAAACTGCTGAAGGAAGTCAGGCAGCAGCAAGATGCCTCTCGCATGGGATCTAAGTAACCGTTTCCCCAACGAGGATGCGAACAGCCGGGAACCAAGATGGCGAGCGACAGATTATCGACCTACCGATCGAAGCGTGATTTTCAGAAGACGGCGGAGCCGAGCGGCGAAACGCAGATCGCGCGCAGCAATCGCCGAAGGTTTGTGATCCAGAAGCACGACGCGACCCGGCTGCACTATGATCTTCGCCTGGAGCTCGATGGCGTATTTAAGAGCTGGGCGGTGACAAAGGGGCCATCGCTTGATCCCCATGACAAGCGCCTGGCGGTGGAGGTAGAGGATCATCCCCTCGACTATGGCGACTTCGAAGGTACGATTCCCAAAGGCCAGTACGGCGGCGGCACAGTGATGCTCTGGGACCGCGGCTATTGGGAGCCAGAGGGAAAGAAGAGCCCAGAGCAGGCCTTGGCGAAAGGCGACTTCAAGTTCACGCTCGAAGGCAAACGCTTGCACGGCAGCTTCGTGCTGGTCCGCATGCGCAATGATCGCGAGCGCAGCAAAAGGACCAACTGGCTTTTGATCAAGCACCATGACGAGTTCTCAGTCGAAGAGAATGGTGCAGCGGTCCTTGAGGAGAATAACACCTCGGTAGCCTCGGGCCGAACGCTGGAGATGATCGCGGCCGGCAAGGGGCGTAGGCCCAAGCCGTTCATGGTCGAAGGCGGCAATGTCCAGGCTGATGCCGTCTGGGACAGCAAGCAGGGGCTGGCCGCAGCTAAACGTAAGGCAGCCGCCCGCGATCACGATGAGGCGGACGTTGTCACTCCAGTCGACCTTCCCGGTTTTATCGCTCCACAGCTGTGCGAAACGCTTGAGCGCCCGCCGGCTGAAGAGGGCTGGGTCCACGAAATCAAGTTTGATGGTTATCGCATCCAGATGCGTGTTCTCAATGGCGAGGTCACGCTCAAGACGCGGAAAGGTCTTGATTGGACCGCCAAGTACCCCGAGATCGCCGATGCAGCCTCATCATTACCGGACTGTATCATCGACGGCGAAATATGTGCTCTCGATGAACACGGAGCACCCGATTTTGCGGCCCTGCAGGCCGCCCTTTCCGAGGGCAAGACCGGCGATCTCGTCTATTTCGCCTTCGATCTGCTCTATGACGGCGGCGAAGATCTTCGATCCCAGCCGCTTATCGAGCGAAAGGCCCGGCTGCAGGCGCTCCTTGCCGAGGCCGGGAGTGACACGCGCATCCGGTTTGTCGAGCATTTCGAGACGGGTGGCGATGCCGTTCTGAGATCGGCGTGCAAGCTCTCCCTGGAGGGTATCGTCTCGAAGCGCGCCGACGCGCCCTATCAGTCTGGCCGCACCGAGACTTGGGCGAAATCGAAATGCCGGGCGGGCCATGAAGTGGTGATCGGCGCCTATGCCACCACCAACGGCAGGTTCCGTTCATTGCTGGTCGGCGTCCATCGTGACGATCATTTGGTCTATGTGGGAAGGGTCGGCACGGGCTATGGCGCGAAGAAGATCGAAACCCTGCTACCAAAGCTGAAGGCACTTGCCACGGCCAAATCGCCATTCGGCGGTATCGGCGCACCGAAGAAGGTGCCGGAGGTTACCTGGCTGAAGCCGGAGCTCGTAGCGGAAATAGAGTTTGCCGGCTGGACGGCCGATGGTCTCGTCCGGCAGGCGGCCTTCAAAGGCTTGCGCGAGGACAAGCCCGCAAAAGATGTCGAAGCTGAGCGCCCGGCGAAGATCGCGAAGATCGACGTGCCGGAACCAGCGCCTGTCGGGCAACACAGGTCGTCTCGGCGCAAGGGCGCAAAGGTCGATGTCATGGGAGTGCTTATCTCCAGCCCCGACAAGCCGCTTTGGCCCGACGCCAATGACGGCGAGCCGGTGACCAAGGAAGACCTTGCCCGCTACTATGAGGCGGTCGGCTCGTGGATGATCGAGCATATACGGGGCAGACCCTGTTCCATTATCCGCGCACCCGACGGAATTGGTGGCGAGCAATTCTTTCAGCGCCATGCCATGCCTGGCCAGTCGAACCTGCTCGAAGTAGTGAAAGTCTTCGGCGACAAGAAGCCTTATCTGCAGATCGACCGCGTCGAGGGACTGGCCGCCGTGGCGCAAACCGCAGCCCTGGAACTGCATCCATGGAATTGCGAACCAGGGCACCCGGACGTGCCAGGACGCCTCGTCTTCGACCTTGATCCGGGGCCGGACGTGCCATTTTCCACCATAGTCGCCGCGGCGCGAGAGATGCGCGACCGGCTGGAGGAGCTCGGACTAATCAGCTTTTGCAAGACGACCGGCGGTAAAGGCCTGCACGTGGTGACGCCGCTTGCTGTCAACAAGCGCAAGCCGCTTTCCTGGCCGGAAGCCAAGGGATTTGCCCATGAGCTTTGCCAAAAGATGGCGCGTGACGATCCCGACCTTTATCTCACCAAGACGACGAAGAGCCTTCGCAGCGGCCGCATCTTCCTTGATTATTTGCGCTATGACCGCATGGCGACGGCGGTTGCTCCTTTGTCACCGCGGGCAAGGCCCGGTGCAACCGTGTCGATGCCGCTCACATGGACGCAGGTGAAATCGGACCTCAATCCGAAACGGTTCACAATCAGGACGGTGCCGGGCTTGCTGACAAGTTCCTCGGCCTGGGAGGACTATTCTGATGGGCAGCGCTCGCTGGAGCAGGCGATCAAGCGGCTGGGCAGGAGCGTGAAAGCGGCCTGATCTGCTACTACTTCCCTATTTTCCTACCGCAGCTGCCGCTCAAGCTGTCCAGTGATCATCGGTACAGCGGCGGCACCCGCTGCACCGAGCCGGAGGCGCTCGACCAGTTTGCCAAGGGCGATCGTGGTCGCGGCCAGGAGCATAATCCGAAGCCATGGATAATGCGTTCCATGTGGTGGCAGTTCCTCCGTCCGGCCTTCGATTTTCGTCCATTGCTCGCGCAGGTCCATGACCTCTTTCCTCAGCCAGGCGATTTCCCTGAGAGCCGCATCGAGATCCTCGCTCCGGGCACGCTCGTCTCTGGGATCTTCCGCCGGAGCCTCGTCCTCCAGTTCAGCCAGGTGGCGCTGGAGATCCTCCTTGCTTGTGAAGCCACTTGATCGAATATTCGTCATCTTTGCCTCCGTCGGATAGCCAAGCCTGCTCTGGAGATTGAGGAACAGCAGCGGGGACTTATTGTTCCCCCGCTGGTGCCACGCCGCTTTGCCGTCGTTCCCGTGACCTCGCAGACCGCCGGGCTTCGCGCAATTCCTCGATGGTTGGCTGCCACCAGCCGCGCACCCGCTCATCCTTGCCGGCCGCGCTTTTCGCCGGCCAAGTATGGATGAGCTCGTCGTGTGTTGCCATTCGCCAATGACACCAAACATGTTCATCGTCGAGATCGGGGTAAAGATCTCTAACCTCGACGGGGTTCACCAGCTCTCCGGTAATCTCCGTAATCACAACGATCCCGTAAGCCGAGGTCGCAACCGGCCACAGGAGCGGCGGAAGATGGTCGTGAGGAACCGGTAGCCGACGCCGCCGCCGCTCGGCTGCGCGGCGCTTCGATATCAACTCTTCCTCGGTTCCTCGTCGTGCCTCCGCCCGCCGGCGCCGCTCCTCGGGTTCGTTCCGTCTGGCCGCTTTCTCAATCGTCTCCCATCGATGCTGAAGATCCTCATAGGAGGCGAAGGGAACCCGCCAAACCCGATGGTTGCTGTCCCATCGCGCGAAAGCGATCTGGCGCAACTCTTCCACCACCGTCCTGGAATAGGGCGTTCGGATTCGGAAACCGTCATCATCGACTTCGAGATAGGGACTGAGGATCGGCTCGAAAGCATAGGCATCGCGCCCGCGTTCCTCTGCAAAACTGTCTGTTCTTGCCGCCTCCTGTGCGAGCCACCGGTCGATTCGGCGACGCGCCGTCTTGCCTGGCACCGTCCAAGCCCGTAGCCGATCGCTCCATCGGGCGCGAGGGAAGGTCTGGCGGAACCGCTGTGCCGTCATGCGATCGAACGGAAACTGTACGAGAGCCGCGTTCACCTCACGACCGTCGGAAGCGAAGGTGGTTTGATCTTCCCGGTTGTCCGTTGCCTTCCGGTCGTCTTCCATAGACGTTTATCTAGGGCGACCGCTGCCCTCCGCCACTTCAAAGACCTCTGCATTATCCTGGGTTTCGCGGAGACCCTTGTAAGAGGCGTGACGAAGATTGCCGTCGTCTGTCCAGCCGCGAAACTCGATCTCGGCAATCAATGTCGGCTGAAGGTGGCGTCCGCGTAGCTTCTAACAGTCAAGATTCATAAGGCGTAGTTTTCAGCCGCGCAAATAGAAAGAAGCGGTCACGATACGACGTACATTATTAGTCTGCGCTAGACTTGGCGTTGACTTGGGGATGACGACACCGATTGCTGGCGGGCCAGGAGCTTGAGCGTAAGTGGTGGCAGCAACATGCGATCGGGAATGACAAATGAGACATCTTCCAGTTCGAACAAAGGCGCGCCCGCTGCTTCTGATATCGCTGTTATCGTGATTCCTTCTGTACCAATGTGTCCTCTTCAATGCGATCCTCGACGATATGCCCGTTGACCATGCGCACGATCCGATCGGCGACGTGGAAGTAGCGGTCGTCGTGGGAGATGACGATCAGCGTCCTGCCCTGCTTGGTCATCTCGGGTAGCAGTTCCTCGTAGAATATACGACGGAAGTCCGGGTCCTGGTCAGCGGCCCATTCGTCGGTGACTATGATGGGGCGATGCTCCAACCATGCCTGCACAAGGGCGAGGCGCTTGCGTTGGCCGGACGAGAGATCCGTAGTCGTGAAGCGGTCGCCGTCGAGGGTCACCTTGTGGGCAATACCCAGTCGCGCCAGATGCCGTCCGGCTTCTTCCGGCAGGGCGCCATAGGCGAGATCGTCGAAGAGATAGTAATCGGAAAAGATGGTCGAGAAGAGCTGGCGATAGTGGTCCCGGTCCTCCGGTGTCACGACCACGCCGTCCAACAGGATCGAGCCCTGCTGCGGCACGTAGAGGCCGAGCAACAGCTTGATCAGCGTCGTCTTGCCGGAACCATTGTCGCCGACGATAAAGAGTAATTCGCCGGCATGTATGGTGAGGTCCACTGGCCCAAGTACGAAGGGCGGGACATCGTTCCCGGCCGGAAACGCGTATCTGACACCACGCAGTTCAATCGAGCGAATGGCGAGGCCGTTTGTGCCTGAGCCCAACTCCGGCGAGAGGAGAATATTCGGCTCGCGTTGGTCAAGGTCGGCCGAGAGTGCAGCGATACGGCTAAAGGAAATCCGTGCCTGATCGAAGACGGGCAGGGCGCCGGCAATCTGCTCCATCGGTCCTTTCACATAAAGTAGCACGATGACCGCGCCGCTGATGACGGTGGTGTCGATGCCGAGCTGATTCCGGGCGGTCAGTAGCAGACCGATCATGACGAAGAAGGCTGCGGAGCCGGACGCGTCGGCGATCCAATGCAGCCGCATGGCGCGGCTTTTGAGTTCAGCAATGCGATCGGCAGCCCCCCTCAGCAACACGTCGAAGACGCGCTCCCGCCGCGGCCGACTGATCTTGAGCTCCTTTGCGCCATCGATAATGGCACGATACTGCATGTGCAACTCGTCCTGAGCGACGCGTACCGCTTGATAATCACGAATCCAGACGCGCTGGGAGATGATGTTGACGGCAAGGCCTGTCGCCAACGAGACGAGCGCCAACAGGAAGACGGCCGGCGATAGGGTAAGGAGATAGGCAAAGCCGCCGACGGTGATAGCGAGCGCGATGGCATAGCCGGAGAAATTGAAGGTGAAGGCCGAGACGGTGTCGACATCGCCGGTCAGGACCGACATCAAGCGGTAGGACCGATGCGCCTCAAGGGAGGCGATCGGGGCTTGCAGAATCTGAGCCGCGATATCCTTTCGCAGAGCAGCGATGATCTTCTGGCCGAGAATGCTATTGATCGCGCCGGAAATCGCAGTGCCACCCACGCTCAAGGCGCAAAGGCCGGCGAAACGAGCAAGTAGAGGAACCGTGAAGCCGTCTGCGTCATGCAGACTGGAATTGATCGTCGCCAGCAGCCAGGCACTCGCCAAACCGCCCAGAATGCCGATCGCCGTCGCGAAAGCCGCAAGTGGCCAGAATGGCCGCAATAGCCCCAAGGCTACCCAGAACAATTTCTCTTGCCTCGACTGTCCGGCTCCACCCAGTGGAATGGCTTTCAGCATCTTTTCTAACATCAATCGGATCGCACTTCATTTTAAGAGAATGCTTTTCTGGCCCGACTGCCTGCGGGGCCACTGGCGATCGTGGCGCGCGACAGTTCATTTCTATGCTCTGGCGGGCCTGCATATGAGCCATAGTAAGCAAGCTGGTGTGATCTGCTACCGCAGAGCTGGTAGCGGGCAGCCCCCGCCTGCTCCTCGTGGAAGCCGCGGAAATGGTCAAGGAGGACGTGCACTTGTGAGGATTGGATCGCTCACATCGGTATAGCAACTAGGTGGTCCGAAGTCGGGTGTTGGAGGATGTGCATCTTAACGCCATAAATCGCGTGTAGCGCCTCGGTGGTGAGGATATCATCCGGCGGACCGTTGGCGATGATCGTGCCAGAATGAAGCGCGATGATGTGATCGCAGAAGCGGGCGGCCATGTTCACATCATGCAGCACGGCCACCACGCCGAGGCCCCTGGCGTGGCTAAGGCATTGGACGAGCGACAGCACCTCGACCTGATGAGCGACATCGAGCGCCGAGATCGGTTCGTCAAGCAGCAGGCACTCGGCGTCCTGGGCAACCAGCATAGCAAGCCAGACGCGTTGGCGCTCGCCGCCCGAGAGTGTGTCGACGAGACGCTCGGCCATGCCGGTGACGTCGGTGAGTTTCATGGCTTCCTCGACCTTGTCGCGGTCGGTCTGGCCAAAACGCCCAAGCGCGCCGTGCCAGGGATAGCGTCCAAGCGCCACCAGCTCACGCACCAGCATGCCGGCGGCAGCCGGCGTGGTTTGGGGCAGATAGGCGACTTTGCGGGCAAAGTCCCGATCCCCCCATTCGGGCAGGGGCTTGCCCTCAAAGCGGATGGTACCACCGGCCGGAGGCTGCTGGCGGGCAAGCAGTTTCAGAAGGGTCGATTTTCCGGAGCCATTATGGCCGATGAGACCAACGATCTTCCGGGGCGCGAGCGTGAGGGTGAGTGGCTGCAGCAGCGTGCGGCCGGCGATGGAAAAGGAGACCCCGTCGAGCCGGAAAAGATCGTCTCCGACCGCCGCGGAAACGTCGACAGGACGCGCGTATCTTGCTTCGGAGCCACTGGTCATCGTCATTCACAATCCTTTGTCTCTATGTACTCTGCGGCCCGCTGGCGGATATGCAAGAGATGAATCGGAGTATCCCCGCGATAGGGGCCGCATTCTTACAGTCATGAGCCTAATGCACTCGTTTTCGCATCAGCCAAAGAAAATAGGGCCCACCAATCAATGTCGCGACGATGCCCACCGGTAGCTGGTTTGGGAAAAGTGCGACGCGCCCGATGAAATCTGCGCATGTGGTAATAGTGGCTCCGGCGAGAGCCGCTGCAATCATATGTGGAAGCGCGCGCTGAAAGCCGAGCGCTCGCGAGATATGCGGCGCCATCACGCCAACGAAACTCAGAGGTCCAATGAGCAAGGTCGCGGCAGCGGCTGATGTCGCCGAAAGCAGGAGAAGTGCCGCCCGGCTGACCGGTGTGCTAAGACCGAGCGCCTTCGATGAAGCCTCGCCCAATGGCAGAAGGTCGAGCCAGCGTGTGAAGAGCGGTGTTATCACGAGGGCCACCGCAGCGACGGCCACCGCGATCGTCGCTTGCGTCGGAGTTGTGCTGTATGTCGAGCCCGCCATCCACTGTAAAATCCCAAAGATCTTTGGCAGTCCCATACCGAGCAGGACCGCGATCAAAGCGGCGAAAGCCGTATTGATCGCAATGCCGAAGAGCAGCAGGTGCTCCGGATTGAAGCGGCTCCGATACCCCATCAGGAGGACGGCGACCAAGCTGACGATTGAGCCGGCAGCAGCGGCCCCAAGTTGTGAGATGGGCGTGTAACTCGGCGCAAGCAGTACGAGCAGAAGGATGCCGAAGGCGGCCCCGGTGCTGACGCCGATGACTTCCGGGCTCGCCATCGGATTGCTCGTCATGCGCTGGATGATCGTTCCCGAGAGCGCGAACAGAATGCCGGCGGCAGCGGCAGCAGCGAGACGCGGAAGCCGCCAGATCAAAAACGATTGTATCTGTGAAGGTGACGCAAAGCTCCAGCCATTCAGTGATGGGCCGAGAGACAGGGAAATCCAGATCAGCGCGAGCAGCACGACTGCTGTGATCGCCAGGTAAAGGAGAGGGCGGGCGTTGCGTTTCTCTGTGATTGGTGACGCAGTGGTTTCCACAACCGGCAACCGTCTCAGGAAGACGGCAATGAGCGGTGCGCCGAGAAGGCCGGTCGCGGCACCGGCAGGGATTTCGCGCATGAAGTGCGCAGCCTGCTGCAGGGCTTCATCGGCGGCAAGCAGCAGGATTGCGCCGATCAAGACGCTGGCGATCATGCGCTGCGGCAATCTGCGGGCACCTGCGGCGCGGGCGATAAATGGCGCTGCAAAGCCGACAAAGCCGATGACCCCGACGGCGCTGACGGTGGATGCCGCGAGCAGTACAGCGAGAATGATCGATAGCAGGCGCACGGAGAACAGCGGCAGTCCGAGCGATCTGGCCCCCTCGTCGTTCAGCGACAGCAGTTCCAGCGGTCGCGTCAAAAATGCTGCTAGGCAGCCGAACAGAGTGTAGGGAAGCAGGCGGGAAACCGCCGACCAGTCGTTTTGCGTGAGCGAGCCGCTGGCCCAGACGAAGAGCCCGGTCATTCCCATGCCGTAGGACAGGCTGATTGCGGCCGACACGGCTCCGCAGATGAAGGTTATGACGAGACCGGCAAGGATCAGAGATATGGGCGAAAGGCGATGGGGCCATGCGATCAGGAAAACGAGTGCGAAGGCTGCCAGCCCGCCGGTGAGAGCCACCAGCTCGCGCGCTGACGCTGCCAGGGCAGGCACGCAGAGAGTTGCGAGCGCCAGGGCGAGATAAGCCCCGGCTGAAACGCCGAGCGTGGAAGGATCGGCAAGGGGGGTGCGCAGTACCTGCTGGAAGATGATACCCGATAGTCCCAGCGCGCCGCCGGCGACAAGCGCGATAAGGAAACGCGGCAGCACGCTGTCATGAACCAGAACCTGCGCGTAGGCGTTGAGATCCGGATTGGCGACCGCTTGCCACCAATATTGTACGGGCAATAGCTCCGAGAGCCGCATCGCGGCGGAAACGAGAGCAGCCGCAAGTAGAAGGACGATCACCGCGGTGGGACCGATACGAAGCCTGTCCTGTGCGGACATCACTGCGATCCTCCATCATTACTGTTCAAGGCGGCGGTCAGCAGGCGCGAAAATCGGGATGCGGATGGCAAGCCACCAGAGCCCAGCACAGCGGGTAGGACACACAATCGCCCTTCGCGGACAAAAGAAAACGTTCGCCACAGGCGATTTTCCGCCAATCGGCCCGCCAATCCCGGCGCAGCCGGACTGTCGAGCAGAACCATCATTGCATCGCCAAAGGCGCCGAGCTTTTCCAGTCCCACAATGATGAATTCGCCAGCGATATTCGGCGCCGCGAGTGTCAGGCCGACCTGCCGGAGCACGGCGCCATAAAGGCTGTTCGGCCCGAAGAGGCTGACATGCCTGTTATCGAGCGGGCTTGCCAGGAGCAGGGGGCGGTCTTTAAGGCCCGCAAGGCGTTGACCGGTCATGATCAATTCGACGCGAGTGGCTTCGACGAGACGCTCGCCCGAAGCGCGATCTCCGATCTGGTCGGCAAGACCGAGCGTTCCGCGTTCGGCAATTTGCAATACGTCCGGCGAAGGTTGGAACAGCAGACTGGAATAGACGGGTGCGATGCGCTGGAGCATCGGCGCTGCCTGTTGCAGGACGGGCGTGGCGACGATGAGCTGCGGGGCAAGCGCCTGCAACAGCTCGAAATTCGGTGTAAACAACAGACCAACATCGACCACCGAACTCGGCAGAATGGGATCGACGACATAACGGGCATACCAAGCAGGTGCCGGCACTCCGACCGGCACCACGCCCAGCGCGACCAGCGTAGCAGCAATACCCCAGTCAAGAGCAGCGATGCGGGGAGCGCCTGCGGTTGGCGCATCAGGAAGGCCGGCTGCCCGCAATGCGAAACCGCCCGCCCACGACGCCGCAAGACCCGCCAGGAGCGCGCGCCGTCCGATGCCGGTCATGGGATGTCTCCAGTCTCTCGTCACCACTTGTATCCGAGCGTAGCGAAGACAGTGCGACGCATGCCGTACACGCATCCGGCCGCGGTGCAATCACTGATGAAGTGCTTGTCGAACAGGTTCGAGACGTTCAAGGCAAACGTTGCTCCCCGCATCTCGTTCGATAGTTTTCCGAGATCGTAGTTCAAGGCCGCATCGAATACGACATGATCGGGTATCTTCGCGGTATTGGCGTTGGTGGTGTAGCGGCTGCCGATATAGCGGACGCCAAAGCCCAGGCCGAGGCCGTCGACCGTTCCATCCTGAAACTTGTAATCGGCCCACAGCGACGCGGTGTTGGCGGGCAAATTCGCGACGCGGTTGCCAGCGGTGCCATCGCTCGCCTTCAGGATTTCGTTGTTGAGGTAGGCGTAGGAGGCGGTCACGTCGAGTTCGTCGTTGATGCTGGCGACCGCCGAAACCTGGGCACCCCTGCTTCTGACTTCGCCCACCTGCGTCTGGACAACGGGTACCGTCAAGGTGTTGGTCAGATAGTTCTGTTGCGTCAGATCGTAGAGTGAAGCAGTGATGAAGCTGTCATAACCTGTGGGCTGATATTTGAAGCCGATTTCATACTGATCGCCGGTGGTCGGCTTGAAAGGGTCGCCCGAGGAGCTGACGCCGATCGTGGGATTGAAGGAGGTGGCATAGCTTACATAGGGTGCGAAGCCGTTCTCGAAGAGGTAGGTCAGACCGGCGCGCCAGGTGAACGCATGGTCGTTCTGATCGGTGGTGACGTTTCTCAGATAGTTGTCGCTGTCGGTCGCTGCCCAATCCTGCCGAGCAGACAGCAATAGCGCCCAATTGTCGAACTTGAGCTGGTCCTGCGCATAAAGGCCGAGCTGCCATTGCTTCTGGTTGGCGTTCTGAAAGATGGGAGGCAATGTGACGGGCTGGGTATAGTCGGGATTGTCGAGATCGAGCGAGGGTCCGGCACCAAAGCGCGTGAGATTGTTCCAGTTCTTGTATTGATAATCGAGCCCCAAGATGGCCTTGTGCGAAATGGGACCGGTATCGAAATCCGCTTCGGCCTGATTATCGATCGCAAGCGTATTGAGCTGTTCCTGCGCGGTGTAGGCCGACCTGGCCAACGTATGGCCATCGGCCGCCAGGGCAGCAGCCTGCAATTCAGCATAATCGACGCTCATGTGCTGGAAGCGCACGTGTTGCCGTACGGTCCAGACATCATCGAAACGATGCTCGAACTCGTATCCGATGCTCTGCTGCTGGCGCCGCATGTGGTCGAAATCCTTGTCGCCCGTGAACAGATCCGTCGGGAAATAGGCGCCGCGCCTTGTCGGGAAGAGCGTTCCCGTCGTCGGCAGGCGGCTCCAGAAACCGCCTCTAGGATCGTTGAGGTAATCGCCGAGAATCGTCAGCTGGGTGTCTTCGTCCGGTTTGATCGTAACGGCCGGCGCAATCTCGACGCGCTCTTCGCGCTGGTTTTCGACTTGGGTTCCGGTGGTACGGCCCAATCCGGTGAGCCGATAAAGCAATGTGCCGTCATCATTTAAAGGGCCGCTGAAATCGAAGGCGGCCTGCGCACGATTGTAGCTGCCGCTCTGCAGCTGGATCTCGTGAAGCGGCTCATCCGTCGGCTTTTTGCCGACCATGTTGAGAAGTCCGCCGGGCGATCCCTGGCCGTAGAGAACCGAAGCTGGACCCTGGAGAACTTCGATGCCGTCAAGGAAGAACGGATCGACCTTCGGCACGGCCCAGGTTCCCTGCTGGAGCTTCAGGCCGTTATAATATTGGTCGATCTGGAATCCGCGTACCAGAAAATTGTCCAGCCGGTTGTCGGGGCTGTCAGGCGTGGTCACGCCGGCCGAATAGGCGATGGCCTGACGAACGGTCTGCGGCTTTTGAACCTCAAGCTGAGCTTTGGTCACCACCTGCACCGATTGCGGCGTTTCCAGAAGCGGTATGCCCGACTTTGAAGCGACGTAGCCGTCGGTCGATACGAAGCCGTTCTGCTTGCCTGCCTGCACGACGATAGGAGCGAGCGCCGTCGCGCCATCGGTCGCCGACGAGCCCGCGGCTGCAGCGCTCGGATTGGAAATCGTCACCGTCGTTGCGTTGGTGAAATGATAGGTCAGGCCCGATCCTGTCAGGATCTTCTCCAGCGCTTCCGCTCGGGTAAGTGGACCTCTGGCCCCTTGCGAGCTTATCCCTCGGGCGACATCGGCGCTGAAAAAAAGCTGGATGCCGGTCACTTTGGAGAATTGAACGAGAGCTTGGGACAGAGGCTGCGGCGGGATGTTGTAGGCGACCCGGCCGGTCTTCTCGGCCGCTTGCGCGAAGACAGGCACAGGGGCGGCAATGATGGTGCCAAGCGCAGTCGTGACCAGCAGCGCGAATGCAAGAGAAGGTTCACGGCGCAAATTGCCGCTTCGCTCTTTTTGCCGGGATATCTGATTGTCATTTTTGCGGTACTGCATCGCCCACCTGCATCCTGTGCCCGCCATCGCGGCATTGCTGCTCAAAAGGCCCCGGTTCGATGGCCTCGAAAAGTTAGACACCCGAGGGGACGGAGCTAATGAATGAGTTGAGAAATAAAATCATGTTTTTAAAAACTAACCGGCGCGGTAGACGAGCGTGACATAATTGGCTGCGTTCAGGAGGCGAACCCCGAGCGTATCTGCAATCGTCTGCAATGCGCTTTCGGTACGGGCCGTTTGAAAAATCGCCGTAACCGGTATGTCCCCGATGCTGCTATCCATCAGAATGATGCGGCCGCGCCGGTAGCGCTCCAGTTCCGCCAATACGCGCCGCAGGGGCACGTCCTGGAAGATGATGCGGTCGCTGCGCCATGCCTCCACCGTGTCGAGACTTGCCTCGGTCGGCTGGCCGAGCCCGTCGCGGCCATAACTGACTTGCCATCCCTCTTCCAGCCGCAGGTCGGAGAAACGGCGTCCTTGGACTTGGACGGCATGCTCGCTGACAGCGACGGTGACAAGATCGTCGACGAACTTGATATCGAACTTCGTCCCGAGCGCCTGGGTGGTTCCATCGCCGGCGCTGACCAGGAATGCGCGCGCCGGATCATGCGAGACATCGAAGAAGCCTTCGCCACGATAAAGCTCCACACGCCGTTCCATCTCGCTGAAATGCGTCGAAAGCGCCGAGTAGCTGCCAAGCTCGACAGTGCTTCCGTCGGGCAGACTGATTGTCCTGCGTTCGCCAATATCAGTTTTGTGTTCTGCAAAAAGGCCGGTTTGATCGATGGCAAAAAGGCCGCCCAGTCCACCGATCATCGCGACGGAACCCAGGATGAAATTGCGCCGCGATAGCACCGGACGACCGCGGCGCAGTCGATCAAATTCCGGCTGCATGATATCGAAACGTGCCCAGAGGGCTCGCGCGTGCTTCCAGGCTTCGGCATGGGCTTCATGCGCGGCGAGCCAGGCTTCGAAGGCCTGTCGCTCGGCGGCCGTAACCTTGTCGTCGCGCATCCGCACGAACCATTCCAAGGCTTCCATAACGGTCGGATCGGTTGCGTCTTCGTTCATATCGCTTCACAGTCCGGGCCGCTTTACCCACCCGGGTATGCCAAGGCCTCTATTCTTCATGACACTGCAAGCGCGCAATCTAATGAATGGGAAACCGGATTAATTGCGACCGATCTTCCTGTCGAGGTCGGCGAGAGCGATAACGATGTGGGAAATCACGGTGTTACGGGAAATACCTTGACGATCGGCGATTTCGTCATAGCTCATGCCTTCGAACTTGTTGAGGATGAAGGCCTCGCGGCGTTTTACCGGTAGAGATGCGACCGCCTGGAGAACACGCCGCAGTTCACAACGATAGACCGCTGTCATTTCTGGCGAGGGGTTAGCATCCGGTATGGCGTGAAGCTCTGCATCCGGAATGCCCACTTCGCCGTGTCGCTTGAGATCCCGGAGATGATTGAGCGCGAGAGTGCGCGCGGTCGTCGTCAGATAGGCCGGGCAGTTGTTGAGATCGCCGGTATCTGCGGCCGCGAGCAATTTGGCGAACGCCTGGTGGACAAGATCTTCCGTTGTCGCCTTGTTACCGACGAGACGTCGAATGAGCTGTCGCAAGCGCCTTTGCTCGGAGATGTATAAAGCAGCAATATCAAACGTCTTGGCACTCATAGACTTCATCCAGGTTTCAAAACTCGACAGGCCCTCGTGCCGGCTGTAGGTGATCGAAAAATGAACTGCAAACTCAAATTCTTAGATGGCTTCTAAAGTGCTCCAAAGATACGAGCGTGCTGAGGTAATAAGTACCTGCTTTTATTTGGGGTCGCATCATGTGCCATCCGGTGTATTCTTGACTACGGATATCATGTTTTTGCACGATTGTTGCCGTTGAGCAACGTCTCGGAGGCCGTCGGACGGCTTTCCGGAGAAATCGACGCGCTGGATTCTCGTCAACGACGCCGGGACTTTGGTCGACGCGAATAGGACGCCAAGCGAAGCGCGAGCGGAGGATATCAAGTCCACCTTCGAAGTGAATCTCTCAGCCTTCGCGTGCCCCAGCCACCCCATTGCTCAACGCAGCCGGCGAGGCACGTACCGTGATGGGCAGTAGTGTGGGTTCGCGCACGCTCATAATCGATCCCGCCTCGCTTTATTCGAGCGTCAACCTTCTCGACTAGGCAGCCCAACCGTGCACGGTTACGACAGCGCCAGCGAAATCGTTGGGTGCCTCCCAGGGCAGATTGTGCCCGCAGTCAACAACCCGATGCTCATGTCGTGCTTGGAACATCGGGGCGTGATCGGCCGTACCGCCAGGCTTAAGCGGGTCCTGTGTCCCGTCGATGGTGACGGCAGGAACAGTGATGGGTGGCTTTTGCGCCAGTCGCGCTTCCAGGTCAGCCAGCGCCGGGTCTCCTGCAGCATTCCCGAAGTCGAAGCGATAGGAATGGATGACGACATCAACGAAGTCCGGATTGTCGAAAGAGGCCGCTGTCCGGTCGAATGTCTCGTTGTTAAAGGCCCAGGTGGGCGACCACTGTCTCCAGAGCATCCGGCACAAATCACGACGGTGGAGAGACAGGCATTCGCGGCCGCGCTCCTGCTGGAACAGATGTTGATACCAGACGGCATGTTCAAGGCTCGGCTGGTAGGCGTGGCCGAGGCGCTTCACGTCGATAATGTCGTAGCCCGCATAGGAAACCAGACCGGCCACTCGATCGGGCCACAATACCGATGCAACGCATGAAGCAAGGCCGCCCCAGTCATACCCGGCGAGAATGGCCTTTTCGATGCCAAGAGCGTCCAGCAGGTCAATGACGTCTTTGCCAAGAGCTGCTTGCTGACCGCTTCGCATTGTGGACTTCGACAGAAAGCGCGTCGGGCCAAAGCCACGCAGGTAAGGCACAATCACCCGTGCTCCCGCGTCCGCTAGGCGAGGTGCCACCTCATCATAGGCGTGGATGTCGTAAGGAAATCCATGGTTCAGCACCACCGGCCAACCTTCGGGCGAACCGTGTTCGAAATATGCGATCTCAAGAGTATCGGTTTTGATTGGTTGCATGAAGATCCCCTCATCTGGAACTGTTCAGTAACGCACCCTCTCAGAGGGCCGGCCTTTGGCGGCGGCTTGGTTAGCTTTCAGATCCGGCCTCGTCACGAGTATCGTCCTGAACCTCGAATTGGGCGGGCGCCGCCGATCCCGCGCGGCTTATATGCTAAGTGGATGTTTGCGCAGCTAAATTATTATCAATTCTCACCATGGTCGCCCGTTCGAATCCTATCAAGGCGAGGGAACCAGCTTCGATGTTCCCTTAGACAGTCGTTACAATGGTTTAGGCGATTGGGTAGACGAGGCTGTCGGTTCGACTCCCATCAAGAGCATAGATGAGCTAAATGCAGTGAAAATGGAATTGCGCGAAATGTGTAACGACAATGCCTCTACGGATCTTGTAAAGATATTGTCGTTACGCTATATAGGCGCAAACAGGAGTTTGCCGTGCCGACCCCACATACGAACAAAAATCCGGACGCAAGCGTACCGCTGAATATGCGCATCAAGCCTGCGACCCGCAACTTGATTGATCGCGCTGCTGAGTTGCTTGGTAAGACGCGAACGGATTTCATGTTGGAAGCTTCCGAGCGCCGAGCCGAGGAAGTGCTGCTCGACCGTACTATCTTCACGGTAAGCCCCGAAATCTATGCTGAATACCTTGCCCGGCTCGATGCACCCGCGCAACCCAATGAGCGTTTAGTTCGCACCATGTCGACCAAATCACCCTGGGATGAGGCGTGACCCTCAGCGCACCGGCACCTCTGGCCGATCATCATGAACTGGCCGAGTTCAATTCCGGCGTCGTTGAACTGGACGACTGGCTGCGACGCCGCGCCCGTTCTAATCAAGCAAGTGGCGCCTCGCGAACCTTCGTCGTGTGTGAGGAGAGCCGCGTCATTGCCTATTACGCCCTCGCTTCCGGCGCCGTCAAACAGCCGGAGGCGCCTGGCCGTTTTCGGCGCAACATGCCTGATCCAATTCCGGTCGCTGTGCTTGGTCGCCTGGCCATTGATCAATCCTACCAAGGGCGTGGGATCGGCAGGGCATTGGTGCGCGACGCGGGCTTGCGCCTGCTCAATGCCGCTGAAGTACTTGGCATTCGAGGTATGCTCGTTCATGCGATTTCAGATGACGCACGAGCCTTCTACGAGGCCGTTGGTTTCCGGTCTTCTCCGTCGGA
This sequence comes from Rhizobium sp. BK312, assembly GCF_014193605.1. Classification (NCBI taxonomy): domain Bacteria; kingdom Pseudomonadati; phylum Pseudomonadota; class Alphaproteobacteria; order Hyphomicrobiales; family Rhizobiaceae; genus Rhizobium; species Rhizobium sp. BK312. The sequence goes on along the minus strand of NZ_JACHZP010000017.1, from coordinate 39,264 downwards.
CCCCATGATGTTGATGGTCGGACTGCGTGACCTCAATAATGCGCTGACCCCTTAGCGGAACTCATCAATAATTTCGGCTGAATGCAGTCCATCTCGCTTCTAATTCGCTGAGTTTTCGGCAGAAGGTCTCGGCCTCAATCGAGGGCCGCGAGTTCAAATCCCTATTGGGGTGGCTTTGGTGCGCGGATCGGGAGGATGGCGCAGCCGATGGCGACCTCGGTCTGTTGCGCCCCGAAGCATCGCGCTCGCAGGCGGCGACCGATGATCGACTTATATCTGCCGATCGCGGTCTCGACCAGCGAACGCGTGCCGTAGCCGGTAGCGGCTTGCCACTTCATCCGGCCATCCGTGTTGATCGCCACGACATGACGGTCCCGCTGGCCACCGGGTTCGGTATCGCTCCGCTCGACGGCATTGGCGCGAGGCGGAATAATGACGGCAACGCCGGCGCTGTGGTTGCCGACGGCGTCGTAGGTTGGTTTGCCGTCATAGGCGCCATCGGCCGTGAATTGCCTAATCGGGCAGTCGATCTGGTCGAGCAGCAGCTCCACCTGCGAGGCATCGCCGGTATCCTGGTCGGTCATGACTTGGGCGATGATCTCGCCGCTGTCGGCATCCAGTGCCAGATGCAGTTTACGCCAGCTTCGCCGCGACCTGGCACCATGGTTTTCCTCCAGCCACTGGCCGGCGCCGTGGATCTCAAGCCCGGTGCTGTTGATGAGGACGTGCACAGGTCCTTCCGCTGAAATGGAACGGCCTTGCCGCCTGTCCGACGATCGCCATGTCCGTGCCGTCGGCTTAGCGTCGTGTGATCGGGGACGGCGAGATCCAACCCCATCAGTTGCAGCACCGATGTCAGCAAGCCCTCTGTCTGGCGCAGCCGCAGGCCGAACACCAGGCCCAGCGTCAGAGCGGTCTCGATCGCCAGATCAGAGTAACGCGGCTGACCGCCGCGCGTCGTCCGCCTCGGCGCTTGCCACGACGACAACGCTTCGGACGTCACCCCATAGCGTCAGGCTGCCGCGGCGGCAAAGCCCAGCCTCATACTCACGCCAGTTCGTCACCCTGAACTTCATCTTCTCAATGCGGTGACGGCGAGCGGCATTGTGTTTGAAAGGCATCCTTGCAAAAGACCGGTTGTTGCGATTGGCGCTCACCTACGCCTACGCGATTAACGATCCGCGCACCAATGCCTGGTTGCAGTCATCGTGAGGCTGATCGGCGGGAGACGATCGGGCATTTTCGCGGTATGAATGGTAGTCATTGATCCTACCAATCACACACCGAGGTCCGTCACATGGCTTTGAACGTGCTTTTCATTGGCGGTACCGGCCAAATCTCATACCCCTGCGTTTGAGGGTGCTGTTGGCCAGGGACATCGCGTCCTTTCCGGCCGTCGAATGCAGGCGCTAGACCTGAGCCATGCCTCCATCAACGACAAGTTCTGCACCTGTGGTAAAACTGCTCTCGTTGCTCGCAAGGAAGAGGGCTGCTGCTGCTACCTCTTCAGGCCTGCCCATGCGCCCAAGAGGGATCATATTAGACAGTGCATCTCGAATGTCCTGCGAGGCTGCGGCCATCATCGCCGTATCGGTCGGTCCAGGGCTGACAACGTTCACGCGAATGCCTTTCGGAGCGAGCTCGTTGGCCCAGGTGCGCGTGAACGAACGGACTGCGGCCTTCGTCGCACCGTAGACACCATAGCCCTTGGTGCCGATATCGCCCGCGATGGAGCCAATCAGCACGATCGTTCCGCCGGGCTGCATGATGTTGATGGCACCCTGCGCCGCGAATACGAGGGATCGGACGTTCAGGCCGAATGTCCGGTCGAAATGATCCTCGGAAATATCTTCAAGGGGTGCATATTCGGATAGGCCCGCGTTGACGACAAGCACATCAATGCGGCCTTGTTCCGATCGTATCTGCTCGAACACGCGACGAAGATCGACATTGTTACTGGCATCCGCCTGGATCGTGTGGATGCTGCCCATGCCGGCTTCGTCTGGTTGGCTCTCCGCGATCTTGCGGCTGGTCGCGTAAACCTGCGCTCCCTCTCTGGCGAACCTTTGAGAAACGGCTCCGCCGATGCCACCGACACCGCCAATCACTAAGGAAATCTTGTTTGCTAATCTAGTCATGTCAACTCCACCAACAATGATGAAGTGAAGATATATTCTCTATACCTACGGTCAATTACGCACTATGCGTAAAGCAGATATCGAGGAGTATACCTATGTCCGCAATGAAAGAGGCCGCGATCGTCAAAGCTTGCTCGTCTCATAGCCACAAGGCTGTCTCCGCCGAGGCGTTGCTTGACGTTGAGAAGGCGCGGCCCGTGCTTGAGCAGATCGCCAACAAATGGTCGGTCCTGATCCTAACCGTCCTGTGTACCAGACCGTCACGATTCAACGAGATCATGCGGCGCCTGGACGGGATCACGCACAAAGCGCTTGCCGACGCACTGAAGCGCCTGGAGCGCAATGGTCTCATTCGCCGTAAGGTCCTTACGACAACGACGCCGGTCGGCGTCGAATATACCATCACCTCGCTCGGTCGCTCCCTTCAGCAACCGTTCGAGGCGCTTTATGCCTGGTCCATGACCTACGGTCCGGAGCTTGAGCGCGCGCAAGAAGAATACGACCGCATTCGAGACTAACTCAAGTGGCGTCGGCAGACATTGGTTGGCCGGGCCTCTCATCATGCGGCCGCGTTTATGAGATAGTCAGATACTGTCGAGATGAACGCGCGAAGACGCTGAAGGGTGTTGTCATGTCTGGATGGCGCCCGTTTGGCAATGTGATTTTGGCCGATGTTTGAGCTTTGCGGGTCGGGTGCAGTCATGTCTCCGGCCTACCTATGCGGCGCGTGATGACCGCTGGCCCTGATGTTTTCCGCTTGAACCGATCCCTATCACGTTATCGCGCTGTTGCTGCGCAAGACAACACCGCGGGTTCTTCGGTTCGTGCGGTCCATTCCGCTTTCGCTGTCACATCATACCATCGTCACTCCGCCAACTGTTTTGCCCCCGTAGAGCAATGACCGTGGGGCTCTTTCGCTTAAGCTGGGACCAGATCGGAGCATCTCAAAACGCGCTCCGACTGGAAGTTCACGTTCCTCGCCATGATCGCCCAGGCAATGCGGGCAATCTTGTTGGCGAGCGCGACTGCAATAAGCTTGAAGGGCTTCTTCGAAAGCAAGCCACGCGCCCAGTTCGCCAGAGGCGTATCAGCCGTCCCCTTCTTCATCCTGTAGAGGGCTGCGTGCGCCCCAACCACGAGGAGTTTGCGCAGGTGCCGGTTGCCCATTTTGGAAATGGAGCCCAGCCTTGGTTTGCCACCGGTCGAATGCTGCCTGGGGACAAGGCCCAACCAGGCCGCGAACTCACGTCCGCCTTCGAACAGCTTTGCGTCGGAGACGCTGGCCGAAAGGCAAGTAGCGATGACAGGCCCAATCCCGGGAACGGTCGCAAGCCGGATACTGACATCGTTGTTGCGATGGGCGGCAAGGAGCGCCTTGTCGAGCTTTGTGATCTGCCCCTCGATCTCTATCAACACTGTTGCCAAAGGCGCCAGAGCTGTGCGAACAGCTTGCGGGCTATATCGTTCATCTTCCAGAATGGCGATCAACTGCCGGACATTGCGAGCCCCCTGCGGTGCCACAATGCCAAGCTCGGCAAAGTGACCACGCAAGGCATTGATAAGCGCAGTCCGTTGCGAAATCAGCAGCTCGCGTGCGCTGTGCAACATCAACGTTGCCTGCTGGTCTTGGCTCTTGATCGGAACGAACCGCATCGAGGGCCGTGTGACCGCTTCGCAGATGGCGGCTGCGTCAGCCGCATCATTCTTCTGCCGGCGCAGGTAGGGCTTGATATAGTTCGGTGGGATCAGCCGGACGTCATGACCAGCTGCAATCAGCGTTCGCGCCCAGTGATGCGCTGTCGCGCAGGCTTCCATGCCAATCAGGCAAGGGGAAAGCGCCTCGAAGAATGGCTGCATCTGCCCGCGTCGCAGCGACTTGCGCAGGACGATCTGCCCATCTGCGTCAACTCCATGAAGCTGGAAAACATTTTTTGCGATATCAAGTCCGATCGTCGTAATCTCTCCCATGGTGGGTGGCTCCTCTCAAAGGTTTGCAACAACCTATTCTGGCACACTCGATGCCGTTGGAGGGCGCCATCCACCACATCACATTGTTTGAGGAAGGGGCGGATAAGGGCGTTTCGCCGAACTCAGATAACTGCTGCAGTCGCGGCATTCCATTGCGCCATGGCGCGGATGCGATGAATGTTGGTGGCGAGGGCCGAGCGTTTCCAATGCGGCGGAACGAACAGATTTCGGAGTGCTGAAAAGGCCGAGATGAAACGCTGCAAACCTCCAACGGATCGGAGGCCCTGCATTATCCGCTCTCGTTTTCGAAGCGGCACGTGTGAATTCCCGCCCGATTGTTCAGCCCCTTGTGCGATCTATGGTCGACTGCAGGCATCACGTGCCGTTGTGCCGCTCCGTATGAGCGCAATTTGTCGGTGATGATGCGCTTCGGTGATAGGCCCTACTTCTTCAGCAACCTCACCAGCAATTGCCTGGCTGCCTTGGTATCGCGGCGGGCCTGAACGATCTCACAGCAGATTTGGCGGTGTCTCTCTCCAAAGCGCCGAAAGAATGTGGCCCTGACAAAAACCTAACGTTCCGAAACGAGGGCGACCGCCGTCTATATTCGGTCAGCCGCTATAGGATCGGCTTGCCGCCCGTGACCGCGATGGTGGCGCCGGAGACATAGCTGGAGAGCGGATCGGCGAGCATGACATAGGTGGTTGCAAGCTCGACCGGCTGACCGGGACGCTTCATGGGCACTTGCCTGCCGAAATTCTCGACGGCCTCCGCCGGCATCGTGGATGGGATCAACGGCGTCCAGATCGGCCCGGGAGCAACGGCGTTGGCACGGATGCCCTTGTCGGCGAGCAGCTGCGCCAGGCCGGCCGTGAAGTTCTGAATAGCGCCTTTCGTCGTTGCATAGGCAAGAAGGGACGGGTTCGGAGTATCGGAATTGATCGAAGCCGTATTGATGATAGCACTCCCCGGCTTCATGTGAGGGACCGCCGCCTTGGTCAGATAGAACATGGCATGGATGTTGACCTTGAATGTCGTCTCCCATTCCTGATCGGTGATATCGCCAATCTCATGAAAACTCGCCTGGTGCGCAGCGTTGTTGACGAGGATGTCGATCCCGCCAAGCTCCGCCACCGCTTTTTCGACGATCATCCGGCAATGCTGCGGAAAAATGGATCAAACATTGCAAGATTTCTTGCTGATCTGTCAAAATTACAGGCGGTTGCCTAAATCATTTCTCCAGGTGCTTGAAATCGTTGGGTTCGCGGCTCGAATTGGTCGAGGCGCGTAAAGGGACGCGCGAGCATCGCACTGATCTTTCGACAATTCGTTTCCGTGGGGTCAGTCACTCCGGGAGGTCGCGGAGACGTAAGCTAGGCCGTGTCCCCATAACGGGGTTCATGTTGGTGCTGGTGTGTGATTCAATCTCCAGAAAAGGAGATTGCCATGCGCCGTCATGAATTGACCGACGAGGAATGGGCGGTTATCGCGCCCTTGCTGCCGACCAACAGCCGTGGAATTGAGCGCGTAGATGACCGCCGGGTGATCAATGGTATCCTATGGCGCTTCCGGACTGGCTCATCCTGGCGTGATGTGCCGAAGCGCTATGGTCCACGCACAACGCTTTACAATCGGTTCTCGCGCTGGCGTAAAGCGGGTGTCTGGGATCGCCTTCTGGATGCTGTTTCAAAACGTTATGCCGGCGACATAGTGATGATCGATTCCTCCTGCGTCCGCGTTCACCAACATGGTGCCAATGCAAAAAAGGGGGATCTGCCGATCCTTGCATGGGACGTTCACGTGGCGGCCTAACAACAAAGATCCACGCGCTCGTCGATGCTGATGGCTTGCCTGTTCGGCTGGAACTGAGCGCGGGTCAAGCCGCCGATGCTCCCATGGCCGAAAAGTTGCTGAGCGATATGCAACCCGGATCGACACTCCTTGCAGACAAGGCCTATGACACCGACGCGATCCGTAACTTTGCCAAGCAACGCAAGTGCTGGGCAAACATCCCCGCCAAGGCCAACCGCAAACAGACCTTCAGCTTCAGCCGTTGGGTCTATCGCCAGCGCAATCTGGTGGAGCGTTTCTTCAATCGCATCAAACAGATGCGTGGTCTGGCAACACGATACGACAGACGTGCGGACAACTACCTTGCCGGCCTCAAACTCGCCGCAACGAGGATATGGATCGCTTCAGCTAATGAGTCCGCGTCCTAGTCAGATACTTCCCCGTATCGCCACGGCGGGTTCGATCAGAATGTGCTGAGCCTCCTCTCGGCCATCGATCCGGCTGAGCAGCATTTGTCCTGCAGTTCCGCCAAGCCGCGGAGGATTTTGGTCGATGCTGGTCAGTCCGACCAGTGGAATGGCCGCCGGTGGGGAGTTGTCATATCCGATGATGGCGAGATCCTCCGGCACGCGGATACCGCTCATGCGCGCAGCGTTCAGCAGCGGCACCGCGTCTAGGTCTGACCAGACGAAAACGGCGCGGGGCCGATCCTTCGCGCGCAGGAAGTCCGCGATGCCTTCACTCCTGTCGGCACCCGGCGCCGGTAGTCGTATGATCCGGGCCTTGGCTTCCAACCCCGCCTGTTCCATTCGCTCGCGATAGCCAATTTCTCGCTGGGCGGCGACCTCCGATGGGCGTGGGTCCGATAACGTGTAGCTCAGCATGGCAATATCCTCACACCCGCGGCTAAGAAGGGTTTCGACAGCGAGCGCCGCCCCCTTGCGGTCATCGGAATTGGCCGTGTCGTAGGTCAAAGCATGCGGCTCGTGATGGGCGATTGCCACGATCGGGATCTGCTGGGAATAGCGTTCGACCATCTTGCGGGGGATACGGGGAGCAATGATGAGCACACCGTCCATGCGGTTGTCGATCATGGATTCGATCATCGAGGCTTCGATCGGGCTCTTGGAGCGACCGATCCCAACCAGCGCCTTATAGTTGCTGTGCGAAAAAGTGGCGTTAGCCGCCTCGATCACACCGGCAAGAAACGGGTTCGATAGTTCGACCACCAGGACGCCGATCGTATTGGTGCGACCTCGCATAGCGCGCGCCGCCACGGATGGGCGGTAGTTCAGCTTCTCGATCGAGGTTTCCACCTTCTGTCGCAGAAGGTCGCTGACGCCATAGGCATTGCGAAGAACTTTGGATACGGCCGCCACCGACACCCCGGCGTCCTCGGCGACATGGCGGATCGTAATCCGCTCTTTGGGTGTGTTAACGATTTGATATTTCATCTAAAAATTCACGCTCATCAATTTTTTCAAATTATACGCATGAAACTCTTGCGTGGCAAACGGCAATGTAGAATGATATACATAGAACGATACACACAAATTCGTTTTTCGGCCGCTGGAGGATAAGGTGGCCAGGGGAGGTTGCATTATGAGCATTGTCCAGCGCCACGGCGTCGCCGTGGCCGAAGACCTTATCGATTCTGGTTTCGCGTTTTCCGCATTCATGATTGCGCCTGTCTGTGATGCGGGACAGGGAACTGCCGGAACTTTCGTTTCGCGTCGCTTTTCGCTGGAGCATGTGCCTTCTGGAGCGACCTTGCGCATCTCGGCGCTCGGCCTTTATCGCGCGTTCATCAACGGTCGCCGGGTTGGCGATGATCTGCTGACGCCGGGCTGGACCTGCTATGACGACCGCATCGCTTATCAAATCTATCAGGTCACGGATCTGCTGCAGCCGGGAGAAAACCGCATCGAGATCTGGCTTGGCGATGGTTGGTACAGGAGCCAGCTCATGTGGGCAGCCAGTCCGATCTATGATTGTTGGGGCGACCGGGTCGGCGCGATCGCCGAGTTGAGTGCGGGCGGACCGATCCTTGTGAAGACCGATGAAAGCTGGAAGAGCGGCTATACGCCTATAGTCCGCAACGGTATCTATTTCGGTGAGGACTATGACGCCCGTATCGAGGTGAAAGACAGCGACGGCGTCGAGGTTCTGGCCTTTGACAAGACACTTCTCGTGCCCCACGAGACCGGGGCGGTCAAGGAACTCGATGCTCTCCCACCCATTGAAAGCTGGGCTGAGAGCGATGTGGGGATCGTCTATGATTTCGGGCAAAACGCGGGCGCTTATATCCGTATCTGCGTCAAGGGCGAAGCGGGGGCCCGAGTTCGCGTCGAGCATTCCGAAGTGCTCGGTCCCGGCCGCCTCTTCGACAATCGCAACTACCGAAGCGCCCGCGCCGAGCTCGTCTATACGCTGAAGGGTGAGGGCGAGGAAGTCTATGCGCCGCTCTTCACCTTCATGGGCTTCCGCTATGCGCGGGTGACCGTGACGGGAGAGGCGGAGCTCATTTCCATCACCATGATCCCGGTGACATCCGTGCCGGTCAGGGCCGCAGGCTTCACCTGCGGCGTCGATGCGGTGAACCGGTTGGTCGAGAACACCATCTGGTCGCAGCGCTCCAATTTCATCGAGGTGCCGACGGATTGCCCGCAGCGTGATGAGCGATTGGGCTGGACCGGCGACGCGCAGGTGTTTGCCGGTGCTGCCTGCTGGTTGGCCGACAGCCGGACTTTTCTCACCAAATACCTGCGCGACGTAATACATGACCAGCGCGCGAATGGCGCGGTTCCGCATTTCTCGCCCGATCCCACGCGTCTGCATCCGATCGACAGCCGCGGCGATTGGGCAGGTTCCACCGGCTGGGGTGACGCCATCGTCATCATACCCTGGCAGCTCTACCTGCATTATGGCGATGTCTCGGTCCTGCAGGAATGCTTCCCGGCCATGTTGCGCTGGCTTGACTACCTCTGGGGTGTTTCCGACGGGCCGATCATTCGCCCGCCGGCGATATGGGGCGAACGAGGCTTCACCTTCGGCGACTGGCTGCAGCCGGTCGGCGACAATCGCAAGCCCCGCCCGACCATCGCCGACGATTGCGCTGCCACGCTCTATCATTTCATCTCGACGCAGCTGACAGCAAAGATAGCTCGCATTCTCGGCAAGCATGACGAGGCCGCGCGCCTCCATACCCGCACCGAAGATATTAAGACGGCCTTCAGCCATGAATTCTTCGCCCCGTCTGGCCGCATAGCCCATAACGACCAGACATCATGGTCCCTGGCGTTCCTCTATGGTCTGGTTCCGCAGGAGTACGAGGCTGCAGCGCGCGGCTACTTCCGGCGGGTTGTGGAGGAGACCGATGGCGTCATCGGGACCGGCTTCATCGGAACACCCGCTCTGCTGCCGGCGATGACGCGCCTTGGGATGCTTGATCTGGCGGAAAAGACATTCCTAAACCGTAAGGTTCCCGGTTGGCTCTATCAGGTGGAGCGCGGGGCGACCTCGATCTGGGAACGCTGGGACGCGCTCGCGGAGGACGGCACGATCTACGATCCCGAGATGAACAGCTACAACCATTATGCTTACGGCGCCGTGTGCCAATGGCTGTTCGAGGATGTTGCCGGCATCAGGCCACTCGAAGACAAGCCTGGCTTCGAGGAGATCGCTTTCGACCCGGCGATCCTGCCCGGCCTGTCGCCGGTATCGGCGTGGCACGATACCCGTTTCGGACGCATACAGGTAGGTTGGAGCATAGACGAGAGGGGGGAAGTGACATGCCGGCTGACGCTGCCGGAGGGGGTGACGGCGCGGCTGGAGGGGAGCACGGGTCGTAAATCTCTGGCGGCAGACGGGACTACGGTCGCTCCCGGGCAGCAGATCAGGCTCGGAAGGGGAGAGCATACGATCACTTTCGTCATGTGATGAAGGCGCCTGCGGTTCGCAGGCGCGAGCAGCCCAATCATTCCGGTCTTTCAGAGGAGGAGACGACCATGAGAATGACGACGTGCAGCATTCTGGCCGCAGCCATCAGCGTGCTTGCAGCCGGTGTCGCCCATGCCGATGTGACGCTCAGCATCGTGATCGACACCAATCCGGAAACCAGCGCCTCGTTCGACGCGCTTTCCAAGGCCTATACGGCAAAGCATCCCGATGTGAGCTTCGATGTGGAGCAGCGGGTCGGCGGTTCCGAAGGCGACAATATCATCAAGACGCGGCTGGCGACCGGCGAGATGGCCGACATCTTCCAGTACAATACCGGCTCGTTGTTCCAGGCACTGAAACCCGAGCAGACACTCGCGGATCTTTCCGATCTGCCCTCGCAGGCCGGTATTCTGGACAGCTTCAAGAAGGTCGTCACCAGCGCCGATGGACATGTGCGCGGAATACCATTCGGCCCGGCCATGGGCGGCGGAATTTTCTACAACCGAAAGATCTACGCAGATCTAGGCCTCACGCCACCCAAAACCTGGGCGGAGTTCATGGCGAACAATGCGAAGGTCAAGGCCGCCGGCAAGGTGGCTGTTGTACAGACCTACGGCGATACCTGGACCTCGCAGCTCTTCATTCTTGCCGACTACTACAATCTGCAGGCCGACGCGCCGAACTTTGCGGCCGACTACACGGCGAATAAGGCGAAATATGCGACGACACCGGCGGCCGTGCGTGGCTTCGAGCATCTCGAAGAGGTGGCGAAAGCCGGTCTCTTCAACGCCGATTTCGGTGCTGCTACGTTGGATGACGGCATGCGCATGGTCGCAACTGCCGAGGCGGCCCATTACCCGATGCTGACCTTCGGTATCGGCAATGTGCAGCAGAACCTGCCTGACCATCTCCGGGATATCGGCTTCTTCGCGGAACCCGGCACGGATGCCCAGAAAAACGGGCTGACGATATGGATGCCGGCAGCTCTCTATATTCCCGCCAAGGCCGAGCATCTTGAAGAGGCCAAGAAATTCCTCGATTGGGTCGGCAGCAAGGAAGCCTGCGATATCATGGCGAAAGCCGTTCCGTCCGGTCCCTATCTGGTCAAGGGCTGCGAATTGCCGAAAGATATCCCGCCTGTTGTCGCCGATATGCTGCCCTATTTCGAGACCGACGGCCGCACCGCGCCGGCGTTGGAATTCCTGTCGCCGGTGAAAGGGCCGTCGCTCGAGCAAATCACCGTGGAAGTCGGCTCAGGCATTCGTTCGGCCAAGGACGCGGCTGCCCTTTACGACCGGGATGTCGAAAAGCAGGCCAAGCAGCTCGGTCTGCCCAATTGGTAACTCCCAGCCCATCTCCCGCCCGGTCGTCGTCCGGGCGAGGAGTGCTCAAGGAGCCTCCATGACTACGCGAAAATCACCCTATCCCTATTGGTTTGTATTGCCAGCGGCCGTGATCTTCATCGTGCTGTTCATGGTGCCGACGTTCGCGTCCCTCTGGTTCAGTTTAACCCGATGGGACCTTTTCAATGCAGAGTTCATTGGCGTGGAGAACTATCGCCAGTTCTTCCGCGAGCCGTTCCTGATCCAGGGCCTCGTCAATACCATCATTTACGCGGTCCTGACCTCCGGTACGAAGACCGTGCTTGGCCTACTTCTTGCCGTGCTGTTGACCTCAGGCATCTGGGCACAGGGCTTTCTGCGAACTATCGTTTTCTTTCCGGTACTGGTGTCGACCATCGGGGTCGGCATCACGTTCTCCGTGCTCATGCATCCTACGCGCGGACTCATCAACGTCGCCTTGGCAGGCCTTGGCATCCATGGCCCCGGCTGGTTGACGGATCCAGCGCTAGCGCTCTATTCCATCGTCCTTGTCGATCTGTGGAAAGGCATCGGGCTTGCCACCGTCATCTATATCGCCGGGCTTGCCTCCATCAGCCCCGATTATTACGAAGCCGCCCGCATCGACGGCGCTACCCGTTGGCAGATGTTCTTCCGGGTCACGGTTCCGCTGGTAAAGCCGGCCACGATCACAGTCGTGACGTTGTCGCTGATCGGCGGGCTGCGCAGCTTCGATCTGATCTGGGCGATGACGCGTGGCGGCCCCGGCTTTTCCTCTGACGTGCTCGCGAGCGTCATCTACAAGCAATACCAGGCGGGATTCTACGGGCTGTCCACCGCTGGCAACGTCATCCTCTTCATCCTTATAGGGCTGATCGTGTTGCCGCTTACTGCATGGTTCAATCGCAAGGAGGTGGATCTGTGACGCGTCGACAGCTCTATACCGGCGTGACCGCACTTGCAGCCTCTGCGGTGATCTTCATTCTGCCCTTTCTGTTCATCTTCATCACGGCCGCCAAGACCAAGCAGGATGCCGCAAGGCTTACCTTCACCCTGCCGGCGGAGTGGCGGCTTTGGGGCAATCTCATGGAAGTGGTCGAAGCCCGCAACTACATGCTGTTGCTCGCCTATTTCAATTCTACCGTCATCACGGTCGCTTCCGTCGCTCTGCTCGTCCTCTTCGGCGCAATGGTCGGTTATGTGCTCCAACGCCGCTCTTCGGCTTGGAACAAACTGATTTACGCTTGCGTTCTCGCCGGCCTGATGATCCCGCCGGCGGTGGTCCCGACCATCTGGGTGCTGCAATCGCTGGGACTGTTCAAGACCATCTCCGGTATGATCCTCATCCAGATCGCCTATGGCCTTGCCTTTTCCATCCTGCTGTTCAGGAGTTTCATCGCCACTATCCCGAGGGATCTAGATGAAGCGGCGATCATCGACGGCGCCAAACCGCTACAGATCTTTTTCCGGGTCATCCTGCCGCTGCTGAAACCGGTGACGGTGACGGTCATCGTGGTCCAGTCCATCGCCATCTTCAACGATTTCACCAATCCGCTTTACTATCTCCCCGGCCGGGAAAACGTCACCGTGCAGCTGACGCTCTACAATTTCCAGAGCCAGTTCCAGACGCAGTTCAATCTCTTGTTCATGAACATCCTTTTGGTGACCATTCCGCCACTCATCGTTTTCATATTCTTCAATCGTCAGATCGTGGCGGGCATGATGGCCGGCGCCGTGAAAGGATAAGCGCATGTCTAGCGTCGTTCTCAGCAATATCGGAAAGAGTTTTGGTAGCCTGGAGGTGATGAAGAGCGTGGATCTTACGGTGGAGGCGGGCGAATTCTGCGTGTTCGTTGGCCCCTCGGGCTGCGGAAAATCGACGCTCCTGCGGATGATTTCGGGGCTTGAGACATCGAGCGCCGGTCAGATCTTCATCGATGGAAAGGACGTCACCGGAGTAGAGCCATCCGCGCGCGGTATCGCAATGGTGTTCCAGTCCTATGCGCTTTATCCGCACCTGACGGTACGCGAGAATATCGGCTTTGGTCTCTCGCTTGCCAGGCGCCCGAAGGCTGAGATCGAGGAAAAGGTGAAGCAGACGGCCGATATTCTACAACTCTCGCATCTGCTCGACCGCAAGCCCAAGGCACTCTCCGGCGGTCAAAGGCAACGCGTCGCCATCGGCCGGGCAATCATCCGTAATCCGAAAGTGTTTCTGTTCGACGAGCCGCTTTCCAATCTCGACGCTTCCTTGCGTTCGCAGATGCGCTTCGAGCTTACGGAATTGCATGCCAAGCTCGGCGCGACGATGATCTATGTGACCCATGACCAGGTCGAGGCCATGACCATGGCGGACAAGATCGTTGTGCTGAACGGCGGGAGGATCGAGCAGATCGGTGCGCCGATGACGCTTTACAACCATCCGGCAACGCCATTCGTCGCCGGCTTTATAGGCTCACCCAAGATGAACCTCTTCGAAGGTGAAATTGCCGAACGCGAGGGATGCAGAACTTATGGTATCCGTCCCGAGCATATCGTACTCTCCACCATGCAGGGTAAATGGCAGGGCGTGGTGAAGCATATCGAACGGCTCGGCGCCGACACCATTCTTCACCTCGATGTTTCGGGACTGCCGTCGCTGGTGGTGCGTACCGATGGTGATCGCCCGATCTCCGTCGGTGAAATGTTGTTCGCTTCACCCGTCGCACGCAAGGAGCACAGCTACGTGTGAGTGATCGCGGGGCTAACTAGCGCTGAAGGACACCCTGTTTCGTTATCGCGCCCTCGTGCCTTCCAGGAAAAGCTGTGCGCAGGCTTGCGCGCGCGCGACGATCTCGCCATCGGCTATGTCTTCTACCTGGCCAAGCATGACAGCGCGCTGAGGTTCCATCACCATCATTCCCCGGAGCATTCCGGTCGCGGCATGCACATCCTGAACCTCGATCTCTTGTGAGGCGATACGTGTCTGCAGCCAATCTTGCATTGTCTTGCTGGTCTTTTGAATGGCCCGTATATAAAACGCCGTTGCAATCTCTGGAAAACGTTCGGATTCGCCGAGGACAAGCCGCGTCATGATGATTGTTTCATGGGAAAGCGTAAGCCTGCCGTAAGCGATTCCTAATACGATTGAACGTGCTTGGGTTTTGTGAATGAACCCATTTGAAGCGCTTAGCCGAAACGACGCTCACGGCTTCTTTCAAAATTTAGGAGATTCAGTCGTCACGGGCCCCACAAAGACGAACGCCAACGACTTTAAGGCGATCCTAGTCTGCTGATAAAGCGCCGGGAGCCGCCAGGCAGTGAGGTCGCAAGAAGGCCGCATTGTTGAAATGAGGCCTCGCAGAGCGATTTGCGAACAAGGAGTCAGACGAAGTTCATCCAGTCGACATTGAGAGCTGTGCTGATCCGACGAACTTTGAGTTCGTCAGTCTCGATGCCGCACTCGATCTGATCGATTTCAAGGGTCGTAAGGCCGCATGTCACAGCGAGATTGTTGAGGGGATGCGGACGAAAACTTGGACCACCAGGAGGTAGTTCATGTATTCCTACGCAGACAGACTTCGCGCAGTCGAGCTGTATCTCAAGCTCGGCAAGCGGGTTAAGGCGACGATCCGCCAATTGGGTTATCCGACTAAGAATGCGCTGAGGAACTGGTACCGCGAATACGAGCAGCATCGAGATCTGCGCGTTCGTTCTGTGGCTCGCGGGCCGAAGTTTTCCGAGGCCCAGAAGCAGGCTGCGCTTGAGCACTACCGCACTCACGATCGCTGTATCTCTTCAACGATGAGAGCGTTGGGCTATCTAGGTCGGGGGACTCTGACGGCATGGGTTCGAGAGGTGTTTCCGGAGGCGAGGACTTCGATGGTCGGTCGATCCTGGCGTCCGGCTTATCCCGAGGCCTTGAAGCAGGCCGCGGTCCTTGATCTTTGCAATGGAGAAGAGAGTGCCCAGGAAGTTGCCGACCGGCTGGGCGTATGCCGGCCAACATTGTACAGTTGGAGGAATGAGTTACTCGGTCATGAGGCTGCCTCATCGATGAAACGCCGCAAAAACCTCTGCGCCGGCACCTGAGCGCGAGGAACTTGAGCGACAGCTTGAGGCCCTCCAACGCGATGTCCGCCAATTGCAGCTCGAGCATATCTGCTGAAGAAGGCCAATGAACTCCTAAAAAAAGGGCCTGGGCGTCGATCTGCAGACCCTGAGTAATCGGGAGAAGACACAGCTGGTTGACGCCCTCAAAGATATCTATCGATGCCAGAGCTGCTTGTGCAGTTGGGAATTGCGCGAAGCTCCTACTTCTACCACCGCGCCCGAGCGAACCTGGAAGACAAGTATGTCACCATCCGTCGCAACCTGGCGGAAATCTTCGAAAGCAACCATCACTGCTACGGCTATCGTAGACTGCAGGCGTCTCTGGCGAGGCAGAGTGTGACAATCTCGGAAAAGGTGGTGCAGCGATTGATGAAACAGGAGCGCCTGGCCGCCGCCAGACCACGGCGACGGCGTTTTGGCTCGTACCTGGGAGAAATCAACACGCATGAGCATGCGCGGAACGTCGTGATGATGTAACCTCAAGCGCTGACGGCAAAAGCTTGCTTGAGGAATCGCAACATGGGTGACAAGGAGACAGTCATCATCGGCGCAGGCCCGGCCGGATTGGCATGCGCCGCGGCGCTCCGTGCAAGAGGTCGCCGTTCCATTATCCTTGAAGCGACAAACAGGCTCGGCGCATCGTGGCGGAGACACTACGACCGTCTTCACCTCCATACTGATAAAAGCCACTCAGCGCTTCCGGGAAGGCCGATGCCCGCCCGTTTTCCAAAATATCCGTCGCGATTGCAGGTCATCGAGTACCTCGAAAGCTATGCGCTGGAAAACAGCCTTCGAATTCTCACCGACAAGACTGTCGCGTGCGTAGCCAAAGAGACGGACTGGATTGTCGAGACCACCGACGGCGATGTGTTCCAGGCGGGAGCTGTTGTAATCGCGACCGGTCTCTCGAGGATACCTGTCGGACCGCATTGGACCGGTCAGGATAGTTTTCCAGGAACCATCATTCACTCTTCCGTATACCGTAACGCTTCCGCCCTCGGCGCAGGTCGACTCCTGATAGTCGGCTTCGGAAACTCCGCAGGAGAGATCGCGCTGGAATGTGCCGAAGCGGGTCTTGATGTCGCCATGTCGGTGCGCGGTCCGGTCAATATCGTTCCGAGGGAGATATTTGGTGTGCCAAGCGCGACGATCGCCATCGTTCAACAGCGATTTCCTTACAGAATGATCGACGCATTTAACGCGCCTTTTCTGCATCTACGCTATCGCGATATCGAGGAGCTGGGTCTCAAGCGTTGCCGGCAAGGCCCTTTGGCCAGGATGATAGAGCAAGGCAGGACTCCCTTGATCGACATCGGTACCATCGCGAAGATCAGGGATGGTCGGATCAAGGTATACCCTGGCATCGAAATGTCGGACGGTGCGAGCGTGTTCTTCGCCGATGATCGGTCTGCGGAATTCGATGCGATTGTGCTGGCGACAGGCTTTAAGCCGTCTCTGGAGACGCTTCTGCCTGACTTGACACAACGGTTATCGAATGCGGGGAAGCCGGCACGGGGCGAGCTTCAACCGGGAAATGACGGTCTGTACTTTTGCGGCTTTAACCCGGCGACGACAGGCCTGCTTCGCCAGATTGGCATCGAGGCGTCGCAAATCGCAAACTCGATCGCGGCGGCAGGCGCGCAAGCTGTTTTATCTCGACGGAGTTGAAGCGGAGAAAGCCGTATAGGTGGGCACCGTTCCGCGGTCTCGAGCAGGACGATCCAAAACTCAGTCTAAATGCACGGCGATGATGCCTTGATCGCTTCCGGGAGATGATGACGGCAACTGTGCGGTTATGAACGAGCCCTTGCGCAGTACTCTGCCTCAGATCGACAGGCTGGAACAATATTCCACCTTGGCAGTTGATCATGAGTGAGATTAAGGAGGATACGCAAATGCGAAAGATCATTATTGCCTGCGCCGCCGCCATCACCATCGGTGCTGCTTTGCCTGCGGCCGCTGAAGAGGTCATCGTCGACGGGCCTTCCTATGATCAAGGCTATCGTCACCATCGTCATCACCACCCCTATGTTGCGCTAAGTGATCGCGGCATCGCCGTCGGAACGGTTCGCGATCGCGACCGTTACGATCGCTATAATGACCGCGGTCGATGCATGACACGGAGCGTCACCCGCACGGATGAAAACGGCGATCAGGTGACCAAAACCATGAGGCGTTGCGAATAGCGATGACAATGGAGTTCACAAACCTACGAACGTTGCTCATCCCGAAGACGACCATGCCTTCGCCTTGTTAGCGTGCCCCTGATCGTGGTTTTCTATCAAGTTGCTACGACTGAAATCAGCCACTTTTTACGATGCAGCGATTGCCTCCGTTATGGCGGAGGCAATCATTCAGGGCTTTGAAACGATCGACGTCGCACATATGGCGATATCTCCCTTTGCGGGCGCTGCATTCCAAAGGCGACCGAGCAGTTCCTGCACCCAGAGTGGGATGCTGCGGGGAGGGGCGGTCTGCAACCCGAATTATCCCATGTTCTTACCAAAGCTAAACATTCTCATAGTCGTTGGCCTGTCGTGCCATCGAAAAGGTGAAGTTTGTCGATATCGGGCTTCACGGAAATGATGTCACCGGCTCCCGATACCACGCGCTCGCGCAATGCCAACACCAGTTGATCTGACCCCACGCCTGCGACGATCAGCGTCTCTGCTCCGGTCGGCTCCACGACGACCACGTGGGCATCGATGCCGTCCTCCCCGATCGAAATGTTCTCCGGCCGAATACCATAAATGATCTCGGCTCCTCGCGAGACGTGGAGTCCTTCGGGCAAAGGAAGGCGCGCTCCACCATCGGCGACGAATTCCAGCGGGCCGGCACTACTGATCTTGCCGCGGATGAGATTCATGCCCGGGGAACCGATAAAGCCAGCGACGAAGAGGTTGGCGGGCCGGTCATATAGTTCGAGCGGCGAGCCGATCTGCTCGACATAGCCGTCACGCATGACGACGATCCGGTCCGCCATTGTCATGGCTTCGATCTGGTCATGGGTGACGTAGATCGTGGTCGTACGCAGGCGCTGATGCAGTTGCTTGATTTCCGAGCGCATCTGCACGCGCAGTTTGGCGTCCAGATTGGACAGTGGTTCGTCAAAGAGAAATACCTGCGGCTGACGTACGATCGCACGGCCCATGGCGACGCGCTGGCGCTGGCCACCGGACAGATTGCGCGGATAGCGGTCGAGGAGGTTTTCGAGACCAAGAATTTGCGCCGCATCGCGCACACGCTGTCGGATCTCTTCCTTCGGCGCCTTGGCCAGCCGAAGCGAAAAGCCCATATTCGCCTCGACCGTCATATGCGGATAGAGCGCGTAGGATTGGAACACCATGGCGATGTCGCGGCTCTTGGGTTCGACATCGTTGACCACCCGGCCGCCGATCACGACGTCACCGCCGCTGATCTCCTCAAGACCGGCAATCATGCGAAGAAGTGTCGATTTTCCGCAGCCCGAAGGGCCGACGAGAATAACGAATTCGCCGTCCTCGATATCGATATCCACTCCATGCAGAACTTCGAAGTGACCGTAGCTCTTGCGGACACTCGTCACGCTGACCGATGCCATTATGATCTCCAATTAGAAAAGCGTGCGTCTGATCGCCAACACCCTTGCCGACCACAAGGGGTCGGGCAGGGTGGCACGGCGACCTATGCGATCGTGGCTGCAGAATAGGGTTCCAAGGCCGCGTCGATCGTCGCAATGCAGAGATCGCGCGCTTGAGGCAGAACCTTCTTCGCGACCACTGCCGGATAGACCCGGCCGAGATACTGGCTAATGAGCGTTTCCGGAATATCGCCCTCGAAGCGCGCAAGCAGAGCCTCGACTGCCGCGGCGGCCTTCTCGTTCGGCCAATAATAGCGGATGCGGTCGCTATAGCTGAAATGGCGTTGCAAGCGCTGTTCCTCAGCCGAGCCGCCATAATGGGAATTCCAGTGACCCGGACTTTCGAGCATGACGGCCTCCATGGTCGCATGGATCGCATCGGGTGGAACCCTTCCGGCGAGAACCGACGCGATGGTATCGAGGCCATAGAGCGCCTCGCGCAAAGCAAAGGTCAGGCCTGGCCCGACCTTGAGGATGGCGAAGCCGCCGTCCACGAGGGCGGCAAGCGCATCCGCAGGTTGATAATCCGTGGAATGAGCCTCGAAGAGCAGGCCGGGCATTTGATCCAGAGCGCCAATCAAGGCATTCGCGCGGTCCGGTCTGTAGAGGACGACATTGGTATTGCCGAACTCGACGCCGGGCTGGACGACGATGGCGATCACCCGCTCCAGAGCGCCTTCGACACCCGCCTCGGTAAAGGCGGCACGATGCACTGCCAGCGTGTTTATCGCCGCCTCTGGTCGCGTCACCTCGAGCTCGTCGAGGGCATGGGTGGCGCCGCCCGGCGGCGGGACCTCGGTTCCGATAATATAGACGGGTGGCCGGCGGCCGGAGCGAAGAGCGATCTGTTCGGCCACGCGGGCAAGCTGCGCGGCGCGCTGCGCCGTCAGCTCGTCGGCCAGGGCCACCGGCTCGTCCGCGCAGCCCATCGAAGTATCGAGGTGGATCTTTTCGAAACCCGCCTCGACATAGGCGGCAATCATCGCCTCGGCCTTCGCCATCGCTTCCTTAGCGGGCAGCCTCCTCCACGGGTTCGGCCCAAGATGGTCGCCGCCAAGGATGATACGATCCACAGGAAAGCCGATTGCGGCGGCCATGTCTTCGACGAAGCGGCGGAAGTCGCGTGGCGTCATTCCGGTATAGCCACCATCCTGATTGACCTGATTGCAGGTCGCTTCGATCAATGCGACCGCCTCATCTACGGCCGCACGCCTCAGTGCCGCCTCGATAACGAGCGGATGCGCCGAGCAGACCGATGTGATCCCGCGCGGCATTGTCTTGACGCGATCGCCGAGAAGCTTCTTCAGCGCAATGCTGCGATTGTGTTCGACAGAGTCATTCATCCGAGCATCACGACCTTGGTCAGATGGCGGGGCGATACCGTATCGACACCCTTCGACTGCGCTGCCCGTTCGCCGAGGATCTGCAGGGCCGGCAGCACGCAGAGGCCCGCAAGTGTCGGATCGCAATCGACGGGCAGCTCCAGATCGCCCGGACCGCCAAAGCCGATGACGGTCGCACCTTTTTGCCGCAGCTCTTCGACCAGCAGCGCTTCCGCAACCTTCTGATCGGCGCTGTAGAGCATGACGACCGCTGTATTTTCATCAACGAGGCTGATCGGCCCATGGCGGTATTCCAGCGGATGGAAGCCCTGGGTGATGATCTGGCTCATTTCCATCAGCTTCAAGGCACCTTCCAGGGAGATGCCGTAGAGCGGCCCGCCGCCGAGGAAAACGAAATGCGACCGACCTTCGATGATCTTCGGAAGAGCCGCATCGAGCTGATCGGCCAGACGGCGTGCGGACTGGACAATCGATGGCGGGATCTCCACGCCGACCATCTGCATGCCCAGAAGCAGCATGAGGCTCGCCGAGACCGTCATGACGATCCCTTCATCGCCGTGGGTCGCCGCTTCGATCAGCCGGTCGCAATTCCTAGCGAGCGAGCTTTCGGGCTCGACCGTGATGGCGGTAACGAAAACGCCGGCTTTGCGGCTAGTCTTGGCGGCAGCGACGGTTTCCGTCGTCTCGCCGCTGCGCGAAAGGGTCACCAGATGGACCTTCTGCCAGCGCGGCCAGAAGGCGGCCGGCCGGTTCAGCCATTCCGCACCCGGTACGGCAATCGCCGGATAGCCGGCAAGATTGGCGTGAGCCGCAAGCGACAAGGCGAGATTGTAGGATGTGCCGCAGCCCAGAAAAACCGTCAGTTCGGTATCATGTGGGGCGGAGACCGGTCCGATCGCCTTTTCCCAATAAGGGAATTGTTCGAAGATCACCTTTTCCGTCGTATTCATGCTAGCTCCGATTTACTTGACCGATCCGGCCAGCAGACCGCTGACGAGGTATCGATTGAGAAAGATGACGACCAGGGCGGGAATGATGATGGCAATCGATCCGCTTGCCGTGATCAGCCCATAGTCGATGAAGTTCTTGGTGACGAATTCCGGGATCAGCACCGTCAACGGCTTCGTCGCCTGCGGCGAGAAGATGAGTGGGACGAGATACTGTCCCCATGCGCCAAGAAAGGTCAGGATCGCCGCCGCCGTCAGGCCAGGACCTGCGAGCGGCAGGACGATGTTGAAGAAGATGTAGAGCCTGCCGGCGCCATCGAGCTGCGCCGCCTCCTCAAGCGCGATCGGCAATGCCTCGAAGACGCTTCGCAACAGCCACAGGGACAGGGGGAGGTAAGCCGAGACGTAGATCAGCGCCACGCCGACATAGGTATCGACCAGATGCAGGCTGATCATGATCCGGTAAAGCGGAATGAGCACCGCATAGCCGGGGATTGCGAGCGTCGCGACGATGGCGGCAAACAGAAAACCCCGGCCGGGAAACTGGATCCGAGTAAAGGCATAGGCGCCGAGTGCCGATATCGCCACGCAAAGAAGCGTTGCGGCCACCGACGTGACGATGCTGTTGATCAGCGCTGCGCGGAACTGCGACCAGACCTGGACCCCGCCGATCCTGGCAATATCGATGCCGAAGAGACGCGAGAAATGATCCAGCGTGAAATGCCGCGGAAAGAAATGGATCGGTCTAGCCGAGAAGTCCTCGGTCGGCGTGACGGAGCTTGCGAGCGTCCAGTAGATCGGTCCGAGCGACCAGATCAGGAGAACCGCGACACCGGCCCAGATCAGCAAACGATGGGAAAGGCTCTGTTTCATCAGTCAAACCGGGTGTTGCGATAGACGCGCAGGACATAGACGAGCGAGACCAGCAGCGAGACCAACGTGATCACGAGAGATAGGGCCATGCCATAGGAGAAGCGCAGGTTCTGGAAGGTCTCGAGATAGATCTGGACGAGAACCGGTCGCGTCTCGAGGCTGGAACCCGCCAAGACCCAGGCCTCGTCGAAGAGGTTGAATGCGTTGACGGTCGCGTTGGTCATGGCAACGGCAATGGCGCTGCGCACCAGCGGAAGCGTAACAAGGGTAAACATCTGTGCGCGCGTTGCACCATCGATGCGCGCGGCCTCATAGAGATGAGCGGGAATGCTCTGCATGGCGGCCAACACGATGACGACGGTCAGGGGCATCATTCGCCAGACGTGAACAACCGTGACTGCGATGATGGCGCTGGTGCGATCGTTGAACCAGACGTGGTTTTCGAATGGCAACCCGATGGCCGAGAGAACGCCGTTCAGCAATCCCGCACCCGGTTGGTAGATCCAGAGCCAGATCACCGCATTGACGACACCGGGCAGCGCCCAGGGCAGGACGACAGCTGCGAGCAGCCATTGCCGGCCGACCTTGACCTGATTAATGAGGGCGGCGGCAAGCACGCCGAACACCGTCTCGGCCACGACTGCGAGTACAACGTAGATAAACGTATTGACCCAGGTCGTGCCCAATGGCCCGTCGGAGAGCATGCGGGTGTAGTTTTCCAGCCCGACAAAGGGCGTTCCCGCCTGCATCGGATTGACCCTGTGGAGGCTATCCCACACCGTTCTTGCGATCGGGTAGAAGACAAGGGCCGCCATCGTGATCAGTATCGGCGAAACAAGCAGGATACCCAGCATGGTGTCGGCCTTGACGCCGACACCACGCCTGCTCCTGCCACCGGCAGAGATTGCGATTGTCATTGCGCCGATGCCTGCTTTGCCGCTTCGGCGATGTTCTGCATGGCCTGATCGACGGTGACCTGGCCCTTCGCCGCACTATTGATGGCCGTATTGACCGCGCTTGAGAATTCCGGATACCAGGGGGGCGTACCCTGCGGGAACAGCGGCTCGACGGTCTTCGACTGCGCGACGAGCGTGTCACCGCTCAGCAGCTGGCCGGCGGCATTGAGTTCAGACAATGCCGATGTGCGGGTCGGCAACGCGCCATTGGCCGCATTCTTCTTCTGGAAGTCCTTGCTCGTGAACCATTTGACGAAGGCGATGGCGGCTTCCCTATTCTGGGAAACGCGGGGGATGGCGAGTGCTTCGGGAAGGCCGAAGCTGCGGGTCTCGCCGCTTTCTGTCGGCACCAGGATCGCCTCGATCTGACCGGCCACTTTCGACTGCTTGGGATCGTTCATCTGACCGATCCTGCCCGGCTCACCGGAGATCATGATGCTGGTGACACCCTGGGCAAACATGCTCTCATTGATCTGGCTGTCCTTGAGGCCCGTGGAGGCGGGGTCGACGAGACCTTCCCTCAGCAGCATCAGTTCAAAGGCCAGCGCCTTGTAACCGGCCGAATCCTTCGAGACGAAGAGCGGCTTGAAATCCTTGTCGAACAGTTCGCCGCCAAAGGCTTTCGTCAGCAGATACCAGCTGGTCGATGCGCCTTCGGTGGCCGAGAGCGGCAGGCCGATCGGATAGGTCGCGATCTTCTTTTCCCTGATCTGCTTGGCGGCAGCGACAAGCTCGTCGAGTGTCTTCGGTATCGTCGTGATGCCCGCGTCGGCGAAATGCTTCTTGTTGATCAGCATGACGCGGAAGTCGTTGGTATAGGGCACGCCGAGCAGATTGCCGTTGACCGTGAAGATCTTGGAGACTCCGATATCCTTGACCGTATCGGCGTCAATCACCTCGTTGAGCGGCAGATACCAGTCCGCGGCGCTGAACTGGCCCGTCCATGACCAATCGAACTCGGTGACATCGGCCGGTGCTGTGCCTGCGATCAGCGAGGTGACGAGCTTTGGGCGGATATCGTCCCACGAGAGTGTCTGCATATTGACGTGAATGCCGGTCTCGGCTTCGAAGTCGCCGGGAATGTTCGGTGCCTGCGGCGAAGGCATCAGCACCGTGATCGATTGTCCTGCAAGCGGTTTCGCATCCTGGGCGAGAGCCGGACCGGCGGCAACGAGCGCCGCGAGAGCGACGAATGGCAAAGTAAATTTACGCATGTTCCCTTCTTTCCTTATTATTGAGGTCTGCTTCACTGGAATGCACCGCTGCGGTCTTTGCCGTCGCGGCGATTTGCGTGATCCAGCCGTCATCCACCGGCCAGTCGAGAAGGTGGGCAGCCGCCAGAAGGGCGCCGCCGATGGGAGGAAGCTTCGGGCTTATGGCCGGGCGGCCGATGCGCCGCTCGAGTGCGGCAAGCAGGGCGCGGCTTGCAAATGTTCCGCCCGCATGGGTCCAGTCGGCGGCCTGATCGCAATGCGGCGCTATGGCTTCGACATGCTTTGCCAGTTCCGATGCGGCCTGTTCGATCAATTGTTTCGCTGCTCCGTCACCGGAGCGCGCAACGCGATCGACGAGAATCGATAGGGCAGCGATCTCGGCGCGAGGGTTTTCGAGTTCGCTCACCCATCCTCCCAGCGCATTGACCGGATCGATGCTGTCGAGGTTGAGGAATTCGAACATGGCCTTCGCCAACCCGGTCGGGCCCGCCCGCCCGTCGAGGCTCTGGCTGACGAGGCTGAGAGCCGCCCGCCCGATCCAATAGCTGCTGCCCTCGTCGCCGATGACGTCGCCCCATCCGCCGACGCGCGCCGATGCGCCAGCGCTGTTGCGTGCCCAAGCCATCGAACCCGTGCCGGATAGGATCAGAATACCAGGCTTTCCGGCGAATGCGCCGAGATGAGCCGCATCGACATCGTTGAGAATATGCCGCTTCGCCTTGGGGAAGCTGGCGTCGATCGCCTCGCGCTGCTGTTCCGACAGGCGTGCCACTTCGCCATAGGCCGGCAGCGCGGCGGCGACGGCCGCCGGCGGTTGCCGCTCCAGGAAGGGGCGCAGGGCAAGATCCAGTTCGCGCCGCCAGTTTGGATTGTCCATCGGATTGACCCCGCCGTTGCGCGACATAAGCAGCACGTTGCCGGCTCGGTCGGCGAGTGCCGCCAGCACCTTGCTGCCGCCGCCATCGATGCCGAGGATCAGGTCGTCGCTCATTCCGGTGCTCCGAGATCCGCGATCGTCGTTTCAACGCCGAGATTGACAAGTTCGCTGCGCCAATGCGCGGAAAGAGCCGCATCGGTAATCACCCTGGCAGCCCTCAAGGGGGCGACCTTGTAGGTCGCCATCGTGCCGAACTTCGAGGAATCGGCGAGCACGAAGCGGTGCGCCGAGCGGCTCAGCATGCATTTGTTAAGGCTCGCTTCGGCGCTGTCGACGCTATAGATCGCGCCGTCCGGGCTGATGGCGCTTGCGCCGAGGAAGAGCTGATCAAACCAGATGCTCTCGAGCATCGCTTCGGCCTGCGGCCCGACAAGCGAAGCATTTTCGCTGCGAAGCTGCCCGCCGAGCAACACGACTTCCAGATTGGGGATGTTGAGGAATTCCTGCGCTACCGTCAGGCCATTGGTGAAGATGCGAAGCGGCATTGGGTTCAGGCGGATGAGGCGGGCAAGCTGCAGCACCGTGGTTCCGGCATCGAGAAAGATCGCCGTGCGCGGAGTCAGCAAATCGTAGGCTGCCGTTGCGATCGCGCGTTTGGCCGACAGATGCCGCTTGGCCCGCTCCTGAAAGGCAAGCTCCACCGATGAGCCCTCGGCGATGCGAGCGCCGCCATGCACGCGGTCAATGGCGCCTTCTCGTTCGAGAACCTGCAGGTCCCGGCGCACCGTCGCCAGGGAGGCGCCGATGGCGTCCGCGAGCGCCTGGATGGTCGAAAACCCGTTCGCATATAGATGGCTGCGAATAGCGTCGAGACGATCGACTTTCACTCCCCCGGCCTGACTCAACGAACGTTCCTCTCTCGTAATCATTTCTATTTCGCTCAGATTTCCACCCAATAAGATCAATGTCAATCATATTTCTGATCTTTTTTGATCTGTCCGTAATCCGCATCGAACCAAAAAAGCAAACGCGCGGCCTCCTCTCTCGAAGAGACCGCGCTCGTGAATTACCGTCGCTCAAGACATGGTGGGGCTAGTGGTAGGCAGGCAAAAGACTGCCGTGTTGCTCGATCATATCGTCAACAAGCGCCCATATTTGATCGGGCGATAGCTCCGCCGAGGTGTGCGGATCGAGCAGGGCCGCCTGATAGATGCAATCCCGTTTCTTCGTCAGTGCCGCCTCGACCGTCAGCTCCTGCACGGAAACGCTTAAGCGCATGACGGCTGCGAGCTGCGAG
Organism: Rhizobium sp. BK312; assembly: GCF_014193605.1. NCBI lineage: Bacteria > Pseudomonadati > Pseudomonadota > Alphaproteobacteria > Hyphomicrobiales > Rhizobiaceae > Rhizobium > Rhizobium sp. BK312. The sequence goes on along the minus strand of NZ_JACHZP010000017.1, from coordinate 12,870 downwards.
GGTATCCGCCCGATGCGGATCGGCTGGATGCCGTTGTGATCGACATGGCATGGAACTTCGACGATGCATTCGTTCGGCAGATTCTGGATCAGCCCGTTGTTGGGGACATTTCCGTAGATCAGCGCGGGCTGGCCGGTGACTGCCGCATGAATGATGCTGGCCGCATATTCATTGCTCCGGCAGACGCCGATCGGCTTACCGCCTTCAAGGTCGCGACGCAGTTCATGCCACTCGGCGATCTGGACCTCGCAACGGCGGATATATTCGTCCAAGGGAATGTTGAGGCGCTCGATCAGATCGCTACGGCCTTCCTTGATGTACCAGGATGTATATTCCGAGAAATGCTCGCTCGATTCCGTGACGAAGTAGCCGAGCCGTTTCAAAACGTCAAAACGCACCCGATCGTCCAATGGGACCTGTCCTTCCTCGGCCAGGGCATGGAGGCGAGGATAGAGATCCTCGCGACTGCCATCGGGGTGCAGTTTTTCATATTTGAGAAAGAAGGCGACATGGTTGATGCCGGCCGAGAGATGGTTGATATCGGCGACGTCTTCGCAAAGGCAATCGGCAAGATGGGCCGCCGTATGCTGCACGCTGTGGCAAAGCCCAACGGTGCGGATGTCGGGCGCAATCTCCTTGATCGCCCAGCAATTGATCGCCATCGGGTTGACGTATTGCATCAGCAGAGCATTGGGGCATACCTCTTGCATATCACGGCAGATTTCTTCGAGAACGGGAATGGTGCGAAGCCCACGGAAGACGCCGCCGATCCCGAGCGTATCGGCGATGGTCTGCCGGAGGCCATGCCGTTTTGGGATCTCGAAATCCGTCACCGTGGCCGGTTTGTAGCCGCCGACCTGCATCATCAGGATGACGAAATCCGAACCTTTCAGCGCTTGCCGGCGATCGAGCGTCGCCTCGACGCGCACCGTGTCGAGATGAAGCGCCTCGCAGAGCCTGCGGGCAACGATTTCGGATGTTTTCAGTCGCTCCGGATCGATGTCGAAGAGGCTGATGGCGTAATCGCCGCCGCTCCGACTGGAAAGGACGTCGCCCAGAATATTCTGGGCAAAGACGGTGCTGCCGGCACCGATCAGGCAGATCTTTGGCATGAAGGGGTCTCCGCATGGAATGGCTTTGAACCTCAATGCCTCTTTCAATTGGGAATTTCCTCCTGCTATCAATGAAACTATTCCCGGATTCGCGCCACCCGGACAGACCCCATGCCGAAACCCAGCAATTCCGTCGAGCGTGAAGCTCTCATCACATCCGCCGGCGGCTTTCTGATCGAGCGGCATATCGCCGATGCCATGAGCGCCGCGCATTGGCACGACCATGTCGAGCTGAACTTCCTCATGGAAGGCCAGATGACCTATATTTTCAACGGCAGGCAGAATCTGGTGGAAGCGGGACGACTGGTGCTGTTCTGGGCCGCCATTCCGCACAGGACGATTGCAGTTAGCCCCAATGCTCCGCTCATCTGCATCTATCTTCCCCTCGTCGATTTTCTCGGTTTGCCGATCGACCGCGGCGCACGCGGTCGCATCATGCAGGGGCAGATCTTATATGAGCCCCGCCAAAACCCCATCGATGGTGCTGTTTTCCAGCGCTGGCTAGACGAATGGACCATCGGTGATGCCGCGCGGCGCGAACTGGTCTTCGACGAGGTCAAGTTAAGGGTACGCCGCCTTTTTCTTGACAATGACGGGGAAAACGAAAGCGCGTTACGTCATTCTAAGATGGCGAATTCCGCGACCGCCGTTCGTCACACCGAGGCCCTCACTGATCTCATCAACAAACATTTCGACGAGCCGCTCACAGTTCCACAATTGGCCAAGCTCGCAGGGGTGCACCCAACCACCGCCAACAAGGCGTTTCAGAAAGTCCTTGGGATGTCCCCCAATGAATATTTAATTCGATATCGGATAGCCCGAGCGATGAAGTTGCTTGCTGACACCGACGATCCAGTATTGAAGATCGCTTTTGATTGCGGTTTTGGCTCCAGCAGTCGATTCTACAAGCTGTTCAAGGATCGAACAGGCGACACGCCTCTGGTCTTTCGTAAATTGATCAGTAACAAGACTTCTTAAAGCCATGATCACTCCCAGGGGCGGTATCCTTAATGTGATCCTTCGGTGTTGACGAATATTGGCTGCCGCTGTCCGGGATATTGACTCCCGCTATATTGCGCCATTGGATCAAAATCTCCATGAGACGATCATCGGGCTTGCAGTGGAAAAGCTCGGTGCAGAACATCTCCGCTTCCATGTTTACCCCCGCCACGCGGCGTAAATTCTTTATTTCGGCAGCTACTATGTAGGACCGCGATTGTGCTCGATTGTAAGGCCAGCCGCTTTTAACCAGGTATGACGTTCCTGGTGGCGATCAAAACTCTTCCCAGCTAGCGTCGCTAACGGCCAATGCAGCGGAGCCCTGCGTCTGGGCCTGCGGCCGCATACGTCGGCCAGCAGCTTGAAGGGGAGGATGGGCCGGGGGATTGAGTGGCTTGGCCGGTTGGGCTGTTCGCGCCCCCTCGCCATATTTGAATTGCCCGAGCAGCTGGAACAATGCGGCAGCCTCGCGTGCGAGGCTATGGCTGGCCGCCGTCTGCTCCTCTACCATGGCCGCATTTTTCTGTGTGCTTTGATCGACGGTATCGACTGCCTGGTTGATCTCGCCGAGAGCGGTCGACTGTTCTCTTGCCGCCTCGACGATCGCCACGACGTTGGTGTCGATCTCCTGGACTTGGGTGGCGATTTCCTGCAGAGCCCCGCCGGCATTGGTAACCAGCGCGACACCATTGGCGACCTGGGCGCCAGACGCGGTGATCAAGGTCTTGATCTCTTTTGCCGCCTTTGCCGATCGTTGGGCGAGTTCGCGGACCTCTTGCGCGACAACGGCGAAACCCTTGCCGGCATCTCCGGCCCTCGCCGCTTCGACTCCCGCATTCAGCGCTAAAAGGTTCGTCTGAAAGGCAATCTCATCGATAACGCCGATGATGCTGGAGATCTCGCGCGAAGAGGCCTCGATCTGATCCATGGCACCAATGGCGTTGCGTACGACGCCTCCTGAATGCTCGGCATGGGCTCTTGCTCGCGCAACAAGTCTTCCTGCTTCTTCGGCCCTTTGGCTGGAATTCTTCACGGTCGTGGTGATCTCCTCGAGGGCGGCAGCGGTCTCCTCAATCGAGGCTGCCTGCTGCTCAGTCCGCTTGGCAAGATCATCTGCGGCAACCCGCACCTCATTCGATCCAGAGGCAATCACATGGGCGTTTTCCGCGACGGTTGCCATCGCTTGCTTCAGCTTGTCGGAAGCACTGTTGAAATCGGTTCGCAACCGCTCAAGCGAGGGAATGAAAGCCTTCTCGATTTCCTGCGACAAATCTCCCTCGGCGAGATTTGTCAAACACCCGGCGAGTTGATTGACATTTTCGACACGGCTGGTCACGTCGGTGGCGAACTTGACGACTTTGAAAACCTTGCCGTTTAGATCGAAAATGGGGTTGTACGACGCCTGAATGTAGACCTTTCGACCACCTTTCCCGAGCCGCATGAATTCGTCCGCAACCAGATCACCGGCGGCGAGCTTCTTCCAGAAGTCTTTATAGGTGCTCGATGCCGTGTAGGACGGCTCGCAAAACATTGAATGATGCTTGCCTTGAATTTCCGCGAGCGAATAGCCGAGCGCAGACAGGAAGTTTTTGTTTGCCGTCAGGACCTCGCCGGTGGGAGTGAATTCTATCACGGCCTGCGCGCGCGATAGGGCCTCGATCTTGCCGGAGTCCTCGGCCGTCTTCAGCTTACTCGCCGTAATATCGGTAGCAATCTTGACGACCTTGACCGGCTTTCCCCGGCGAAAGACCGGATTATAGGAGGCTTCGATCCAGACCTCTCTACCGCCCTTACCGATGCGCTTATATTGTTGCTGGTCGAAAGTGCCGGCCGCAAGCTTCGACCAAAAAGCCTTGTATTCCGGAGACCCCGCATAAGCTGGTTCGACGAACATGCTATGATGCTTCCCGACGATCTCCGCCAGTTCATAGCCGAGTGCTCGACAAAAGCGTTCGTTGGCAGTGAGGATCCTACCGGCAAGATCGAATTCGATCATGGCCTGCGATTTTGACAATGCGGTAAGAACAGCAATGGCATCTGGACCACGATCAAAAATAACCATTCGATCATCCCTGTATTGTTTCGGAGTATCCGAAGTTAAATTTCAGTAAAATATTACAGCGCGCTGATTAAAATGTGATTAACTATAATCTATATCTGCTAATATTATAATGGATCCTTGAACTTTACTCAACCCTGTCGTGAAAGCACCCTCGTTGATTGTGGGGGCGTGGCTCTACGCGCTACAAACAAAATATACTGGCTGTATCGCCTGGCGGAGAAGGTTTTGTCGGCGGCGCCATGCCACGGCCGAAAAGAGAGCGGTTATTTCAGTCGCGGACGGTCGAGCCGAAATCGAGATGCATGGTCCATGCGGTGGCTCGCACTACGAAATAGGGATCGCATAGAGCTGTTTGACGCGGCAAGTGAGCTGCAATCTCCGGCCGTCAATTTTGCAACACCTGCCGGGTTCTTTAGTTTTTGCGTTTTTAACGGATGGACAGCCTCCGAGGTGCTGGTGTTATGGAGGTGGAAGCTCAGTTTCGGTAGAAGGCGATGCGATTTATAGACTTGCGGCTCTTGAGGATGCTCAGATTGCGTAGCCTGTATCGCAATGACGGCGTTGAGCCTTACGAACCGTGGGTCTGCGACGCTTTCGAGCGCTTTGAGCGTGAGATTGAAGCGTTCTGCCGACGGTCGTTGTTTTCGGCTGTAGTTTGAAAGTCGAACTGGCAGGCTCGGGAGTAGTCGTCATAGTCACGCGCGGCCGCGGCTATCTTCGCCCCCTGAACCGCTCGAACGCGGTCAAACGCTGGACCGGCGGATCGGCATCCTCCCAGCGGTATATCTCGGCCCGCAGGAAGCGGAGCTCGTCTTCCATGGCCTCTTCGTCAATTTCGATCCACCACGATTTCGGCCGGCCGTCGCTTCCATCAGACCAGCGATACCCTCGCTCTTTCAGCCGATCCTTCAAGTCGAACGGGGAGTTCTCGGCAAAGATGCGCACGCGTGAGCGCTGGCTTGCCTGGTAGAGCTCGGCAAAGGGCGTCCGATCATTATTGCCCTGCGAGAGGGCCAGCACCTCCAGTAATGCAAAGCAATCGTCGACGGCGCGGTGCCCGACATGGAAATGGCCACTCTGGTTGATGAGATAACCAAGCTTGGTTCCCTCATATCCCCTGGCGCTCCAATCGATCTCGGAATTGGAACAAGCCCAGGCCTTGCGGGAAAAGATCGAGGAGAAGGCCTCGCAAAAGGGCCGATCGAAGCCGGCATTGTGGGCAATGACGAGATCGGCGGGCGCGATGAGGCCATGAACCGCCGGCATGTCTATCAACTGGTTGAGGACCATGGCGTCTGTGATGCCGGTCAGGCGGGTGACCTCGGCCGGGATCGGAATGCTCGGCTGCCGCAGCCCGCCGTAGACATCAGTGACATCACCGATTTCGCCCTCTTCATTGAAGGTGAAGCCGATCAGGCCGATTTCAATGATCTCATCCTTTCTTGCGTCGAGACCGGTCGTTTCGGTATCGAGGACGACGCCTCGAAGGGGATAACCAGGTCTTGGAATGGCGGCGATCGGACGCTGCTCGAGTTTTTTCAGGATCTGGTAGCGTCCGGTCGCTTGCAGGATCCGCACCATCTCGGCTTCGTCGGGCGCCGATCCGACCTGCCGAGCGCGCAGGCTTGGCGCCGACGTTCTGCGAACGGACTGCGCATTCTCCAAAAACATGTCCAGCTGAGACGTCATGGCCTATCCGACGAAAACGATCCCTCAAATCTAAAACGTCGGTTGCCCGATGAGAAGCATTTAGCACAGCCGGGTAGGCCATACCCACTGCTATTCGACGTCGTGGCGACCATCAGTGGCTTCGCCTGGATGGCGCGTGGACTGCTGTGTCACCGATCACGATGTCCATATAATCATCCGCGAGTTCCATCAGAGCGTCTGCTATGCGCTCGGGCTCCCATCCGTCATCTAGGAGTTCCTCCACCGCCGTGGCGATGTTTTGCCGGAGTTGTTCGCGACACTGCCGCTTCGACTGATCTGCAAAACCGATCAACCATCCTTTTCCTGGCATGTGCAACTCCTTCTTCATGACGACAGACATTCCGTCGCGGAGAAGATATGGCGGAAGTCCCATACGAACAACCGGGCAAGGGAACTTTGGAGAATAACCCTGCCACGATCATCCGGCAGACGAGCCAAGCCACGAAAATCAACAACGCGGATGCAAATCATTGACCTGTTATTGCCAAACCTGATCGATTAGGGTCAGCCTGTTGGGAGATGCAGGGTCTTTCGACAATGCAACTCAAAACCATGGAGCGTATGGTATTGACGGATTTTATCGAGAAACGGTCTGCCCGGAAGGCGGATAAACCGAAGGCTGGCGCACGCAGCGTCGTCGAAACGTTTCGGCTGAGGGTCGCGGAGCAGAAGGAGTATCTAGAGGCTTATGAGCGCGATCCTACCGGCTTCAAGAAATGGCGTTCGACCTGGTTCCAGCGCGTTCCCGGCGGTTTTGGTGTGAGCATTGGCCGCGATGCGGTCAGCGCAGGGCAGGGGCTGAGCTACGTCGTCGTGGAAACGGCAAAGGAAGTGGCCGAGTTTCTCGATGATCTCGCCCAGCATGCTGAAGAGGATTTGGGTTTTCAGAAAGCGCTCGAGGAAAACCGCGCTCGTCGTGCTGCGGTGCTGAATGCGGCAAAGGCGCAATCCAGGGCAGCCAAGTCCGCATCAGTGAAGTCTCCCGCCAGAGCCCCGCGGGCCAAGACCGGCCCGAGAAGGGTCAAGACCAAAGCAGGTGAATAAGCCAGACCCTTGAAAGTTCGTCAAATGCAATGCTGAGCCCGCTTCGCGCGGGCTTTGTCTTCGCGAAGCTGGGAGCCAATCAAAAAGGGCTGGCCGCCTACGCCGACCTAACGACCACAGTATCCTCCGGCACAGGCATCCGCCCATCCTACGCGCAGTTCCAGCCGCCGTACTGGCAGGTTCCTCGCTTCATCGAGCAGCATGACATGCCGCTCATTCGACTCGAAATAGAAATCCGCGCCGCATCGGGCGGAAAGCCTTGATCGAAGGAGCGGCAGCACGATTGACGCGAACGCACCGGAACGCCGGTAGCACCAACCCAAACGGGTAGCTCAACTAAATCAATGGTAGATGCTAATATTCTAATTGCCGGCGTGAATGCCACCCTCGGGTCGGACAGTGCAGCGTCCGACGGTTGCCCCCTTATATTGCCGTCGGACGCACCCCTCTCGATATCGCCCTTTCCTCATCGGTGCTTCCACCACACGCTAGGGTCGATGTTCTATGGCTCAGAGTTGCTCCAGCAGAGCATGCAGCTCGTCGGCGATACCGGACGGTCTCGAGACCATCGTGGCGGAGGTACAGGAAATCAAGCGTCAGGTCTGCGCAATCGTGGAATCAGCTCAAGAGCAGTCTTCCGGGCTTCGGCAGATCAACACAGCCGTCAATCAATTGGACCAGGATACGCAGAAGAACGCGGCTACGGTCGAAGAGGCTATGGCTGCAAACTACAGTTTGGCTAACGAGGTTCGAACACCGGAAAGCTCCCAGTGCCCTCGTCGTCGAGGGAATGGAAGCCTTGCCGCGATTGAGGGCGAGGTTCGCGCCTTCTGTACTGCGCTGGGCTACGACCGCTTTGTTCCGTTCTCGGCCTTTGCGGCGCAGGACGAGATGGTTGAGCGTGTCGGGGTGCCCCTTCAATGGCCACAGGGCACCGCCCTGGATGAGATCGGCGGAGACCTGGTTGAATTGCCGCCAGCGATCGAGGCCGCCATGAGCCTCGATTACAAAGTCCTTGAGTTGCGTCATCGATGCGCTCCTGCGAGGGCACGCGCGAGATTGCGCGTGCTTTAAGTCGCCTGAAGCTAGAACCACGACTGCAATCTGCGAACGTCGTTGATGCCTTGATTCCGGCCATGGCGTCTGGGCCCTCGAACGGGGAGCGGCGCAGCACTCCGAAGATCATTGGGGCGCCTCCGGTGGGCCGCGGTCGGGCTCAGATCGTGCCCGGGCTATCGCGCGCCAGCACAATCGGTCTCAAGTTCAAATCATAGATCAAAAACTATTTCTGATACCGCCATGGAAGGTATGGATTGGAACCGCCGACAAGCGATAGGGACATTCTCAATAATCGCAGGCAGGTGAGACTTCCCAGGGGTTGAGGGTCGTCAGTTCGAATCTATTCAAGGCGGGCATTGCCTCGCAGCAAACTATAGCTTATATGTAGGCACGTTCCTACATGGAGGGTGCTGTGAGCATTACCAATTTATCTAGCCGGGAGTTGAACCACGACGTGAGTAGGGCAAAGAAGGCCGCCAATAAAGGACCTGTCGTTATCACAGATCGTGGGAAGCCCTCCCACGTATTGATGACCTACAGCGAGTTCGAGCGCCTGACCGGCAAGCGCCGCAATCTTGTCGATGCTCTTTCAATGCCTGGCTTATCAGCCATCGAGTTCGACCCGCCCCGAACCGAAATTACAACTCGCGGAGTGGATTTGTCTTGAAGTATCTGCTGGATACAAACGTCATCTCCGAGCTGCGTAAAGTCGGAGACGGTAAAGCTGATCCGAATGTTACGAAGTGGGTCGGTGCTCAAGATTCCAGCGACCTATTCATTTCCGCAATTACGATTCTGGAACTCGAACGCGGGATTTTAAGCATTCAGCGTCGAGACGCTTCCCAAGGTTCCCGCCTGCGGGCATGGATGGACAGTCGTGTCCGCCCTGAGTTTGCGGAGCGAGTTCTGTCAATCGATGACGCGATAGCAACTCGTTGTGCCCACTTACATATTCCAGATCGCCGTAACGAGGCCGATGCCTTGATAGCGGCGACCGCGCTGGTTCACGGTTTAACGGTGGTCACGCGGAATGTTCAAGACTTCGAGGATACCGGGGCGATTGTCGTCGATCCATGGTGCGAATGACATTTGGCGGGCGGGTACTCGCGACCCGAGGTCTTTTCGGGGAGGTCGTGGGGCTGCCACAGCCATGTTGCCCGCATCGTCCGGGTCAAAGGTTCATATCCGCTCAGGAGTAAACCGTCGCAACTCCATGCATCCGGAAGTATCCGGCTGGTTGCTGCTCCGGCCGTGAGGTTTCAGGTTGGGATCGTTGCAGAAAATTAGCAGCTCAATATCTATGCAGATAGTCTCTCATCCTCGAGTGCGGATGGTCGTCTTGCCGGTCCGTCGCTCCGTCGAGTTGAATGCGGCGACGGCAGTATCAAGCGCTGAGATGTTGCCGAGGTAATGGCACGTTATTGGCGGTTTAACGGCTGGAGGCTAAGCCGGCGCCATGAAGTCGTCCGCCGTTAGCTACAAGAACCATCGTTTTCCTCGCAGATCATTGTCTATGCCGTGTGGCTGCCGAGCTCAAAGGAAAGCGCTTCCTCCAGCTTCAAGCAAATAACGTAACATCACCCAACCGGCCCAAGACCCTCAAACGCGCAATGTACGGCAGAGCAGGTCCTGAGCTGCTGAAGGCTCGAATGCGGCCACGGCACCATACAAGTGAGGAAGAACCCAATTAAGCGCCAAGCGACACATAAGCTCTTTCCTATGCTCGGGTAACCCGCGTTTCCCATGGTGCAACTCGCTAGGTTTCAAGGCTCTTGGAGCGGGAATGAGGCGCGGCCGAATGTAACATAAACCGCTAATGCGAACCCAAGCATCAAAGCTGTAAGGGCGAATATCAACCGATAGATACTCTCCGACGGCAGCCCGGCATTCGCAATGGCGCCGAAGACAGAGGAGGAAGCTGACACTCCCAGAAAGACGAGAGTGTTGAGCGCGCCCAGACCGACGCCGCGCAAACCTGAAGGCAAAAATGCCTGAGCCTCTGTCATCACGATCGGATGAATGTTTCCGATGGCGTAGAGGATTGCCAATCCCGCGCAGGCGGTTGCGAGCCCGTAGCCTGGAGAGGCGCTCAGAATGAGCCCGCATGTAACTCCGGCAATTAGAGCTGCGATCACGACTGTGCGGCCGGTAATTCTCGTAAGGACAGCGGGCAGTGCGAAAGACGTCGTTATCCCGAACACGCTGATTGCGGTGAGCACCGCCCCTACGTTTGTACCGGTTCCGAATAGTTCGGTGAGATAGGGGCTGGCCCAAGCGTTGCGAAATGTACCGCCCAGCGAAAGGGTAAGACAAATCGGCAGAAGGTAGAGCAGAGACGCCGGCTTCCATCGCCCACCGTCTTTCTCGTTTGCCAGTTCAGCCCGTGCCTTGGCACGTAGAACAAAACCAATCGCGAGCGCGCTGACGAACATCAATAGAGCTGCCGCCCAGCATGCCGACCTCCATCCGAACCATTCAGCGAACCACGACAAAGGCGACGCTGAAAGAAGCGCTCCTACCGACCCTATGGAACTCACGATCGTGGCAAGGCGCCCAGCGCGTTCCGACGGCTCCGACGCGCCGAGGAAATAGAGCACTCCCATAAAGATCGGCGCACACCCGACACCGATCAGACCCTGACCGAGCACCGACCACCAGAAGGTCGTTGAACTTGCAACCATCGCTGAGCCGACCGCTCCCGCGGTCATCATCAAGCACATTGGCCAGCGAACGCCCCAACGGTCGAATGCCAGCCCGACGGGGATCTGCAGGAGAGAGAAAGACGCAAAAAAGGCCGAGGCAAGATCGCCGAACTCTGCTGGATCGAGCTTGAGCTCTTGAGATAGCTGGGGGCCGACGATTCCGAAATAACTGCGAAAATACATGCTTGCCATGAAAGCGGCGCACAGGCTCGGCAGGGTTGCTCGCATCTCCTATTCTCCCACGTGAAAGCGGATATCACGCCTGGCCTCGAACGCTTTCGGATGTAAGCCACCGAATCCTGCCAGATGACGTTTCGATAGGGGATTAGGTACATGAGCGCCGCCGCCTCGGACGCTCACGCCTTGATATGTCTTTCATGCGTGAAAGGGCTCTGTTGGATGAAAGGCGAGCTCTTCGTCTCGACAGGCACCGGACGCATCGATCATCGATGCGTCCGAGTTGCTCCAACCACAAAGTCTTCCTCGTCATCCCGCTGACGACCACCGAGGGCCGCGGCTGCGGAAGCGATAAATGCGCCGACCAGCAGCGACAGCGAGCCTATCAGGGCGGTTGTCGCCGCCGTCTTTCTGGCTTTGTCAGCCGCCTCTTTCGCTGCAGTCTTTGCGTCGTCGATCTGCTTGAGAACCAAATCGACGCGGTTGCGGGCATCAGGTTCGGAAAGACCGGTACGCGCGGAAACGACGGTCGCAACATACGACTTGTCTGCGTCCGAAATCTGTCCCGTAGCTGCGCCTTGCAAGAGAATGGCAGTGATCTCCCTTGCCGCCGCCGCTCGATCGTCAGACTGCACGCGGTCCGCCGTCCTTGCGGGCCTGAGCAGCGCATCGGTGAAATAAGCTGTGGAGTCCTGATTGCCTGCCAAGCCCGAGGAGGCGGCGGTACTCGTGGCTCCCTGCGCCACCTGCGCTGTAGCATTGATCGTTGTCCCTGTCAGAGCGGTCAAGGAAGAGGCGAGAAATCCCGCTACGAATACGGTCGCCAGCGCCCAACTCAGAAAGCCATGCGTAGTGTCGCGAAAAAAGACCTCATCAGAGTGGACTTCGACCCATTTGGTGCGCAGCCGGCCGGTCAGATAGCCGCCGATGGCCGACGACAGCCATTGAACGACCACCAGCCAGATGGCGGCGGTGATGCCAATGGTGGCCGCCGAGCTGCTTTGGCCGGACCAGGGAGATACCATCGTCAGGCCGACACCTGACCCGAGCAGCAGAAGAATAAGGGCAGTGCCGGTCGCCGCAAGGGCGCCGCCGATGATTGGCCCCCAGACGATCGCGGGTTTAGAGGATTCGATAGGAGCGGCTCCAGCGGGAGCGTCTTCGATAGAGGACATGGAACCCTCCTACCGCGTGAAGAGAACGAGAAGAATTACGATCGGCAGCGGAATGCCGAGAAGCCAGAGCAGAATACCTCGACCCATTTTGAAATCCTCCAAGGATGAACTTACAGGATTGCAACCGCGCTCAAGAGATTTTGTTCCAGGATTGGTCGATGGGCTAGGCATTTGTCGCTGACTTTACGGGACATTGAGACCATCGCCAGCAGATCGTAGATCAAGAAAAAGGCGTAAGCATAAGGCGGCCCATGTTCGGCAACGCGGAAGTGATCGCTGCACACCCACTGCTATTCGACGCGCTGGCGACTATCAGCGGATCCGCCGGGACGGAGCTTGACCGCCTTGGTGTCGCGGCGGCTTTGCACCAGAACGTCAAGGACGAACCGTCCTGATCCACCGCGCGCCAGAGCCAGTGCTTCCTGCTACGGATCGAAACGACGGCCGCATCGAGATGCCGCTTGTCGCCGAGCCGACCGGATGTGCGTCGACGGATGTCGTTGGCGAAGGCATGTCCGAATTTCTCCGCCCAAAGCCGGGCCGTCTCGTGCGTGACAATGATCTCCCGCGCCGCCAGCATGTCCTCGACCGATCACGGTCTGTCATGACCCGTCATCTCGCATCATCATCCACGCTTCGTTAAGCTGACGATGCCCCTGCGACTGCCCTTCTGTGGTTGCCGTCCGTTGCGCAAGTAGTTTCTGACCTTTTTTGAGGTGTGATCGAGTGCGGTCTTCTGTCAGGCCTTTCTTTGCGGCACTTTCAGAGGCCGCTGGCCGGTATGGTGATCTGCGGATCCGGCCCAAATCTTGTTCCCGAGCTCGTGGCTC
>NZ_JACHZP010000016.1:0-71597 GCF_014193605.1 Rhizobium sp. BK312 | reverse complement strand
AGATACCAGCGCACGCACAGCAAGATCACCGACTGCTCGAAATGCCGACCTTTGAACATTGCCAATCTCCGCGACTTCCGGAGATCAATGCCATGTCACCAGTAACCAGGAAGTTTGCAACAGAACCGGGCGGTGCTTGGACTCGATCAAGTTCATCAGCATGTCGGCAAAATGCTGGTGGCCGAATGCGTCCCTTGATTGCTCGCCGAGTTCCTTGTCCAGGATGCTTGGCATGGCGCGCTTTTGACTTGATCTTGTTATCGTATCCATGGCTTCCCCCAATCGGCATAAAAGCTACGCTACGTTGCAGTGTCGTCAAATCGAATTCTACCAAGCAGTTAAAATCGGTGGGAGATCAGTTGCCAAACTTCGTTCGTTATGGCGTGATCGGTATCCGCTCGGAAACCTCCGCCGGCAGACTTAGGCGATCATCAGCCGAAAACATTCGCAATCAGCCGCGGTGTCGCGGAAGGCAACCGCGATGGATTCAGACCATTCTTCCGGTAAAACGACAGAAGTCTTTCACGCCCGCGGCTTCCTCGCTCAAGTGGAAGAAATCGCAATGCGTTTCGGCGGAATATCTTGTCGCAGGTGTTATTGGAGAGACCACAGTCGTTCCGCAGGAAGGCATTGACGCTCCCGACGTAATGATCGTAGCCGGCCTCCTTGCCGAGCATTATCCAGTCACTGCCGTAGAGAATGTGGTCGCAGCCAGGGTCGAACGCTGCGATCCATTTCTTGAACGACGAGGCCATAAATACCCGTTGCTTGGGTCCAGCCGTCAGGACCTCAGACAGATAGCTGATGTCAGCGACAACATTTCGATGCGAATTGCCTTTGATATATTCTCCGAGACGCCATTCCCAACTCCCTTCCGGCAAGGGGAGCTTTTCCCGTCCTGCCGACCGCGCGTCAAACCTGCCAAAATGTGCAATGCAGACCCTCAAGGATGGAAACGCTTCGAATACGGGAATCCAATAGGCTGGATCCCCTCGCTTTTCGTAGTTCGGACCAGAGCCATTCGACGCATAGCCGTGGGCAAGGATTGGTGCATCGAGCGCTACACAGAGTTTGTAGAGATCCCACAACGCTGCATCGAGTTCTTTATTCGGCATAAACCCGAGAGCATCGACAGTTCGCTTCGGATAGGGAGGCTGGTTGCCCGACGGGCGGAATCCCATTGGCGGGTATAGCTTAACGCCTATGAAGCCATGATCAGCCAAGGCCTCCCGCGCTGTCGCGAGCGAGCTCACCTTCGTTTTGTGAACCCGGAAGGCAACTTCACGGAGCGGATCAAAGCCCATGTAGCCATGGAGGAGTGGACCCGACTTAACCTTGGCCATTTGCCGGGAAATCTGGTCCATCACCACCATCTGGCGCGGTAGCGGAGAATTATCCACCGTTTCGTAAAGCCAGAGATCATAGTCAACAAGCGCCGGCGTCAACATCACCGGCTCAAACCCTTGTCGGCTCGTATCGGAGATTAGCTTTTCGACAAGAACATGTCGGTAAAGGCGAAATAGGCTGAACCAGTTCAGGTATCGGCTGATCGGGCCGATGTTTTGAAATGCTCGCTGGCTGGCGCTACGCGCTGCCATCGGTGTCATCGGCTGATTGGCCCGAAGGGATCTGACCTGCTCGCCGAGCATGAAATTGAGGAAGCTTTCCTCCGCAGACGGCTGGCGTTTCTTCTGTTCGACTTCCGCCATTACACTGATACGCTCTCTCCAGCGGCGGTCGACATTAAGTAGAAATCGCGCAGTGTCTTCAATAGCAGCCGCACGCGCCTTTTCGACGGACAATGCGCTCGGTCGGGCATTCTTCCCAGTTGCTAGAAAAGTGATCTCTTCATCGGCCGTCGGTGCCTTGTCGGCGCCGAGAAGGTGCAAGAGCAATTCAATGGCTACATCGGTCGCGTCGCGATCCCCTATAGCCAAGGTTCGATAGGCTTGCTTGGGATAGTCCTCGAAGACAACCTGACGCAAGAAGCGCGCGGCGGGCAGATCAGATGCGTTGAATACGTGGCAGTGCGCGTCGATTATTGGAACGCTTGCGCCATTGGTGGATGGGCCATCGGTCGTACACCCTGTAGCAAGTGCAACGGCCGACAACGACGCCTGCGTCAAAAAATCACGACGTAGCATGGAAGGTCCCTCAACCCATGATCGGATGCAAGCATAAGCCGATCAGATGCGCAAGAGGTTCTCGTTATGGTGAGCGCTCTAGCGAATGAGATATCACGTTTCGCTTTAGGCAAAACTTGACGGACGATGCTCCGGATTTGCCGCATGGCCAATCATTTGATGATGCTGGTCGGGACGGCGCATGTGCGGTAGTCAAATGGCGTAAAGCTCCACCAACTTCCCAGCTATGACGAGATAATTCGGATTGAATGCGATAGATTTTCCATCAGATCGAGGTCGCCATCCGGCTGTTAACGTTAGTTCGATTCTAAGCATCTGCTTTTTCAGCTTATTTATGTTGACCGTTCCGGGTCGCCGGTTCTGATCCCTTCACATCATACGGAGTACCAGCACCGACAGCTGTCACCCGGCAGTGCCGGGTGACAGATCCTCCGTCCGATGTTGATGACGGCCGGTCCGATCGATGTCGTCAAGACCTGATGAACGAGAGCAGGTCGGGGTTGAGGACATCCGCATGCGTGGTCAGCATGCCATGGGGATAGCCGGGGTAGGTTTTAAGCGACCCGTTCTTAAGTAGATCGACCGCACGCGGCACGGAACTTGCGAACGGGACGACCTGATCGGCCTCGCCATGCATCACCAGCACCGGCACGGTGATCTTCTTGAGGTCTTCAGTATAATCTTCGAGCCAGGAGTCGACAGTTGCATAGTGTGCCAAGGCGCCGCCGGTCATGCCCTGACGCCACCAGTTCGCAATCACTGCCTCCGAAGGTTTGGCCCCGTCCAGATTGTAGCCATAGAACGGATTCTCAGGGACGAAACGGAAGAACTCTGCCCGGTTGCCCAGCACGCCTGCACGGATCGCTTCGAACCATTCCGGCGGTTGACCGGCGGGGTTGTTCTCGCTCCGATACATGTTCGGCGTCAGTGAGGCGACCAGCACCGCCTTGGCGACGCGCTCCGGATGGCGAGCGACATAGCGAGCCACCTCCCCACCACCCGTCGAGTGACCGATATGGATCGCGTCGCGCAGGTCGAGGTGTTCCGTCAGGGCTGCGAGGTCGGATACCCAATGATCCATGTCGTTGCCGGTGCTGGGTTGGTCGGATCGACCGTGGCCGCGCCGGTCGTGGGCGATCACCCGATAGCCATGATGTAGGAAGAACATCATCTGGGCATCCCAGTCGTCCGCGGTCAGCGGCCAGCCGTGGCTGAAAACGATCGGCTGACCTGAGCCCCAGTCCTTGTAGAAGATCTTTACGCCGTCTTTAGTCGTGATCGTGGACATCGAATTTGCTCCGTTTGCTGCTATCTGCAAAGCCATTGAAAGAAGACGCACGTGGTTGCTCTGGCTTCAGAAGGCAGCCGGCCCGTGCCGACGGGTGTCACCCTGCTGAAGCTCGAGCCGTCGGCACAGATGCCGCGGCAGAACACGATGTGTTGGTCTAATTTTCGTTATCTGCTCGCCCTGTTGAGACAGGTAGGGAATAACTGTTAAGGCGAGCGGCAACAAAGACTTTGTCTGGCCAAGCTATGCCTGAGCGGTATAGTAGTGCTTCATGGATCTTCGTCACCTTCGCTATTTCGTCGCGGTGGCCGAACGCGGGAGCGTTTTGGCGGCTGCACAACAGCAACTCAACACGTCACAGCCGTCGCTGAGCCGTCAAATCCGCGACCTAGAGGCCGAGATCGGCGTGAAATTGCTGGAGCGGCAAGCGCGCGGTGTATCGCTCACGGAAGCTGGGAAAGTCTTTCTGGATCACGCGAGGCTGGCGCTTGCGCAGGTCGAAGCCGCGGTTGAAGGCGCCCGGAGAGCCGGGATGCCGGAGAGGCCCGTGTTCGCTATCGGGTTTCTCGCCGGCCATGAGGCTTGGCTTCCAAGCGTGATGCGCATTCTCCGGGAAGATGCCCCAGGCGTTGAATTCAAACTTTCAAGCCAGTCGTCTCCTGAACTTGCTCTCGCGCTAATGCGAGGAGATCTCGATGCGGCACTTCTTCGGCGAGAGAAAAACGCCGCCAATCTATGCTTCATAAGCCTGTTTGAGGAACCACTGGTCGCGATGGTACCTGTTGATCACCATTTGGCGGAACGCGAGGCAATCTCACCCGAAGAACTTGCTGAGGAAATCTATGTTGGTTCCGCGACCGCTTCTCCAGCGGTGGACGCAGTTGTCAGAGAATATGCTGCAAGGGTTGGCATCAATCTGAAGCCTAAGTTCGATGCCGGAAGCCTTTCAGCGACAATTTCTGTCGTTGTATCAAGTGGAGGAGTTACCCTGATCCCGGCCTATGCCAAGGATCTTTTGACCCCGAATGTCGTCGCGCGCCCTCTGGCGGGCATACCCCCGACAATCGAACTCACCTTGGGTTACAACCCGACTAACAGCTCTCGCCCGCTTCAGAATCTGTTGTCTCAGAAAGGGCAAATCTTGAGAGCGAGGTGATCGCTTTATCGAGCAGCAAGCAAGCCAACGCTTGCAACAACGATTCAAGCACAACCGTCGGGCACGCCCCTGACTGCAGCCATCAATCACCGGCTTGAGGTTGTGCAGGTGTGGTGCATTGATAGTAACCGAGGAGGCTCATTCTACTAACGACAGAGAACATTGCCATAAAAATTCAACGCGCTGAGCAAATCGCAGATATGAGGCCGAGGGTTCAAATCTATTCAAGGCGGGTATCATTAACTTTCGCAAATAGTGCCCATTGCAGGGATTAAAGCTTAGGTCATTGAATGACGGCTTCGCGCCCCATATCCAATAGTGGGGCATCCCCGCACAGACTCCTAGACCGTGCGGCAGCATCATGTTGCGCCTCCGACAGGGGCATCATGGCCGCCTCAAAACTCCCCATGCTGCCGCGTGGCAAAAGTCGGGAAAGCAAGTCTCGATTGAATCGAGAGCTTGCGACAGGGAGCTGTTCATCATGGGTTATTTGATGATGACACCGGACAAACGACTTTAACTGCGAACGGGGCGCTGGATTGACATACCAGCGGCATCAAAGGACTCTTGCCGAGGCTGAGCAAGCCCTACATACTGGTTCCTATAGGATGATCTCATGGGCAAAGGTGAAACCCATCTATCAAAGCTAGCTGGACATGCGGAGGTACTGCTTCGCGGGGAGATGTTCGACCAATTCGGTGCTCTTTGCTTTCGCAGCGACCAGCAGGGTGCCCTTGAAATCTTGCTCGTGACAACCCGCGAGACGCGGCGTTGGACTATCCCAAAGGGTTGGCCGATCAAGGGACTGAAGCCGCATGAAGTGGCCGAACGTGAAGCGTGGGAAGAGGCAGGCGTGAAGGGCAAGGCGAGGAAGAAAGCCGCCGGCTACTATACATATCTAAAAACCTTGTCTGACGGTAGCAAGACGCCTGCCATGGTGGAAGTTCACCTGCTGTCTGTCGACAAAGTCTACGAGAAATTTCCTGAATACAAAGAGCGCTTCCTTGAATGGATGTCCCCGTTGGAGGCAGCGCGACGGGTCAATGAGCCAGAGTTGAAGGGCCTTTTGATCACGCTAGAAGCTGGTGGTTTGGCATAGGTGATGCCGATATGGAGGCCCCTTGTCGCATGAGTGGGAAGGTCGGCTAGGTCATTCGCTTCAACAATGCGACCAGGACGCGCGTACGGTCGTTGGCCTCGAGTGAGAGGACCCGATGATCCACCAGATCAGCGATCGCCAGCAAGACCTCGCGTCCGACCAGCCTACGGAGATCGCCGCGCTCACCAGTTCCTAAAAAGCCGCTTGAAGTGGATCCTGGCATCGGATGTGCCGGCTTTGGCAATCGTATATCACCGCCACCGAAAAAGATTCTGGCTCCCCACACTCTTATGCAGCAACCCCGTTTCGGGCTCAATAGTAACGCTGACGCCGATAATGGGGACGGTGCCGATGATGTCGTGGATCATGCCAATGGCGGTAATGACGATAGCCGACCGTCTGAACAGACGATTGAACTTCCGGCTTCGTCATATTCATAATCGGCGTGGCTGACGCCGCGCCGGCTCCCAAAAGCAACCCGACACCTAGGATTCCAGCAAGTAGAGTTTTGAAGACCTTCATAGTGAACCTCCCTGATCTTCCTTATCGTGAGACCTAAGGACTGATTGAGCGGTGAATGGACGTACGCGTGGAGCAGCGCTGGCGTAGGCCGCATTAGCGCGCGACGTGATCCTGTCACGACATTCCAAATCAGGCTAAGACAGGTCGGAAATTTCGCGCCAACATTCACTTTTGATGGTGCGTCAAGGCCGACATGGCCTATAGGAACTGCCACCACCACGGCTTGGCCCTGGTCCCGTCCCCGCCGCTCCAAGTCCCGATATGTTGCAAGCTAAGGGGATACCATCGCGCACCATGTTCGCCCGCAGGAAGAAACAGTGACTACGACCGAGAGCTTACCGTCTGACATCTACGCCATTGCCGACGTCCATGGGCGCGCCGATCTTCTCGAGGCCATGCTTGGATACATCGCGACTGCCTCGAATGATCATCGAGCCAAGCCGGTCGTGATCTTTCTAGGCGATTTGATCGACCGCGGGCCAGACAGTCCAAAGGTACTCGATCAGGTTTGTTCGACACTCGACATTTATCCGGGTTCTCAGCTAATCCTTGGCAACCATGATTTTTACCTGCGTGAGCTCCTTCGTGGCGCCCTCACCGATGAGGACGCCGTCAACTGGATGGATTGGGGAGGTGTCGCAACGGTGAGCGCATATTCCAAGCGCCCGGTGCCTGATTTCGAGAACATCGCCGCGGATATCCGCCGCGTCTTCCCACACCATGTGGACTTGGTAGAAAACGCGCTGACATTCAAGGAGATCGGGCGCTTCTGCTTTGTGCACGCCGGAATACGCCCCGGTGTTCAGCTTGCAAATCAAAGCGATTACGACTTGCGCTGGATCAGGGCGGGCTTCCTCGACCATATGGACGTGTTTGACCATGTCGTTTTGCACGGTCACACGATCACGAAGTCGCTACGACCCGAAGTCTACTCGAATCGCATAGCTTTGGATACCGGAGCGTATCGGACTAGCCGGCTGAGCGCCGCCGTAATCAGGCGCGATGAGCTTTCACACTTCATATGCACCGAGCTAACCGGGACCGGTACCATCCAAGTCGGCGAGTGGCGACCCGACTAATCGCCAAGAGAAGGAGATCGAGTTTCAATGGTCTCCATAGTAGATCCTTGTGCCTCAAAATGCTGAAATGTTAGCGAAATTAAGCAAAAGAGACGCTGGGGCGGTGGTTCGATCTCGTCAAGACCGACACTTATGGCTGTCGTCGTAAAGCCCATGGCACAACGGAACAACCGTGTGGGAAGTTTGAACGTGCTCGAGACGGATCAAAATGCCCTAGAATTGCCGTTGCTTCTAAAAGGATTGGGTAAACCATAGCGGTCTCGAATCGTTCTCTCCTCATAGGACGTCCTATAGACCCCTCGTTTCTGAAGGACGGGAATGACCTTGTCGATGAATTCCTCGATGTCGTCTGGTGCGCGCTGTGGCTGCAATGTGTAGCCATCTACGGTCCCATCGGCCCAGAGATCGACTATGGAATCTGCGATTTCTTCAGGCGTTCCGAGAACCAGTCGGTGATGGCCTTCGGAACGACGCACGGCCTGCCGCGCCGTCAGTTTCTCGTGAGCGAGAAGATCGGACAAGCCGAGGCCCATGCCAACAGCCTGGATGCGATTGGGATCGGGGATGAAACGCTCTGTCTCCAGGATTGCGTCGGGATCGAAGCCATGCGGGTCGATGTCGTTGTCTTTGACAAAACGTGCAAGCAGTCCGTCTTCCGAACCGGCTCCGCTGAAAAGCTCGTGCTTGCGCAGCGCCTCGGCTCGGGTCTCCCCCAGGATGGCGACAAGACCCGGGACGATGCGGATCCCGGAGGGATCCCGTCCAAGCTCGATGGCGCGGTCCCTGACCTTCTTGCCGAAAGCCTGGCCCGCCGCGCGCGACAGAATGTTGCAATAGATGATCTCGCCGTGGCGCGCGGCAAGTTCGATGCCACCCTCGGAGGCGCCCGCTTGGGCGATGACCGGGTGGCCTTGAGGCCCAACCGGGACATTGAGGGGTCCCTTCACCGTGAAATAGTCACCAGCATGGTCTATCGCCTGCGCGGTTGCCGCATCCCAGAAGCGGTTTTCGGGGATGTCGCCCTCGCGTGCCGGGTCCCAACTCGACCAGAGCTGCTTGGCGACATCGAGGAATTCGGATGCCTTTGCATAGCGTTCGCTGCGTGGTGGCAGTGGTTCCGCTCCGAAGTTGGCGGCGACATTCGGGTTGAAGGACGAGACGATGTTGATAATCAGGCGGCCGCCGGAAATGATATCCGTCGACTGGGTGCGCCGGGCAAGATTATAGGGCGAGTTATAGGTCGACGACATGGTGGCGACAAAACCGATGTCGGGCACCTGCGCGGCCAGGGCCGTGCAGAGGATCAGGGGATCGATGGTGTGGAACGGGCGTCCGTTCGGATCGGTCATCAATGCGGGATGATCGGAAAAGAACACCGCGTCGAACAATCCCTTGTGCGCCAGCTCGGTCAACCGGCGATAATAATCGGGATCGTTGATGTCATGCCGGGTGCCGGTGCGATATCGCCAGGCATTGGCGAGATAGCCTGTCGTGTTGATGCCGACATTGAGATTGAGCTGTCGTTTCGAAATTGTCATGCGGCTGGGCTTTCGTTCCGGAAGACCATGCACGCTAGTTTGTAACGTCAATTCCCTACAGAATTTATAGACTAATATTGTGAGAGCAGAGGGAATTAACTTCCAGTCTCTGAGGGCTAAGAAGTATGTTGCCAAGCCGTTCCGGTCCTAACGCCAAATATCGCGAACTACGCGAAGGATTGCTTTCGTTATGCGCTAGAAAAACTGTCTTTGGATTTCGGATTTTCAAAAGAATGCTGCTTGAAACGGGACGCGAGCCCGAAGAACCCAATCCATCGGAGCGCAACCTATGTCGATCAATCGTCGCCAATTCCATCAGTTGTTGTTGCTTGGGGGCGCCGGCCTTGCGTTCGGCATTCCGCAATTCGCTCATGCTGCAGAGATACCGGTTAGTGGCGGAACCTTGAACTGGGCCTACTACCCCGATCCCACAGCACTGATCGCGATCAACACCTCGTCCGGCACGGGGCAGGCGATTGGACCGAAGGTGAACGAGGGATTGCTCGATTTCGATTACGATCTCAACCCCACTCCGCTTCTGGCGACATCGTGGTCGGTAAGTGCTGATGGCCTTCGCTATACGTTCGTGCTCCGCAAGGGCGTCAAATGGCACGATGGCAAGGATTTCACTTCCGAGGACGTCAAATTCACCATTTTCCGGCTGAAGGAAGCGCATCCGCGCGGGCGTATCACCTATCAGAACGTCACCGCTGTCGAGACGCCCGATCCGCTGACGGCCGTCATCGTTCTGTCCAAGCCGGCTCCTTATCTGATCTCCGCGCTCGGCAGTTCGGAATCGCCGATCGTGCCGAAGCATGTCTACGAGACCTTCAAGCCAACCGAGCAGCCGACCCTTGCCCAGACGATCGGCACCGGTCCTTTCATCCTCAAGGAATGGGTGCCCGGCAGCCATCTGATCTTTGACCGAAATCCGAATTATTGGGACGCCCCGAAACCCTATCTCGACCGGGTCGTTCTGCGCGTCATCCTCGATCCGGCGGCAAGGGCCGCGGCTCTGGAGACGGGAGAGATCGACATTGGCGCAAACCCGGTGCCGCTTTCGGATATCGAGCGGTTGAAGGCCAATGCCAACCTGGTCGTCGATACCACGACCTATGCCTATTCGGGGCCGCAGCAGCAGCTGTTCTTCAATTATGAGAACGAAATTCTCCAGAAGAAGGATGTGCGGCTTGCGATCGCCCATGCGATAGACCTGCAGAAGCTCGTCGATATCGCCCTCTTCGGCTATGGTCAGGTTTCGCCAAGCCCGATCAGCACGGCGCTGCCGAAATGGTATGATCCGAGCATCAAGGCGCGCGAACCCGATCCCAAGCTTGCCAACAAGCTGCTCGACGACGCCGGCTATCCGCGCGGTGCCAGTGGCACGCGCTTCAAGCTCCGGCTTGCCTATAATTCATTCCTGCAGCCGTCTTATGCGGACTTCATCAAGCAATCGCTTGCCGCGGTCGGCATCGATGCCGAGATCCTCAAGCTCGATCTCGCCACCTTCCTGAAGACGGTCTACACGGATCGCGCCTGGGATCTGGTCATCGAATCCCTGTCCAACACGTTCGACCCGACGCTTGGCGTGCAGCGCGCCTATTGGTCGAAGAACTTCAAGATCGGCCTGGTGTTCTCCAATGCCAGCCATTATTCCAATCCGGAGGTCGATGCGGTTCTTGAAGCGGCCGCCACCGAGCCGGACGAGGGCAAGCGCCGGCAGCTCTGGTACAAGTTCCAGCACATCATCCATGATGATGTCGTCTCCGTCGATCTGGTGGCGGCGGGCGCGCAGATCGTTGCCAACAAGCGGGTCAAGAATTTCGCACCCGGTGCGCAGGGCATCAACAATAGTTTCGGCCAGATATGGCTGAGCCCGAATGCCTGAGCTGGGCAAGCAGGTTGTTTGTGAACGGAGCCGGCTTATCCAAGCCGGCTCAAGGCGTTCCTTGCCGCGATCGTGCGGATCATATGGCTCTGTGGCGCGTGCGAGCGGGCGGTGATCGCATCGCGATGATGGCGCTCCAGCTGGAAATCGCGATTGAGGCCAGGATTGCCGGCGAGCTCCAGCGCAAGGCTGGTGACGGCGACGGCATTGTCGATGACGACATGACGAACATGCATGCCGTCCATGCCGACCGGTCTTCCGGCATCGACATCCTCTCCGAGCGAGCGCAGTAGCCGGGCGTTCGTTGCAAGTCGGACCTCTATCTCGCCCAAGCCATCCTGGACGCGCGGCACCGTCGCGATCGGAGTACCAAGGCTCGCGGGCGTGTGGCTGCTGGCGAAGGCGAGAACGCGGTCGCGGGCAGCGCTGGCGACGCCGTGATAGACCGCACCCAGCAGGCCGAAGAAGAAGGCAGCGGCATGTTCGTTGCGGCGGATCGGTTCGGTGGTGGGCTGTGACTCGATCATATCGTCAATCGGGATCGATACGTCATCGAGAATGATGTCGTCGCTCGCCGTCGCATGCATGCCGGCCGCATTCCAGCTCTTCTCGATCCGAAAGCCCGAGGCATCGGTCGGCACCAGAAACGAGGCAAGGCGCGGTTCCTGCTCATCGGTGACGGCCAGGAGCGATACCCATCTCAGAATGGGAATGCCGGTCACATAGCTTTTATGGCCCGTGATGCGCCAGCGATCGCCGTCGCGGCGCGCGATCGTTTCGGGCAGGGCGCCATGGGCGGGTGAGCCGATGCGCGGTTCTGCCTGTGCGTTATTGATCAGCGCCACGCCCTGCCTATTTGCCGACAGTACGCGCTCCGCCAGATGCCGGGGCCAATTGCCGAGGCGGCGGATAGTAAAATGCGAGGTGTAGTGCATGGCAAGCACCAGCGCGGTCGACGGCTCGCCCCGGGCGATCTCACTGATAACGGCCTGTGCCGATGTCAGGCCCCCGCCGTGACCGCCATGATCGCGGTCGCTGACGAGGCCGAGCAGGCCGGCATCGAAAAGCCGGTCGAAATTTTCGAAAGGGAAGGCACCCGTTGCATCGTGATGCGCGGCTGTCCTGGAAAAATCATCGGCAAGGTTTTTTGCCTTGCCGATCAGATCATCAGTGGTCTCTGTCATCTCGTTACAACGCGGTTTAGGCGACGGCACGTTCGGCAAAGCCGTCGAGATGGCGGCGGTCCACCCATTCGCCAATATCGAAATCGCCAGCCAGGAAGCCGAAGTCGCGCAGGAAGTTCTTGTAGTGTTCGACGGCGCCGACGAGGTCCGGTTCCAATCCCAGGCCGAGATGGCGATGGATATCCGGACCATTGGCGGCAAGGACCTGTTCTTCGGTCGCTCCGGATTCACGCGCCACGAAGCGGCGGGTTTCTTCCGGATGAGCTTCCGCCCAGGCGCTTGCCTTGAAGATCGCTTCGATCAGCTTGCGCACGAGATCGGGCCGTTCTTCCGCCAGCAGTTCGTCGACCGTCAGCACCCGCGGCGAGCCTGAATTGATGCGGATCTTTGGGTCCGGATGAAAGCCGAATTCGGCAACCTGGACCGCACCGATGAGATTGGCGACGTTGATCCCGGCGGTTCCCTTGACATAGATCGCGTCCACCTCGCCGCGCAGGAGAGCGGCAATCTCCTCGCCATAGGCCTGCCGGCGCTTGAGGCCGAAGAGGGATGGGCCTTCCTGGCTCGCGAGTACGGAATCGGCGAGCGCAATCTCGACGATCTCGACATCATCTTTGGACAGGCCTTCAAGTGACAAAGCCGAGATAAGGCCCTTGAGCGCCGTGGCGCGCATGAAGTCGACGATCCCTTCGGGGCGTCGGGCAATGCCGAAACGCCGGCCCTTCAGATCCCTGGTCGCCCTGATGCCCGTTCCCGGCAGCGTGATGATTGCCTGAAATTCGTCCGTCCATGTAATGCCGACAAGGCGCGTGCGGCGGCCCTCGGAGCGGGCGCGAATGGGCGGCACATTGCCGCCATGGCGGAAGGACCAGTCGAGCGTGTGGTTGAAATGGCTCTGCCGGATGTTCCTGTCCGGGGAGTCGATGATGGATTTCAGGGTGACGCCTTCGCTGCGAAAGCCGTCTTCGAGATACCCGAGTTGCGCTGCAAGCCCCACAGGGGTCGGAACGGGGCAGCGGGTGTACCAGATTTCGGAAATGGCATTGTTGGTCATGATCGTTCCTTTCAGTGGCGCAGGCCGGCCTGTTTCATCAGCGGCAGGACCTCGCTGCCGAAGAATTCAAGGTCATCTCGGAAATCGAAGAAGCTGAGCTGCAAGCCGTCGATGCCGGCCGCCTTCAGCTTGACGAACTGGTCGACCACCTGTTCCGGCGAACCAATGACGCGAATATTGCCGCCGATGAAGCGATAGGGATCCTGTGCGTCGCGGCCCTTCCAGGCATGGGCATCGGAATCCAGCGACTGGAAGCCCTTGCGGGAACGCTGGTCGGCATGGGCGACGATCCGGTCGGCGAATTCCCATGCCTCCTTCTCGGTCGGACGGCAAATGACCATCGGATTGAGCAGGGTGCGCACGCTGCGTCCGACATCGGCGGCGGCATCCTTCACCTTCTTGCTATGAGCCGGAAGGGAGGCGAGGGCGCTGTCGATGTCAGCACCGGTCGGGCTGGTGATGAAGACGATATCCGAGTAGCGGCCGGCAAAGGCGATGCCGGCATCCGAACCGGTGGCGTTGACGAGGATCGGCCGGCCGAAATTCGGTTTCGGTGTCACGTAGGCGCCGCCGAGCTTCCAGCTGCTTTCACCTTCGAAGGAGTAGTTTTCGTCGTCGCTCCACAACCGCTGCACGACCTCGAGAAATTCGGCCGCAAGCTCGTAGCGCCTGTCATGTTCGATACGCTGCCAGCCGAACATTTCGTGCTCGACGGCCCTGTGGCCGGTGACGACATTGATGCCCCAGCGGCCGCCGGTGATGTGATCGAGCGTGGCGCCGAACTTGGCAAGGTGCAGCGGATGCCAAGGGCCGTAGAGAACATGCATCGTCGAGATGAGCATGATCTTCTTGGTGAGGCCTGCAAGTGCTGCGGTCGAAACGAAGCTATCGAGTGCGTGACCGTCGAAGACGCCGCCATAGCCACCCTTGGGAAGCCATTGCGACAGAGCGAACACCAGATCGAAACCCAGTTCCTCCGCCCGCAGCGTCAGCGCCTTGTTGTAGTCGAAGCGCCAGTCGGTGGAGCGTTCCAGCGTCGATTGCGTCCAGCCCCCGGCCTGGATCGGCAGGAAAAGGCCAAGCAGAACTGGCTGTTTCAAAGCCTGGGACAAGGGGCTGTCTGGAAAATCGGTGGGCGCGGCGAATTTCGGCAGGCCCACGATGGAGCCGGGACGGTGCTGGATGGACATGGCGTTCCCTTGCTTTCGGTCTTCAGGCGGTTGCGATGTAGGCGTAGGCAAGGCTGCCGGCTATGCCTTCGCCGCCGAGCGTGTGATCGGCGATGCGCTTGTTGTAGATAGTCAGTTCCGGCTGGCTGACGATGTCGAGGGCCGGCAGATCCTCGACGAGAATCTTCTGGATCTCGCGCCATTGCTCGACCCGCTTCTGGGGATCGACTTCGATGGCGGCGGCCTCGAGAAGGGCGTCGACCTTGGGATTGCTGTAGGCGGAGCCATTGGAGAAGGGCACGCCCGGCTTGAAGTTCTTGCTCCAGTAAAGCCGCTGCACGCCGACCGTGGGATCGAAGAGATTGCTCATTCCCTCATAAGCGAAATCGAAATCGCGATCGGTGTAGATGCGCTTGGTGTAGGTGGCGAAATCTTGGGCACGCACCGTCACCTCGACGCCGATCTTGGCGAGCGCCTGGCGGATATATTCCGAGCCGCGGCTGTAGGGTTCGCCGCTCGGCACATAGTCAAGATTGAGGCGCAGGCGCACACCGTCCGAACCGCGCGGATGGCCGGCCTCGTCTAGCAGCTTCTCCGCCGCGGCAAGATCGATCGGATAGGTCTTGAGATCGGCGACAAACCATTTCGCCAGATTGGGATTGATCGGGCCGGGAATCGGTTCGCCATAGCCGTAGTTGATGGTGTTGCGGATCACCTTTCGGTCGATGACATGCGCGAAGGCCCGCCGAACGCGGACATCCTTGAACACTGGCCTTTCCAGGTTGAATTCGATACGGCTGACGCCATTCGAATATTGATAACCCCTTGTTTCGAAGGCGAGGCTCGCCACGCCCTTGAGGCGATCGAGATCGCTGAGCGGAACGGGCGTAGATGGCGCCAGATCGATCTCGCCGGTCTCAATCGCGATGGAGCGCGCGGCCGCGTCGGGAATGAAGCGGACGATTAGCTGGTCGAGGTAGGGACGAGGCTGGTCCCAATAATTGGGATTGCGCTCATAGACGATGTGGCTGCCGCGCACCCATTCCTTGAACTTGAACGGCCCGGTGCCGACCGGCGCCAGATTGACCGGATTTTCGGCGACCTTCGTGCCTTCGTAGAGATGGCGGGGAACGATTGGCGATTCCGATGCGGCGAGCGCAGTAATCAGATAGGGGGCCGGCTTGGAGAGAACCAGGATCGCGGTCAGAGGATCGGGTGTTTCGATCTCGACGAGGTTCAGAAAGGTATTGCGCCCGCGCGGGTGGACATCCTTGAGCGTCTTGATCGAGAAGACGACGTCATCGGCGGTAAAAGGCTTGCCGTCGTGCCATTTGACGCCCTCGCGCAGCCTGAAGGTGTAGCGCAGCCCGTCATCGCTGATGGACCATTGTTTGGCGAGCAACGGCTGCGGATTGAGATCGAAATCATAGGTCAGCAGCCCCTCTGTAACCTTCGGCGAGACGTAGACCGAGTTGAAAGCCGTATGGGCGATCGTCGTCAGAACCGGCGGCTCGGCCGAAAGCAGAAGGGTCGCGGTGCCGCCACGCGACGGAGCCGCATGGACGGCTGTTCCGGTTACGGCGATCGCACCGAGCGCTGCCGATGAGAGCAGGAAACTCCGACGTGTAATTGTGGAAAGTCTGGTCATCTGAAGTTGCCTCGTCTGTCTAAGGGGGCGCTACCGAGCCTGAACGGTTGCTGGTTTTATGTTCTCGAAGGAAGCGGTTCTCGTAGGTTGCTTTGTTGCCTTAAGTTCACTTCTTAGGAAGATTGATGCGCAAATTTCCGATTGCTGCAAATGTATTCTAATTTACATCGTCGATTTGAGAAATTTCAGAAATATCTACCGATATCGATTTGACAAAACCTACAGATTTAGTCAACTACTATTGCGATGCAGCGCTTGAAAATTCGGTGGCGCTGCCGAGGAGTTTCGATGTCGGCTTACATGCGGATAGGACGAACGCTACGCCGGACGGCCGTGCAGGCGGTGCCGACGATGCTTGGCATCGTCGTCCTGAATTTCTTCCTGCTCAAGCTGGCGCCAGGAGATGCGGCCGATGTCATGGCAGCCGAAGCCGGCTCGGCAACGGTCGAGACGATGGCGGCGCTGCGCGAGCGCTTCGGCCTCGACAATCCGATCTTCGTGCAGCTCGCGAACTATTTGAACAATCTTGCGCATTTCAGTCTCGGCTTTTCGCCGCGCTACGGCATGCCTGTCGCCGACCTGATCGGCCAGCGATTGCCGGGTACCCTGACACTGATGGTAGCTGCGCTCGCCGCCGCGATTGCGATCGGCCTGATCCTCGGATCGCTGATGGCAACATTTGCCGGGCGGCTGCCGGATCGGTTGATCTCGATCGTCTCGCTCCTCTTCTATTCGATCCCGGGTTTCTGGATCGGGCTGATGCTGATCCTGCTGTTTTCCGTCAAGCTCGGCTGGCTGCCGAGCGGCGGCGACAGCACCATTGGTTCGCGGCTCACCGGCTTGCCGGCGCTGCTCGATAGGGCGCGGTACATGGTGCTGCCGGCCATATCGCTCGCACTCTTCTACCTCGCGATCTATGCAAGATTGACGCGCGCCGCCATGCTTGAGGTCAAGTCGCAGGATTTCGTGCGCACGGCGCGGGCAAAGGGCGTTTCTCCGTTCAAGCTGACGACACGGCATGTGTTGCGCAACGCGCTGATCCCGATCACGACAATGGCTGGAATGCACTTCGGCGGCATGCTTGGCGGCGCCGTCGTCGTCGAGACGGTCTATAGCTGGCCCGGCCTCGGACGGTTGGCTTTCGAGGCCGTCATGGCTCGTGACTTCAGCGTTCTGCTTGGCATCCTGTTGCTCTCGTCACTTCTCGTCATCATTGCCAACGCTGCTGTGGACCTTCTGCAAGCATGGCTCGACCCGCGGATCGGAGCAAACCGATGAAAGCGCAAGAACTCAAGATTTATGCGGACACGGCGCGCGATTTCAGTGCCGAGGAGCCCGAAACGGCGGCAAGGATCACACCCGTTCCCGAACGCCGTTGGACCCACATCCATGCACCCGATGCCCGCACGACGGCTGTTTCGGCCCCGCGCTGGCAGGGGCGTCGGCGTGAGCTCAGGATCTTTCTTTCCAACCCCAACGCGCTTTTCGGCATTGCTGTTCTGGCCGCCATCGTGTTTGCGGCCCTGCTTGCGCCGATCCTCTATCCTGGTGATCCCCTGGAAATGGTGGCGCGACCCTTCCTTTGGCCGGGCCAAAATCCGGCCTATCCGTTGGGAACGGATTCCATGGGGCGCGATGTGCTGGCGGGCATTCTTCATGGTGCCCAGATCTCGTTGACCGTCGGCATCGCCGCGACCCTGCTAGGCCTGGGCGTCGGCGTGACGATCGGCGCGCTTGCCGGCTATTTCGGCGGCATAGTCGATGACCTCCTCGTCAAGCTCATCGAGATCTTCCAGACTATGCCGAGTTTCGTCCTGCTTATCGTGCTGGTGGCAATCGCACAACCGACCACGATGACGGTGACGGTCGCGATCGCACTGGTCAGTTGGCCGACGGTCGCGCGTCTGACACGCGCCGAGTTTCGCGGCATAAAGGAGAAAGACTATGTTCTCGCCGCCCGCAGCCTCGGCTTCGGCCATGCCCGCATCATTTTTCGGGAAATCCTTCCGAATGCTTTGCCGCCCCTGATCGTCACATCGTCCGTCATGGTGGCGAGCGCGATCCTGATGGAATCGGCGCTGTCCTTCATGGGGCTTGGCGATCCCAATCGCGTCTCCTGGGGTTCGATGATCGGCGCGGGGCGCGATGTCATCCGCACCGCCTGGTATCTCACCGCCTTGCCGGGTCTTGCCATCGTCTTCACGGTTCTGTCGCTCAATCTCATTGGCGATGGCCTGAACGATGCCCTTAACCCGCGTTTTTCGGAGGAGCGTCGATGACGGGACTTCTCGACGTCCGCGATTTCTCGGTCGGCTTCGGTAGCGCTCAGCCCGTCAAAGGCGTCAGTTTCACCGCGGCGGCCGGCGAGATGCTGGCTGTTGTCGGCGAGTCGGGCTCGGGCAAGTCGCTGACTGCGCTCGGCCTCATGGGTCTCCTGCCCCGGCACGCGAAGACGGCGGGCGAAATCCTGTTCGACGGCCGCGACCTCCTGAAATTGCGCGAACGCGAGATGCGGAGCATTCGCGGGCACGACATCGCCATGATTTTTCAGGAGCCGATGACATCTCTCAATCCCGTGCTGACAATCGGCAACCAGATCGTCGAAGTCCTGCGCATTCATGAAAAACTGAGCGGTAAGCAGGCGCGCCAGCGCGCGATCGATCTGCTGGATCTCGTCAGCATTCCAGAGGCGGCCAAACGTATCGACGACTATCCGCACCAGCTTTCGGGTGGCATGCGCCAGCGCGTCATGATCGCCATTGCGGTTGCCTGCAATCCCCGGCTTCTGATTGCCGACGAGGCGACCACGGCGCTCGACGTGACGATCCAGGCACAGGTGCTGCAATTGCTCGATCGCCTGCGCAGCCAGCTCAACATGGCGGTCATCCTCATCACGCACGACCTCGGTATCGTCGCGCAATGGGCCGACCGGGTCGTCGTGATGTATGCGGGACGAAAGATCGAACAGGGCCTGCCTGATGCCTTATTCGAGACGCCCTATCATCCCTATACGCAGGGGCTGCTCGCAGCTTCGCCGCGATTGAAGGCCGACTATCACTATCGCGATGGGCCATTGACGGAAATTCGCGGCTCGATCGTTTCGGCAACCGGCGAACAGGGCTGTTCCTTCCGACCGCGCTGTCCGGTGGCGCGAGCGGCCTGCGGGCAGTCCGTGCCGGCGCTTGTCGCAGTTTCAGCCAGCCGCGAAGTGGCATGTCCCTATGTTCCAGTCCTTGCGGAGAGAGCCCATGTCGCTTCTGTCGGTCGATAGGCTTTCCACGCATTATCCAGCTGCGGCTGGAACGGTGCGGGCGGTCGACGATGTCTCGCTCGAGATCCTCGAGGGCGAGACCGTAGCGCTGGTCGGTGAATCCGGCTGCGGCAAGTCGACGCTTGGCAAATCCCTGATGCGCCTCGTCGATCCCACCTCCGGCCGGGTCACCTTCAAGGGGCACGATGTCGCTGCGATGTCGGGCAAGGAATTGCAGGCGATCCGCCAGCATATCCAGATGATCTTCCAGGATCCGTTTGCCTCGCTCAATCCGCGCCAGACGATCCGTTCGATCCTGACGGCGCCGCTCGCCGTCCACGGCATCGGGGATCGCAAGAGCCGCGATGCTATTGCCGCCTCGATGATTGCCCATGTCGGCCTGCCCTCGGATTCGCTCGATCGCTATCCGCATGAGTTTTCCGGCGGCCAGCGCCAGCGCATCGGCATTGCCCGGGCTTTGATCCTGCAGCCTGAGCTTGTCATCTGCGATGAGCCCGTGTCCGCGCTCGATCTGTCGATCCAGGCACAGATCCTCAACCTTCTCGTCGAGATGAAGACGGAACTGTCGCTTTCTTATCTCTTCATCTCCCACGATCTTTCGGTCGTGCGCTATTTCGCCGATCGCGTGCTGGTCATGTATCTCGGCCGCATCGTCGAAAGCGCCCCGACAGCAAGGCTCTGGAGCGATGCCAAGCATCCCTACACGCAGGCGCTGCTTGCCGCCGTGCCTGATCCGTCGCGGCGCAAGCAGGCGGCACCGATCACCGGCGATCTGCCGAGCCCGCACAACCCGCCGTCCGGCTGTCGCTTTCATACGCGCTGCCCGCTCGCAACAGACATCTGCCGGAGCGACGATCCGGCCTATCGGCAAATGGGCAGCGGCCATACCGTCGCCTGCCATCACGCACAATGAAATGGAGAAATGACATGATCGATTATCGTTATCTCGGGCGCAGCGCGCTGAAGGTATCGCCTCTCACCCTTGGGACCATGATGTTCGGCGGCCCGACGCCCGACGACGTCGCCTTCCGTATCATCGACAAGGCTCACGATCAGGGGATCAACTTCATCGACACGGCCGATGTCTATCATGACGGCAAGTCGGAAGAGGTGGTCGGTCGCGGCATCAAGACAAGCCGCGATCATTGGGTGCTTGCGACGAAGTTCGTCAACTCGCACACGAAAGGCCCCAATCTTGGCGGTCATTCGCGCAAGTGGGTGATCGAAACGGTCGAGAACTCCTTGCGCCGCCTCAACACCGATTACATCGACATCCTCTATTTCCACCGCGCCGTTTTCGATGCGCCGCTGGAAGAGCCGGTGCGTGCGATTGCCGATCTCATTCGCGCCGGCAAATTGCGCTATTTCGGTGTCTCGAATTTCCGCGGCTGGCGCATCGCTGAGATTTCGCATCTTGCCGACCAGCTCGGCATCGATCGGCCGGTCGCGAGCCAGCCGCTCTACAACATCGTCAACCGCACCGCCGAAGCAGAGCAGCTTCCGGCCGCCTATCATTATGGTCTTGGTGTCGTGTCCTATTCGCCATTGGCGCGCGGTGTTCTGACCGGAAAATATGAGCCGGGCAAGGAGCCTGCCGCCGACACGCGTGCCGGTCGCGGCGACAAGCGCATCCTCGAAACCGAATGGCGGCCGGAATCCATCGCCATCGCCAAGGAAATTGCCACGCACGCCGCCGCGAAGAAGATCACGCCGACCGCATTCGCCATCGCCTGGGTGCTGAACAACAGGCTGATCACGTCGGCGATCACCGGGCCGCGTACGGAAGAGCACTGGGATAGCTATTTGAGTGCCCTCGATGTCAAGCTGACCGCCGAGGATGAAGCCCTGGTCGATCGCCTGGTTACTACAGGCCACCCATCGACACCGGGCTTTAACGATCCGAGCCATCCGGTCGAAGGCCGGGTTCCGGTGAGTGTTGCCGGCGATGCCGAAAACGTCGTGCCGCTTGCCCGCGCCGTCGCGTAACGACCAATCTCGAGGCCCTGTTCAGGCAGGGCCTTTTCCTTCCGGCGCGAAGAGAGCCTTTCATGCCCACAGCAGCCTCATCAGTCGTATCCTCGGCTCTCGTTGAAACCAATCGCGCGACATTGCTCGCAAGAGTACCCGACCTTGTCGAGGAGATTGCCAAAGAGGCCGCGCGCCGCGACCTCGAACGCGAGTTGCCGCATGAGGCTTTCAAGCTCTTCAAGGAGGCCGGCCTTGGTGCTTTGCGCATACCGAAGGCGCTCGGCGGGCCGGGCGGATCGGTGCTCGACTATATCGAGATGGTAATGACGATCGGGGCAGCCGATTCCAATGTCGCGCACGCGCTTCGAAGCCATTTTAATTTTACCGAGACATTGCTTCTCAATCCGACGAGCGCCGTCGATCGCACGCAGCTTGCCCGCGTGCTGGGCGGTAAGCTTTTCGGCGGCGCACACACGGAGCAGGGAACAAAACGTCCCGGCGAAGTCACGACGCGGCTAACGAAAACGGGCGATAGCTATAGGCTCAACGGGCGAAAATGGTACGCGACAGGCACCGCATTTGCCGATTTCGCCTCATTCAGCGCCAAGGATGATGACGACCAACTCGTCAGCGTGCTTTTGCCCGTCGACCGTAAGGGGATCAGCATCCTCGACGATTGGGACGGCATGGGTCAGCGTCTGACGGCAAGCGGCGGCGTGCTGCTCGACGACGTGGAAGTGTTGCCGCACGAGATTTCGAGGCGTGGGCTGAACACGCTGGTCGGCAGGCACGTGTCTACGCTGCGCCAGCTTCATCTCGCCGCCTCGATGGCGGGTGCCGTGCGCGGCGCGCTGAACGAAGGCACGGACTATGTACGCAGACAGGCGCGCTCGGCAGCCCACAGCGCCGCCGAGACGGCCAATGCCGATCCTTTCGTTCAGAAGATATTAGGCGAGATCGCGGCAAACTCCTTTGCCGTCGATACGCTGATCCGCGAGAGCGCCCGCGCGCTCGATCGGACGGCCGCGGCCTTTGCAGGCGACGATCCGCAGATGCTGGAGACGGCTTTGGTCGAAAGCGCGCTGACGACGGCGCGTACCCAGATCGTCGCATCGCAGCTCGCACTGGCTGCGGCAACCAATGTCTTCGAGCTCGGCGGTGGCTCAGCGACGTCGCGCCATCTCAATCTCGATCGCCATTGGCGAAACATTCGCACGGTGCTGAACCATAACCCTTTGCTGCACAAGGCGCGGGTGGTGGGCGATTACTACATCAACGGCACCACAACGCATCTGGAGGAAGGCAAGGTCTTCTGAGCCATGCACATAGACCCGCATTCCCATCATTCCGTCGTTATCGTCGGCGGCGGCTTTGCCGGCGCGTTAACGGCGATCAAGCTGCTCGACAAGACGGAGGTGCCGCTTTCGATTACGATATTGGAGCCCCGCGAGGAGCTTGGGCGTGGGGTCGCCTATAGCACGACCGAGGCCGTGCATCTCGTCAATGGCCCCGCCGGTACCTTTTCGCTTCATCCGGAAGAGCCCGACCATCTCACTCATTGGCTGGCGGAGAACGCGTTACGTTACGGCTGGACGCCGCCTGCCGATATCGCAGGCAGTTTTCCGCCGCGCCACCTTTATGGAACCTATGTCCGCGATGAGCTGCGCCGGGCGATATCGACAGCACGCTCCGGATCGACATTCCGGCATGTCAGGGCCGCGGCGAGCAGCCTGGCGTCCGCTCCGCACAGAGTGGAGATCACGACAAGTGAAGGCGCGGCTATCGAAGCGGACGAGGTGGTTCTGGCCCTCGGCGTCTTCCGGCCCGATCTTGCGCGACAGGAAGCATCCATCGCCCGTCATCCCGGTTTTGCGGCATCTCCGTGGGATGCCGCAGCCCTCGATCGCCTGGTGGAAACAGACGAGATCTTGCTCATCGGCTCCAGCCTGTCGATGGTCGACGCGGTCGCGAGCATGGAAGCGCGAGGCTTCCAGGGCCACTATCAGGTCATATCCAGGCGTGGCCAGTTCATAGAAGATCGGCGCAATGCCGCGCTGGAGCGTGATTTCCTCGCGGAAAGACCGCTGCCGACCACCGCGCGGTCCTTGCTCTCGATCGTCAAGGCAGAGCGTCGCGCATTGGCGGCCGAGGCCAAGGATTGGCAGGCGCTGCCGCTCGCCATCCGTCCTTACATTTTGCCGTTGTGGCAAAAGGCTGACGATACCGAGAGATTGCGGTTTGCCCGTCACCTGCGGGCATTCTGGGACGTGACGGCGCATCGTGCCGCGCCTGACAGCTATCGTGCCGTCTCCAAGGCGATTGCCGAAGGCCGGCTCCGGCACCGGCCCGCGCGATTGCAGGCTACGAAGCCCGCCGGCCGCTTGATCGCGGCGACGTTGAAAACACGCTCGGGTACCGAGTCCCATTCTTTCGGGGGCGTCATCGACTGCCGTGGCCACCAGTTGCATGACTGGCGACGCATTTCCGATCCCTTCGTCAGAAGCCTCATCGAAAGCGGAGAGGTTCGCCCGCACAGCACCGGCTTCGGCATCGATGCCACGGAGCAAGGGGATGTCATTTCGGAAGAGGGGCGTGTTCACCGCAACATCAGCGCCATCGGTCATCCGCTGCGCGGTGTTGCCTGGGAGTCAAGCTCGATCTCGGAACAGCGGGTGCAGGCGATTGCGCTCGCCGATCGTATTCTCGGCAAGCTGACGCCGCTTGCCCTTGCCGCCTCGTAAGCCGACATAAAAGAGGGGGGCGCCGCATCGCGCCCTCAAGCAGAACGGGCTGCTTCTTAGTGTCAGCCTTCGCCTTCCTTGATATAGACATCGGCGAAATTCGACTGCACGCCTTCCGCGCCGATCGTGTGATTTTTGACGCGCTTGTTGAAGACGGTGACGTTTTCGAGCGAGATTAGATTGATGACCGGAAGCTCGTCGGCGATGATCTTCTGGAAGTCATTGAATTCCTGCTTGCGCTTTGCCTCGTCGACTTCGATTGAAGCCGTCTCGAGCAGCCGGTCGACCTCCGGGTTCTGATAGTGGCTGGCGTTGGAGAAAGGCAATCCGAGCTTGAAGTTCTTCGACCAGTAGATGCGTTGCACGCCGAGCGTCGGATCGAACTGGTTGCCGAGATATTCCGCCGTCAGGTCGAAGGCGCGCTCGGTATAGACCTTCTGGATGTAAGTCGAGAAGTCGTAGGAATCGATCCTCGCGTCGATACCGATGCGCGCGAGGTTCTGCTTTAGATATTCGGCAACGCGCTTGAAGCCTTCATTGTAGGAATTGTGCGTCAGGCGAAGCGCAAACCGAGTGCCCCCGCCATTTCGCTTATAGCCGGCTTCATCA
The DNA here is from genome assembly GCF_014193605.1 of Rhizobium sp. BK312. Lineage (NCBI taxonomy): Bacteria > Pseudomonadati > Pseudomonadota > Alphaproteobacteria > Hyphomicrobiales > Rhizobiaceae > Rhizobium > Rhizobium sp. BK312. The sequence continues at coordinate 47,239 of NZ_JACHZP010000016.1, read as the reverse complement.
AGCAATTGCTCGGCCGCCTTGAGATCGAAGGCATAGGGCTTGATCGCGGTATTGAGATATTGCGGCAGGAAGGTGCTGACGGGCGTTGGCGAGACGTGGCCATAGCCATACCAGACCGTATTGAGGATGACGTTGAGGTCGATCGCATGCGCGATCGCGCGACGCACGCGGACGTCCTTCAAATATTCATTGTCGAGATTGAGGATGAGCTGCGTCTGGTCGCCTTTCGTCTCGTAACCGCGGGAATCGATACCGATATTCGGCAGCGCCTTGATGCGCTCGAGATCGGCGAGCGGAATGGGATTATCGCTGCCAAGATCGAATTCACCGGTTTCGAAGCCGGCTGCTCGAGCGGCGCCATCAGGCACGAAACGAACCACGACCTGGTCGAGATAGGGTTTGCCGGCATCCCAATAATCGGGATTGCGCTCCAGGATGATATGCGAGCCGCGCACCCAGTCCCGGAACACGAAGGGACCGGTGCCGATAGGGGCACTACCGTTCGGATTGGTCGGAACATCGGCGATCTTGACGCCTTCGTAGATGTGTCTCGGCACGATCGGAGATTCGGCCGCATAGAGCGCCTTCAGGAGGTAAGGTGCTGGCTTGGAGAGACGGAATATTGCCGTTAGGGGGTCTGGCGTGTCGACCGCGATGACATTGGCAAACGTGCCTCGTCCGCGCGGATGAACCTGCTTCAGGAGTTCGATCGAATAGGCGACGTCGGCCGAGGTGAAGGGCTTGCCGTCGTGCCATTTGACGTTGGATCTGAGCTTGAACGTATAGGTGAGACCGTCTGAGGCCACCGACCATTCGGTCGCGAGCTGCGGCTTCGGCAGAAGACCGAAATCGTAGGTGAGCAGGCCCTCGGTGATCTTCGGGCTGATCTTCTGCGTACCGCCGGCGGTATGGGCGAGTGCCAGGATGGTCGGCGGTTCGGGCTCGACGATGAAATTAAGCGTGCCGCCGCGCGGCGGTGTTTCGGCCGCGCGGGTCGCCGCGGTTGGCAGAAAGGTTGCTGCGGTCGAGAGCAGAAGCAGTTGATTGAAACGGCGGCGGTTGATGGTCATTCGCTTTCCTTGCCGGCTGAACGGATCGGTCCTTTGGTGAACCGTTGGCGGAGATGTCCGCGATCGGCGCATCTTCGGGTGCCCGGCCTGCAAAACGGAAGAATGTTTTTCTGATCGCCCGAGAAAGAAAAGCTTCGCCGGATGCCCCGAAGCGGCCCGGCCACATCTTTGTCTATCAAAAATATAGACTATTTTGCATTTTTAGTTTTTGCTTCCCCCATGCCGTCCAGGCATGGAAGAAAATGTCCATCCGCTTGCCGGTAAACGCAAAGCTCGTTCTCGTCTTGAGATGGCCGATTGTGCTGCAATCGGATTATGAGCACGATTGCCGACACACGGAGAAAATCCATCCAGCCGACCTTGGCGCGACTGCCGCCATTGACCTCGCTGCGCGCCTTCGTTGCGACTGCGCGGCATCTGAGTTTCCTTGGTGCTGCGGAGGAATTGCACGTCACCTCGGCCGCCGTCGGCCAGCAGATCCGGCTTCTTGAGGACTATCTGGGGCAATCGCTGTTTCACAGGGTCCGTGGTCAACTCCAGTTGACGGCCGCCGGCCTGGCACTCGTACCCGGACTGACAAACGCATTCGATGTGGTTCTGGCGACGATGACGCAATTCATCGCCAGCGATCACGATCTTCCGATCCGCGTATCGGTCGCGCCATCCTTTGCCAGCAAATGGCTGATCCCGAGATTGGACGGTCTGAGGCAAGCGGCCCCCGGCCTGGAGATTCTGGTCGATGCCTCGACGCATTTGACCGATCTGAACACAGGCGACACAGATTGCGCCATCCGGTATGGCAGCGGCGTTTATCCCGGGCTTGTCGTCGATCACCTTTTCTCCGAGGCCGTCGTGCCGATCTGCAGCCCCGAATTTGCCGAGCGGCATTGGCTATGGAACGGCCCACAGGCGATCGAAGGCGTGCCTCTGCTGCACGAGGACGGCGCCGAGCATGATCATTCCTGCCCGGATTGGAATGGCTGGCTGCGGGCTGAAGGATTATCCCTGCGTTTGCCGCAGGGCGGTTTCCGTCTCAATCAATCATCGCTCGTCATCGATGCCGCACTGGCGGGGCAGGGACTTGGTCTCGGTAAAGTTCGTCTGGCCGAGGCCGAGCTGAAGGCCGGGCGTCTTGTCGCGCCGTTCGGCGGCTCGCAAGCCGTGAACTTTTCCTATTTCTTCGTCACGACGCCCGCCAAGGAGCGTCTCATGCGCGTCGAATTGTTCCGCAACTGGCTTCAGGCGGAGGTCAAGGCCCTGCGGACAATCGGCGACATCCTGTCGCGCAACATATTGCGCAGGCTCGACATTGCCGCCGCCGAATAGCCGGCCGATTATTTCAGCCTGAAGCCGAGGCGGCGGGCCGCCACGCCGAGCAGATGGCGCCCCTTCAAGGCTTCGACGGTGCCGATGCGGTTTTTCACTTGGGCAGTCCAGTCTATGCGCGGCATGCGCTGTTCGGCCTGAAAATCCTGCAAGATCGTATTGTAGTGGCGCAGATCGTCAGACCTGCGGCTGCGATCGTAGTGCTCATGATGCAGCACGGTCGTCTGCGGCAGCCGCGGCTTGACGGCGGCCGGTGCGGCCGGATCGGGATAGCCTACCGTCAACCCGAACACGGGAAACACGCCCTCCGGCAATTCCAGCTCGCGCGCCACGGTTTCGGGATCGTTGCGGATCGCGCCGATATAGCAGGTGCCAAGCCCCTGCGATTCCAGGGAGACGACGGCGTTCTGCGCGGCGAGGGCAGCGTCGATGACGCCGAGCAGGAAGCTTTCGACATAGTCGAGGCCATCGGCGGCAGACCCTTGATCCGCCGCGATGCGGCGTGGCCTCGAAAGATCCGCAAGCCAGATCAGCAGCAACGGCGCCTGCGTGATCTGCCTCTGTGTCCCGGCAACCGCGTTCAGCTTGGCTTTGCGCACCTCGTCCCTGACGGCAATGACGCTCCAGGCCTGCAGATTGGATGAGCTTGGCGCCGATTGCGCCGCGGCGATTGCAAGGTGGAGTATATCGTCCGGAACCGCTTTCGGCAGATAGTCGCGTACGCTTCGATGGGACAGCAGCGTCTCGATCGTTTCGCTCCAATCCGCGCCGATATGCTGGCTGTTGCGGTAGCGCTCCCTGACAAGAGCGGCAAGCCGGTCATCATCTGGAAACTTGGCGGTCGCAACTGGCGTCATATCGTTTCTCCTTTACTCGGCGGCAATGGCATAGGGGTTGGCGGGCCGGGAAAGACCCAAGTGATCACGCAGGGTATGGCCGGTATATTCCTTCCTGAATAGACCGCGGCGGCGCAGGATGGGCACTACCTCATCGACGAAGACCTCCAGGCCATGCGGCAGCACATCGGGCATCAGGTTGAAGCCATCGGCAGCCGCAGCCACGAACCATCTTTCGATATCATCGGCAACTGCCTCGGGCGTGCCGACGATGGTGCGGTGTCCGGTGCCGCCGTTCAAGGCGCGGATGAGGCCTCGCACGGTCAATTTCTCGCGCTGGGCAAGAGCAAACGTTGCCCGGAAAAAGGTATGCCCTCCGTCGGCCGGCAAGGGAATATCGTCGGGCAGCGGCTCATCGAGCTTCAGCCTGCTCTGATCGACCTGCAGGACGCCGGATAGGCGCGCAAGACTGTATTCCAGCGGAATGAGTTCGCGCAGCTCCTCTTGCCGCCGCCTGGCTTCTGCCTCGGTGCTGCCGATGATCGTCGCGAGGCCGGCGAGCACCAAAAGGCTGTCCGGAGCGCGACCGTAGCGAGCGGCTCTCGTTCGGAGGTCGCGGGCGTAATCGAACGACTCCTCTAGAGATTGCGAGGCCGAGAACACCGCTTCGGCGTGCCGGGCTGCCAGCTCCCGCCCATCATCCGAGCCGCCCGCCTGTACGATGACAGGATGCCCCTGCGGCGGGCGTGGGACGTTGTGCGGGCCATGAACGGAGAAATGCTTGCCGCGATGGGCGATCGGATGGACCTTCGTTGTGTCGACGAACCGACCGCTTTCGACATCGCCGATAAAGGCGTCTTCCTCCCAGCTGTCCCACAGGGCCTTGACGACCGATGTAAATTCCTCCGCGCGCTCATAGCGGCTGTGATGCGCGACCGGCTTTTCCAGGCCGAAATTCCGGCTTTGCGAGAGATCGGCGCTGGTGACGATGTTCCAGCCGACGCGGCCGCCGCTGGCGTGATCGAGGGTCGCGAAGCGGCGAGCGATATTATAGGGCTCGTTATAGGTGGTGGAAGCCGTCGCGATCAGGCCGATATGCTCGGTATGGGCCGCGACCGAGGCCAGCACGATGGTCGGCTCGAGAGATGTCAGCGGCCGGAAATCGACGCGATCGGAGATAGCGGCCTGATCGGCGAGAAAGATCGCGTCGAAAGTGCCGCGCTCGGCGATCCGGGCGACATTGATATAGTGATTGATATCGAAGGATGCGCGTGGGTCGCTTCCCTGCATGCGCCAGGCGGCCGGCGAAAAGCCGGAATGCAGTATGTTGATATTGAGGTGAAGCTCGCGTTTCCTGCTCATTGGAATATCCCCGGTTCCGGAAACTCGCCGCCCAGGAACCATGTTCCGACATTGCGGGTCTTGTATTCAGCGGGATTGTGCAGCGTGTGAATGCGCACATTGCGCCAGAAGCGGTCGAACCCGAGCGGCCTGACGGCGGACCGTGCGCCCATGACTTCGAAGATCTCGCTTGTCACCTCAAGGGCAACCCGGCCGGCAAGCACATTGGCGGAGGCGACCGCGATTGCGGCCTCACCGCGCTCCTCTGCCGTCAAATCGTGCCCTTTCGCATAGACGGCATCGACGGCCGAGAGCGCCCGATCGGCAAGCGCCGTTGCCGCCTGTACCTTGATCCACAGCTCGCCATACTGTCTCTTGATCCACGGATCGTCGGAATGACGCTCGACGCCGGAATAGATCCACGGGCGCGATTTCGTGACCGTATAATCGCGCGCCGCCGCCAATGCCCCTTGCGCGGAACCGACGAAGACGTTGAGAAGGACGCTCTGCTGCTGCAGGGGTGCCAACAGGGCGATCGGAACCTGTGGCCTGTCAGGCAGGATCTCGCTCCGGTCGATCTCGACATCCTTGTAGAGAACGCGGCCGCTTCCCGTCTGTCGCTGGCCGATCCCGTCCCAATCGTCGGTGATGGTGATGCCGTTGCGATCGGCCGGCATATAGGCAAAGCTCCGCTTGTTGGTGTCCTCATCTTCCCAGGCGACCATCAGATAGTCGGCGACATGTGAACCTGAGGCGAATGGCCTGAAGCCGTTGAGGACGACCTTCCCCGCCTCCTGCCGGCCGAAGAGGCTCTTGGAAAAGCTGTTCGTCGTATTGCCCCAGAACCAGCGACCAGCCGCAGAGCGGCGCAGGATGTCCTGGGATCGCTCATCGTGGAGCGTGGTAACGGCGTTTTGCAGCGGGCTGAAATGATAGCCATAGAGATGGCCGAGCGAACCGTCGACTTTGGCGAATTCGCGCACGATCCGCATGGCAGTGGAGTAGGGTTCGCCGGCGCCGCCGAATTCCTTCGGGATCACCAGATTGACGAGGCCGCTCTCCTTGAGGAGCTTGATCTGCGCCTCGGGCCTGCCGCCGGATTGATCTCTCTCGATGGCATCGCGGGCGAATATGTCCCGCAGCTCGACGGCCTTGGCGAGATGGGGGTTTGATGTGTCGGCCTCGAAGAGGGAGGGCGGAGGGTGGGGCGGCTCGAAGCCATCTGGCTTTATGGTCATGGCAGGCCCCATCCCTAATGCAGGCGTGGAAAGCCGTGCCGTTCGGCAAGCAGCTCGAGAATGCGATCGGTCGAATTGATGAAGCGCGTGCCGTTCCACTCGCCGGCGTCGGCTGGCGGGTTGTCCGCAAGGATCAGAAGCGGCAGCGACTGGTTTTCCTCGCCGGCAACCTTGATCACCTTCTCCCGCGGCCGCAGGAAGGCAACCCTTTCGACATCGATCGCCGCGGCAAGATCCGGGAATGAGGCGAGCAGTCCCTCGATCGCGTTGCAAAAGGGGCAGACGAAGCTGACGCCTGGATGTTTCGGATCGGCAAAGCCGGGTGAAATGAGGAACAATTTGTCACGAGCCATTTGGTCTTCTCCTATTCTGCTGCGACCGCATTGCCTGCGGAAAAACGATTGGCCGGACGCTTGAGCCCGAGATTTTCCCGCAGCGTCGTGCCTTCATATTCGCTGCGGAACAGGCCGCGGCGACGCAGCTCCGGCACGACGAGCGTGATGAAATCGGCAAGTCCGCCGGGCATGATCGGCGCCATGATGTTGAAGCCATCGGCGCCAAAATTCTCGAAGCGCTCTTCCATGACGTCGGCGATCTGCGCGGGCGTCCCCACCACCTGCCAATGACCGCGTGCGCCGGCGATGCGCAGATAGAGCTGCCGGATGGACAGGTTTTCGCGGCGCGCGAGATCGAGCACCAGTTCCTGGCGGCTCTTGCCGGCGTTGGTGACCGGCGGCTCCGGCGGCACGGGACCGTCAAGCGGATAGGAACTTAAGTCGACGCCGGTCAATTGCGAGAGGAGGTTAAGACCGACTTCCGGCTGGATAAGGTTCTGCAGGGCCTGGAATTTGTCTTCGGCTTCCGCTTCGCTTCGCCCGACGACAGGAAAGATTCCCGGCAGAATCTTCAAGTCGTCGGGCGAGCGGCCATATTTGCCGAGCCGGCCCTTGACGTCGGCATAGAAGGCTTTTGCCTCGTCAAGCGTAATCTGTGCGGCGAAGATCGCTTCGGCGGTGCGTGCAGCCAGTTCCTTGCCAGGCTCCGAGGCTCCGGCCTGCACGACAACCGGCCGCCCCTGCGGCGAGCGCGGAATGTTCAGCGGCCCGCGCACCTTGAAATGGCGGCCTTTGTGGTCGAGCCGGTGCAGCTTGTCTGGATCGAAATAGCGACCGCTCTCGCGATCGCGGATGAAGGCATCGTCCTCCCAGCTGTCCCAAAGGCCGAGCACGACATCGGCGAATTCTTCCGCACGGTCGTAGCGGTCGGCATGCAGGATCTGTGCGTCATGGCCGAAGTTGAAGGCCGCTTCGGGATCGGAAGAGGTCACGAGGTTCCAGCCGGCGCGGCCGCCGCTCAGGCGGTCGAGCGAACCGAACTGGCGCGCTAGGTTGAAGGGATCGGAAAAACTTGTCGAGGCGGTGGCGATCAGGCCGATATTGCGGGTGACGCTGGCAAGGGCCGAGAGTAGCGTGATCGGTTCGAATGGATAGATGCCGCTATGCGCCTTCCGGCTCGCTGCATCCAGGTCCTTCAGACGAGCAGCAACGCCGTCGGCAAAGAAGATGGTATCGAACTTGGCGGCCTCGGCGAGTTTGGCGAGCTCCAGATAATTCTCGAACTCGGTGCCCACGGACGCCTCGGGATGCCGCCAGGCGGCGACATGGTGGCCGGTGAAGAGCAGGAAGGCGCCGAGCTTGATCTGATCCTTGCGTCTAGCCATGGGATGTCCTTTCAGCGATACATCGCCGGAACGGGGAACTCACCCGTCAGCAGCCATGTGCCGAGCGTGCGCTTCTTGTATTCGGCGGGATTGTGCAGTGTGTGGGTGCGCACGTTGCGCCAGAAGCGGTCGAAACCGTTTGCCGTCGTTGCCGAGCGTGCACCCATGACCTCGAAGATCTCGCTGGAGACGGCAAGCCCGACTTCGCCGGCATAGACATTGGCTGTGGCGATATCGATGGCGGCGGCCCCGCGATCTTCATGCGTCAGGCCGGCTCCCTGGTTGAAGGCTTTGTCGAGGCTGTGTGCGGCTTTGTCGGCAAGCTCGGTGGCCGCGAGCGTGCGGATGTAGAGGTCGCCGTACTGTCGCTTGATCCAGGGGTCGTCGGTGTGCTTGTCGACGCCGGAATAGATCCAGGGCCGAGACGATGTCGCCGTGTAGGCTCGGCCCTCCTCCAGCGCTCCCTGTGCGCTGCCGACGAAGACGTTGAGCAGCACGCTTTGCTGCAGCAGGGATGTCAGCGAAGTGTAAGGGGTGAGGGGTACGGCAGGCGAGCTGATAAGCTCGTCGTCGGCGATCTCGAGATTATGAAAACTCACCGTGCCGCTGCCGGTCTGGCGCTGGCCGATGCCGTCCCAATCATCTTCGATGACGATACCCTGGCGGTTGGCTGGCACGGCTGCCGTCAGACGCTCGCCGTCGGCATTTTCGAAGGAGATCTGAATGTAGTCGGCAATGTGGGAGCCTGAGGAAAAAGGGCGCTTGCCGTTGATCAGCCAGCCATTGTCGATACGCCGTCCCGATGATGTTTTCGACATCGCGTTGCCGGAATTGCCCCAGACGAAATTGCCCGCCGCAGAGGCTCTGAGCAGCCGCTCCCGCTGTACATCCGACCCCCGAAACAACACGAGGTTCAAGGGAAGGTGGTGGTAGCCGAAGAGGTGCGCGAGCGAGCCGTCAGTGCGGGCAAATTCCCGCACGGCCCGCAAGATGGAGGGCCAGGAAGCGCCGCGACCGCCATATCGGGTCGGAATCTGCGCGGAAGGCAATCCGCTCTCCTTCAGCAGGCGGATCTGTTCGGTCGGCCTGCCACCCAATTTGTCGCGCTCGACCGCATCCCGGTCGAAGGCCTGCCGGAGCTCGACGGCTTTTGCGACGAGGGGATCGGATGTGTCTGATTGGAACGACATGTCTGCTCCACGCCCATGGATTTGAACGGCGCATCGCCGCTTTGAGGCGTGAAGGGTTCGGTGATTGCAGACCCAAGTCCAGCAATATCTATTTGATCCGGTAGGAAGAAATTCTTTCCCTCTCTATCGGAAAAACTTAGGCGACCGCAATTTCCAGCCATTGCGAGCAGTTGCCGTGAAACGGTCTCCGCCGGTTCGGCATGTCGCGTGACGAACAAATCCGAACTGGCGGCGGTAAATAGAATATAATTTCTATAGATTATAATATTTAACGTTTAGCTTTCTTCCGCAGCGATGATGGAGAAGACAATGGCGGGCAGACAAAGGCAACTGAAGCTCGGGGCTTTCCTTTATCCGACCGGGCACCACATTGCCGCCTGGCGGCATCCGTTGACGCAGGCCGATGCCGGTTCCAACTTCGCCCATTATGTCGAGCTTGCGCAAATCGCCGAAGCGGCCAAATTCGATCTGGTCTTCCTGGCCGATGGTGTCGGTACCCGCGGAGACGATACCGAGGCGTTGCAGCGTACGGCGCAGCGCTATGTCGCGCAATTCGAGCCGATCACATTGCTATCGGCGCTGGCTGCGGTGACGAAAAATATCGGCTTCGTGGCGACCGCCTCGACGTCCTTCAACGAGCCCTATCACATCGCCCGCAAATTCGCCTCGCTCGATCATATCAGCGGCGGCCGCGCCGGTTGGAACCTTGTCACGTCCTCCAGCGATCATGAAGCGCATAATTTCGGCAGGGATGAACATTACGCCCATGCCGAACGCTACGAACGGGCCGAAGAATTCGCGGATGTCGTTCTTGGCCTTTGGGACACCTGGGAGGAGGATGCTTTCCCCCGCAACAGGCAAAGCGGCATCTATTATGATCCGCGAAAACAGCACATCCTCAATCACAAGGGTAAGCACTTCAAGGTGCGGGGGCCTCTGAACGTGTCGCGCACGCCGCAGGGCCACCCGGTGCTCGTGCAGGCGGGCTCCTCCGAGCCGGGAAGGGAGCTTGCCGCCCGTACAGCGGAAGTCGTCTTTACCGCCCATCAGACCATCGAGGATGCGAGGGCCTTCTACGCGGATATCAAGGGCCGCCTTGCGAAATACGGCAGGGACCGAGATGACCTCAAGATCATGCCCGGCATCTTCCCGGTCGTCGGCAGAACGCGCGGGGAAGCGCAGCAAAAATTCGCCGAACTGCAGGATCTTGTCCATCCGGTGGTCGGCCTTTCCCTGCTGAATGGCATGGCAAGCGGTGTCGATCTCTCCCAATATCCGCTCGACGGTCCCATTCCGGCTCTGCCTGAGACCAATGGCAGCAAGAGCCGCCAGAAATTGCTGCTCGATCTCGCCAGGCGCGAAAACTTGACGATCCGGGAACTTTATCTCCGCATCGCCGGCGCGCGCGGGCACTGGCAGATCGTCGGAACCCCGACTGAAATTGCCGATCAGATGGAGGAGTGGTTCAAGACGGGTGCGGCCGACGGCTTCAATGTCATGCCGCCGCAGCTGCCGACTGGTCTTTATGATTTCGTCGAGCACGTGCTGCCGGAACTGCGGCGCCGCGGCCTTTTCCGTAGCGATTACGAAGGTTTGACGCTGCGGGAAAATCTCGGATTGAGAGTGCCTCTACATCCGGCGCGGCATGCCGTTGCTGCGGAGTAATCGGCTATGGGCAATTCCCTGCATCTCCAAATCAGCCACGTCACCCGCCAGTTCAAGGTGAATGGCGAGATATTGACCGCTCTCGACGATGTCAGCCTCGATATTGCCGAGGGCGAGTTCGTCACCATCGTTGGGGCGAGCGGTTGCGGGAAGTCGACTTTGCTGCGTTTAGGAGCCGGCCTTGATCTGCCGACCGCCGGTTTCGTCGGCCATGCCGGACGGCCGGTCAAGGAGCCGAGCCTCGAGCGCGGCATCGTCTTTCAGGAGCCGAGGCTTTTCCCCTGGCTGACCGTCGCCCGCAATATTGCGCTCGGGCTGGAGAATTCCGGGCTGCCCAAGGCAGAGAAGAACAGGCTCGTCGAATCCCATCTCGAACTCGTCGGCCTCTCCGGCTTCGCCAACGCCTATCCGCACCAGCTTTCCGGCGGGATGGCCCAGCGCGCCGGTATCGCGCGGGGATTGGTCAATCGCCCGAATGTCCTGTTTCTCGATGAGCCCTTCGGGGCGCTCGATGCCATCACCAAGGCAAGATTGCAGGACGAGTTGCAGACGATCTGGGCGAAGGAACGCATCACCATGGTTCTGGTGACGCATGATGTCGAGGAAGCCGTTTATCTCGGTGACCGCGTCGTCGTTATGTCGCCTCGACCAGGCCGCATCCGAGACGTCGTCCCGGTGGACTTGCCGCGCCCACGCGATCGCACCTCTCCCCAGCTGGTCGAAATCCGCAATCGGGTTCTTGAGAGCCTCAACGCCACGACGTCAACGCCTCGCCCGCTATCGAGCATCACAGGTCCGGCGGTTGAAACCCGGCCCGCCGTCGTCGCCGCAGAATAATCACGGAGCAACAGATGAAACTGTCCATTATTTCCCGCTTGGTCGCCGGTGCGGCGGTCGCCCTGAGCCTGTTATCCGCCTCGGCCTGGGCGCAGGATCCCCTCGTCATTCACGTCGGCTACGCCGCGATCGGCGTCGACAACAAACCCTATGCCGAGGGAACGTCGGCCGCGACGGCGCGCGCCGGCGAATTTCTGGAAAAGGAATTCGCCAACGATCCGAACGTCAAGATCGAATGGACCTTCTTCAAGGGCGCTGGCCCGGCGGTCAATGAAGGCTTTGCCAACGACCAGCTCGACTTTGCCTATCAGGGCGATCTTCCCGCACTGATCGGGCGGGCAACCGGCCTGAAGACGAAGTTTCTGCTGGCGAGCGGCGCGCGCAAGCCGCTCTATCTTGCCGTCGCCAAGGGATCCGGCATCAAGAAGATCGAGGATCTGAAGGGCCGCAGGGTCGCGCTGCAGCGCGGTACCAACGGCCACCTCTCCGCAATCAAGATCTTGCAGGCACACGGATTGACCGAGCGTGACATCCAGGTCGTCAATCTGGATACTGCCGGCACGGTCGCGGCCCTGACCAGCAAGGACATAGATGCGGCGTTCGGTGACACGCAGCTCATCAATCTCGCGGCGAAGGACAGCGCCGATGTCATCTATACGACGAAGGGTGACGATCCGCGCTTCGGGCGTAATGCGGGCATCATCGGCCGCGGGGCCTTCATCGACGCCCATCCGGAGATCACGCAGCGTGTCGTCGACGCGTTCGTCAAAGCGGCGCAGTGGTCGTCGGAAGAGCAGAACCGTGCGGCCCTCTTCGAACTCTGGCACAAGTCGGGCACGCCCGTTCCGATCCTGGAGGAATATTTCCGCAACGATACGCTCACCTATCGCAACTCGCCACTGATCGACGATCTCCTAGTCTCGCAGTACAAGGAGCAGGCGGTCAAGAGCAAGGAATACGGCCTGATCCGCCGCGATGTCGATCTCAACGGCTGGTTCGAACCTAAATATCTCAACAATGCGCTGGAAAAGCTCGGGCTGACGAAATTCTGGCAGCCCTATGGTGCAGACGGAAAGCCGGTTGCCTCCTGATCGGAGACGCGATCGAGACTAGGAGACTGACGTGAGCGCTGTTGTCGAGACTACCGGTCGGGCCGGCTTGCCGCTATCGCCAGCAAGGCTCCAGCGCGTTGCCGTCCTCGTGACCGGCCTGATCTTTCCGCTTGGCCTGTTTGGCCTCTGGTGGGTAGCCTCCGCCAGGGGCTGGCTGCCGGAGCAGATCCTGCCGCCGCCAGCCTATGTCTACCAGACCGGCCGCGACATGATCCTCAGCGGCGAGCTTCTCTATCACACCGGGGTCAGCCTTGGACGCGTCGTCATCGGCTTTGCCATAGGCGCCGGGCTTGGCCTGTTGCTCGGCATCGCCATGGGGCTTTCCGAAACGGTCGAGGACTATGTGAAGCCGCTCTTCCTCGCCTTCGCGCAGATCCCGACGCTCGGATGGATTCCGCTCTTGATGCTGCTTGTCGGCATCGAAGAGACCTTGAAGATCATCATCATCGCCAAGGGCGCCATCGTGCCGATGACGATGAACACGCTCGCCGGGATCCGCGACGTCTCCCCGAAATATCTCGAGGTCGGCAGAGCGCTGCGCTTCAGCCGCTGGCAAACCCTGCGTCTGATCGTGCTGCCGGCTGCCGTTCCCTCCATATTCACCGGTATCCGTTATGGCCTTACCCATTCCTGGACATCGCTTGTCGGTGTCGAGTTGCTCGCCTCTTCCGAAGGGCTCGGCTATCTTCTGGTCTGGGGGCGGCAGATGTTCTGGCTCGATACCGTCATCGTCGCGATGATTGCCATCGGACTTGTCGGCTTCGTCATGGACAAGGGGCTGGATCGCACCGAACTGCTGATCCAGCGGTGGAAGCGGCAGGAGCTTTGACAATGGCAAGAGCAAGCCGCCTCGTTCGTTTCCGCCGAGGCATAACCTTGCCGATCCTTCTCCTTGTGGCCTGGGAGGTTTCAAGCCGGACGGGTCTCGTGGATGCGCGCTTTCTGCCGTCACTGGAGGATGTCGTCGCTACGGCTAAGCGTGAGCTGATCGGCAATGATCTTGTCGGCGAACTGGGTTTCAGCCTGATGCGCAATATTGCCGGCTTCCTGATTGGATGCGTGCTCGGTGTCGCTTTTGCGAGCCTGCTGGCGCTCTCGCAGCTTGCCGACCGCCTCATCATGCCGACCTTCAACGGACTGAAGCAGATCTCCCTTCTGGCCTGGATACCACTGATTTCGGTCTGGTTCGGCTTTGGCGAACAGGCGAAGATCGTCTTCGTCGCGCTCGCCGCCTTCATTCCTATCGTTCTCAATACCTATGACGGGATGAGGGAGGCGCCGGCCGAACTGCTCGAGGTCGCAAGGGCGCTAAGGTTCAATGCGCGGCAGAAGGCATTGCGGATCTATATTCCGGCGGCAATGCCGTCGATCGCCACCGGCGTCCATCTGGGCCTCATCTATGCCTGGCTGGCAACGGTCGGCGCAGAATATTTCCTGGCTGTCGGCCCGGGCATCGGCGGGCTGGTCATCGCCGGACGGGAGCGGTTCGACATGGCCATGGTCATGGTCGGCGTCCTGATATTGGGCGTGGTCGGCTTCACCCTCAATCGCCTTGCCTATGGGCTGGAGGCTTATCTGCTGCGCTGGCGACCTAAGCAGACCACGTAGGTTGTGCTGTCAATAGTTATGGGCAGGCAGTTGTTACTGTGTCAGCCGCCGGCATCGCGCTGCAGCAGCATACCTGCATTTATGAAACGGATTTCTGCCTCCTTGTTCATAAACGCATCACGATACCTTTAGTCTATAATTTTTATAGACAATTATAATCCCGTTCAGACCGCGCGACCCCCGTTCTCCTCCAGAAGCGGATGATCGGAGCGGCAGCGACCAATATTAAGGACGGGATATGAGCGAGAGATATTTCAGCGTGAATGGTGCGAAGCGAGGCAAAAGCGGCATCGCCCTTGCATTTTCTCTTTTGGCGATGATCGGGACCGCAGCGAATGCCGCATCCGAAACGACAAAGCCGATCGATGGTGGTGTTCTCAACGTCGGACTGGCAACGGATGCCTCCATTATCGACCCGTCGATCACGGGCAACTCGGTCACGGCATTGATTACCCGCAATGTCGTCGACTCGCTCGTCGGGCAGGCCGAGGACAACAAGTTCACGCCGTGGCTGGCAGAAAGCTGGGACATCAACGGCGACAATACCGTCTATACTTTCCATCTGCGTCAGGGCGTGACATTCAGCGACGGCACTCCGCTCGATGCAGCCGCGGTCAAATACAATTTCGATCGCATTCTCGATCCGAAGACGACATCGAGCTACGCCAAATCGCTGCTCGGACCTATCGACAAGATCGAGGTGCCGGATAGCCGTACGGTCGTGATCCGCTATCGCCAATCATTCGCGCCCCTGCTGCAGGGGTTGAGCCTTCCCTATCTCGGCATCCAATCATCGACCTATCTCCAGAAGGCGCAGAGCACGACGAATACGGTCGTCGGATCGGGTCCTTACGTGCTCGACAATTTTACCAAGGGCAGCGGCAGCAAGCTGAGCCGCCGGGCGGACTACAGTTGGGGTCCTGGCTATGCCGCGCATAAAGGGCCGGCCCATTTCGATCAGATCGTCTTCAAATATCTGCCGGAGGCTTCCGTGCGTCTCGGTGCACTGGCAAGCGGTCAGCTGCAGGCGATCGATGCCGTGCCACCGGCAAATTATCGCTCCGTTCAGGGTAATGGCAAGCTGCAGGTGGTGACGCGGGAAAATCCGGGCGTCAACAGCGCCTATTTCCTGAACACCTCGAAGGGACCATTTCAGGACTTGAAGGTGCGGCAGGCGTTCCAGAGCGCCGTCAATGGCCCCGCCGCGGTCAAGGCTGCCTTCTTCGGAACCTTGAAGCCGGCCGACAATATCCTCGGCCCCTCGACGCTCTATTACGACCACGACATTTCCAGCTCATGGGGCTTCGATCTGGCAAAGGCCAACCGGCTGCTTGATGAGGCGGGCTGGTCGCAGAAGGACGCCGATGGTGTCCGCAAGAAGGACGGCGGCCGGCTGACCCTGCATTATGTCTACGACAGCACCTCGCTCGCCGCGACGGAAGTGACCCTGGCGCAGGCCGTTCAGTATCAGGTTCGGCAAGCGGGTTTCGATCTGCAGCTCGACCCCGTCGATGCCGGCGGCTGGACGGCACGCGCCAACGCCAACGACTACGATCTCGTGTCCTTCTTCTATGTGCGCGCCGAGCCCGATATCCTGCGGACGGTATTCCATTCAGCCTATATTCCGCCTGCCGGACAGAATGCGTCGCGCGTCAAAAGCCTCGACGAAAAGCTGACCAAGGCGGTTGGCGCATCGGATACCGAGCGCAAAAAGCTCTATGCTGAGATACAGAAGGAAGTGATCGAGCAGGCCTATGCCGTGCCGCTTTTCGTGGCGGCCTATCAGCTCGGCGCTTCAAAGAGCCTGCATGGTATTTCTTGGGCCACCAATGCGAAACCGAATTTCTACGATGCCTGGCTGGACCGCTAAGCTTTTCCAAACCGCTGTGCGGCGGACCGGGGTGATTGTTGCCGTACTTTGGGGCGCGGCAACGATTGCCTTTATTGCGGTGAAGCTCATTCCCGGCGATCCCGTCGCGATACTGGCTGGCGGAGAAAACGTCGTCGATGAGGCAGAACGGGCCGCATTGGTGCATCAATATGGTCTCGATAAGCCACTGGCGCTGCAATATGCGCATTACATCGGTAAGGCTCTGAGCGGCGATTTCGGAGAAAGCTACCAGTACAGGCAACCTGTTTCCGAGGTGATCTATGAAGCGGCGGGGCCGACATTGCAGCTTGCTGGGAGCGCGATCGTACTTGCTCTTGTTCTGGCGATCAGCGTAGCCCTGGCGACGGCGGGCCGTCGTAAGGGCCTGACGCTGTTGTCCTCGGGGGTAGAATTGATTCTTCTGAGTACGCCCGTCTACTGGATCGGCATCGTCCTGCTGACGATCTTCAGTTTCAAGCTTGAATGGTTTCCGGTCACCGGCAATGACGGGCTGTCAGCGCTTGTGCTGCCCGCCATCGCTTTGAGCCTGCCGCTAGCCGCACTTTTAAGTCAGGTCTTGCGTGACGGCTTGGAAGAGGCGCTCTCCCAACCGTTTTCGCTGACTGTCCGGACACGTGGCGTCGGCGAGACGGTCTTGCGTGTCAAACATGGCTTGCGGCACGCCGCGCTGGCGGCATCGACCCTTACCGGCACGTTGCTCGCCGGCACTCTCGGCGGCTCGATCCTGACCGAGACGGTGTTCGGCCGTTCGGGAATTGGGCAGATCACGCTTCAGGCGATCAAGACCCGCGACATGCCGCTGATCCTTGGTCTTGTGATGCTGTCCGCGCTTGTGTTCGTCATCGTCAATCTGCTGGTTGATGCCTTCTACCTTCTGATCGATCCACGTCTACGGAGGGCAAGCCTGTGAGCGATATCGTTCTAGCCGAGAACGGGCGGGAACGCCGTATCATGCGCCGGCGACCGATCTGGCTGTCTTTTGGGCTGCTTGTTCCCTTCGTCTTTGTAATTGTGCTTGGCGTAGCGGTCTGGGCGCCGCAATGGCTTTCCTCGTTCGATCCGGAGGCAGTCGACCCGAATGCCATTCTGTTGCCGCCCGATGCCGGGCACTGGTTCGGAACGGACGAACTCGGCCGGGATCTGTTTTCGCGCGTGGTCCATGGAACCTCGCAATCCCTGACCATTGGCATTGGCGCGACACTGATTGCGAGTATCGGCGGGATCGTGCTGGGTACGACGGCTGCGCTCGCTCCACGACCGATCAGCCGGCTTCTATTGCGGATTATCGATATCCTGCTCGCCTTTCCGGAAATGCTGCTTGCGCTTTTGGTGATTGCCGTTCTTGGCCGCGGGCCTGCCAATACGTTGCTGGCTGTCGGGCTTGCGAGTATTGCCGGCTATGCGCGACTGATCCGTTCACAAGTGCTTCAAATCAAGCTGTCGGGTTATGTCGAGCATGCCGTGGCACTTGGCGAGCATCCGTGGACGATTGTCAGCCGGCATATCGTGCCCAATGCCATCCGGCCGCTGCTCATCCTTGCAACGATTGGTGTCGGAAGTTCGGTGCTATCGGCATCGGCCCTGAGCTTTCTCGGGCTAGGGGTGGTGCCGCCGGAGGCCGAATGGGGCGCGCTCCTCGCCAATGGTCGCAATTTTCTCGATATCGCGCCCTGGACCAGTCTTTTGCCGGCAACCGTCGTCGCGCTTTCCGTCATCTCGATCACCTTGCTCGGCCGCCGGCTGCAAACCCTTCTTGCAACGGGAGATCTGCGATGAATATCCAGACCAGTCTGCAGAACTTTCAGACCGCGGATTCCGCGCCGTCCCCGCTGCTTGCGGTCGAAGGCCTGAATGTGGCCTTCCAGACCTCGCAAGGGCACGTGGACGCGGTTCGCGACCTGTCGCTGCAGATTGCGCCCGGCGAGATTCTTGCATTGGTTGGCGAATCCGGCTCCGGAAAATCGGTGACGGCCCGGGCGCTTGTCGGTCTAACGGGACCGCGTTCAACCGCAAAAGCCAGCAAGATCGAGCTGATCGCGCATGATGGGCGGCCATTGGATCTTCTCGGACTGTCGGAGAAAGCGTGGCGACATGTGCGGGGGCGTGAAATCGGCTTTATCCTCCAGGACGCGCTTGTGTCGCTTGATCCCCTGAGGACCATAGGTCGGGAAATCGCCGAACCCATTCTCGCGCATCGTCTGGTGCCGCGCTCGCTCGTATCGCAGCATGTCGCGCAATTGCTGGAGCGCGTCGGTGTTCCCGAGCCGGAATCGCGGATGGAGCAATATGCGCATCAATTGTCGGGTGGGTTGCGGCAAAGAGCGTTGATCGCCTCCGCACTTGGCGGCCAGCCGCGCCTGCTCATTGCCGACGAGCCGACGACGGCACTGGACGTCAGCGTTCAGAAGAGAGTGCTCGCCATCTTCAGGGAGCTGGCTGCCGCCGGTCATGGCATCCTCCTGATCACGCATGATCTAGCTGTGGCCGCGCAGCTGGCCGATCGGGTCGCCGTGATGCAAAGGGGCCGGGTGGTGGAGACAGGCCCGGCTCGCCTCCTCCTCTCCGATCCCCGGCACGACTATACCCGGCAGCTCCTTGCCGCCGTGCCGACAACCGCCAAGCGCGGTCGGCGGCTGAGCGCTCCGGATGTGCCCTTGCCGCCGCGCCAACCTGTTCGCTCGGGCGAGCGCCTTTTGGAGATCGGCAACGTATCGATGAGCTTCCGGCGCGCGGATGGCAGCCTGCTGCGAGCGGTCAGCAATGTATCGCTTCATATCGATCGCGGGGAGACGCTGGGCGTGGTCGGCGAATCCGGTTCGGGCAAGACGACGCTTGGCAAGATCGCGCTTGCGCTGCAGCATCCTGATGCCGGAGAAGTGCTGTTTGAAGGGCGACCCTGGAGCGCGCTTTCCGAGCGGCTGCGCCGGCCGCTTAGAGCCGGAATGCAGACGATCAGCCAGGATCCGCTAAGCTCCTTCAATCCACGCTTCACCGTCGAGCGGATCATAGAGCAACCCTTGCTGCTCTATGGCGGGCTTGGCAGATCGCAACGCCGAGAGAAGATCGTCGAACTAATGAATCTGGTCGGGCTGCCGGCGGATCTGCTTGCTCGCAGGCCGACGGCGCTTTCCGGTGGACAGCGCCAGCGCGTGTCGATTGCCCAGGCACTCGCCGCCACGCCGAAGCTTCTGGTTTGTGACGAGCCCGTTTCAGCGCTTGACGTTACGACGCAAGCCCAGGTTTTGGATCTGCTGGTCGATCTGCAGGCAAGGTTCGGCCTGTCGATGATCTTCATTTCGCATGATCTCGGGGTGATCCAACATATCAGCCACCGGATCGTCGTTATGAAGCATGGAGCGATCGTCGAGTCCGGATCGGTCAAAGAGGTGTTCGAGCGGCCCCAGCATGCCTATACGCGCGAACTCATCGCCTCCGTACCGAGATTTGGCGATACCTAGATGGTGAATATGCGCGCGATCGACTTCTCAAGCGCGCGGATGTCTGTTGGGCAGGGCTTTCGTCACGATCGCGCCCTTCCGCAAAAACATTCCGCTGCGCTTACCAAGATTGGGTACAGCTCTCTCTACAGTAGTCCATTGAAATAATAGATTTATGGCGTTGAATTTGAGGAACTAGAATGTCCCGTCAGGCTGCCAACGTCATCGACTTCCAGGCTTATCGCGATGCCCGGGAGAAAACCTCCGTTGTAACGCCACAGGTCGGCGCAAGCTGGCCTGCACAGCCGTTCCTGATGTGGGTGCCTTTTGTTGGCTTTATTCCTGTCATGCCGTTCGGCAATCAAACCTATGGTGGTTGAGGCGGGCGGGCCGCTGGATCTGATTTCCAGGTCAGAGGCAATCGATGAAATATCGACATTGACCGGCCAGAATCTACGTCGCCTGAGGACGCGCCGGGGCTATTCGCTTGATCGGCTTGCCAAGATATCGGGAGTCAGCAGGGCCATGCTCGGGCAAATCGAAACCGGCAAGAGCAGCCCCACCGTTGCTATTTTATGGAAAATCGCCGCTGCGCTCGAGGTATCCTGCGGCTCATTGATAGCCGAGCCACATGAAACCGCTCTGCATGTGCTGACCCACGCGAAAGCAAAGGTCCTTTCCGCATCCGACGGACGGTTTCAGACCAGGGCGCTCTTTCCGTATGAGAGCGAGCGCAAGGTCGAGTTCTACGAGCTGCGAATTGCTCCCCATCACGCCGAAACAGCCGAGCCGCATCGGCCCGGCACCGTGGAAAATCTCGTCGTATCGCGCGGTACGGTCGAGGTCGTTGCCGGCCGGCATGCGCCGCAGATTCTCGGGGAGGGGGACGCCATCATATTCGAGGCGGATGTCGCGCACAGCTATCGCAACATGACAGGCAACGAGGCGGTGCTCTATTTGGTCACTACCTACGTCGAGGAAGTTCGCGGCTGAATTTGGGCGTACGGCTGAAGAAGTAATCCTGAGCAATCGCGATGACCTAGATTCGCTCCCGCCGCGACAGGTCATTGCTTTTGTGTATATCACGCAAAGCCACCGGGCGGCTCTGCGTGATATGTATCAGCGGTGAGCCGAGCTCTTATGCTCGCATCTGCCTGATAGTATCAGGCAGCTTCCATCATGCAGCACATCATCATGTTGCCGCACATCATCATCATCGGCATACCCGACGACATCATGGACATCATGCGCTTGCAGCATTCCATGAACATGTCCTTGTCCATGCCTTCCATCGGCATTATCTCGCAGACCATGCCCTTCGGCGTCATCTTGCAGGTCATCTTGCCCATCATCATCTGCATCATGGGCATCATCATCGGGTTCATCATGGCATTCATCATTGGCATCGCGCCCATCATCGGCATGTTGCTCATCATGGGGTTCATCATCGGCATCATGTTCATTGCAGGGTTCATCATCGTCGTCTCCGGAAATCGGCCGCGTTCTGGCCTTCAATGAAAGTTGAGTTATGCCAACTAAATTTGCCGTTCAATACAGAAAATTATTTTAATATTCTTTCCTCCAATAGAATAGAGACGCCTCTGTTGATTTGATCGGTATCGTTGTTATTGCAGAGTTATATCCGCTATAGCAGACGCTGCCGTTCTTCGTGGGAGTCCGCTTCGCGGCGCGATGGTCGCAACCGAGAGGCAGGGCGAGGAAATTCATTTTGTCGATTCGAACCGCTATGACGGAAACCTATTCCTTTAATCTACTAGATTTATAGATATTGTCTCCGCATTGGATGAGAGTTCGCCGTATCGATGCCGTTTGTTGGCTTCGGGCCGGACGCCGCAATCAGGAGCCCATATGGATACCGTCCTCTATCTTGCCTCGCTTACAACGCAGCAGAGCCGCCCGGTGGGTCTTGGATCCTGGGCGATTGCGCAGGTTGCCTTGGTGGGCCTTACGGTCTTCATGTCGCTATTTCTGCTGCTGCGCATCGTCTGAAGGTCGGGGGCGCACTGTCACGCCCTCCTCTCGGCCCTTAATCCTTCCCGACAGACATCGGAGACGCATCGCGTGACGAAAACATACCAGAGCTTCTCAAAGCTGATAGGCAATACGCCGCTCTTGGAGCTTCGCAACTATCGCAGAATGCGTGATCTCGGTGCCCGCATCGTCGCCATCGTGCCCGATACCGGTGAACGCTACTTATCGACCTCGACGGAGCAGGCACAATGACCAAAGGCAACGATCCGGTCAACGCGACAGGTCCCAATACCCAGCTTGCCCGCGCAGGCTACGATCCCTTCGACTATCACGGTTTCATCAATCCACCGAAGGTTCATGCGTCGACGGTTCTGTTTCCGGATGCGCAAACGATGGACGTGCACGGTCAAAAATACACCTATGCGACGCGAGGCACGCCAACGACCGATGCGCTTTGCGATGCGATCAACGAACTCGAAGGCGCAGCTGGCACGATCCTGGTCCCGTCCGGTCTTGCAGCCGTCACCACCGCGCTGCTGGCCTATCTCTCTCCTGGAGATCACGCTCTGATCGTCGATTCCGTCTATGGCAATGTCCGGCAGTTTTGCGACACCATGCTCTCGCGTTTCGGCGTCGATGTTCAGTATTACGATCCTTCGATCGGTCGAGACATCGAGATCCTGTTCAAGGCCAATACGAAGCTGGTCCACACCGAGGCGCCCGGATCGAACACTTTTGAAATGCAGGATATTCCCGCCACCGTCGAGGTGGCGCATCGACGCGGTGCGGTCGTCACCATGGACAATACGTGGGCAACGCCGCTTTTCTTCAAGCCCCTCGATGCGGGCGTCGACGTGTCCATCCAGGCTTCGACCAAATACCCCGCCGGTCACGCCGATGTGCTGATGGGGACGATTTCGGCGAACGCCAGCCATTGGCGCGCGCTGAAACGCGCCAATGGCGCGCTCGGCTTTTGCGGCACGCCCGATGACGCGTACCAGGTTCTTCGCGGCTTACGCACCATGGGCGTTCGGCTGGAGCGTCATCAAGCAAGCAGCCTTGTCGTCGCCAAATGGCTGGAAGGGCGAGGCGATGTCGTTCGTGTTCTCCATCCCGCTCTTGAAAGCTTCCCCGGGCACCAGATTTGGCGTCGTGACTTCAAGGGAGCCGGCGGCGTGTTTTCCTTCGTGCTGGCATCAGGTCGAGGAGAGGACTTCAAGCTGAAGGCGCAGAGATTTCTCGATGCGCTCTCATTGTTCGGCCTTGGCTATTCCTGGGGCGGATATCAGAGCCTCGCCCTGCATGTCGATCTCAGCGATCGTCGCATTGCGCCGGCTCCCACGGAAGGACCCGTCATCCGGCTCCAGATCGGGTTGGAGGATGTCGAGGATCTGATTGCTGACCTGGAGCATGCCTTCGCTGCCGCCTCAACGGTCTGAGCGGCTTGTCTCGCCAAGAGGGCAGGCTCGCTTGCAAGCTTCGTCCGCGTTGCCGGCAGCAAGGCGCTGCGGATGGCTTGCGATCTAAAACGCGCCTTGTATCAGGCGCTTGGCCGGGCTCAAGGCACCGTTCGCGCTTACGTAGGGCGGCAGCTCCAGATTCGAGCGGAAATCGTCCCCGACATAATCGGTGTCGATGATCGACCGCCGCCGCAATTCCGGCAGCAGCCCGTTCACCAGCCGATCCTCTTGGTCCGGATTGCCGAAACCGTGCAGGGAGAGAACATCAAGAATACCGGCTCGAAAGCGCTCCTCGATCGCATCGGCGAGTTGCTCGGGCGTGCCAGCCACCGACCAGTGGCCGGTTTCTTGCGCCTGAATGATGAGCTGCCGCAAGGTCAGCCCTTCGCGCGCATAGCGGCGGAAAATTTCCACGCGCCCACGCCGCCGGTTTATGCTGGTGACCTCAGGCAGCAGCGTTTCCGGCAAGGGCTTGTCCAGTGGCAGGTCGGAAAGATCGAGATCGCCGCCCAGCATATCCGCCAGTTTCAGGCGGCCTTGTTCGTAGTCGATTCGCTCGTGCTTTTCCTTCAGGCGTCTTGCGACATCTGCATCGGAATCGCCGATCACCGAGTGGAAGGAGTTCATGATGAAGGGCAGGCCGGCCGTACGCCCGAAACTTGTCGCGCGACGCCGCAGTTCCGCGGCAAAGGCGATGGCATCCTCGAGCTTGGGCTGGGAGGTATAGACCACCTCGGCATATCGCGCGCCGACGGTGACACCCGCTTCCGACTGCCCCGCCTGAAACTGGACGGGGCGACCCTGTGGCAAAGGCGGCACGTTTAGGGGACCGTCGACCTTGAAATGCTTGCCGCGATAGTTGATCGGATGGAATTTCGCCGGGTCGATGCCAATCGCCCCGGACGCCTTGCGCTCGGCGGCGTTGCGTTCATTGGCGTCATAGAGCGCATTGACGATCTCGATGAATTCAGCGGCCCGCTCGTAGCGCTCCTCCGGGCTTGGCAATGTCTCGCCGAAATTCTCCTCGCCTACCGAGGAGGTCACGGCGTTCCACCCGGCACGTCCGCCGCTTGCATGGTCCAGCGTGCCGATCTGGCGCGCCAGATTGTAGGGATAGTGAAAGGTCGTCGAGACGGTGGCAATCAGGCCGATGTGTGAGGTTACCTGGCTCAAGGCGGCAAGGGCAATGATCGGCTCCTGGATGCCGGCGGTTCCGGCAAGTCCCGCCGGGTCGATGTGAAGCAGGTCGGCCGTGAACAGCCCGGTGATCTTTTCTCCTTCCGCCTTGCGGGCCAGTTCGACTGCACGCTTGATGCCGGCGACGGGGCTTGTGTCGTTTCCTGCGGAAATGATGCTGCTTGCTCCGGTCAATGTCTTCAGGCGACGGGGACGATTGTTGGTCATTGCGAATTTCCTTGATCGTTTAGAATTCCGGTCTGCGCCGGTGTTTGACTTGCGCATCTCACGGCAGGGCCGGTATCGCTTCCAGGAGCGTGCGGGTGTAGCTGTGATGTGGTTTGGTGAAGACATCCTCCACGGCGCCTGCTTCGACGATGCGTCCCTCCTTCATCACGAGAACACGGTCCGTCAGGTGATGGACGACACCGAGATCGTGGGAGATGAAGAGGAGAGACGTTCCGGATGCCGCTTGCAGTTCGGCCAGGAGATCGAGAACCTGCGCCTGCACCGATACATCGAGCGCACTGACCGGCTCGTCGGCCACGAGAAGCCGCGGGCGCGGCGCGAAGGCGCGCGCGATCGCGACGCGCTGGCGTTGGCCTCCGGAGAGCTCGCGTGGATAGCGCTTCAGGAAGGCGGCGCTTAGACGAACGGCATCCAGCACCTCAAGCACCCGCTCGCGGCGGTCTGTGCCGAAAATGCCGGCGCTATCGAGGCTTTCGCCGATAATCTTCTCGACCGTATAGCGAGGATCGAAGGAACTGAGCGCGTCCTGGGCAATAAGCTGCATGCTGGAGCGTCTGGCGCGACGCGCATGTTCGGGGATGTTGCTCCAGCCGCCGCCGTCAAGGCGTACCGACCCACGATCCGGCTCGACCAATCCGAGGACGATCTTCGCGACCGTTGTTTTGCCGGAACCGGATTCACCGACGATGCCCAGGGCTTCACCTGCAGCAAGATCGAAGGAGACGTCGTTGACGGCAAAGATGCCGGCCGACCCGCCATAGCGTTTGACGAGATTGCGAGCCGACAGAATGTGATTGTTGCGATCGATCGTCTTTGCGGGCAGGGGGACGCGTTGCCGCGCATTCGGCCGGGGAGCAGTTGGCGGCTGCTCGGTTGCGGCGCTTGTCACGGGAACAGATGACAGCCGGAATCCCTTGGACGCGGCCGAAGGCACGGCATCCAGCAGCTGTTGTGTATAAGGGTGGCGAGGTCTCCTTAGTATCTGCTCGGTCGAACCTTCCTCGACGATCCGGCCGTTGTTCATGACGAGCACGCGATCGGCAAGATGGGAGACGACGGCGAGATCATGGCTGATCAAGAGAAGCGTGTGACCGGCCTTGCGTCGTTCGAGGAGCAGATCAAGGATCTGCTTTTGCACCGTCGCATCGAGCGCGGTCGTCGGCTCGTCGGCGATCAACAGGGATGGGCGTCTGGCTATCGCCGTGGCGATGAGTGTGCGCTGACGCAAACCGCCGGAAAGCTGGTGCGGGTATTGCGGCAGGCGTCGCTCCGGATCGGGAATGCCGACTGACTGCAGCAATAGCCGGCTGTCTTCGCGATGATCCTCACGGCGAAAGAGGCTGCTCCCGCCGAAGGCATCCGACAATTGCTGCGAAATCCGTCTGAGAGGATCGAGGGAGACGAGTGCATCCTGAAGAACGAAGCCGATCTTCTCGCCGCGAAGGCGCTGCCATTGCCTCTCGTCGAAATCGCGGACGTCGTTTCCGTCGATATTGAAACGGTCGGTGTGAACGGCCGCATTCGAGCCGGTGAGGCCAATGATGGAGCGGGCGGTTACCGATTTGCCAGAGCCGGATTCTCCAACCAGCGCGACCGCTTCGCCTTTGTCGATCGTCAGATCGATGCCGTGGACTATCCTGTTGTCGTCGCCATCCCGCGGAAAGCCGATCGTCAGGTTGCGAATGTCGAGTACCGGGGTCACGATGGTCTCCTGCCTTCAAACGCAAGCTGCCAGCGTCTCCCAAGCACGCTTATGGAGATGACCGTCAGTGTGATGGCAAGGCCGGGCCAGACGCCGATCCACCAGGCGACGCGCAGATAATTGCGGGCTTCCGCCAGCATCGCGCCCCATTCGGGGGCGGGCGGCTGCGGCCCCATGCCGAGAAAGCTCAAGCCGGCAGCCTGTATGATGGTCGTGCCGAGGCCGATCGTGGCCAGGATGGGTACCTGGGCCAGGGCATGCGGGAGGATGTGGCGCACCACCAGCACGCTGCGTCCGAGGCCAAATGTCCTTGCCTGCTCGACATAGCCGCTTTTGGCGATCACGAAGGTCTGCGCGCGCACGACCCTTGCAAAGCGCGGCACGGAGGCAAGGCCGAGCGCGAAGATGAGGTTGATCGTGCCGGGTCCTGTAAACGAGATCAGCACGAGAGCCAAAAGCAGGTCCGGGAACGACGAAATCACGTCCAGAAAGCGCGAGATGGCCTCATCGACGAGACCGCGGACAAGGCCCGAGAGAAGCCCGAGAAAGGTTCCGACAATCGCGGCGATGGCCACGGCGCTGACGCCGATGAGGATGGAGTAACGCGCGCCATAGACAACACGCGAGAAGACATCTCTGCCGAGATGATCCGTGCCGAACCAATGTTGCATCGACGGCGGCAGCTGTGCCTGCAAGGGATCGGCGGCAATCGGATTGGCGGCAGTCAGAACTTGCGGCCAGATGGTTGCGATCACCACCAGCAGTATGAAAATTGCCGAAAGGGTAAGCCCTGGATTTGCGACGCGCCAATAAAGTCGCTGTTGGCGCGGATCGGCTTCCTGTTCGGGAGAAGAGGAGACGCTCAATGGCCGGCCTCCGCATTCTGATTGCGCAGTCGGGGATCGAGCAGAAGGTAGAGCACGTCGACCAGCGTGCTGAGAACGACGTAGGTGAAGGCCGACAGGATGGCGACGGCGAGTACGACGGGCAGGTCATGCGCCAGCACGGCGTCGACGGTAATCCGCCCAAGCCCGGGCCTGCCAAACACCGCTTCGGTGATGACGGCGCCCGACAGCAGATTGCCGACGAGCCAACCGGCAAGTGTTACGGCGGGAAGTGCGGCGTGCCGCAGGCCGTGACGCAGCCTCAGCACGAAGTCATTGGCGCCCCAGCTCTTGACCGTCAGCATGAAGGGTTCTTCCAAGGCCCGTTCGAGCCCTTGGCGCAGTACCTGTCCGATGACGGCTCCGAGCGATAGGCCAAGCGACAGGGCCGGCAGGACCAGCGCCGAAAACGTCCGGTCGCCGGCGACCGGAAAGATCTTCAAGGTGAAGGAGAATATGAACAAGAGCACGATGCCGAGCCAGAAGGACGGCGTCGAGATGAGAATAAGCTCAAGACTGCCTGCGATGCTGCGCGGCAGCCGCCGGCCGGCCGTCAGCAGGGCACTGGCAACGGCAAAGACCACGGCGACGACGAGAGCGGCCGCAGTAAGCTTCAATGTCGGCAGCATCTGCGACAGGACGAGGCCGGAAACATCCGTCTGCAGGATATAGGACCGTCCGAAATCGCCGTGCAGAACCCGCAGGAGATAGGTCAGATATTGCGACTGCAACGGCTTATCCAATCCCCATTCGAGGCGGATCGCCGCTTCTATCTCCGGCGTTCGCAATTGCTCACCGATCAACAGGCTGATAATATCGCCCGGCGCCAGATGAATGCTGATGAAGCTTAGCGTCACCGCGGCCCACAGGACCGCGATGGCCGATCCAATCCGCACGAGGATCTGCGATGCCAGGCTGTTGCGCTTCAGGCGGCGCCTGCGTGAAAACCAGGCCGAAGGGCTCTGCTCGAAAGCCGTCGTATTGTCAGCACTCATGCTCGGTCACTCCTCCACCGTCCCCGACCACTTGCGTTGCCGGGGATGTGTTGACGGTACGGTTCACTCGCTGCGCCAGATATCGTAGGCGCTCTCCGGTAATTGCTTGAAGGGCCGGAAGCTGATGCCCTTCACATAGCTTGCCGCCGCCACTTGATCCTCGGGCTCGTAGAGCGGCAGCGCATAGGCCTGATCGAGAATGGCGAAGCGCTGCAGCTTCGAATAGAGATCGAAGCGCTTCTTCTGGTCCAGCGTCGAAGCCGCCTCGTTCAGCCACTGTGACAGCTCCGGCGCGAAGGCGCGGCTATAGTTGATGCTGCCGCCCTTATCGAGGGGCAGGTAGTGATACTCTATGTCGATCGCATCCGTCGGTGTGTTGGAATTGGCGATCGAGCCGAACTGACCGGTCTTGCGCCGATCGGTATAGGTGCCTGCGTCCACGAAGACGATCTTGAGATCGATGCCGGCATTCTGGCGTGCCTGCGCCTGCAGGGCCTGTAGCAGCACATCGCGCTGATCGCGTACCGTCGCCTGAGCCTGGATGACCTCGATGGTCAACCGCTTTCCGTCTTTCGTTCTGAAGCCATCGGCATCCCGGGCGGTCCAGCCAGCTTCGTCAAGAAGCGTGTTTGCCGCCTTGGGATCGGGTTTATATGCCGCCTCGATGCTCTTGTCGTAGAATTGCGGATCGATCGGCGACGTGATGCCCCACGCGCGCGCGCGCTCTCCGCGATAGACGGCCTTCAGCACCGCATCGACGTCGATCGCTGATATCAGAGCCTTGCGCACCTTGAGATCCTGGGTCGGTCCCCAGGTGACGTTGAGGAACAGCGAATAGGGCGTGCCGGTATTGAGGGCCGTCTGATAGCTGAAGTCCGAATTGCCCTTGAAAAGGCTTGCATCGTTGCCGGCAATCCCTTCGATCACGTCGACCTGACCGGAAGTAAGCGCTCCGGTCCGGACGGAGGATTCGGACAGGAAGCGGTAGGTTACCTCATCCAGATAGGCCGGTCCCTGATGAGCCGATGTCTTGGGTGCCCAGTTGTAAGCGGGATTCTTGACGAACTGAATGTCCTGCCCCTTGGCGTAGCGCTTCAGGATGAAGGGGCCGGTCCCTGCGATCTCCGGTCCGCCGGATTTCAGCTGCGTCGAATTGAAGGCCGCGGGCGAAAGGATTTCCAGGCTCGCGGCATAATCGAGAAAGGGGGCATAGACCTGGTTCAACGTGAAGGAGACGGTATGGTCGTCCAGTGCCTTCGCTTCGACGATACGTGAGACCGGGCCGGCGCTCACGCTGCCGCTATAGGCCGCGTCCTTGAGCTTGGTGAAGTTGGTGATGACAGCCTGCGCATCGAGCTTCTGCCCGTCGGTGAAGGTGACATTGTCACGAAGCTTGAACGTGTAGGTCTTGCCGTCGTCGGAGATCTTGTATTCGGTCGCAAGCCAGGGAACGTAGCCGCCATCTGCAGTCCGCGCCAGCAGCGACTCATAGGCGTTGCGCAGCAGCAGCTTGGTCTTGTCCTGCCCGTTGAGCTGCGGATTGAGCGTGGCCGGTTCCGTCTCGACGCCCCATGTCAACTTGCCGCCACTGACCGCCGTGCCGTCCCCAGCCATACCAAGGCTTGGCAGCGCCCCCGTCACAAGCATGGCTGCCGTCAGGCCGAGAAAATATCTGCGCATAAGCATTTCCGAGTATCTCCTTGAAGTAATCAATAGCCGCGGCTCAGGCTGGTTGATCGAGCCAGATGTCGTAGGCGTTTTCGGGAAGGCGCTTGAAGGGACGGAATCCAGCTCCCTTGACGGCAGCCGTTGCTGCAATCTGATCTTCGGGAACATAGAGCGGTAGGCCGAGCGCCTGTTCGCGGAGGGCGAAACGCTGCAATGCCGAATAGATCTCGAAGCGCTTCTTGACGTCGAGTGTAGAGGCGGCCTCGGCAAGCCAGGCGGATATTTCACGCGCCACGGTGCGGCTGTAATTGATCGATCCGCCCTTCTCACGCGGCAGATAGTGAAAATAGAGGGTGAGGCCGTTTTCCTGCGTCGTGGTCGAATTCGGGATGATGCCGTATTGGCCGTCGTTCTGCCTGTTCGCATAGGTTCCGGCGTCGACATAGCGCAAGACGACGTCGATGCCGGCATTCTGTCTGGCCTGCGCCTGGACGGCCTCGAGAAGAACGTCGCGCTGATCGCGCAAGGTCGCTCGCGACTGGACGATCTCGATCGTCAGCCGTTTACCGTCCTTCGTTCGGGAGCCATCGCCGTCTCTGCTCGTCCAGCCGGCCTCGTCGAGCAATCTGTTGGCAAGATCGATGTCGAAGCCGTCGCTGCCCTCGATGCTTCTGTCGTAGAAATCGGTGTCCGCAGGTGTCAGAACGCCCCATGCGCGCTTGCGTTCGCCACGATAGACGGACTGAATGATCCGCTCGACATCGATCGCCGCAAGAAAGGCCTTGCGTATCTTGACGTCGCTCGTCGGGGTGTTGGTGACATTCAGGTAAAGCGTGTAGGGCGTGCCGGTATTCAGCGCGCTTTGATAGGTGAAATCGGGATTTTCGCGAAAGAGTGCTGCGTCGTTGCCTGAAATGCCCTCGATGACATGCACCTGGCCCGAGGTCAGCGCTCCGGTGCGGACCGCGGATTCGGGTAGAAAGCGATAGACTACTTCATCGAGATAGGCCGGCCCCTGGTGACCGGCATTGCCGGGAGCCCAATTATAGGCCGCGTTTCGAATGAAACGGATTTCCTGACCTTTGACATAGCGATCGAGGATGAAAGGGCCGGTGCCTGCAATGTCAGGCCCGCCTGCCTTCAGCTGCGGTGATGAGAATGATTTCGGCGAGATGATCTCGATGCTGGTCGCGCCATCCAGGAAAGGCGCATAGATGTCGTTAACCGTGAGCACGACGGTATGGGCATCGTGCGCGATTGCCTCGGAAATGTGGGAGACGTGACCGGCACTGATACTGCCGGAATAGATTGGCTTCCTCAGTTTCTGGAAATTCGTGACGACGGCTGCAGCGTCGAATTTCTCTCCATCGCTGAAACTTACGTCATCGCGAAGATTGAAGGTATAGGTCCTGCCATCCTGAGATACTGTATAGTCTTTCGCCAGCCATGGCACATAACCGCCATCCGGGGAGCGGGCGAGAAGGCATTCGTAGGCATTGCGCAGGACGAGTTTCGTCTTGGCCTGACCGTTCAGATGCGGATTGAGCGTGGTCGGTTCCGTCTCGACGCCCCAGATCAGGGACCCTCCGCGCGCGGGCTTGTCATCTGCCAGCGTTTCAGTCGCTTGCAGTCCGGTGGACAGAGACAGAGCAGCAATCGCTGAGCTCTTCAGGAAATCTCTTCTGGTTATCACGCAATTCTTTCCCATGTCATTTTGGACCGGCTCGCAATCAGGCTGCAGCGGCCTTGCGCGTGCCGGCCAGCAATTCGATCGTGCTGAGGCGGTGCGCACCTTCGGAAACCGGGCAGTCGATCACAAATTCTTCGATGCCGAACCCCTTGTGGAGGCGCTGCAGCTCCAGATGGACATCGGCCGGCGTTCCCCGAATGACGCGCGGGCTTCTCTCTTCGATCCGATAGTCGGTCGCACCTGCCTGGCGGACATATTCGAGTGCCTGCTCGCGGCTGCCGACATTGACGCTTTGTCCATCCTTGATTTCCAGGTGGAACCGGCGAGTGTCGCCCACGAGACCCTCGGCAAGCGAGGTCGTTTGCGCCGTGACTACGCTAACTGCGAGCAGCGCAGTCTTGCCACCCGCCTGTCGATACGCCGACAGCGATTGCGAGATCGCTTCGTCGTCACCATGGATGTGACCCGCATAGACAAAGCCCCAGCCGAGACGAGCGGCCAATCTCGCGCTGTCGGGACTTGCGCCGAGCAGGAAGCGGCCGGGCGGCTCGTCGGGCGCGGGAAAAGCGGCAAGGTCCTCTGCTTTGCCTTCCGCGCCCTGTTCGTGCCGCAAGAAGCCATCCAGCTCCGCCAATTGCGCTTCGAATGATGGCTTGCGCGCGGGATCATATGCTTTTTGGAGAGCCCCGGTCGAAAGCGGAAGCCCGCCCGGCGCCTTGCCGACCCCAAGATCGACGCGTCCCGGCGCCAGGGCTGCCAGCAGATTGAAGTTCTCGGCAACCTTATAGGCGCTGTAATGCTGCAGCATTACGCCACCGGAACCTATGCGGATGCGTCTGGTATGTGCCAGCAGGTGGCCGATCAATACTTCCGGTGAGGAGCTTGCGAGTTTTGGGGAATTATGGTGCTCAGCCACCCAGAAGCGGCGGTAGCCCAGCTCTTCAGCGCGCTTGGCAAGGGCCAAACTACGCTGCAATGCTTGTGACGCACGCTCGGATCCATCAATCGGACTCTTGTCGAGAAAACTCAGGGCGTAAGACATCTGTCCTCTTGGCAATGTACGGCAACGTTAATTGCTATAATCTATATTTTTAATAGACTATGGAATCGAGCAATGATGTTTCAATCGTCGGCTGCACAATGAAAGATCATGCCGTGCGAAGCCCTCCGGCAATCTGCATCTTAGGTGCGCGAAACACTGAGCGGCATTGAGAGAGCAACGGATCGGACCCGATTCAGACTATCTCCAGCAGCCTTCAGGCCATCATTTGGAGGCGTCCCCGTGACCGATATCATCGTCCGTTCTTCTCTTCTGGAGCCGGCGGCTCAACCGCTGATCGAAGGGCTTGTCAGCGAGTATGATGGCCGGTACGGCGCCGCCAGCCGCCCGGGTGGCGCACGCACGGAAATCCTGCGTTATCCAGTCGCGTTGTTTTCTCCGCCGCTCGGCGATTTTCTCTTATTGCAATGCGATGGCGAAACCATCGCAGGCGGTGCCTTCATGAGCCATGATGACGAGACGGCCGAGCTCAAACGCATATGGACACATCCGGCGCTACGTCGTCAGGGGCTCGCTCGACAAATCGTGATTGCGCTTGAGGAAAGCGCCGCTCAACTCGGCTATACCCGCGCCTATCTGTCGACCGGCTTTCGCCAGCCTGAGGCGGTCGCACTTTATGTCTCCCTCGGCTATCGTCCGCTTTTCGATACGACCGTGGATCCCGTCTATTATCGCTCCCTGCCATTTGAAAAGCTGATCGGCGCGAAGGCAGGCGAGATCGGTTCGACGCCGATCTACCCGCCCGCGGCCTCCTTCGAGGAGGCCACAGCGCGCGTGTCGGCGCTGAAGGCCGGGCAGGAGCAGAAGATCACCGAACGGCTGGCGGCATACCAAGCCTCCGCGGCCTGAGGTCTCAGAAGACCAGGGATACGATCGGCCCGACTTTAAATCATGACCAGACAGGAGCTTATATGACTACCAATGCAAACGGCCTGACTGTCGGCATCGGGTTTGATGTCGCCACACGTTCGGCCAGCAATCGTGAACTCCAGCGCGATCATTGGCAGGCACTCATCGCGCGGATAGACAATGTGGTTGACTATGTAACGCTCGAGGATGGATTTGCCCGCGCCGAGGGCGATGGTTTCGATGCTGTGCTGCTTGCCAACTGGCTTGCGCCACGCAGCCGCAATATCGGCATCATCGCCGGTGCACCGGTCAGTTTCCTCGAACCATTTCATGTCTCGACCGCGATCGCGACCCTGGACTTCGTGAGCGAGGGGAGGGCAGGGCTGCTTGTGCAGCGATATGCTGAGGTACAGGCGGCACAGGCGAGGCGAACTCTCGGCGAGCTTGATGGCTTTCCGCCAGCGCAAGTCACCGCTTTAGAGCGGGACAGCCTGGATACGATCGAGGCCATTCAGCGTCTATGGGATAGCTGGGAGGATGGAGCGATCATCCGCGACCGGGAGAGCCAGCGCTTTCTCGATGGCTCCAAGCTGCATTACGTCAATTTCGAAGGGGCGGAATTTAATATTCTCGGCCCCTCCATTACACCTCGGCCGCCGCAAGGTCAGCCTGTAACCGCCGTGACCTACCGTAAGGACGAAGATCCCCTCATCGCCGCTGCGGCTGACGTTGTCTTTCTGCACTTGGAGGCAGCAAGTATCGGCGACGCGGTGGAGAAAATCCGCAGCTCCGCCGCCAGCAAGGCAGTAGTCTTTGTTGCCGATATCACCCTCGAAGCCGGGCGGCAATCAACCGCTGATCTGGCCGCACAAATCGCCGGGCTGGCCCGATCAGGCGTCAGCGGTATTCGCCTATTGCTTAGCGATCCCACGCAACAGGTGGCCTATCTCAGCAACGAGCTTCTGCCCGTCTTGAGAGCGGCTCTTCTCCTCCGTTCGCCCGCAAATGGTTCACTGAGAGATCGGTTTGCTCTGCCGGCGGCGACCAACCGGTTCACGGCAGCGGCTTGAGTTTTAAAGGAGTGAAGTTCATGGCGAAGAAGCAGGTCATTCTCGGCGCCCAGTTTCCAGGCGTCAACAATTTCACCGTCTGGAGCGATCCGGCGGCAGGAAGCCAGATCGAATTTTCGTCATTCCGGCATTTCGCCGAGACCGTGGAACGCGGCAAATTCGATTTCATCTTCCTGGCCGAGGGGTTGCGCATCCGCGAGCAGAAGGGTCGTTTCCATGAGCTGGACGTGGCCGGCCGGCCTAATACGCTGGCGATCCTGACAGCCCTTGCGTCCATTACGGAGCATGTCGGCCTGATCGGCACGCTGACGACCACCTTCAACGAGCCTTACCCGCTCGCGCGCCAATTGGCGACGCTCGATCTATTGTCCGGTGGCCGCGCCGGTTGGAATGTCGTGACCTCGCCGGGCGCCTTTACCGGCGCGAATTTTCGCCGCGGCGATCACCTGCCGCATGGTGAGCGTTACGAGCGTGCTCGCGAATTCATCGAAGCGGCACGGGCGATATGGCGTGGCGGTGCGTTTTCGGTTCACTCCAAGCATTTCGATATCGCCGGACGGTCGCAACTGGCGCCCTTGCCGCAAGGCACCCCGGTGATCGCACAGGCCGGAGATTCGGATGAAGGCAGAGAATTGGCAGCTAGCCACGCTGACCTCATTTACTCCCGTCACGGCTCGATCGAGGCGGGTCAGGCCTTCTACGCGGATGTGAAAAAGCGATTGGCGAAATATGGCCGCAGTCCCGACGCCCTCAAGATTCTCCCCGGCGCCCATTTCGTGATCGGTGATACGAAGAACGATGCCGAGGAGAAGCTGCACGCGATCCGCCTGCAGCAGGTCAGTCCGAAGAATGCCATCGCATTTCTCGAACAGGTCTGGAACCGCGACTTATCGAACTACGATCCGGATGGGCCGTTGCCCGAGATCGAGCCCGACGTCTCCGGCTCGCGCCTGGCCCAGGGACGCGCAAACAATCAGGATATCAAAAGCCGATTGGAGACAGCGCGCCACTGGCGTGAGATTGCCGCTCGCGATCGGTTGAGCATTCGCCAATTGGCCATTCGCGTCACAGCGCGCCAGCATTTCGTCGGAACCCCGGAGAGCATCGCGGACGAGATCGATCGGCATGTACAGGCCGATGCGGCCGATGGATTTGTCTTTGCGCCTCATTTGACACCCGGCGGCTTTGATGAATTCGCCGAGAAAGTCGTGCCGCTCCTGCAGGAGCGGGGCGTCTATCGTACGGAGTACCAGGGAGAAACGCTGCGTTCCAATCTCGGTCTGGCCGGCCCGTCATCGGAAGCAGTGCCAACCGGCTTGGCGGCGGTGGGATGAAATGGTGGATTGCCGGCCGCGGAGGTGGATGAGAGATGATTGACGGTGGCGTCAAAGCCGTAATCGATCAATCCCAGATGGATTTGACGGATGAGCTCGTCGCTCTGAGTTTGCGAAATGAGATCGATCCGGGACCGGATCCGCTGCGTATACCAATCACGGAAGCTGAGCTGGACGAACTGGCCGAGCGGCTCCATCAGGAGTCGCAGGGCGATGCGCTTTGGGTCTTCGCTTATGGCTCGTTGATCTGGAAGCCTGATTTCGATGCCGTAGAAGCGCGTGTGGCAGCCGTCAAAGGGTGGCATCGCTCCTTCTGCCTGCGAATGACACGTTGGCGGGGATCGCTGACACAGCCGGGGCTCATGCTTGCATTGAAGCGGGGCGGATATTGCAAGGCGATTGCTTTCAGATTGGATGACAGCGATCGCTTGGGTCAGATCAAGCGTATGCTTCGTCGTGAAATCGGAACCCCTGAAGCCGCGGCCACCATTCGCTGGGTACGGGCGCAGACCGATCAAGGTCCAGTGCGAGCATTGGCCTTCTGGGCCGATCCAAGGGGAAGCTATGTGACTTCCAAGCTGTCATTGGAGACTGTGGCTGGTATCCTGGCACGTGCTTGCGGCGCCAGAGGCTCATGTGCGGAATATCTCTATTTGACAGTGAAACATCTCGAAGCTTGGGGGATTCGGGACCTCAACCTATGGAGGCTTCAAAAGCTGGTTGCCCGCGAGCTTAGAATGATCCACGCAGCGGAAGGCGTAGCAAGCCGTGTCGCGTCATGAGCGGGAGTAGGCACGGTTGGATCGGAGGCATTTGACCGGATGGCGGAGCTGAACTCCTGTAGAAAAGCAAGAAAGCTCCATAATAGAACCTTATCCAAGAAAGTCTGTTCAATCAGGCAATTAACCTGTCCCGGTCGGCGTCATGCGTTCAGATCCCTTCACATCATAGGATTCGATTTTCGCTGGCTGTGAACTTGCCCCGTTAAATTAAGCCATCTAGAACTGGAATTTTCCAAACTTTGGGGGCAAGGTCAGCCGCGCGTCTCGAAAAAATCGAAGCCGCAGCATTACTGCACGGCAAGCATCGGGTAGTCCGTGTAACCTTCCGCCGCGTCTTCACTTGGTTGATAGAACGTTGGGTAGTTGGGGGCGTTCAATGGAGCACTACGTTTAAAGCGTTCGGGAAGATCCGGGTTGGCGAGGAACGGTACGCCAAAGGAGATTAGATCGGCATTACCATTTCGGATCGCCGCTTCTCCGAGAGCAAAATCGTAACCGCCGTTAAGTATCAAAGTCCGAGAGAATACGGACCGGAGATAAGGTGCGACCCGAACGGTGTCCGGTGGCAAAGCATCGTCACCGGCAATCGGTTCAACGACATGCAGATAAGCAATTCCGACCCGGTCGAGTTCAGTGGCCAGGTAAGTAAAAGTTCGTACTGGATCGGAGTCTTTCATGCCATGGACGCCATCATTCGGTCCAATACGATAACCGACACGGCCGCTTCCGAGAACATCCGCCACTGCAGCGGCAACTTCGATCGGGAAACGGGCTCGATTGATTAGCGTGCCGCCATAGCGATCCTCTCGGATATTGGATCCATCGCGAAGAAACTGATCCAGCAGGTAACCAGAGGCACCGTGAAGCTCCACCCCATCGAAACCGGCATCATCCGCGTTTCGTGCTGCTTTGCGGAATTGCTCTACGACCGAGGAGATTTCCGCTGTTTCCAAGGCGCGCGGCATGGAAGCAGCGACGCGTCCACTCGAGATGAACACTTCAGCGTCAGCTTGCAGAGCCGACGGTGCAACAGGAGGCGCGCCTTCGTGAAACTCGGTGTGGGAAATACGGCCAACATGCCAGAGCTGAGCGAAAATCTTACCACCGGCCTGATGGACCGCCTCCGTGACCTGGCGCCAAGCGGCAACCTGTTCCGCCGAATGAATTCCCGGTGTTTTTATATAACCGACCCCTTGCGGACTGACTTGGGTGGCTTCAGTGATGATCAGTCCAGCAGTCGCCCGCTGTGCATAGTAAACCGGTGCCAGTGGATGGCTGATATTTCCCTCTATCGCACGGCTTCGGGTCATGGGAGCCATCACCATCCGGTTTTTCAGCACAAGATCATCCAGGACGTATGGCGAGAGAAGTGAGTTGGGCATCTGCGTTCCTTCGGAATATTCCATTCACGGCAACGGGCGCGCAGGCAGACCCCGCACCGCTGACGGCGGTCCGAGGTTGTGACCTTCGATGTGATCCCATTGTCGGGTTAATTGAATTTCAGTTACAGATAGTAACCGAGGCTACCTTACATACCGTTTCGGCCCCCGCAAGAAGGCACATTCATGTCACTCAGTAACATCCGGCAGCAGCCCAACTGCACACCCTTCACAAGGGAGTTGTTGAGCCGCATAGGCGACAAGTGGAGCATGTTGATCATCGCACATCTCGTCGCCGGTCCCATGCGGTTCAACGAGTTGAAGCGTACTATCGGTCAGGTTTCACAGCGCATGCTGACTTTGACCTTGAGGAGCTTGGAGAAGGATGGCCTGGTTTCCCGGAAAATCTTCGCAACAATTCCTCCTAAGGTGGAGTATCAGCTGACACCGCTGGGCCAAACCTTGATAACCCCCGTTATGACCTTGATCGAGTGGTCCCTTACGCATCAGGGTGATGTCCTCAAAGCGCGAGCTGACTTCAATCAGCACCCGTAGAGTCTCCATTGATTAGCCACGCTCATAAGCCCATGCGAATTACTGCGCCTAATCGAACGATGGCACCCGCGCTATATTCAACTGGGCTCGTGACTACGAGAGTGGAACGCCGAGATCATTGGGCGGTTTGAGGCTTCGACGAAAACAAGTCCGCCTCGGCCGTCTGCAGGAGTATCGACGGCTTCCATGGGCTTCTGTCCCGCGAATACGGTTGTTGACTGGCGAATAATTAATGAGGGATGGCCATGAACTGGTCACAGGAAGAGCTTGGGAAAATCGATCAGGCGGACGATCTGAAGATCGCACCATTTCGCGAGGATGGCGCCACCTACGGCACCCCGACATGGATCTGGGAGGTCGTGGTAGATGGCAGTCTCTATGTGCGTGGTTACCACGGTCAGAAGTCGCGCTGGTATCAGGCCGCGCTTCATCAGAAAGCCGGCCGGATTATTGCCGCCGGCATGACGCGGGACGTCGCCTTCGAGCCGGTCGACGGGCCGATCAACGACCGCATCGACGACGCCTATCGCGCAAAATACGGCAACAGCCCGTATCTGGCGCCTATGATCAGCGCCCGGGCACGCGCGGCGACCATGAGGATCGACCCCCAGGAGAAGCGCTGAGGACGTGGTCGGGTCGCGCAACGTTCGTGGCGCGCAATCCTGAGAAGCACGGCGCCTCATCCGCATCTTGATGATGTCGGCCGTCGAACACCAACTCCAAGGAAGGAGCTGCAACATGATTAAGCGCAAACTGGGGCAAGGTCTCGAAGTGTCCGCCCTGTCGCTGGGCGCCATGGGTTACGGCAAAGCCCGCGAGCTTCCCGACCGGGCGGAAATGATTGCTCTTATCCGAACCGCGGTCGAACGCGGCATGGATTTTTTCGACACCGCCGAGGTCTATGGCCCGTGGACCAATGAGGAGATGGTGGGCGAGGCGCTTGCTCCGGTTCGCGATAAGGTCAAGATCGCGACGAAATTCGGCTGGGATATCGACCAGGAAACCGGCCGGCATCGCGGCGGCGTCAACAGCAGGCCGGCGCAGATACGCAGCTCCATCGAAGGGAGCCTGAAACGGCTACGCACCGACCATATCGACCTCTCTTACCAGCATCGGGTTGACCCGGACGTGCCGATGGAAGATGTTGCGGGAACGGTGAAGGACCTGATCGCCGAAGGCAAGGTGCTGTGGTTTGGCCTGTCAGAAGCCGGCGCACAATCCATTCGCCGAGCACATGCGGTGCAGCCGGTTGCCGCGCTGCAGAGCGAATATTCGCTCTGGACCCGCGAACCGGAAGAGGAAATCATTCCGACGATCGAGGAACTCGGTATCGGGCTCGTTCCCTTCAGCCCGCTCGGCAAGGGGTTCTTGACGGGCAAGATCGACGTCAGCACGACATTCGATAGCACCGATATCCGGGCCAACATACCGCGCTTCTCCGAGGAGGCGCGCACTGCCAACCAGAAGCTGATCGACCTGATCCGCAAGATCGGCTCGAAGCACAGTGCGACACCGGCGCAGGTCGCGCTTGCCTGGCTGCTGGCGCAGAAGCCCTGGATTGTTCCTCTGTTCGGCACACGGAAGCTGGAGCGCTTCGAAGAGAATATCGGAGCGTTGAACGTCGCTCTGGATAGGTCCGATCTCGATGAGATCGAAAAGGCTAATATCGTGATCCAGGGCGCCCGCTATCCTGAGGCCATGCTGCGCCGTTCGGGGCTCTAGGTGTCATTGGTCTGAATGTCGAGCCGCCTCAGTCGAACATGTGGCGGGTCTCAAAGAGCATCGCAAAGCGCCGCCGAAGCCGTGTTCACAGGGATGGAGACGCGCTCGACGCGATACTCGACAACAATCGAATTGAAAGGAATGGCAATGAAACGGATCTTGGCGGCCACAGCGATCTCGCTCACCATGGGTGAGCCTCTCTTTGCTCAGGAAGGTGGGGGAGGCGGAGCTATGCCGGTAAGGGCTTCGTCGCTATCGCTCAGCGACATCCGCTCCGTATCGCCGGCTCTTGCCCGCTATGCGGACGAAGATGTGATTGGAAACCTTTGGCAGCGGCCGGAGCTTTCGCGGCGCGATCGCAGCATCGTCACGCTCTCCGTGCTGATTGCCCGAAACCAAACCATCGACCTCAAGCACTACGCAGATGTCGCGCTCGATAACGGCATTACTCCGGCTGAGCTGTCGGAGATCATCACTCATCTTGCCTTCTACTCCGGTTGGTCGAACGCCATGTCTGCGATCGCCGAGACAAAAGAGGTGTTTTCTGCAGGGAACATTGCCGCCGATCAGCTCCCTGCGGCCTCGCCGCAATTGCTGCCGTTGAATGAGGAGGTGGAGCAGCGGCGCGCCGAGGCCGTCGAGAAAAACATCGGGCAGATTTCGCCAGGACTGGTGCAATTTACCGCCGATACGCTGTTTCGTGATCTCTGGCAGCGGCCGGGTCTTGCTCCACGAGACCGGAGCCTTGTGACTGTAAGCTCGCTGATTGCCTTAGGGCACAGCGCCCAAATTACGTATCATCTCAACCGAGCTATGGATAACGGCCTCACGGCCGAAGAAGCCGGAGAAATCGTGGCTCACACCGCCTTCTATGCCGGATGGCCAAACGCTTTCTCCGCCACGGCCGTTGTCGGCGAGGTTCTGCGCAACCGGGCGAAATGAATTCCGAAGTGGTGGCCGCCGGTATGCACGGCGAAGGTGATCGGCCGCGTCGCGGTTCCAATCGGGGCTGCTACTATTTTGTGGCCATGTGTTTTATAAGTGAGCATGCGGTCATGACAGGGAATCATGAGTGGAACGTCAGAACATCAATGACCTGATGGTGTTCCTGCTGGTAGCGAGAGAGCGCAGTTTCACGAAAGCGGCTGCTAAACTCGGCGTTTCGCAGTCGGCGCTTAGCCACACGATCCGTCAGCTCGAGGAGCGGCTCGGGGTGCGGCTTCTGACGAGGACGACGCGCAGTGTCTCGGCGACGGAAGCCGGCGAGCGGATGCTGATCAGCATCGGTCCGCTTTTTGACGAAATCGAAACGGCGATCGATGGGCTCAACGCCCTGCGCGAAAGGCCTGCCGGAACCGTCCGGCTGACCGCCGGGGACTATCAGATCCAGCATTACATCTGGCCGAAGCTTCGCTCCTTTCTCCGTCAATACCCGGACATCAGGCTCGAACTTGATGTAAATTACGGTTTGCAGGACATCGTCAGCGATCGTTACGACGCAGGGGTACGTTTTGGCGAACAGATCGCCAAGGACATGATCTCCGTTCGGATCGGCCCGGATGTGCGCTTCGCGGTGGTCGCCGCGGAGTCCTATTTTGCCTCTCGGGATATCCCCGGACATCCAAAAGAGTTGACCCAGCATCGCTGTATCAATCTTCGGCTTCCAACATATGGCGGTCTCTACGCCTGGGAATTCGAGGAGGAAGGGCGCGAAATCAAGGTCAGGGTGGACGGGCAACTCGTCTTCAACACGATCTATAACGTTCTCGAGGCGGCGCTCGACGGTTTCGGTTTTGCCTATGTTCCGGAGGATATCGCCAGGGCATATCTCAAGACGGGGCGCCTTCATCGGTTTCTCGAGGACTATTCGCCCTATTGGGAGGGGTTTCACCTCTATTATCCCAGCCGCCGTCAATCCTCGCCGGCCTTTTCCCTTCTGGTGAACGCGTTACGCCATTCTGGCTGACGCGGCTGGATGAATTAAGCGGCCTCCTGACCGAACCGTTTCGGCAATTCGCTCGCAAGAGCGTCGATCGCTAGCCTGGACCGTAACGGCAGATGCTGTGCAGCCGGCCAGACGGCATAGGCTTCGATCGTCGCACTTGGCCTGTCCGTCCAAAGTTCAACCAGTCTGCCAGCGCGTATGTGATCGCTGATGAGCCAGTGGGGCTGCCACGCAAGTCCCATGCCTTCGACCGCAGCATCTGTGATGGCTTCAAGATCATCGAAACGGAGTCTGGAACTGACGGGCACATCAACGAGGTCCCCCGATACGTCCGGAAGCCGCCAGGGTAACGCATAATCGTTGCGCCAATAGGCGAGCATGTCGTGATCCCTCAACTCGGCAAGGGAATGCGGCTGTCCGCGTTCCGCAAGATATGCGGGAGACGCACACAGCGCCTTGCGCTGGCCGACGAGCCGCCGAGCGCGCAACGACGTCCCATTGCCAAGCGCGCCGTTGCGCACCGCAAGGTCGAAGCCGTCGGCGATCATATCAACCTGGCGATCATTGAAGCTGAGCTCGAGTTCGAGCTTCGGATGCTGGCGTGCATAGGCACGCAGAATGGGCGCAACGCAGTAACGGCCGAACAATACCGGCAGCGATACGCGAAGCTTGCCGACGACCTCGCGCCGTCCGGTTTCCAGAAGGGATTCGCCCGTGCGCAATTCCTCAATGGCGCGCAGGCACCGCTCGTAATATTGCTGACCGTCTTCCGTCAGACATTGCATGCGCGTCGTTCGCTGAAACAGACGGACGCCCAGACGCTCTTCCAGGCGCGCAATGGCTTTGCCGACTGCCGAAGGCGTGAGGGCGAGCCGATCGGCCGCGCGTTTGAACCCTCCAGCTTCGACCGCCTCCACAAACACTTCTATACCGTCAAACCTGTCTCGCATGGCGAAACCTTTTCAGACACTTTCGTGACGCGATTGCGGAATTTTGGGAAATAAACAAGTGAAAAACAATCGCCACTGCTGAATGCCATTCTACTGTAAGGAAGAGATCAGGCAAGCGACTTTTCAGGGCATCAAGGCTCGGCACGCCCGGCACTGATAGTTCTGTCGTCATGCGTATTCTCCTTGCAGGAAGGCAAGCAAGTTGTTGATTTCAATCGTATACGACAGTGGCTTCGGTCACACCGCGCGCGTTGCCGAGGCAGTGGCGGCCGGGATTGGTGAAGTAGAACGGGCCGAGGCGAAACTGATTGCGGTCGCGGACGGGCCGATGGACTGGGAAGCGCTTCAGCGGAGCGATGCCATCATCTTTGGATCGCCGACTTATAACGGCCTGATCAGCGCGAAGCTCAAGCAGTTCTTCGAGGATTCGACCAAGGCGGCGTGGTCGGCTCAGAAGTGGCGCAACAAGATCGCGGCCGGCTTTACCAATTCCGGAGCTCAGCACGGCGACAAGCTGAACTCGCTCATATCGATGGCGCTGTTCGCGGCCCAGCACGGCATGATCTGGGTCGGCCTCGATATGATGCCGGGCAACAGCAGCAGCACCGGCAGCGTGGACGACCTCAACCGGCTGGGAAGCTGGCTGGGGGTCATGACCCAGTCGAACGTGGACCAGCCGCCCGACGTCGCTCTGACCGATAGCGATTTGAAGACGGCTCAGTACCTCGGCCGGCGCGTGGCAGAGACCGCCAGCCGGTTTCAGCCGGCCTAATCATAACGTAACTAAGGAGTCCCCTATGAAATTGCTTTGTCTCGACGTTCCGCAGCCCGGCGCCTCGCTGGAGAAATATCAGCCGCATATGCAGGATGAGGCGCGCCATGCGTGGCAGATGTATAAGGGCGGCATCATCCGTGACATCTATTTCCGGCAGGACCGACCCGGTGTTGCTATTATCGCGGAAGCCGCCTCCGTTGATGTAGCCAAAACGGCACTTGCCGAATTCCCCCTCGCCAAGGCCGGCCTGATCGATTGGGAAGTAATCCCGCTCGGTGCCTTTACAAACTGGGAATCGCTGTTCGCCCCCGGCAACGCCTAGCCCCGCAAGCGCCTCCGGCACTGCGAGCGCCAAAAAACCAAGGGGCTGGGACCGATAGCTCGCGCACCGGCACGACAACTCGGAACAAGCGATTATGAACACAATAGGCTTTGCAGCTCTATCTGCCACCGAACCGCTCGAGCGCTGTGCCTTCGAACGTCGCGCGCCGCGATCGGATGACGTTGTTATCGATGTTCTCTATTGCGGCGTCTGTCATACCGACGTCCATATGGTCCGCA
Organism: Rhizobium sp. BK312; assembly: GCF_014193605.1. Classification (NCBI taxonomy): domain Bacteria; kingdom Pseudomonadati; phylum Pseudomonadota; class Alphaproteobacteria; order Hyphomicrobiales; family Rhizobiaceae; genus Rhizobium; species Rhizobium sp. BK312. The sequence continues at coordinate 3,170 of NZ_JACHZP010000016.1, read as the reverse complement.
ACCACTTTGGCTTTACAAGCTACCCCATCGTGCCGGGCCACGAAATTATCGGGCGGGTGCGTGAGGTCGGAACGGGCGTGTCCCGCTTCAAGGCTGGCGACATGGTCGGGGTCGGTTGCATGGTCGATTCTTGCCAGCGCTGCAAGCCTTGCCTCAAAGGCTGGGAACAGGACTGTGTCGAGGGGCCGACCTTTAGCTACGCGAGCAGTGATCGTCAGGATGGTACGCCGACTTATGGCGGCTATTCCGACTCGATCGTCGTGCGGGACAAGTTCGTATTGTCGTTGCCAGGCCGGCTCGATCCGGCGGGCGCCGCACCGTTGCTTTGCGCGGGCATCACCACCTGGTCGCCGCTGCATCGCTGGAATGTCGGCAAGGACAGCAAGGTCGCGGTCATCGGCCTGGGCGGACTCGGACATATGGCTCTGAAGCTTGCCAAGGCGCTCGTGGCCGATGTCACCCTGTTCACGCGTTCCGCCGGGAAGGAGGAAGATGCCTTCCGTCTCGGCGCGGACCATGTCGTGCTGTCAAGCGATGCGCAGCAGATGGAAGCTGTTGTCGGTCACTTCGACGTCATTATAGACACGATCCCTTACGATCATGACGTCAATCCCTACATGCCGACATTGACGCTGGAAGGCGTGCTCGTCCTCGTTGGCTATCTCGGACCACTTGGCACGCCGGTAAACGCCGGGGGGCTGGTGCGCGGCCGTCGCGCGATCTCCGGCTCCTTCATCGGTGGCGTGCCGGAAACGCAAGAGATGCTCGATTTCTGCGGGCAGCACGGCATCGTCTCGGACATAGAGATCATCCCCATACAGAAGATCAACGAAGCCTATGAGCGCATGTTGAAGAGCGACGTGAAGTATCGCTTCGTCATCGACATGGCTTCGCTCAAATCCTGAGGAAACCCAATATGACAAACACGATCAAGCCCATCCTGTGTGTGGTGACCAGCCATCCGATCCGTGGTGACAGCGGCGAACCGACCGGCTTTGCCATGGTCGAACTCACCCATCCCCTCGAGGTCTTCGATAATGCAGGAATCCCATACGAAATCGCCTCGATACGTGGTGGCCATCCGCCGATCGACTTCTTCGATCTATCCGATGCCGCCAACGCCCATTATTGGAAGGACAAGGACTTCCGCAGCACGCTTGCCGACTCGCTGATCCTGAAGGATCTCGATCCATCTCGCTACTCGGCAGTCTTCTTTGCCGGAGGCCACGGCACGATGTGGGACTTTGCGGAAGACAAGGCCGTGCAAAATGTCATCCGTGAAATCTGGGAGGCGGGCGGCATCGTCTCGGCGGTCTGCCACGGCCCGGCCGCGCTGGTGAATGCGACACTGTCCGACGGCAGCTATCTCGTCGCTGGCAAGAAGCTTGCCTCCTTTACCGACGAGGAAGAGGCCGAAGTCAAATACACCAAGGTGGTGCCATATCTCCTTGCCACCACTCTCAAGCAGCGCGGGGCGCTGCATCAGGCTGCGCCCAACTGGTCGGAGAACGTCGTCACCGATGGCCGCCTGATCACGGGCCAGAACCCGGCATCCGCCCATGGCGTGGGCCAAGCTCTCGTCGATCAGTTGGCTGTGAAGCAATAAGGCAGATCTCCGTATCTTCGGTCCAGCAACGGAACCCTTACGCGAGGCGATTGGCTTATTCTCACATCCACGCGGCATGATGAAACATGGCGCATCGTCTGGCGCCGCAGATGACAATAACTGAAGGGTTTCAGGGATGAAGATCATCGCGATCGAGGAGCATGTCCTTCCCGATGAGGTGAAGGATGCGTGGAAGACCATACCCGGCGCGGATGACGGGACGCTCGCCCTCAATCCGGGTGTAATCGGCGAGCGGCTCGCAGATCTCGGAGAGCAGCGATTGGCGCTGATGGATGAGACGGGCGTCGATGTTCAGGTTCTCTCCCTGACTACACCGGGTCTCAACAATTTAGGCAGTTACGGCGTCGATCTCGCGCGCCGTGCCAATGATCTGCTGGCGGGGGCAGTGGCTGCCAATCCATCGCGCTTTCAGGCGATGGCGGCTTTGCCATCCGCAGAGGCAGACGCGGCGGCGTTGGAGTTGCGCCGATCCGTCGAGCAACTCGGCTGTAAGGGTGCCGTTCTTTTCGGACGGGTTGGCGACAAGAATCTGGATCATTCGATCTTCGAACCCACATTCGCCTGCGCGGCCGAGCTCCATGTGCCGCTCCTGATCCACCCGCAAATTCCGCAAACGAGCGTGCGCGGCTCCTATTATACGGGCTTCGGCGCTCCCGTCGATCTCGCCCTGTCCACCTTCGCGCTCGGATGGCATTTCGAGGCGGGTATCCAGTTCGTGCGCCTCATCCTGGGAGGTGTCTTCGACCGCTATCCCAACCTCCAGGTAATTCTGGGACACTGGGGCGAGCTGGTGCTCTTCTATCTTGAGCGGCTCGTCATGCTTGACCGGGTGTCCCAGCTCCAGCGGCCGTTCATCGAATACGTTCGAAACAATCTCTATGTGACCGCGAGCGGCATGTTCAGCCCATCGTACTTACAGCAGGCGGTCGATGTTGTCGGCATCGATCGCATTCTGTTTTCAACGGATTATCCCTACCAATATCGTTCCGGAGGTGATGCACGCGGTTTCCTAGCGGGGCTGGCGTTCGATGATACCAACAAAGCGAAATTCGCCCATCGGAACTGGGAGCGCTTGACCGCGGTCGGTGCCGAGATTCGGGCTCCGCTCCATCCAGGTATCTGACTAACAGCAATACGGACGGTCAGGCAAGCACTGAACCTGATGCGTCTCTATCCATGTCGAGCTGAACGAAAGGCACAGCACAGAGATCGTGATTTGGCTCTTCAGAAAAGGGACAACTGAGAGGTACCTGGGGCGGAAATAGGCCACCTTCACACCCAAGTTGGCGGGCCATCTCGTTTATCGAAACTTTCGCCGCCGCTAAGTGATGCAGGCATCGGTGAGGGTGATCTGCGTATAGCATCGAGACGTGCCAAAGTTTCCAAAGTGAAACCATTGAAATCATTAGCATATCTCACTTAAAAATTGGCCGTAAGTAGTTCGCCGGCTAATGTCACAGCTATTTAGAGATGAGACAAAGTAATCAATTTAGAAACGCGACATAATAATATCTGTTATTACTTCATTTGCAAGATTCTATAG
>NZ_JACHZP010000015.1:0-95433 GCF_014193605.1 Rhizobium sp. BK312 | reverse complement strand
GAGCCACGAGCTCGGGAACAAGATTTGGGCCGGATCCGCAGATCACCATACCGGCCAGCGGCCTCTGAAAGTGCCGCAAAGAAAGGCCTGACAGAGGACCGCACTCGATCACACCTCAAAAAAGGTCAGAAACTACTTGCGCAACGGACGGCAACCACAGAAGAGCAGTGCGGAATCGTACGCTAACGGCGAACGGAATGAGAACTTATGCGACCCGCCGCAGTCCAGCTGGCAGACGGAGCGATCGAAATCCGTTCGGCATCTGATGTTCGGCATCCCAGGTGTAGATGCCGGTAAGGTTGATATGCTCCCAACTGAGCGGCGAGATGTGCTTCAACAGAGTATCAGGAATATCACGACCCGCTCGCTTCAGCTGTGTGATTGCACGGTCGAGATAGACCGTATTCCAGTGGACGATCGCGCTGACGACGAGGTTGAGACCAGAGGCGCGGAACGCCTGGCTCTCGAACGACCGGTCGCGGATCTCGCCTCGCTCGTGGAAGAAGACCGCGCGTTTCAGCTTATGGGCAGCCTCGCCCTTGTTGAGACCCGCTTGGCATCTCCGCCGTAGTGGCGGGCTTGAGTACCATTCGATCATGAAGAGCGACCTTTCGATACGACCGAGTTCGCGGAGTGCCCTCGCGAGATGGCTTTGCTTCGGAGATGCGGCCAGTTTCTTGAGGATCGTAGACGGCACCACGGACCGCGTCGTGATCGACGCGGCGAGGTGGAGCAGATCGTCCCAATGATCGAGGATCAGATCGGCATTGATCGGCGCCCCGATGTGGTTCGACAGCGCCGGATATGCATCGCTTTTCTCGAACGTGTGGAACTTCCGGTCTTTGAGATTGCGCAGTCTTGCTCGACATGGAGATGCGCCGCTCGTCGCGCCGTGCAATCTCGCGCGATACCAGGAACGCCAATGCCTCGCGCAGCGTCATTTTCGAGCGAGCGGCCTCGTCTAGCAGGCTGTCGAGTTGATCGCGGATTGCTGTCAGCTTCAGGCGGTCGAGCGTTGCGACGAGTAGATCATTGTCTACGGTTGTCATCACCAGCCACCTCCAACCACAGCCTCGTATTCCGCAAGCGGGCGCAGCAGGGCTGCTGGCGTCGTCTCGGCTGGAACGGAACGAACCAGCCCTTCCATACCCGCAACGCCGACGAAGTGGGTCCGGTCCACAATCCGCTGTCGCCGTCCCTGGCACAGAGCATGATCAGCTACGACATGGCCGGCGTGGCGGACGATGACACGACCCGCAAGTACAATGACCTGGACGCTTTCACCTATGAGACGCCAGGGTACGGAGTAACTGTTGGTGTCGAGATCGATGGCGCAGTCGGCCTGCACCTTGCGCACGAGATCGCGCAGCTGACCAAACGGTGCACGGCCTGACAAAGGCCGAAGGGCATCGACCTCGCCAGCAAAGCGCTCAATTGGAGGTTCGCCAGTCGTGCCGTGGTCGCGCTGATCGGCGACCTCACGTATCCAACGATCCAGATGTGCCTCGAAGGAGGCCCAGCTCTCAAACCGGCGACCTGCGATGGCGTTCTTTTTGACGTAGCCGACCCCGCGCTCATCCTTTCCCCTTGTCCGGGCCCGGTATGGAGCGCATGCGCGTGGCATGAAGCCCCAGTAACGCGCAAATGCCCATAGCCGTGCGTTGAAGCGGACCTCCCGGCTAACCGCGTCGCGATGTTCGACAAGCGCCTTCGCATTATCCAGCAGGACCTCACCAGGAACGCCGCCGAACCGAAGGAACGCGCCTTCCATGCCCTCGAACCAGTCGGTCTGTCCTTCTCGCAGTGAAGCACGTATATGGATGCGTCGGGAATAGCTCAGCGTGGCGACAAAGACGTTTACCCGGATTCGTTCATCGCCAATCCAGACACGGGTCTGCCCAAAGTCGATCTGCATTTGACGGCCTGGCGGTGTCTCAAACCGGACTGTCGCCCGCTTCTGCGCTTTAAGTTCGCGCCGCCATTCCCGGACCCGAAGCTCTACAGAGCGCAAACCGATGATAATTCCATGCTCGCTGGCCAGCTCCTGCCGGATCACATCGGCATTGCCGTCATGCCGGAAGAAGCGTTCGCGCAGCCAGTCATCCAAGCCATCGAAAGCAGTGCGGCGAACCGGCTTTTTAAATGGCGCTGCTCCGCCCTCCCGCAGATATCGCCGGACAGTGTTGCGAGCACAGCCAAACTCTTTCGATAAGCGCTTCGCACCCCAGCCAAGTTCGTGAAGCCGCAACATTGCCACCACCTCATCTGCCTGAAGCATATCCTCGCCCTGCATCGTTCGCGACAATGCAGGATGCGCTGAAATCATGCTCATCATCTATCTCTCCTCGTTCTGAAACGAGGGGGCAGTTCTTCATTTCGTTAGGGGGTCAGTTTCTCACTTCGCCTGACAATAGGTCTCGTCGGCATGCCACCTGCCAGTGACGGCGCGCTTGCGCCGATTGAACCGATCCGCCAACAGGGGCGCAAAGTGGACGACCCAGCGATGGATCGTCGAATGATCGACGCTGATGCCGCGTTCGGCCATCATTTCCTTCAGGTCGCGCAGGCTCAGGCCATAGCTCAGATACCAGCGCACGCACAGCAAGATCACCGACTGCTCGAAATGCCGACCTTTGAACATTGCCAATCTCCGCGACTTCCGGAGATCAATGCCATGCCACCAGTAACCAGGAAGTTTGCAACAGAACCGTCGCGCAAGGTGCCCGCAATGTTGGAGACCTTCTTCTCATCCTGGAAAGAATGGGACAGGGTTCCAGTGAGAAGGCTCTTCCATTAACAATGTGGCTCGCATTGCAGCCGCTGGCGAACGCCCTGATTGGGATTGAAGCTGAGATTGCCAAACTCGACAAGGAGATCCTCGCCATACATCGCAAGGATGCCGTCAGTCTTCGTCTTGGCTCGATCCCCGGTATCGGGCCGGTTACGGCGTCGTTTCTATCGGCAAGCATCCCGGATCCGGGCCTTTTCGAGGGTGGAGGAAAGTTCGCAGCATTCCTCGGGTTGGTGCCTCGGCAATATTCCAGCGGCGGCAAGCCGAGGCTTGGCCGGATATCCAAAATGGGTAATCGACATTTGCGAAAGCTCTTGGTGGTTGGCGCACATGCGGCGCTCTACAGCATCAAGAATGGCAAAACCAAATCGCCGCTAGCAGACTGGGCAAGAGCCTTGCTGGTGAAGAAATCCTTCAAACTGGTAGCTGTCGCGCTGGCGAATAAAATGGCGCGGATCGCGTGGGCGATCATGACCAGAGCCGGGCATTACCAACCAAACCTTGCGACCCAATAGACCAAGCATTACCCGAACTGCCCAAGAGGCACAAAAGTTGGCGGCGTGACGAAGGAGTGATGTGAAGGCACAAGCGGAATGGCCCGCACGAACCGAAGGACCCGTGGTAGCGTATAGCGCGTCAAAGCGCGATAGGTGATAGGGATCGGTTTGAGCGTAAAACATCAGCGCCAGCGGTCATATCAAACCGCGCTTACAGGCCGGAGACATGACTGCGCCCGACCCGGAAAGCTCAAACATCGCCGAAATCACCTTGCCAAGCGGGCGCCATCCAGACACGACGCCTTTTCACCAGTCAGTCACAGCCGCCAAAAGGCATACCGAGGCGATGGACAAGACGAACGAGGTCCGCCTGGCGCCTAGAGCCTGTCTTGGCCAAGAGTCGTACCAGATGCGTGCGTACTGTGTTGATGGCGATACCGCCCGCTTGCGCAATCTCCGCCAGTGTCTTACCCTCCGCCAAGCACAGCATGACCTTTGCCTCTGCAGCAGTGAGGCTGAAGGCATCAGCTAAGGCCTGCTGCGGGATTAGTGCCCGGCTCTCGCTCGATGCGATGAATACCGCCGCGGCGGCAGGGCCACGTAGGCGGCCGCGGTCGCGCCGCTCTAGAGGGAGGACATGCAACACCGCTCCGCCGTCCTCGCCCGTTGGGACGCCAATGCCAGACGCACCAAGACTCGTCTCCTCCCGCAGTGCCCGGCCGATCGCTCCGTGCAGCATGGAGGTGGCCGCAGGCGATCTGACCTGGATGCGTCCGTTGCTGAACTGGATAGGCTTGCGTCTAGAGGCCATCGCCTCAGCTTCGGCATTGGCGTGGAGCACATTTCCACCCTCAGCCGCGATCACTACGCCGATATTCAGCGCATCCAATGCACTTTGTAGCCGATTCATCCGAATCCGTCGTGAATCCAGTAGGTCCGAAATCGTGACGGCACGGCGAATGTGCGGTGCGAGAAGTGCCCCTAGCAGCCTGTCCCGAGGTGTGGCCACTCGCGGCAGGAGACAAGTTGCCATTGCAAACCGACTCGGCGTCTTCATGACGCAGGTGGCAGAAGCATCCACGAAGCCGTTTGGAAGCGCCCATTCGCAACAGAACCGGCTTTGGTGGAATTCGCTGATGTTCATGACCTCGTTCACGGAAATGGGCTGATCGAGCTGCATCTTGGATGTGTCCCATAAGGGGGCCGGCATCAGGGGCGAATATTTCTCCATCTCGCGGACGCCATAGGTCGTGAGGCCGGCCGCAAGATTGGCTCGCATCGTTCGCTCGACGGTGTCGAACACGACAAGCGCCATAACGCGAGACTCTCGGAATTCGGCGATTGCATTGAGCGTTTCTGGCCAGCTGTCCGGATCGAGCGCACTATCATAGATTCGCGCGATCAATGCTGAGAGCGTCGCAGGATCAAGTCCAGTAGTCATTCGGCCTCGCCTCCGGATAAACCTGCCGGCTATAGAACCGGCCATCGAAGTTCGGGCGCTATAGGCTGCCAAAAAAAGCTGACGCGACTTCGTCTGCGTGAAGGATACTCTTCACCAACGCCAACCCGAACCAATTCATCGTAGAAAAGATGTCCACCGCCCGCGATCGTCATTCATTTGGATGACGCGCGACAGAATCCTTCAGTCTAGCTTTCCCAATTATAGTCTTGATATCGGCCGGAGCATCAAGGCTGCTTTATTACCAATATATCAGATGCGCAGTGCGGCCGGATAAGCAGTTACATGTCTGTCTCGAAGACAGGTATCAGCCATTACATCGCAGTTCTATTCTACAGCGCAAAACTGGAGAAAGCTATGTCATCCGATATAATTTTAGGCGTCGCAGACGTTGTTATTAGCGCCAATGTAACAAAAACGACGTCAACTGATTTTATTCTTGATGCACCGTCACGTCGCCGGCAAGGAAAAACGCCGAAATATCGACGGGCGCTTGTTCATGATGCGAACGACGGCCTCACACTCAATTTCAATCAAGATTACCCAGGCGGCATTACTTTGCTTGGCGTCGCCGGGATCGAGCCTCTACCCATACCGCATGCCGAACAAAATGTTATCGGAAATCTTCAAAAGAATCCAAACTTGGTTATTCGTGGAGGGATTCAGTTTGAATGGGAAGAGCCACAGAACGTACTCGTGGGGGTAGCGCATGCACCGCAGAAAAGAACTGTGAGCCTGCAAGATATGCTTGCCAACCTGCTGGACCGAGTTGCAAAACTCGAGAAACGCTAAAGTCCCAAGTTAAATGATCCCACTATTCAGTGCGGATTTCCGACTTTGTGAGACCTACGTCCTGGAAGGTCAGAGCCATGAGCTACTACACGATCGGCATCCACGAGCTATATCCTAAAAAGCCTCGAAGCAAAGGAGCATACGACATCTTACTCTTGTCGCTTAGCGTCTTTGTGAATAGGCGTAGACAAGGATTCTATTTGCTTACAGCTCCAATATTCTCGGGGCAGCCCCTTGCTCCGTCCGCCATTACAGAGAGCGCAACGTTGAATGGGTATCCTAGGCCGAAATACCTGAATGCCCGCGAGCCTTGGACGATCGGGCCTATTGAAGTGGACGACGATGATCAGGTAGTGATTGTATATCAGGGATTGAACGTGTCTGATGATCCCAACTTCGTTCACACTGATGCTTGGAATGAGGGCGTAACAAAGGTAGTAAGCACTATCGACGAGTGGCTCATTGGCCAATTTTTGGTCGGCCTCGATCTAGCTTTTCCAGAGTTGCCCGACGGAATAAAAGAAATTTTACCTCAGGATATACAGAAATTCCTCGATAATCCCGTCGGCTATATACTTGGCGTTCGTCCATCTGGTCCCTGCAATGGCATCGTTTTTAAAGATGCTCTTGCCTTTACCGGCCGGGACCTCGCCGCGCTTGCTTATGAACCAGTTCCCGCCAGTGATTTTGTCTTGGACGCCGTCGGCAAATCGGAACGCTTCTTGTTGGCTAAATCCTACGATGATAGCGACACACACAACGAAGAAATCTGTGGTCCGGTCGCCCATACAGATGTTGGTATCGCAATCGTAAGATATGAGTTTTACCATTTGTCATGGTGGGGGCCAATCAAAGGAAAGATGCGAAGCCTTTACTCCGAGGGACTCAGAAAATATGCTCTGGCTGACGATCAGCAAATCTCCGTAAAAAAAATATTCGGTTTGAGGAACTGAAGCGCGATCGCTTTATGGACAGCCGACGCGCTCAGCCACTCGGTAATCTTATCAAGCGCGCAAGCAGCCGCGAGCGAAAAGTCCACTATTGGACGTCAGAAAGACAAATCGGGCCGGAGAGAATGCCGAACCTGAACGCATAGCAATCGTTTGACGTAGCGCCACATCTCATGTCGCCTTCAGTTGAAGCGCGGCGAGCGGTCGGCAGATTGGCTTGAGAAATAGCGGCGGGCGTGGTGCCGAGCGCCTTCTTGAACATCACGACGAAGGCAGTCGGGGACTCGTAGCCGAGATCGCTCGAGACCCGCTGCACTCATCGCTCGGATTCTCAATAGAAATATCAGGCCACGCCGTGTCAGTTCTTAGTAGCACTCAACAGGACAGGGACGGCAGCGCGTCTTGAACGTTTTGCCGCGGATTTGTCTGAAAGGATGATCGATCGGCTTATGCCGCGAGAGGGGGCAGTCCGGCCTCAATCGCCGAGCAATTCGAACTTGTTGCCGGGCCCATTGCATGGCCCCACATCCGTGACCTCGGTAGCCTAGGGGTTTCGCCTGACGAGGTTTCGCTTGCGCTGCGAGGTATCGAAACCATGGGTGTTCGACTTCGCCATGTCGGAAAGGTCTCGGAGGAGTTTCTCCGAGCGTCCTGGTGGACGGTTGTCCCTAAACTCCAGTCGGAGAAAGCACTGACTGGCTCCCTACGGCCCCAAATCGGTCATTTCATAGGCAAAGCCGATGTCCGCTACTGAGGAATTTCAGATGGATAGCTTTTGTAACAAAAGGATGGTCGGTTCCAATCCTGTCAAGGCGAGGTGGCTGAACGGACACGGTATCGTCCTCATTATTTTGAAACTCTTGAAAGTTTGCATCATTTTGTATATTTTGATAGCAAAGCCATCATTTCTATTGAGGTGATATCAATGCCGGCGGTCACCATTCGAAATCTTTCTGACGAAACACATCGTGCTCTACGCCTGCGAGCGGCTCATCATGGCCGAAGCACCGAGGCCGAGATCCGCGACATTATTGAGGCCGCTGTTCGTCCCCCTGAACGTGTTAAGCTCGGCTCTTTGCTAGCGGCTATCGGTCGCGACGCTGAGCTTTCCGACAGCGACGTTGAAGCCCTGCAGAAAAGTCGCGATAAGACGCCTGCTGAACCGATGACCTTCGAATGATCTTGCTGGACACCAACGTTATATCCGAGCCGTGGAAACCGGTTCCTGATGAGGCAGTGGTCGCTTGGTTGGACGCCCAAGCAATCGAAACGCTGTTCATTTCCGCAATAACGATTGCTGAGCTTCGCTTCGGGATCGCAGCTATGCCCTTGGGGAAACGGCAAACTATCCTCCGCGACCGCCTTGAGGGCGAAGTACTGCCTCACTTTTCCGAGCGCATCCTGCCCTTCAATCTTGCGACTTCGCAGTTTTACTCGGAGCTGATGGCACGCGCTCGAGTATCTGGAAAAGCGATCGGCACGGCTGATGGGTATATTGCCGCCACAGCAGCAGCAAATCGTCTGGCAATCGCAACCCGCGACACAAGCCCGTTCGAGGCGGCTGGGTTGCAAGTGATTAATCCCTGGTCCCGATAACGGCGGTGTAGATCTAGGTGTCCTAGGTTCGATACCCTTCAAGAGCAAAAAGGCTGATTCCGTCAAACCTTTAGTCAGCAGGACTGCGGATTCGTTGATAGCTCCTACATCTCGACAGCCGTCAGACTGATGTTTTCGATCGTTGCGGTTCCGCCGCCAATCGCCGAAAGGCCGAGATCGAACCAGTACGGCGTACCTGGTGTTAGGTTCGGCACCAGCGATTGCAAAGCGAACGGAATCTGTTGAGGCGATGAAACGATTGCCGTCACGCCCTTCACCGCTCCGCCAATAGCTGTGCCGGTCGCCGTTGCACCGTTGCCTGGAGCTGCGCCGGTTCCATATCGCAGTTGCACAACGAAGCCTTGACCGACGGCATCAGTATTAAAACCATCGCCGGAAGCCATGAACAAAACTCGTCCGGAAGCACCTGGTGTGATCGAACCCGCAAGGCCCTGCATCACCTGGGTACCAACGCTTGTAGTGCCGACGGGATTTGCGGGAACAGCTTGGGAGGCGCCAGCATTGGAAGTCAAAACACCGCTGCTGGATAGACTGGCTGCGCCGCTAACCTTGACAGCCGTCGGCGTCGATTCCTGCGCCCAGGGGCTGAAGCCGGTCGGTGGAACGGTCAACCAGGAAGAGGCCGTCATCGCAATCTGCGCCATACCTTGATTTTCCCGCCAAATCACTGCCGGGAATATCGTCGCACTTGAGAACGTGCTGATTGAGAAACCGCCAGCACCTGTTGCGGGGTTGGCGCTTGCTGAATTATTCCAGTTGCCTGATCCGGTTCTGAACCAGATTAGGCGATTGGTAATATCGACCGCGATACCAACCGTGCTGCCGGCAGGAACCGCGGCAATGGTGCCTAGCAGAGCGGCATTGTACCACACTTGGCCGTTTGGCTCGACGGCGATACCCTGCAAGTTCTTGCCAAGATAGTTGTTGAAGTCGACCGTTGCCGTTGCAATGCCCACACCGCTGTTGGCATCCGTGATCGTAACATTCTGGAACTCGAAATAATATTTGCCGCTCGATTGCGAATTGGAGGCGAGCACAGCAGCGTAGGACGCGTTTGTAGAAGTTGCAGTCAAATTGCTATTGCTCAGCTGGACATTCTCGGCTTTCGCTGTCGAACTGAAGGTGGCACCGGATCCAACGACGATCATTCCGTCGGTCAGCAAAATACCGCCGAAGGTTCCCGCGCTATTGAATTGGATTGCTCCCGGCGAGCCGCCCGGCGCGCCTGATGAGGAAAGCGTTATCCCCCCGGAGCTGTTGGTAATCGTAACACCGGGGCCTGCGGTCAAGGTCGCGGCCTGCGGTGCGTTTCCGGTCGATCCAATGATGATCTGGCCGTTAGTCAATGGGCCGATGCCGGCAAACGCGCCATTTCCGGCATTCAACTGAACCGCATTCTGGGATCCGGCGGGCGCTGCATCCGCGATGCAGTTCGCAAGCGCACTGACATCCGCCATGACCTGGGTTGCATCCGCAACTTGGCCATTGCTGAGCTGGTAGGGAATATTGCATTGGGCAAAAGATATATTTGCATAAAGCAATCCGCTGAAGAACAAGCCGGCTTTGAAGCTGCGACGCATGGTCTAGTCCTCTTTTAAAGGCTCACGATGTTCCAGGACAGAACATGAAATGAGGCCGGCCAAGTTTGGAGAGTATTCGAAGGAAATATAACGGCGGGACCGATCGTGCTTAGATTGGTAAGCGCGCCAGCAGCGGTAACGGAATAAGCTGGAATAAAGAATTCCCCGTCACGAGAGAATGACCATATGAGGTTTGTGCCGTCATAGCTCAAACGTTGCCAGACTGGTTGAGCTGGTTGGGGAAAGCCGGCGTCCTGGCTGATCAGGTCAGTTACCTTACCATCAAGCCCGACGCCACCCGATGTGATGGAATAGTCAAACACATAGTTTGACGTCCCATAGGCTCCGACACCAAATTCAACTGCTTTGTTGTTGACGGTATCCCGTACAGCGATGGCTGGCATGGAATAATAGGAAAGGCCACCCGTGTAAACACCGAGCATTGTTGCCTGCCAATTCCCTGGTGGTAGGTTCATTTCCGCCATCATCGCCACGCCACTGGCGGCGGCGGATGTCGACAGGAGTATGCCACGGCTAGTGGCAGCAATGGCCGCGCCGGCCGGCGGTGTTGTTGATGTTTGCAGAGTAAAGTTCGTGGCGATGGGTTTCACAAGGGCAGTACCGTTCAGCCAGTCAGCGCCGCCGCCGCCAAGAGTTCCCGTCGTTGCAATCGAAATTCCACCTGGAGAGTTCGTAACAGCAATACCGGACCCTGCCGTGAGGTTTGCAGCGCTTGGGGCCGAGCCAGAGGTTCCGATCAGTACTTGCCCATCAGTCAACGGACCAACGGCAGCAAATCCGCCACCGCCGTTATCGAGCTGAACGCTGTCCGGCGCCCCGGCTGGTGAATTATTATTCAGACACGTTGCAATAGCGTTGAAGTTAGCCATGACCGGAGTGCTGTCGACCACGCCACCATTAACGATCTGGTTGGGGATAATGCAGTCCGCGTGTGCTGTACCAGCACACAAAGCAACCAGCAAACCAACTGAGATCACGTATTGGACGTTAGGCATAGGAAAGCTCCAAAGTTCGCGATTATGGGTTCGAAACAGGATGTCACGAAAGTGAACTGTATTGAGCATCTCATGACGAACGACCGCACCAATAGAACTCCACATCAGCATAGCTGCCTAGGTAGCGTGCATATCGCGAATGCGCCGTTGGGTGTTATTGCGATTCCTGCGGCGATGAGCGGAGCGCTGAACAACAGAACGCTACGGGCCTTTATCATTTGATGGTTCCTGCTTTCGAACTTAACAGATCAGAGCGATACGACGCTCCACGAAAGGATGTGAAAGCCACTATTCCAGTTGTAATGGAGTGGCTGATAAAAGAGAATCGCTGGCCCGATCGTACTTAACTGGCTGAGCCAATCGGTCGCGGAAACGGAGTAGGCGCTCGTGAAATTCTCGCCGTCCCGGGAGAAAGACCAGACCAGCGTCGAACCGTTATAGGTCAACCGCATCCATAGCGGTTCGCTTGGCGTTGAATATCCGATGTCGGCAATCGATGAATCACCATTGTTCACGTCCAGGCCGACACCACCGGATGTCTTGACGTAATCAAACCGATAGGAGCTACCTAGCCCGTTGGCACCCTGCGAAAAGGATACCGCTCTATTCGTCGTGGCATCTCGGATAGCAATAGAAGGCTGAGTGTAGTACGAGAGCGGGCCGGTATAAACGCCAAGCATCGTCGCTTGCCAATTGCCAGTTGGAAGTAGAGTTTCAGCCATGATGGCCTGACCGTGAGTACCGGTGGTTACAGATAGCAATATCCCACGTGTGGTGGTCGAGAGGGTTGCACCAGTCGGAAGGCTTGTGGATGTTCTCATCGTGAACGAAGATAGGCTTGGCTTGACGACAGCAGCTTTGTTGAGCCAGTCAACCGCTGCTCCCGTGCCGCTGCCGGTGGCCGAAATCGTGACTGATGCAGGCCCGCCGGTAATTGCGATGCCCGAGCCAGCCGTGAGTGTTCCAGGCTGCGGCGGATTGCCGGTCGATCCAATAAGAAGCTGACCATCAGTGAGCGGCGTTGTGCCCGCGAGGGTGCCGCTTCCGCTGTTATAGAGAAGCGAATTCCCGCCGGCGCTTGGCGCCTGGGCATCCGCGCAATTTGCAAGGGCGGTGAAGTTTGCGCCCACTTTCGTCGCGTCGGCCACGTCGCCGCTTTGAAGTTGGTTCGGGAGCACACATTGTGCGAAGGCGGCGCCGGTGGCGGTTGTCAAGAAAGCCGCGGCAAAGATCGGAGCGAGAAATGAGACTCTGGGCATGAGAAACCTCGATGCTAGGGAGACGGTTCACATGCTGACAATGCGCCAGGACAGAATGTGGTAAGCGGATGGCCAGCCTGGGTTTGTGGGCTGCTGGAACATCGCCACAGGACCGACCCGATCGGCATTGGACAGATTGTCGGCCGCGAGGATCGTAAACACGGTGGAGAATACCTCGCCGTCGCGGGAAAACGCCCATGAGAGATTTGTGCCGTCATAGGTCACACGCGACCAGAGAGGCTGCGACGGTGGCGGCAGGCCTACGTCGACCGCCGTTGTCTGGCCTAGAACCATGTCGAGCCCCAGACCTCCAGCCGTTCTAGTATAAGCGGCCTGATAAGAGGCCGTTCCGGACGCGCCGATACCAAATTCGATAGCGCGATGACTGATCGAATCGCGTACGGCAATTGCTGGAAAGCTGGCATTGGTAAGTGATCCGGAGTAGATCGCTAGCATGGTTGCCTGCCAGTGGGCCGATGGGGTCGCGGTCTCGGCCATGATGCTCGTGCCGTCGGCGACCGCTGTTGTCGTCAACGCCATGCCGCGGATAGTCGGCACCAGGGAAGCGCCTGCCGGCGCAGTCGTCGATGTCACGACGGAAAAGTTGGCGGCCACAGGCCTGATGACTGCGGCTTCGTTCAGCCAGTCGACCGCATTTGCCGAGCCGCTGCCTGTTGCTGAGATCGAAATGCCGCCAGGGGCATTCATGATGGCGATGCCAGGACCTGCCGTCAAAGTTTTAGCCTGTGGCGCGCTTCCGGTGGCTCCAACGATTACTTGTCCATCGGACAAGGCGATACCGCCCAAATTGCCGCTCGACGTTTCGAACTGGACCGTATTCTGCCCGCCAGATGGTGCGGTGGCGTTGGCGCAGTCCGCTACGGCCGAAAAATTCTGCATGACCTGTGTCGCGTCGGCGGTTTGGCCGTTGGATAAGACGTTGGGCACCGCGCACGCGGCTATCGCTGGCGAGGAAGCCATTGTCAGGAGTGCAGATGCCAGAAAATTCAGTGCATGGTTGCTTTCTAATCGCATTAGGCGTCCTCTTGGAAAGTGATGAAAGCAATGCGCAAGCAAATCGAAACGCGCCTTAATCGCATGGCTTAAGCAAGTTAGTCAATTGATAAAATATAAATGACACGGAGATGCATAATACTGAAATATAGATACAAATAATAACGAAATTTCACTCCAAAAAGATACATCTTTTCAGATTGAAAACTGAAGACAATGCTTCGATTCCCGGTTTTTGCGGGATTGTATTTCTGATTATTGTATGAGAATGCTATTTCGAACGCTGAGGGCTTCGCTGAATGCCATCGCAGCCGGCTTGGGATGAGTCCGAGGAGCGCTGCAATTCATGCGAAAGTTATCAACCAAAATATAAACCCACAAGATGCAGATCGTGCGACAGTAAACAAATTTCTCACAAGGAAAGAGCGATGTTTTCGAAGCTCGGCCTCCACATAGTTGTTTCGATTGCGCTTTTGGCGAGCGCTGTCCCTGTGTTTGCAGATTCGAAGTCGAGCAATTTTGGCTACGACGCCAACGGGCGGCTGACCACTGGCTTCTACGACAACTCGAAATGCATCCTTTACGGCTATGACCCGAACGGCAATCGCTCGTTCCAACAGACCGCGACCAAGGATGCTACTCCACCGATCTGGGGGCAGGTTGCCTGGGGCGGCGTCAATTGGACCAGTGGTGTTGCTGACGCGATCTGGGGTTCAGGGTCCTGGGGGTGCATCCTGTGGACCCAACCCTGAGCAAGATTGACTGACGATCTTCCACGCCTTTTCAAAAATTTGACGAGAGATCTCGATGATGTCTGCATTCAAATCCGGAACAGCAGCAGTATTTCTTCTCGCATTGATCTCCGCCGGCACTGTGATGGCCGCACCGCCGACGATAGTG
This sequence comes from Rhizobium sp. BK312, assembly GCF_014193605.1. Classification (NCBI taxonomy): domain Bacteria; kingdom Pseudomonadati; phylum Pseudomonadota; class Alphaproteobacteria; order Hyphomicrobiales; family Rhizobiaceae; genus Rhizobium; species Rhizobium sp. BK312. Next base: position 81,558 of record NZ_JACHZP010000015.1, on the reverse strand, counting down.
TCGTTTCCGGCTCCAAGCACGGCGGGATTTGCCGAGCCTTTGGTGAAAACAAAGGTCACCCTGCGAAACGAGGACGAGGATCTTTCCGCTGCTCTCAACGCGTTTCAGCATCGGCAGGATCCCTCCGATCTCTCCAGTTTGATGGGATTTCTCCAGAGGTATCCCCACAGCGGCTGGTCGACAGCGCTGTGGACCAATATTGGCCTCTCCTATCTGCATGACGGCTATTTCTCGCGTGCCATCGATGCCTGGCAACAGGCTTGGATCGAAGGGAAGGACGCATCTGCTCCGGAAGCACGCGCGCTGACCGATCGCGCTGTTGGCGAGCTCGCCAGCCTGAACGCCAGCATGGGGCGCAGTGACGATCTGGCGCTGCTGTTTGGCCAACTGGACGGTCGCAGGGTTTCCGGGCCGGCAACGGAAACGATTCAATCTGCCCGCGAGATGCTGACACTGGTCAAGATCGACCCGCGGCATCTGTTCAACTGTGGCCCGCTTGCGCTGCGAGCTCTTCTGCTGGCCCAGGGGCTAAGCGCTGACAAGCTCAATTTCCTGCAGTTCTACAACGCCGGGCCGGAAGGGACGACGCTTGCCGAGCTCGGCGGACTGGCAAGCAAGGCGAAGCTCGACTATCGCCTGATCCGCCGTTCTCCTGACGAAGCTGTTCCCGTGCCGTCGGTCGTCCATTGGAAGGTGGGGCATTTTGCGGCGATCGTCGGCAAGGCGAACGGCCGCTATCATGTCCAGGACGCAGTCTTTCCGAATGCCGATATGTGGGTCACACTCGATGCACTGAATGCGGAGGCCAGCGGATATTTCCTCGTGCCCGCAAGTGAGGTCACCAATGAAGCGTGGCAGGCCGTCTCACTGTCACAAGCAATCTTCGTTCGCGGCAAGGGATCGACCAATAGTACTCGACAGGGCGATGCCGGCGATCCAAATGCGAACGGGCCGGGACCGACGCCTCCCGATCCCAACAGTCCTTCTCTTGGCGGCTCGGGAGGACTAGGCGGTAATGGAAACCAGTCGCCATGGCCGCAAGGCGCAAACAACCAAAACAACGGTGACAATAATAACCAATGCCCTCTCTGCGTGGTCAACATCAAGGAATCCAGCGTCAGCGTTGCACTGTCGGACGTGCCCGTCGGCTACGTTCCGCCGATAGGCCCGTCGATGAAAATCGGCATCAGCTACAATCAGCGTGAAGATAGTCAGCCTGCCAATTTCGACTACTTCAATATCGGCCAGAAATGGTCGCTAAGCTGGTCAAGCTACATCATCGACGATCCGACCAATCCGGGCGCAAATGTCTCGCGTATCATGGGTGAGGGCGGCGCCTTCTATTACCTCGGCTATGACACCGCCCGTAGAACCTTCGCCGCCCAGGACACTGACGGTTCGATCCTGTCCCTCGTCTCGCAATCACCGGCCAGCTATCGTCGCCAATTGCGCAACGGTGCAACGGAGATCTACGAGCAGTCCGACGGAAGCGCTGCCTATCCGCGCAAGACCTTCCTGAGCAAGGTGATTGATCCCCAAGGCAACGTCGCAACGTTGCACTACGATAACCAGAAACGACTGATCTCGATCACTGATGCCGTCGGGCGTGATACGACCTTCACCTATGGCATTCCCGGCCGTCCACTGCTCGTCAGCCAGATCACCGATCCGTTCGGGCGCAGCGCCGTCCTTGCCTACGACGGCCAAGGGCGGCTGGCGTCGATCACCGATGTTATCGGCCTGACGTCGAGCTTCACCTACGACTCCAATTCGCTGATCAACGCGCTGATAACGCCTTATGGTACAACACGGTTCAGTTATACTCCGCCTGGAACCTCAAGTCCGCCGCGCTTTGTGCAGGTCACGGATCCGCTCGGCAACAAGGAGCGCGAGGAATGGCTCGAGCCCGCCCCGATTCCCTTTAGCGATCCCACGGCGACAGTTCCTGTTGGCATGCCGCTGCCGCTGACCAATACATATCTGCCCTACCGCAATAGTTTTCATTGGGACAAGAGTGCTTACGTCACCGCCGGCTGCACCGACACCGGTGGCTGCGATTATACCAAGGCCAGGATCCGGCATTTCGTTCACATGCCCGGGGCGGCTATCAAGGGGACGACGATCGAAAGCGAGAAAAAGCCGCTTGAGAACCGCGTCTGGTACGTCTATCCCGGCCAGACTGAGGTTGGAACCGCGCATGGCGGAACCTACGATCGACCGATCGCGATCGGTCGGGTGTTGGATGACGGCACATCGCAGATCAGCTTATATGCTTATGACAGCAGCGGGAATCTGACACAGGCAACGGATCCAGCTGGGCGGATCACCTATTATGCTTACTCGAATGGCATTGATCTTGCTGCCGTCAGCCAGGCTGGTCCATTCGTCACCCGGTCCATGCTGGCTCAATATATTTACAACAAGCAGCATCGGCCGATCTTTTATTCGGACGCGGCCGGACAGACGAGCACGATCGGTTATAATGCCGCGGGTCAGTTGAGCTCATTCACCGATGCCCTTGGTGAAAAGACGACTTATCAATACGACACCAGTGCAAATCTGGCGTCGGTCACCAACGCCAACAACGCCACTGCGGCTACCTATACCTATGACGGCTTCGCCCGCGTGCGGACGTATACCGATTCCGAAGGCTGGACGGTCACCTACGACTACGATGCCGCCGACCGCGTTACCAAAGTCACGTATCCGGACGGCACGTCGCAGCGCTACACCTATCAGCGGCTCGATCTCGTTTCCTATCAGGACCGTGAGGGGCGAATTTGGCGATATCAATATGACGCCAATCGCCGGCTGACGGCGGCTATCGATCCGATGCGGCAGTCGACGAAGCTCGGCTACGATCCTGCCGGAAATCTCGTTTTTCTGACCGATCCGAAGGGCAACGTGACGGCCTGGGCCTACGACGTTCAGGATCGGCAAACTTCGAAGACCTATGCCGACAATAGTCAAGTTGCTTATGCGTACGAAAACGCGACGAGCCGCCTGAAGAGCGTTCTCGACGCATTGGGACAGACAAAGCAGTATCGTTATGCGATCGACAACAATCTGACTGGTCTGACCTATCTCAATGCCGTCAATCCGACGCCGAACGTCACGTTCGCCTATGATCCCTATTTCGATCGAATTGCTTCGATGACGGATGGCGTTGGAACGACGACCTACAGCTATAATCCGTCCTATGCCGACGGTGCCCAGCAGCTCGCCCAGGAATGCTTTACGGCGACCGGTGCGTCTAGCTGCTCGCACACAATCGCTTATGGGTATGATGCTCTGGGGCGGCCGGCCAGCCGCCAGATCTCGGGTAGCGGCGCTGAGACAGTGCAGTATGACGCCATTGGTCGAGTCACCAATCACTCTAGCGATCTTGGTGCTTTCCAGATTTCCTATCTTGGGCAGACACCGCAGATCGCTGTTCGGCAGTTGCTGCCAGCAACGTCAACTCTCAAGACCACCTGGAGCTACCTCGACAACGCTCACGACCGGCGTTTGTCTGGTATCGCAAATACCGGCCTCACCTCCGGTCAATATACCATCTTCACCTTTCAAACCTCGCCCGAGAACTTCATCACGGGCATTACACAAGAAAGCGAGGCAAGCGTCGAAGAACCCAATCCCGGTCCGCAGGCTGTGTCCTTTAATAATCTTAACCAGATCACGCAGGCTTCTGGTCAGGCCTATAATTACGACGCCAACGGAAATTTGCTGTCTGACGGCGAGCGGACATATTCTTGGGACGCGGAAAATCGTTTGATTGGGATCACATATCCCTCGCAATCTGGAAAGCTCACCAAATTTGTCTATGATGGACGCGGGCGTCGTATTGAGATTGACGATACGCCAGCGGGGGGAGGTAGCGCCGTTACCTCAAAATATATCTGGTGTGGCAGTAAGCTCTGCCAAGCCCGTGATGCTGCCTACTCTACAAAACAAAGTTACTTCACCGAAGGCGAATTTAAGATCGGGGCTGCCAGTCCCGGACTCTTCTACGGGATCGATCACATCGGTTCCGTGCGGCGAGTATTCCAAAGTGCAACTACTGCTCCTGGCTACGACTATGACCCTTGGGGAGTTCCGTTGCAGACCGCCACCCCGCTCACTGATTTTGGTTATGCAGGGATGTTTGCGGTCCGTGGTATCGGCATCGACTTCACAAGGTACCGCGCATTCGATCCAAATCATGGACGATGGTTGTCTCGGGATCCGCTAGGAGAAATGGGAGATCTTGAGGGAAGCCTCTATGATTATGCCAGCAATAATCCTATCAATCTAACAGATAGCCAAGGCCTGCAAAGTTTCTGGAGCGGAGTTGATGATGCGGCTGCGCTCCTCGGTTTCCCGACCGGGAGGCGTAGGAATTCACCCGCGTGGTGCGCGCCTTCTCCCGGGGGGCTTTCTATGAAGCCGCCGGACAATGCGTGGGATAAAGATGGTCCAAAGGCACCTGGTTATCCGGGTGATCACCCAGATTACGAAGACCCCAAAGGCGGTCCTGATTGGGTTCCCAATCCGAATGGCTCGGGTTACGGATGGAAAGATAAGGACGGCGACGTCTGGGTCCCAACTGGGCAGGGTGGCCTGGCCCATGGAGGGCCGCATTGGGACGTGCAAACCCCAGGTGGAGGCTATAAGAATAAGTACCCGCCGAAATAAATTCGGGTGAAAGCTCGGCATCACAATTCGAGAGGTGAGAGATATGAAGAACATCCAGTTCATCGACGGAGCCGATAATGCTGCTTACGATGTCTTCGTCTGTGACGACGGGGATTTCAGCATTCTTTTTCCGCAAGAGGGTCAAGATATAGAATTCATAGAGGACGTAATTGAAAGAATTGGAGACGACGCTGCGGGTTCCATCATCGGTCGAGTATCGAAACGCCCGCTACGAAAAAGCGTTGTCCAAGGAATCCATGGGACGCTGTTCTTTGGCCTTTCGTCGAAAAAGGAATTTTATCCCCGTAGGCGTGAAGCCGATTTGGACCATACAGCCCGGGGATGGGTTCATGGCTGAGGTCAAGTTTCCTGCACTTTGCGTATTCGCAAGTGTAGTAAATGCCCACTAGACACGGACATCACAGACGAAGGCGATGTCCGGGACAAAAGAAATTAGCTTGCATCATCTGTGCGATGCCGCGCGCATCATTGGAGTTTGGCTTGTTGATCTGGGTCTTCAAGAAAGGCTTCGGCGTGGCGCGTCTCGGTGCAGATGGTGGGCAACCGAAGTGAAAGCGATCAGCGACGTGATCTGATGTGGCGGGACCGAGATTCGACCTTCGCTGAATATTTCCGGGGAATTCCACCACTCGGTTGGAAGCTGCGCGTCTTCTTCCCATCCAGATGGGCTCGGTTTTATGCGAACCCATCTGGAAACCTCCCGATCAAGGGACAGGACGAGCCAGAAGAAATGCGCCGGCGTTTCGAGGCGATCGAGTCCTCGCTTTTTGGTGCGAATGCTTCAGCGATTTCCCTATTTGTGCCGATCGTCAGGCATAACGGTGAGACTGGACGCTATCATCCGGAAGTAATGTCCTCCTTGGGATTGAAGCTGGTGGACGCAGCGTTGGTGCATCGGTCGCTGAAAGAACGGATTTCTGTCTTTGATGCTCTGGCTACGCGGTGACGGTTTTGCAGCGGACGGATTTCGGGCGTGCGCATGCCAGCATTCGATTGAGGACGGCACAGCCTATGGAGACTTCCGTCTGCTGCGCTCCGAATGAGCGCGCCCGCAACCTGTATCCGATGATCGATTTGTAGCGACCGATTGCGGTCTCGACCAGAGATCGTTTCCCGTAGCCGGTCGCAGCCTGCCACTTCATCCGGCCATCGGTGTTGATCGCCGCGATGTGGCGGTCTCGTTGGCTCAAGGGATCGGCGTCTGGCCGTTTCACCGCGTTTGCGCGTGGCGGAATGACCACCATAGCACCGGCACTATGCCAGGTCACGGCGTCATAAGTTGGACTGCCGTCATAGGCGCCGTCGGCCGTGAACTGTCCGATCGGCGCATCGATCTGGTCAAGCAGCGCCTCCACCTGCGAGGCGTCGCCGGCATCTTGGTCGGTCATGACGTGGGCGATGATGTCGCCGCTGCCGGCATCCAGAGCCAGGTGCAATTTTCGCCAGTTCCGACGTGATTTGGCACCGTGTTTCTCCTCTAGCCATTTGCCCGCGCCGTAGATTTCCAACCCTGTGCTGTCGATGAGGACGTGGACATGTCCCTTTCCCCGAGCTTGGTGCTGTCGCCGCCCGTCCGGCAACCGCCGTTTGCTTGCCCGACGGCTCAGGGTCGTATGATCGGGAACGGCGAGATCCAGTCCCATCAGGGTCAGCACTGAAGTCAAAAAGCCCTCCGTCTGGCGCAGCCGCAGGCCGAACACCAGTCCCAGCGTCAGGGCAGTTTCAATCGCCAGATCGGAATAACGCGGCTGTCCACCGCGCGTTGTCCGCTTCGGCGCCTGCCAGGACGACAGCGCCTCCGGCGTCATCCAAAGCATCAGGCTGCCACGTCGGCGAAGACCAGCCTCATACTCTGCCCAGTTCGTGACCTGGCACTTCATCTTGCCAATACGATGGCGGCGGGAGGCGTTGTGCTTGAAAGGCATCGTGGCGGAGACCAGTTATTGAGCTGGCCACCGCACCTATCCCACCGCGATTAACGATCCGCGCACCAACGTCGTCGGGCATGTGTTCAAGAACAAATCGCGCGTGCGCGACGTCAAACTGCCCGGACTCGTTTTCCGACAGTGGGGGAGAGACGATGTCGCCCTGCCTCATCTGGAGGAGAGAAGTCTCGCCATCGGCTTCGGCTTGACGTAGAGCTTCCGCGATCTGTTCCTGACTGCGTTCGAGACCGACCACAGGCACTCCGGTGATGCGTGCCATCGCTCGCGAGAACTGCCCCAATCCTGCGCCGAAATCGATTATTCGCTCGCCGACCTCAAACCGACCTACCTCGATGCAGCGATTGTTGAGGCGGGTGTTCAGCGCCGTCAGACGCTGTTGCTCTGGTTCGCTTGCGCCATGCGTGTAATGCGACCCAGACATTGACGGTCCCCCGCGTCAGATTGGCGTTATCGCAGGCTGGCATAATGTCTTGGAGAGGCAAGGCGGTCGTCCGCTTCAGGATGTGGCAGCGAAACCTGAGATCGAACGCGTGATAACCTCAAGGACCACTTGGGGCCGCTGGTAGACGGTTGCTGCCTCAGCTGGCAGGCGCCTTTCCATTCTTCCTGAGCCGAGACAAGAACAGTGCCAGAATTGGTGAGCCATTCGATCGTCTATAGCCGACAGCTAAATCGATCGTTGGCGGCTCGCCCTTGAGCGGGCGACTGGTAACAGACCAGGGCAGAAAGTTCTCGGCATAAGCCGGCAGCAGCGCCACGCCGCGCGTCGAGGCGATCAGGGACATGGCCATGGTGAGATTGTGGACCCTGTGTGCGGGCTCGATGTTGAGGCCGTTGGCCGCCAGATAATCCTCGATCGCCTGACGCATCGGGCCTGCCACGTTCGAGCCGCCGATGAAAGTTTCCTTAGCCAGTTCGCGCACGTCGACCTCTTTCTGTCGGGCAAGACGGTGGTCGCTGGGCATCAGCATGACGAAGTGCTCAATTCCGACGGTGACGTAGTCGAGCTCGGGATGATTGGGCTCGTGCCGCATGAAGGCTATGTCGAGCCGGCCGGACGACAAGCCTTCTGCAAGCTCCGGTGAATTCTCGCTCGATACGGTCATCTCGATATTGCGAAGTTCGGTCCCGAGAAGGCGGCTGGTCTCGGCCAGCCAGTTGACCTCCTGGCCGCTCAGGAAGCCGACGGCGAAGACCGGCTTCAGCGGCCGCGCCGCGCGCCGTGCCGCCTCCCGCCCGGCATCCACCTGCGCCAGCGCGAGACGCGCATGGTCTAGAAAGACCTTGCCGGCCTCCGTCAGCTCCACGCCGCGCGCGCTACGCACCAAAAGGGGGACGCCGATTTCGTGCTCCAGGTCGCGGATCTGCCGGCTGAGCGACGGCTGAGCGGTATGCAGCCGGCGTTCGGCGGCAACCGTCAAGCTACCTTCCTCGGCGACGGCGATGAAATAGCGCAGATGTCTAAGCTCCATGACAACCCATACCTTTGAGGCATGGCGGTGAGCCTACAAAGTCTTTTTCGAAGGTGCAAGGGAAGACTAAATCAATGCTCAACGGAAGCGGACATCTGGTTCGGAAAGCAAAACCGAAGAACGAAGCAGGCGCCCGGAGACTTCCAGATAATGCAAACCTTGTCAGAGGATTAGGATCATGTCTGCACCTGTCGTTCTCATCACCGGCGCGCTCGCCGGCATCGGCCGCGCCGCCGCGTTCTCGGTCGCCAAGAGCGGCAGCCGCGTCGTCGTTTCCGGCCGCAGCTTAGACAAGGGCCATGCCCTGGCGGAAGAGCTTCATGCGCTTGGTGCCGAGGCCGAGTTTATCAAGGCCGACATCCGCAGCGAGGAGGAGGTCCGTGCGCTGGTCGACGGTGTCGTCGCCCGCTTCGGCCGTCTCGATGCCGCCGTCAACAATGCCGGCACCGAGGGCCGGCCCGGCCCGGTGACCGAACAGAGCGCCGAGACCTACGCTACCACCTTCGATACCAACGTGCTCGGCACGCTGCTCAGCATGAAGCACGAACTGCGCGTCATGCTGGCCCAGGGCGCGGGCAGCATCGTCAACATCTCCTCGACCTACGGTCATGAGGGTGCTGCCGGCGCTTCCGTCTACGCCGCCAGCAAGCATGCGGTGGAGGGCCTGACGAAGTCCGCAGCGCTCGAAGCGGCCGGTTCCGGCGTGCGCGTCAACGCCGTCGCTCCCGGCCCGACCGATACGGGCATGCTCGACCGCTTCACCGGCAGCACCGAGGTCAAGGCGGCGCTGGCCGCCAAGGTGCCGCTTGGCCGCGTCGGCCAGCCGAGCGAGATCGCCGAGGCGATCGCCTTCCTCGCCTCCGGTAAGGCCTCATTCATCACCGGCCAGATCGTCACCGCCGATGGCGGCAAGACGGCGGGCTGAACATCCTCCGCGGGCCAGAAGGTCAGGCTCCCGCAATCAGGAAATTCGAGGTTACGATCATGACATATACACACGAAACCGCCCCGACGGAGTTCGTCGCGGCCAACGGCATCCGTTTCGCCTATCGCCGCTTCGGCAAGGTCGGTGGTGTGCCCATCGTCTTCAATCAGCATTTCCAGGGCACACTGGATCACTGGGATCCGGCCGTCACCGACGGCCTTGCCGCAACGCGCGAGGTGATCCTTTTCAATAACGCCGGCGTCTCCTCCAGCTCGGGCGAAACTCCGGAGAGCTTCCAGGAGATGGGGGCGAACGCCGTCGCCTTCATCACGGCGCTCGGCCTCGACAAGGTCGACGTGCTCGGATTTTCGATCGGCGGCATGGTCGCACAGGAAATCGCGCTGCGGGCCCCGGCTCTGGTGCGCAAGCTGATCCTGGTCGGCACCGGCCCGCGCGGTGCGGACATGTCCAAAAGCCAGTCCTCCGCGATCTTCGCCGGCACCTATGATCCGGCCGAGCATCTTTGGCTGAAGGTGCATTTCTCGCCTTCGGCAGCAAGCCAGGCCGCCGGCCTCGCCTTCCTCGAGCGCAAGCTGCGCCGTCAGGATCGCGATCCGCTGGCCGGCACGCAGGCGGTCACGGCGCAAATCGCCGCGATCGGCAAGTACATGGCCTATCGGGATGTCGAGGGATATCTCGACTACCTCAAGGACATCCGCCAGCCGACCCTCGTCGTGCAGGGCAGCAATGACGTGATCATTCCGACGGAGAACTCCTACGTGCTGCAGCAGACGCTGCCGAACGCGCAGCTGATCCTCTATCCGGACGCCAATCACGGCTCCTTTTACCAGTACCCAGACCTGTTCGTCGCCGAGGCGAACCTGTTCCTCGATCGCTGAGCGACACAACACACTCAGCAACTTCGACTGACATCCCCAAACCCGGCGCACCGCGGATCGCTTCTGCGAACCCTCGTCCGCGCCCGAAATTCAATCCCAGCATGAGGAAGAAGACAATGACCAAACTTTCAGGAAAGACCGCCCTCGTCACCGGCGCATCGCGTGGCATCGGTGCTGCAATCGCCAAGCGGCTGGCAGCCGATGGCGCGACCGTCGCCATCACCTACACGAAGGGCGCCGACGCAGCCGCCCAGGTGGTCAAGGAGATTGAAACCGCCGGCGGTAAAGCGATCGCCATCCAGGCGGACGCCGCCGACGCCAAGGCTGTTTCAGCCGCCGTCGAGCAGACTGTCTCGACGTTCGGCAACCTCGACATCCTGGTGAACAATGCCGGCACGGCCATTCCGAAGCCGTTTGAGGAAGCCACGCTGGAGGAGATGGATCGCGTGATCGACATCAACCTTCGCGGCGTCTTCATCGCCACACAGGCCGCGCTCAAGCACCTGCGTGATGGCGGCCGCATCATCTCGATCGGCTCCTGCGTCGGTGAGCGTATGGGAACGCCGGGTCTTGTGGCCTATGCCGCTACCAAGGGTGCCGTGAAGATGTTCACCCAGGGCCTCGCCCGCGAAGTCGGCACGCGTGGCATCACCGTCAACAATATCCAGCCGGGCCCGATCGATACCGATCTCAACCCTGCTGCCGGCGACTGGGCGGAACCGCAACTCGCCAATACGGCGCTGAAGCGTTACGGCCATGTCGATGATATCGCCGCCATGGTGGCATTCGTTGCCGGTCCGGAAGCAAGTTACATCACGGGCACCAGCCTGACCGTCGATGGAGGCACCAATGCCTGAGAACGGTGCCATGGTCTGCAGAGGAAAAACTGCCCTGGTGACGGGTGCATCGCGCGGCATTGGCCGCGCGACTGCCCTCGCTCTTGCCAAGGCTGGAGCCCAGGTCCTGGTTCACTACGGCCAGGGCCGACAGGAAGCCGAAATCGTTGCTGAGGAGATCCGCCTTGCTGGCGGCCGCGCCGAGACGATCGGCGCCGATCTCTCCACAAGGGAGGGACCGCACGAGCTCGCAGCCCGGGTGCGCGAGATCGTCGGCGACCGGCTGGACATCCTCGTTGCCAACGCCGGTATCGCCAATGCGGCGACGATCGAGGAAACGACCGCCGAGGATTTCGACCGGTTGTTCGCCGTCAACGTCCGTGCGCCCTTCTTCCTTGTTCAGCAGCTTCTGCCGATCCTGCGGGACGGCAGCAATATCGTGCTGGTCTCCTCACTGGCGGCGCGCGTCTCCGTCGGCAGCTTGTCCGCCTACGCGGCGACGAAGGGCTCCATCGACACGCTCGTCAAGCATTTCGCGGCAGCACTTGGGCCGCGTGGCGTCCGCGTGAATGCCGTCGCTCCGGGTGTCGTCCAGACGGATATGTCGAACTTTACCAAGACCGACGCCGGGCGTGACTTCACCCTCGGCATCCAGTCTCTGAAACGCCTCGCCGAGCCGGACGATATCAGCGACGTCATCGCCTTTCTCGCCTCCGATCAGGCCCGCTGGGTCACTGGCGATATCGTCCATGTCGATGGTGGCTCAAAGCTCTGAACTTTACCGACCGCTGCAAAGGAACAGGAAATGAAACTCTATCAATCCAAGGGTTCGCCAAACTCTCGCCGCGTTCGCATCCTGATCGCGTAAAAGGGGCTCGATGTCGAACTCGTATCCGTTGACCTCAGCGCCCGCGAGCAGTTCTCCGGGGGATCGGGCCGGCGGCCCGGCGCTGGAACGGTCTCGTTCATGGCGGCTTTGGTGCATCGATCGTGGCGGAAAGGGATTTAGCTCTTTGATGTTGCGGCTATGTCGAGCCTGCTTTGCACCGGACAGATTTCGGGCGTGCGCATGCCAGCATGAGATTGAGGACGGCGCAGCCGATGGCAGCTTCCGTTTGCTGCGCGCCGAATGTGCGTGCCCGTAGTCGGTGTCCGATGATCGACTTGTAGCGACCGATCGCAGTCTCGGCGAGCGCCCGCTTGCCATAGCCGGTCGCAGCTTGCCATTTCATCCTCCCATTGATGTTGATTGCCGCGATGTGTCGATCGCGCTGACTGGACGGATCGGCCCCCGACCGCTCCACCGCGTTGGCCCGAGGGGGAATGACAACGGCAGCATGGGCGCTGTGCCTGGCAACGCCATCATACGTCGGGCTGCCGTCATATGCGCCATCCGCCGTGAACTGACGGATAGGTGCGTCAATCTGGTCGAGCAACGGCTCTACCTGCGAGGCGTCGCTGGTATCCTGTCTGTCATGACGTGAGCGATGATATCGCCACTGTCGGCATCCAGCGCCAGGTGTAGTTTACGCCAGCCCCGCCGGCATTTGGCACGTGCTTTTGCTCCAACCACTGGCCCGCGCCGTAGATCTTGAGCCCCGTGCTGTCGATGAGGACGTGAACGGGCCCCTTGATGTGAGCGCTGCGGCTTTCCCGGCTTCTCGGCCATCGCTGTTTGTTTGCCCGGCGGCTCAGCGTCGTATGATCGGGAACGGCCAGATCCAGTCCCATCAACTGCAACACCGATGCCAGAAAGCCTTCCGTCTGGCGCAGATGCAGGCCGAACACTATTCCCAGCATCAGAGTAGTCTCTATCGCCAGATCCGAGTAGCGCGGCTGCCCACCACGCGTCGTCCGCTTCGCCGCTTGCCACGCCGACGCCGCGTCCTGCGTCATCCATAGCGTCAGACTTCCTCGGCGGCGAAGTCCGGCCTCGTATTCAGCCCAGTTTGTAACCTTGAACTTCACCTTGCTGATATGATGACGGCGGACGGCATTATGTTTAAAAGGCATCGTCGCTGGAGACCGGTTATTGCGCTGGCCGAACCCCTACGCCAACGCCATTAACGATCCGCGCACCAAAGCTCTTCAAGAGCAGACTACGAAAGAGACTCGTCACTCGGATACGGCAGTTGGCACCAACCGCCGACCACCGAGTTCTGCGATCCACTACGAGATGTCCTCCTGCCAGGCCTGGTAGACGGTCCTGATGCTGGGACGAAAACCCAGGCTACGGGCGAGAGACGTGTCGACATGCAGGTACCATGGATTTGCAAGAGGCTCGGAACTTGAATCCAACCGGTTTTCCACCATGCCCGCGAGTTCATAGATGGAGGAGGGCGCCTCGTCGGCCAAGTTGACGATGCGCCTATCGAAATCACCTTTGAGCGCCATCGCGACTGCCTGTGCAATGTCACGATGGTGGATCGTGCTCATGCGTTGCGCCGGATGCCAGGTGCTGACGTGGCTGGGAAGAGCTTGAAGATGTCCGTCACCGTCGCCATAGACGAAGGGGAAGCGAAGGATGGACCAGTTCAACCCGCTTTCCCGCAGTTCCTTTTCTGCGGCAACCTTGCTTGCGGGATAGGCGTGCTCGGGATCGACCGGGTCGTCTTCCCTTCCTGGATGCGGATTATCCTTGTTGTAGACGTGGCTGGTGCTCGACATGATGAACCGCGCGTCGGGAGCGTGGGTCTTCACCGCAGCGATCAAGTTGCGTGTCCCATCGAGGTTGCTTTTCCAGATGAGATTGGTGTCTTGTGTGCGAAACACAGCGGCGAGGTGCACGATTGCGGAAACCCCTTGGACGGCGTTCGCCAGGGTTGAAGGGTCGAGAATATCGCCCGCCACGGCATCAATTTCTTCAGGGCAGCTCTTGCCCGGCCGGAGCAGGGCTCGGCAAGCGTAGCCGGTGTCCACCAACCGCGGCAGAAGTCGCTCGCCAACGAGCCCGGTGGCTCCGGTGATCAATACCGTCATTTGCTTAGTCCTTTCGCAACAGGGTCTGCAGTCGTTCGGTCGCTGATTTGAGGACACGGATGGTCGTGGCCACATCGGCCTCGTCGATCCCGCCGAAGGCAGCGTCATGAATGAAAGAAAGATCAGGAAGTCTGCGCCACAGCGCCTGGCCTGCAGCTGTCAGCGTCAGCAGACGTTGACGCTGATCGCCTCCATCCGCGGTCTGCGCAACCAGATCCTTGCGGACGAGCGTTGCAATGATTCCGCTTAAGGTGGCTCGTTCAAGTTCAAGTGCGCGGCCGAGGTCTCGCTGGACGGACGGGCCGTTGTTGACGAGATACCAGAGCACATACCACTGCGTGGATCCGAGATCGAATGGCCGCAGACGCTCGTCCATGAGGGCCCGGCCCGCAAAATAACACCGCTTCGTCCATGCTCCTACGGAGAGGTCTTTGGTGTCCGCCTGATCACGCATAGAAATGGCCTGTTTATTCGTTTGCTACCATACGATAATCGCAAGGTAGCGAACGAATGTCAAGGCTCGATGCTGTCGGATCGGATGAAGCGATCTCAAGGGGACGGGCCAGAAAGCTGGACAGCCGTCTTAGGCATAAGCGACGCGATCAGGCCGGCAATGACTGTGATGACGACGACGTCGCTGGTGGCGTTATCGCCACCGCTTCACGTGATCGATGAGCGCCCGAAGCTTGGGAGCGAGATTGCGCCGGCTGGGGTAATACAGAAAGAAGCCGGCAAACGGAGGGCAATAGTCCTGAAGGAGAGGGACCAGTCGACCGGATGCGACATAGGGTTTGAACGTGTCCTCCATACCGAAGGTGATGCCGCCGCCGGCACAGGCCGTGCGGATCATAAGCCACATGTCGTTGGTGGTTATGTGCGGGTCGACAGCCACGTCGAATTCGCGCCCGTTTTCGCCGAATTCCCAGCGATAGGGTGCGCTGTGTGGCGCTGGTCGCCAGCCGATGCACCGATGCGCGGCGAGCTCCGAAGGATGCTCAGGCTTGCCGAAGCGTTCGATGTAGGATGGGGCGGCGAAGGCGCCCTGACGCTGATCGCCCGAGACCGGAACAGCGATCATGTCCTGATCGATGACCTCGCCCAAACGTACACCGGCATCATAGCCTTCCGCGACAATGTCGAATTCCTCGTCCGTGACAGTCACGTCGACCTGAACAGCGGGAAAGGTGTCCGCAAATCGCGCCAGAAGCGGCCCGGAGATGAACGGCTCGGCGATGGATGACACCGCAAGTCTCAACAGTCCGCCCGGTGCGCTGTCGCGGTCCGCCGTCGCGTCGAGCGCCAGTCCGACTTCGGAAATGGCCGGCGCCACTCGCTGATAGAGTTGTTCGCCGGCCTCCGTGAGACTGACGCTGCGTGTCGTGCGCTGCACGAGCGCCACACCTAGCCGATCTTCGAGACGCCGGATCGTCTGGCTGACCGCGGGCCGTGTTACGCCCAGATTCTCCGCGGCCACGCGAAAGCTCCGCGCTTCGGCGATTGCCAGGAAAACAGAGATGCCATTCAGATCGATTGTCATTGGTTAGATAGATTTACCAGAGTGGTCATCATTGGGCAAATTGTCCGATCTCATCGAGGCGCCTACCTTCGATCATACGAATTAGGACGCGAGCCTGTCGGCGGTGCACGCAGCTTCAGTGCCGGCCGATGGGTCTCATCAGGCTCTCAGCAGCAAGGAAAGGACTATGCCATGACCATTCTTCCGACACGCCAATGGGTCCCCGGCGCGAGCCGAAGAGCTCTGATCACACTGGCATTGCTGTCGCTCGCTCTTCCGGGCACAGCCATTGCGAACGCCACGGCAACGCAGGTGCAGGCTGCGGACAGTGCGGCTATCGAGCAACGGAACAGAGCGATCGTCGAAGCCGCCTTCGAAAAATGGCGCGGGGGCACCTATGTCTTCGGCGAGCTTCTCGCTCCCAACGTCGTCTGGACAATCCATGGTTCCGGGCCGGTCGCCGGCACCTATCGCAACCAGAAGGATTTTGTCGAACAGGCATCGCGCCCCCTGACCAGCCGGCTCGCGACCCCGATCGCGCCGGAGGTGCACAACATCTTCGCCGACGGCGACACGGTCATCATCCGCTTCGACGGAACGGCGATCACGACCTCAGGCGCACCTTATCGCAACCAGTTCGTCTGGATACTCAAGATGAAGAACGGCCTCGTCGTCAACGCGGAGGCCTTTCTGGACCTCGTTGCCTATCAGCAGGTCGTCGACAACAACGCTCCACGCTCCGAGTGACCGACGCCTGCGGTTCGGCAGACCTGAGCGTCTGCCGAACCGCATCACGCATCTATGTGCGATCGCCTCCGGACCGAAACAGCAACATTTAGCGGAGCCCGACCATGCGACAGCCATTTGCAGCAGTCATAACAGCCGCCACCCTTTCGATTCAGCCCGTAGAAGCACAGGAGACCAATTTGCAGCCGAACCATCCCTACACAGGCATGTGGGTGACCGAGGACAACCGTGTTCGCCATGAGCTTCTGCCGAACGGACGCTATGTCGAGGCCCGCGGCCAGCGCGAGCGAGCTTATGAGGGCCGTTACGAAGTCGACGGAACGCATATCGAGTACTGGGATGACACGGGCTTCACTGCCGACGGCGATTTCGTCGATGCCAACACGTTGCACCATGGCGGCATGATCTTGCGGCGCAAGCCATCGACGCCCTGACATACCAGGCGAGCATCCGCAATGCGAAAGGGCTAAAAGCGATGGGTGCCGCGGGTCTACCACATCATCTGAGGGGGCGGATGCCATTCACCGTCGTCCCCTCATCGTGTTCTGTCCACCTCTCGCAAGAGGTCGATGAAGGCCCGAAGCGGGGATGGGACGTGCCGGTTGCGCGGGTAATAGAGGGCCAGACCAGGCGTCGGCGGGCACCAGTCATCAAGTACCGTCACCAGCTGACCGGACCCCAGAAACGGCTGGGCGAAGTATTCCGGGACATAGGCAATACCGCGCCCGTCCGCCGCCGCCTGCACGAGAAGATCATTGTCATCGAGTGTGAGGTTGCCCGGCACATCGATCGCCACTTCGGCGCCGCGTTTGGAAAACTCCCAGCGATAGCGCTTTCCGCTCGGCAAACGTTGGCGGACGCAGCAATGCGCATAAAGATCGTCGGGCGTGTGCGGTCCTGCTTTCCCGTCCAGATAGGAAGGTGCTGCCACGGCGATGAAACGCACGTCGCCACCGAACTTCACCGCGACCATGTCTTTCGGGACAGTTTCCAGCAGGCGTATTCCGGCATCGAAACCCTGTTCCACGATATCGACGAGCCGACCTTCCGAAACAAGATCAAGCTCGACATCGGGATAGAGATCGAGAAAGCGCGGAACGACGTCGCTGAGCAAGATACGGGCGCCGCTCTTGTTCGCGTTGATCCGCAGCGAGCCGCTTGGGGCTCCGCGCTCCTCCGATAGAGTATCGAGTGCTTGATCGAGATCCTGCAGGACCGGGTCGAGTCGTGCGAGCAGGCGCGCGCCGGCCTGCGTCAG
This sequence comes from Rhizobium sp. BK312, assembly GCF_014193605.1. Taxonomy (NCBI): domain Bacteria; kingdom Pseudomonadati; phylum Pseudomonadota; class Alphaproteobacteria; order Hyphomicrobiales; family Rhizobiaceae; genus Rhizobium; species Rhizobium sp. BK312. The sequence goes on along the minus strand of NZ_JACHZP010000015.1, from coordinate 64,288 downwards.
CGATACGCTGCGTGTCGTTCGATTGAAGAGGCGGACGTCCAGCTTTGCTTCCAATCCGATAATCGCGTGGCTGAGGGCGGAGCGCGAGACCCCCATGATGTCAGCCGCTCTCCGAAAGCTCTGGTGATTGGCAACCGCGGCAAAGGCGGCAAGGTCATTCAGACTAGGGCGCATCATTCGTGAATTATCCTCACCAGCTCATGCCAAACTGAAGATCTTATACCACCAATGTTGCTGTTCTACATCTTGAGGGATGAATAGATGAGGAGTTCACATGCCAAAGACATGGTTCATTACCGGCGCTTCTTCCGGGCTCGGTTTCGAGATGACGCAGCAGTTGCTCGCCCAAGGACATAAGGTAATCGCAACACTTCGCCGCCCGGGAACGCTGGCGCAGCTTGAGCAGGAATACCGCAAGCGCCTGGACATCGTTCAGCTCGATCTGGTCAAGCCGGAGAGCATTACCGCCGCCGTGGAAGGAGCCTTCCAGCGGCACGGCCAGATCGACGTGATCGTCAGCAACGCGGGCTATGGCCTGTTCGGTGCTGCGGAAGAGCTCGCGAATGATCAGATCGACCGGCAGATCGCCACCAACCTTACGGGATCCATCCATCTCATCCGTGCCGCGTTGCCTCTTCTTCGAAGGCAAGGCGGCGGGCGGATCGTCCAGGTCTCGTCCGAGGGCGGACAAATCGCATATCCGGGCTTCAGTCTCTATCACGCGACCAAGTGGGGCATCGAGGGTTTTGTCGAAGCCGTGGCGCAGGAGGTGGCGCCTTTCGGCATCGATTTCATCATCGCTGAGCCTGGGCCGACGGGCACGAATTTCGGAGCGAATCTCGTTCAGGCGGTACCGTTGGATGCCTACGCTGAAACGCCGGCTGGCGCCGTTCGCCGGGCGATCAGCGACGGAAGCTTCGAGATCAAAGGGGATGCGGCGCGCACCGTGTCCGCGATTATATCAGCCGCCGAGAGCGAAAGGCCGCCATTGCGGCTGACGCTGGGTAGCACCGCCTATTCGTCTATTTCACAAGCACTTTCCGCACGCCTTTCCGCCCTTGAGGCGCAGCGAGACGTGGCAGTTTCCGCCGACAGGCAGGAGCTGTGAACCCAGCGGTCCCAAAACACGGATTCCAAGAACAGGAAAGGAGATAACATGTCCATTCGATCAGCTCTGGCGGCTCTTGCCTTCGTTTCGTCTTCCGCTTTCGCGCAGGCAGCCGCTGAAAACCAGGTTGTAGGCACTTGGCGCATGGTATCGGCAACCATCGATCCCGGCGGCAAAAATATCGCTGCCTATGGAGAAAAGCCCAACGGTCTTCTCGTCTTCACGCCCGACATGCACTTCGTCGAAGTTCTGACCGACGCCGACGTCCCGCGGTTTGCTTCCGACGTTCGCGGTGAGGGGACGGACGATGAAAATCGCACGGCCATGTCACGCAGTATCGGGTTCTTCGGAACCTACACGGTCGATGAGAAGGGCGAATTCAGCGGCAACCGCGTCGAAGGCGCAACATTTCCGAACTGGATCGGCAGCGTACGAACGCGTGACGATCTGAGGCTCGTCGTTGATGGCGACCGCATGACCGAACAGTTCCGCAGGCCGGAGGGTATTGAAATCAAAATCGAGTGGCGGCGCGTCGAATGAGGACCGGAGGGCGGGCTCGAAGCGAGGTCGCGGCCTTGCGGGCGCCGCCCTTCCGGCGGCAGGAGGTTGATCCAGAGCAAGAAAGTCTCGCTCTTCAATTGTCGTTCCATGTTCAAGGCGAGGCCGACGTAGCCGAACTGGTGCTGTCACCAGGGGGCGAGCGCATCCTTCGTCTTCCAGTCGTAGCTCCTCATGTAATCGAGAAAAGCACGCATGGCCGCACTCGGGAGCCGGCGGCTGGGGTAGTATAAAAACCAGTGTGGCAAGGTGGGGCTCCAGTCTGAGAGAAGCTCCACCAGCCGGCCGGCGTGAACATATGGCTTAGCGTAGTCATCGAAGACATGGGCAATTCCTCTGCCTGCTAGTGCAGCCTGCAGTTCATTGTGCGCAGAACTGACCGTCAAACGGCCGGTGGGAGTGACTTCGATTTCCTCGCTTCCCTCGGTAAACCGCCAGTTTACGAGGGTGCCACCAGGGAAACGACGTTTGATACAGTCGTGATCAACGAGTTCGTGCGGCGTCCGCGGCTCTCCGCACCTCTTTATGTAGTCGGACGACGCGACGATTGCATAACGAAGCGCGGGTCCAAGCGGGAGCGCAATCATGTCCTGCGCCAACTGCTTGCCGAACCGGACGCCGGCATCGAAACCTTGTTCCACGATATCGATGACGGCCGCATCGCTGATGATCTCGATTTTCACTTCTGGGTAAACATCCATGAAGTCGAACGCGAGGGGGCAAAGAAAATGATCGACGGCCGGCGCCGGCGCGTTGATTTTGAGGGTTCCAGATGGACTATCCCGCAACTCGTCGATCTCTGCAATAGCAAGCCTGATATCGCCAAGCGCAGGCGCCAGACGTTCAAGCAGACGCTGTCCCGCCTCCGTTGGAAACACGCTTCTCGTGGTTCGATTGAGAAGCCGGATTCCCAGAACCTCTTCCAGGCCATTCATCGTTTGGCTTAAGGCCGATGACGAGACCCCTCGCTCGAGTGCTGCTGCGCGGAACCCGCCACAGCGCACGATGGCAACGAACACGTCGAAGCTGTCCAGTCGGATTGGGTCCATTGCGAAGTTTTTCTAATCAAGCTGATCAACTTACCGCAGGTTATCAGATCAATTGCACCGTGTCATGATCGCCGAAACTTAAGCTCTGCCCTGCTGAAATCTTCGTCGCCCTCCGTTCTCCGATCGAGGAAGGGTCGAAGCAGTGCGCCCAGAAGAAGGAACCACAGATGAATGCCTTCACCCTCAACAGACGCGCAATCATGCTGTCCGCTGTCGCCGGCGCATCTAGCATGCTCCTGCCGAACCTAGGCGGTTCCGGGAGAGCCAACGCTCAGGCTGCGTCCCCGGCGGCCGGTAATGCCGGGCATTATCGCTTCCGCGTTGGAGAGATCAGCGCCACTGTCTTGAGCGACGGCGTGATTGGCGGTCCGCCACGCGTCTATGCCAGCAACGCCCCGGAAGCGGAGCTTCAGGAGGTGCTGCGGCAAGCTTTTCTGCCGACCGACCACATGACGCTCAATCTCAACACGTTGCTGATTGAAACCGGCGGCCGGCGGATCCTGATCGAGGCCGGCGCCGGCAAAACCATGGGCCCGAATGGTGGCCGCATCTTCGAAAACCTCGCAGCGATAGGCCTCGGTGCGTCAGACATTGACGCGATCGTCGTATCGCATACCCATCCGGACCATGTCGGCAACTTGAGAGCCGCGGACGGCGGCAAAGCCTTTCCGCGCGCCACCGTGTTTGTTCCGAAGGCCGACTGGGACTTCTTTGTCCTCACCGATCCGGACCTCTCGTACATGCCGGTCCCGGAGGAGTTCCGTCTGCGCTTTGCGGCGAACATCAAGAACAGCCTCGCGCCGATTATGAACGATGTCGAGCTCTATGAAGCCGGTGCAGAGATCGTCCCGGGTCTGACGACGATCGTCGCATCCGGCCACACGGCGGGCATGGCCACCTTCCTCGTCCATTCCGCCAACGACCAATTGCTGCTGACGGCGGACCTTGCCTATCACCCTGTCGTCAACGTCGACCGGCCCTGGCTTCCCGGCCCGGACCGCGACAAGGAGATGGCTCTTTCTTCCCGCCGGCGCATCTTCGACAGGGCGGCTGCTGAACAGATGCCCGTGCTCGGCTTTCACTATCCTTTCCCCGGCCTCGGCCGGATGCTGAAGACCGATGGTGGGTATGCCTGGGTCCCCGCCAACTGGCAGTTCTGACGCTTGGAGACAGGAGACACCTATGAACCAGTCACAGATCAATCGTCGCGGCTTCCTCGGCACGATGGGTGCGGCGGCAACAGGGCTGGCACTCGCCACGAACGCTACGGCCCAGACCCAGGCAACGAATGGGTCGTCGCCAGCCACTGGATCAAACCCGGATGTGCTGACCCGCACTTTGCCACGCACCGGCGAACGGGTCACGGCCCTTGGTCTCGGCACCTTCCTGACCTTCGACCTGAAGCCTGGCGATCGCCGTGACGCTCTCCGTCAGGTTTTCGAGCGGTACGTCGCCGCAGGCGGTCGCGTGGTCGATACATCGCCGCTCTATGGCTCGGCGGAAGTCAGCGTCGGCCAGTTCATGGGTGAGTTAGAAGGGTCCGACGAGATGTTCCTTGCCAACAAGGTCTGGTCGACAGGCGAATATCTCGGCGACGAGAGCCACGCCGTCGAAAGCTTCCGGCAATCGCGGATGCGAACATGGCGTGATACGATCAATCTCATGCAATGCCACAGCATCACCAATGCGCCGGTCGTCATTCCGCTGATGAAGGCCTGGAAAAAGGAAGGGCTCATACGCCACGTCGGCGTGACCCATCACGAGTCGGCGGCCCAGGACCAGTTATTGGCGATCGTCCAGCGCGACGATGTCGATTTCATCCAGACCAACTATTCGATCTTTAACCGCGATGCCGAGCGCCGTCTTCTTCCAGCCGCCGCCGACAAGGGCGTTGGCGTCCTGATCAATCTGCCGCTCGAAAAGGCGCGCCTGATGAAGGTGGTCGAGGGACATCCGCTTCCAGGTTTTGCGCAAGAGTTCGGGGCGACCAGCTGGGCGCAGTTCTTCCTGAAATGGGTCATGGCGCATCCCGCGGTCAGCACCGTGCTCTGCGGCACGTCCAACCCCGACCACATGAGCGACAATGTCCAGGCGATGACGGGACCGCTACCTGACGAGCACATGCGCGCCCGCATGGTCGCACATATGGAAACGATTCCCGGCTTCGGCTCCATCGGCACGATGCCATGGTATCCCGGCAAGGAGAATATGTATTCCGGCCTGATCCGTGAGGCGCAGGCGAATGCCGCGCAACGCCTGCAGTAACGGCGCGTCGATTAATCCGCCATCACACTGGGAGATCTGCCTTGCCCTCCACTAGACGCTCGCTTTTGACAGCCTTTCTGACGCTGCCTCTCATCGAGGGGACGAGAATGAGAGCGTTCGCGCGAGACGCTTCCGAACTGCCGCTCACCCCCGCATGTGACGATGGAGACGAACTGACCCTCGAACGGGAAGCCGGCCCCTTCTTCAGACCAAACTCACCGCTCAATCGGGATCTCTATTCGGATGCACCCGGAGGCGAGCGAATAACCGTTGCGGGATTCGTTTTCGACAATCGCTGCCGGCCAATCGCCGGAAGCCTCGTCGAGATCTGGCACGCGGACGAAAAAGGTGACTACGATAGCGTCGGTTTCCGACTGCGCGGGCATCAGTTCACCGATGCTCAGGGACGCTGGTGGTTCAACACCATCATACCGACGCTTTATCCCGGCCGAACACGTCATTTTCATTTCAAGGTCCAGCGCCCAGGTGGGCGCGTGCTCACCACCCAACTCTATTTTCCCGGAGAGGCCCGAAATGCCGGAGACCGGCTGTTTGACGAGGCGCTGGTCATCGACATCAAGCAAACTGGTGACGGAAAGTTCGGGCGATTTGACTTCGTAACCTAACGAAGGACCGCCGCCGGAGAGGATAGGGTTCAGTTGCGATACGAGTTGAAAGCCGGGCGCCGTAAAATACGACGTCCAGACAAGGCGAGGCCAAAGTCAGGCGTTGAAACCTGCATCTACGCTGAGAACGGCGCCAGTAATCAGGCTTGCACCCGGACCTGCCAGAAACGCCACCGCGCTGGCGACTTCGCGGGGCTCACCAAACCGGCCGAGCGATGTGAGGCTTCGCTGATAATCGGCATTCTCGCCATTGGCCGGGTTCATATCCGTGTCGGTCGATCCGGGGAGGACGAGATTAACGGTGATGCCTTGAGGTCCGAGTTCGCGCGAAAGGCCTCGCGTGAAGGACAGAAGCGCCGACTTCGACATGGCATAAGTCGTCACGCCCGGAAAAGGCACGCGTTCAGCCAGAGCGGAACCGATCGAGATGATCCGACCTCCGGATGACAGATGCGGGATCGCCGCCTGGGCGAAGAGGACGGGCGCGCGTACATTCACATCGAGCATGGCCTGCAGGTCGGCGAGCGCCAGATCCGCGGTCATGCCGGCGGTCCCGATGCCTGCGCTGTTGACGAGAATATCGAGCCCTCCAAGTGTGTCGACCGTTTGACTGACGGCGCGGCGGATGGCGTTGGGATCAGAACTGTCGGCCTGGATTGCAAGTCCACGCCGGCCTTTTTCCTCGATGGCCTGCACCACCGATGCCGCCCTATCTGCCGAGCGTTGATAGGTGAATGCGACATCAGCGCCCTTTTCGGCGAGCGCAATCGCGATCGCGGCTCCTATTCCTCGCGAGCCGCCGTTCACCAGGGCGCGCTTTCCAAGCAATTCCATCATCGGCTCCTTTATGCAGTGATCGATGCATAAATAAGTAGTGGCATTGCAAATCCTCGTCAACTGATTTATGCAGTGGTCGATGCATAATAATTTTTCGACGTCCCCAGCGAACTCAACATCGATCCGTCCTGCACGCGGGCGGCCGCGGGAATTCGACCGCCAGGCTGCACTTGCAGCGGCGACACGGCTATTCTGGATCAAGGGTTATGAGGCGACCTCGATCGCGGACCTGACGGAAACGATGGGGATCGGGACCAAGAGCCTTTATGCGGCCTTCGGCTCGAAGGATGCGCTCTATGCGGAGGCGCTCAAATATTACTACACGACCTACGAAGGGTTGGTCTGGGCCCGCTTCAGGGCCGCCTCGACTGCGAGAGACGCAGCGCTGGCATTTCTTCAGGATTCCGCGATCGCCATGACCGGAGGAGATCTCGATCTACCCCATGGGTGCATGGCGACGCTCGCGACCGTGGGCGGCGAAGGACACTCCGAACTGGGTGAACTCATGCGAGCGACCCGCGCCGGCGGTTTCGATATCCTTAAGGCGCGCTTCGACAGGGCGAAGAGCGACGGCGACCTTGAGGCCACCTCGGACACGACCAAATTGGCGAGGTTCGTGCAAACAGTGCAAAGTGGGATGGCGATCCGCGCCCGCGACGGAGCGGATCGCGACGAACTCTCTGCTGTGGCGGAAATCGCGCTTTCTGGCTGGGACCATATCACCGGCAACATCGATCACCTGATGCAGGGCAAGGCATGACCCTTTGGCCGGGTGCTGAAGGACAACGTCATGGCCTGATGGAATGTCCGGTGCCTTCCGCATTCAGCCGGAACAGCCAGAGAGGTAGCTGCTGCTGGCTAGGATAGATTGTTCTGACCACCAAACGACAGATCCTAGTGCGCCGGTTCGAATGACCTCCGCGGGCGTCGTCGTCTGATACGGTAAACGGCTGCAGGTGGAATATTGGCGAAGGTCCAGCCTATATACGTCGCTTTCAGGCCGAGACGGTCGAGCAAGGGTCTGGCAATCGGGCATTTCGGGCCGTAGGTGAATTGGTAGAATGCTCCACCCGGACGAAGATGCGAGAATGCCCCCTCCAGGATAGCATGCACTTTGCGTAATGGCATCGATAGAAGAGGAAGACCGCTGACGACAGCGCCTACAGGCGCCGAGGCGTGAAGCGGCAACTTGCGCAACTGTGCGGCATCCATCTGGACGGTTTTAGCGGCTGGGAAGCGATCGCTAAGTTGGTTGGCAAACTCAGCACCGTACTCGACCAGCACGAGATTTTCCTCAGCGACACCTCGATTCAGCAATGCTTCGGTAAAAACGCCTGTTCCCGGACCCAGCTCAATGACTGTGCCTGTGTCCGCAGAGATTTCGGTCGTCATGAGTGAAGACAACGCGCGTCCTGATGGCGTAACCGAGGCGACGCGAAGGGGCGCGGAAAGCCACGCCCGAAAAAACAAAAAGGCATCAGCAGTTCTGTTCGTCATCGCCCACTGGCTCCCGGATTAACGCGCACCGCGGATCGTCGCCGAAGCCGCCATACCAGGGCCACAAGTCCCTCTGTGACAACAAGCAGGATGAGTATCTTCAGTGCGAGCATGGATGAATTGATGCCGGGACTGGCCAGAACAGCGAGATGACCTGCGGCGATGAACAAGCCGTTCCACAAAACTATGCCGACTGCCACGCCAGCGATAAACCGCAGCGTACTTGTGCCCAAGAGCCCTGCCGCCACAGGCGCGATCAGCCGAACCGTGGGAATGAGTTGCGACAGAATCGTCAGCGATTGTTCCCGGTCGCGCAGGGAGGACAATGTCCAGTCGATGCGAGGTTGCGATAGACCCACCCATCTGCCGACCGCGTAGAGAAGCGTTGCGGACCTCTTTCTCCCGATAACACGCACGAGAAAATAGAGACCGAGAGCGCCCATAAAACTCCCGAGCGTCGTTGCGATGACAGCGGTGTGGAGGGACCAAAAATCGTCGGCCGCGATACCTATGGCAACGAGAACGCCATAGGAGGGTAGGGCAGGCAAGAAGCGCTCCGCCAGCCCGATCGCGATGAGGCCGAATATGCCATATATCGCAATCCATTCGACAAGATTTCCGAGCGGGTCCATCACTCACCCCTCCCGCGCGATCGTCGTCGCGCCCGGGCCAGAGAGCCCCAGGGTCGGAATCTGGGCGTTGAACGAGATGCCCGTGAGTTTTTCCGAGACTTCCCATAGCTTGCGCGCGACATGCTTTTCCAGCGCCTGTCGCGGAATTTGTGCTTCCGTTGGATGTCCACGGGTCTCGCTGAGCCTTTCGGGACCGTAATAGCCGCCGCCTCGAGCTTCTGGGGATGTTGCCGCGAACAAGGTCGGCAGCGCACCCTGTGCAACGGGCTGGAATAAAAACCATAAGAACGTCCTGAGGATGCCTTGAGCGCTGTGGCGCCCAGGGGCATTGTGAAGCAGATCGGTACGCGACACGCCTGGGTGGGCAGCGATGCTGGTGACACCCCAACCCGCTTCTTCACTTCGCCGTTGCAGTTCGAACGCAAACATCAGGCAGGCCAGCTTCGACTGAGTGTAGACGGGCATCGGCTTATAATGCCGTTCCGCTTGCAGATCGTCGAAGTTGATTGCGGCGCTTGCGCTCCTAACAGCAATGCTGGAGAGCGTGACGACGCGTGGGGCTTGTCCAAGCTTGAGCAGCGGCAGCAAGTGGCCGGTCAAGGCGAAGTGGCCGAGATAGTTGGTGCCGAATTGCAGTTCGAAACCATCCTTCGTCGTCTGACGCGTCGGCGGCGTCATCACGCCGGCGTTGTTGATGAGCACATCGATGTGATCGCGCGTTTCCTTCAGTCTGTTGGCCAGTGCCTCGATCGACGCGAGATCACCAAGGTCGACGATCTCCAAAGCGACCGATGCCTGGGGCGCCTGTTCCTTAATGCGCCGGATAGCGTCTGCACCCTTTGTCGGATTGCGTCCTGCGATGATCACGTCGCCACCGGCGCGAGCCAGCGCAAGTGCATCTTCCAAGCCCAGACCACCAGTCCCGGTGATCAGGATCGTCCGGCCCTTTTGAGACGGCATATCGTCAAGTTTCCACGATTTCGACATCGTCAGTTCCTTTGTTCTGCTGGGGCAAGATCGTCCGCCGAAGACGCTATGTTCAGGGCACGTCTCCGGCGGACGGGAGGTCGCCGTGGGGTAAAGCGACCTTTCGCGGATCCGGAACGGGGCGGTTCCGGGATCCGAGCCTATGCGTTGACATGCATCGGTTCGCTGAGGGGTGGCTTTGTGGCGATCTCTCGTGTTCGCCGCATTCATGCCGGAGACTCGGGAATGCTCGCTGGCTGCGAGGCAAGTCCACAGCGGTCGTCCGTCAGGCGATCCCGCCGTTTGCGAAGACGTTTTGGCCATTGATCCAGGCCCCGTCCGGCGAGCAGAGAAGGCCTATGACATTGGCGATATCCTCTGGCTGGCCGAGCCGACGGAGCGGCGTTGCTTCCGGTATGCCGCGAAGCGCCTCTTCCCCGTGCTGGCGCAAGAGTTGGGTATCGACGGCGCCTGGCGAAATCGCGTTGACCGAAATGTTGCGACCGCCCAATTCCTTCGCAAGAACGGTTGAGTAGACCTCCCGCGTCGCCTTGGTTGCGGCGTAGGCTGCCGTGGCGGGAGGACTCATTTTGATGATACTTGAGCTCAGGCTGATGATCCGGCCACCATCGCGAATTCGTCGTGAAGCCTCGCGCAAGACATTGAAGCTCCCCTTGACGTTGGTGGCCATCATCCGGTCAAAAGCCGCGTCGGTCATTTGAGCAAATGGACCGACATTCATGATCCCTGCATTGTTGACCACCACGTCCACGCCGCCGAACGCCTGGTCATGGGCGTCGAACAAGGCTTTGACCGCAACGGGATCTGCGACGTCGCCCTGGCGAACGATGGCGCGACCGCCAGCCGCCTCGATGTCGCGAACGACCGCTTCAGCAAGATCGCGGTTGGTCAGATAGTTCACGGTCACGGCGAACCCGTCCCGCGCGAGGCGGCGGGCTGTCGCGGCGCCAATACCACGGGAAGAGCCAGTGACGATCGCACCACGCTTGTCACTTGGTGGAGCGATAGCGCCAGTCTCTGACGATTGGGCCGATGCAATGCCGCTCATGGCGATAGCGGATGGCACGGCCGCTGCAAGGGCGAGGAACGTGCGCCGTGAATTGTCTGTGTTGGACATTTCAATATCTCCTAAAAAGTTTCGAATAGTTCGGCCTGCAACGGCGGTTTGCGGTCACTGACGGCGGAGGAATGCGGCGATGCGTTGATTTGTGATTAGGTAGACAATGCCTGCGAGAGTGCTCGCTAACGGCACGATCAAAAGACCGAGCCCGAGGCCGTTCGGAATGTCAGCCGCTGTGGCCGCATCACTGACAATACCGACGATCAGGGGACCGAGTGCCGGCCCGGCAAGGCCGGACGCGATCATGACGAGGCTGGTCGCCTGTGCCTGCCGTCCTGGACCGGCGATCAGATGCGCGGCCCCAAAGCCCCATGGCAACATGAAGGAAAATGACAGCATTCCGGGCACGAAGAGCGCGATGGACATCCAGCCAGTCGGGGCAAATAGCGCCGCAGTTGTCGTTGTACTGGCGATGAGAAACAGAATTGCCGGAGGTCCAAGCACCTTGCCGGTACCTGTGCGAACAGCGTGGTCAAACCAGCGTCCGCCGCCCAATGTCCCGATGATACCCATTAGTCCTTGCAACATGCCGAACGAGACGCCGACCTCAGTCGCGGTAAAACCATGGGTACGGATCAGAAAAGGGATCGAAAAGGCATAAAAAGGTGCGCCTGCGAAGCCCAGGAAAACGGCGCCAGCGAACAACCAGCGGAAAGCCGGGGACGACAACAGGTCAAGGCTGGTTCGCAGAAAGGGTTCGTCGCGAGAGGCTGTACCTGGAAGCGGAGGGGTGGGGCCGGCAATAAGAATGGTCAACAGCCCGATCAAGACGCCGATGGCTCCAGCACCCATCAAAACAACGCGCCAGCTGAAAACATCTGCAATCGCGCCGCCTGCCGCAAACCCAACCATCGTGCCGAGCGGAATGCCCATCGCGAACAAACCGATCGCAAGGCCACGCCGCTCGAGGCCGATCTTCCGGACGATGAGAGCATGGCCTGCCGGCACTGCGCCAGCCTCGCCGAATGCAACGCCGAAGCGTGTGAGGGCCAGAAACATGAAACTTGCTGCAAAACCACCGACTGTCGTCATGACGCTCCAGATCAGGATGCAGGACACCAGTACGAGCCGGGGAGAGCCCCGATCTGCCGCTCGGGCAAGCGGCAATGAGAGAAGTGCATAGCACACCGCAAACGCAAGGCCGGTGAGCAGGCCCATCTCGGTATCGGTCAGCTCCAGATCCGCTTTGATCTTTTCCGCCAGGATGAACGGCAATATTCGATCGATCTGCGAGAACGCGTTGATCAGCAGAAGCACGACGCAGATGGCGGCCATCCTCAGGCCTTTCACGTGCTCCCGTGTGGCGCCAGCAGGCGCCACTCGTGTCTCTACGGGGTCTATTGACCGGGCGACAATTTCTGTCATCTTGAGGTCACTCCTCGCTTGGTTGCACCCTTAAGCTAGATGGAGTGTCCAATGACCAGAATGCCCGAACCTTCAAGAAACTTGCCTATTCCTACAAGTGAGGTGATAGTGCCGGCGAGGAGCCACGTGTTGCCGTGGCCTCTGAAGCAACTGGAGCCCCGCTTGAATACGCCATTGCTCTCAGCCGTAACGGCCTACATCGAAGAACAGGGTGGTGGGCAAGGTCTGTTTCCGACGGCCATCGAAGGTTTCAACATCGTCCGATCGTATCAGTCGATGATGCCTATGCGGAACATCTACCGCCCGTCGCTCTGCGTCGTCGTCGAGGGCGGCAAGGAATTGCAGCTGGGAGAGGAGCTGCTACGCTACGGAACGATGGAATGCCTCGTCGTCAGTGTCGGCGTCCCAGCGACCGGCCAGATCGTCGAGGCAAGTGAGGAGACCCCTTACGTCGGCGTGATGATTGACTTCGACGTGGCAACCGTACGGGACGTTCTTGAACAGTTGGAGGTGCTTCCCCCGCAGCCGGAAATATCCGGTCCATGCGCTTTCGTTGCCAAGGTCGACCAACCGCTGTCAGATTGCATCCTTCGCCTGGTTCGGTTGCTGGCTACACCCAAGGCAATTCCGATCCTGGCGCCTTCGATCGTCCGGGAAATATGCTTTTGGTTGCTGAGTGGGCCGCATGGCGGCGAAATATGCAAACTAGCCTTGCCCGACTCGAACATTGAGCGCGTCGTCAGAGCAGTATCGGTCCTGCACACCAATTTTGCAGAGACGCTGCGGGTGGAAGAACTGGCTGATATTGCTCGAATGAGTCCGTCATCTTTCCATCAGCATTTCAAGGCGCTGACGGCAATGACACCGCTTCAGTTTCAAAAACAACTTCGCCTGCTGGAAGCGCGCCGACTCATGGCAACTCAAGCTGCGAATGTCGCCGAGGCTGCCTACAAAGTTGGGTACGAGAGCGCTTCACAGTTCAGTCGAGAATATTCCCGGACTTTCGGTATTGCACCGAAACAAGATGCTCTTAAACAACAGAAGCTTCAGGACCTATATGCTAGCCGTACCGTGCGTTCAGCGTAGTGTACTAGCGGAGCCGGCGATATAGCAGTGCCCTGTGGACTCGCCAGTCGTATTGCAGAAGATCAGCTACTTAGAGGGCCGGATGAGCAGGGTCGCGGGTTCGCATCTCTTCAAGAGCCTCGGTGTCTTCCTCAATGAATGCCATGGCCTTTCATTCGTCGAAATTCGAAGGCTCCAAATATTGCAAGGTTGATGGGTTTAATCCTCAAGCAACCTCTTCCGTGGTGACCGAACGGGGATTGACGCGCCGCAAATGGGAGCCCAAGTTTCTGAGATGTCGTTCGATGCTCTCCTTGCTTGTGGCGACTGAGTATACGTAGTGATCTGGCCGGACGATCGCCGCGCTTGTTTTTCGCTCGCCGAACCAGTGGTCGAGAATACCGTCATCTTCGACGAAAGGTATGACGTCGCTATGCGCCGAGGCAATGCTAGACCCGAGGTGAAGAATTGTCATTCCAAGCTGGCGCGCCTCATCGACAGTGGAAGGTGGAAGCGTGCCAAAACGCCCGCCATCGATGATCAGCCGCCACCCGCCGCCGCAGACGTCGTCGAGTAGGCAGCTTTTCCCGCGAAACGTCACGATTGGCTGCGGAAACAATTCTCCAGCACCGGAGCCAGTCGTGGGGTCGATGAGGCCATGACGGATTGGCGGAATGATCGACTGGCGAAAGAGTGTCCTTGGCAATCCATCGCTTTCCGCCAGGATGCGCTCGTCGCGGCGGATCGCGGCTTCGGGATCGCGTTCACACAGAACCGCACCGATCTCCTTGATCTTCAGGATCAACTCGCGGACGTGCTCGCGGCGCTCATTACCATAAGTGTCGAGAAGCTCCGGTGGGGCGCCGTCCTTCAGGACAGCCTTCAGCTTCCAGCAGAGATTGGCTACATCGCGCATACCCTGACACATGCCCTGACCGAGGATCGGTGGCTGTTGGTGGGCGGCGTCGCCGGCGAGGAAGAAGCGACCTTGTCGCCAGTGCGTGGCGACCAGGGCGTGAAACCGATAGGCGGCCGACCGCCAGATCGTGGCATCGTCCGGCGTGATCCACCGATCCAGGAATTTCCACACCCATTCGGGCTTCTCGACATCGCGCGGGTTTTCGTCCTCGCGCAACATGATCTCCCAGCGCCGATGGTTTTGAGGCCCGACAATGTAGGCCACCGGACGCTCGGGATTGCAAAAATGCGACGAGTTGACCGGAACGCGATCGAGCTTGTCCGGATTGACGAGAACATCGACCACCACCCACGGCTCATCGAAATTCAGGTCTTCCAATGTTAAGCCAAGCCGCTCCCGCGTCCCACTGGAGGCGCCGTCGCAAGCGATGACATACTGTGCTGAGACGGCCCGCTCTGTCCCGTCTGCCTCTCGTAGCGAAACTACGGCCTTGTCAGAAACGTTGGAAACAGCAGTGACTTCCGTTCCGAGCGAGACGGAAACGCTCGGCCATTGCACCGCATGGGCTCGTAGCGCTCTTTCAACCGGGGGTTGGGTGAACACCATGGTCGGCGTATAGCCGAGCGGGTAGGGTTTGCCGACCATGCCGACACGGCGCAAAAGCTGTCCGGATGCTCCGAAATGTTCCGAAAGATCGAAGGGGGCTACATGAGCCTCAATGTCTTGACGGAGGCCAATATTGTCGAACAGCCGCATGATTTCATGGTCGAGAGCGATCGCGCGGGGCTTGTCGTAAACCTCGGTGGTGCGATCGACGCAGAGCGTTGTAATCCCGGCTTTGCCAAGCAGATTGGCGGCCATGGCTCCAGACGGGCCGAAGCCAATGATGATGACCTGATAGTCTTTCATTTTAGTCTCTTCAATTTTAGCTGTTAAGATCGATGGAGTAGGCGCCTCGGGTGCCGACTGGCACTTCCGGAACGTTGATCGTCAGCAAGAGTGTAGGGCTGGCGCCGTCATTGGAATTGCTGTGGATCAGCCCCGCGGGAAAGGCGACGAGATCACCTTCGCTCATCCTGCCGCTATCGAAACCAAGAAGCACGGATAGCTCTCCCTGCAGGACGTAATAGAATTGATCGAACGGGTGGACATGCAGTCCCATCCCACTGCCGGGATGGACGAGCGAAATGAAAGCCTTGATGCTTTCGGAGCCGATCTTGCGATCGATAAGTGCCTGGGTCTCGAACGCCCGGCCTTCGGCGGCATGAGCGGTGTGCACCGCGAACGCATTTTCGTCGACGCGACCCTTCAGGTCGGATAGTGCCTTGTCTGCAGCGGGTGAGGATCGCTCGTACGAGATCGGTACCTGGATGTCGAGCAGCCGTGCTGCGCTGTCCGTTCCCATTATGATGATTGCACGTGACCTCGGTACGAACAGGAAATCGTTCGCTTCGAGCCGGACGAAGTCGGCACCCTCCTTGAGCGAAATCGCCCCCGCGAGCACGTAAATCAGCCTTTCCACGGTCTGAGAATGCAGGCCGACAGGTGAAGCCGGGGCGGAGAGAAGAACATGGTCGATGCGGCATGTTCCGATCGCACTCAGCGAGCCGAATACGGAAGTCCGGGCCTCTGGCGCGTCTTCCGCACCAACGTCCAGTTTCAATTTTTGAACATACCGCATCACCAAAACCTCCTTCAGATATTTATGGCAGGGATTCCACTTACATTGGCCGCCTGCTTGCGGTTGAGCGTGCCGACAGTCAGGACGGCGAGCGTAAGGATGATCGCCGGTACAATCGGCAGCATCAGGATGTCATGGGCCGCCCACCCGCCGGATACCATCAGCCAGCCGATAAAAGACGGCGAGAACGACGATCCAAGCCGGCCTATCCCGCTTGCCCAGCCAAGCCCTGTCGAACGACTTGCCGTCGGATAGGCTTCCGTAGTCAGCGCATTGATGACGCCGAGGCCACCCATGATCGTCCAGCCGGTGACAAAGGAGCTGAACAGCAGAAGCGTTTGCATATCGCGCGACGAGGCCAAAGCGACCATTCCCGGAATGATAACCAGAAAGTTGATCGCGGAGACCCTGTAGACGCCCCACCTTGCCGCCATCGGCCCAAGAACGATGGAGCCGACCATGCCGCCGAGGTTGAACACTGTCGACGCATAGGTCGCCATCGCCGGAGAGAAACCGAATTCCCTCGCCAGGGTTGGAAGCCACTGGAACAGAAGATACATGGTCGACAGGACCAGGATGTAGCTGACCCACAGGACAATAGTCGTGACCGCCATCCCCCCTGCGAACAGTTCGCGAAAAGTCCCGGCCGCCGGCCGTTCGCTGACCATCCAGTGGGCGTTCTGCGGTATGTCAGCCGAGGGCGAGATCCGCTTCAGAAGCCGATAGACATCCGGATGGGTCGGGTTGCGAGCGATTAGGAAGCGGATCGATTCGGGCAGAAGGACAATCGCCACGACCAGCGCGACGATCGTCAAGCCGCCCGCGACCATGAATAGAGACCGCCATCCGAACGCCGGCTCGATGAACGAGGCCAGAATGCCACCGAGCATCGCGCCTGCGGCGATACCGCCGCTGACAACCAGGACGCCGGTCTGTCTGTGCTTGTTCGGCGAATATTCCGACACAAGGGCGCAAATGTTTGGAAGCAGCCCGCCGATGCCGATGCCCGCCAGAAAGCGAAACAGGATCAGCATGTTCAAGCCCTGCACATAATGGATGGCGAGGGTGAAGATGCCAAAGAAGGCCGTGCAGGCAAGCGTTGCGGGGCGCCGTCCCCACTTGTCGCCAGCCGGTCCGAGGACCATCGCGCCAACGGTCAAACCGATAAGCGTTGCCGTGAAAACGGATGCAAGATCGGTCTTGGGAATTTGCAATTCGGCGGACAATGCCGGAGCGACGAGGCCCAGCGTCACGTTGTCGATGCCGTCGAGCATCGCCAGCAGCACCGCCAGTGCAAACACGGCGATGCGGTATCCTCCTACGGGCATTTGGTCGAGCACCTGCTCGACATCCACTCTCGTCTGGGTATTCATGTCCAATCCCTCCTCCACAGATGGAAACTTGGTTTAATCAGGCGTTTTTGTTGTTTAAGGCAGATAGCCGCTCCCTCGGATGCGGGTTGATGCGATAGGCGTCCTTCGCAAAAGCGTAGAGATCCTGCAGACGCTTCCAGCGAGCGGTGTGTGGCGGTGTCACGCCCCAATGATCCAGTCGGCCACGTGGCCAAGCCCAGTATTCCGGACCGTGGTATTCGTAACTGTCGTCAATCTGATCGACGTCGGACGTGTACTCCAAAGGCCACTCTTCCGGCCCCGCGAAATAGGCGAAGGTGTTATGCGCACAGCCGTGTCGGCCGGGGCCCCACTCGATCGGGTAGCCTGCATCGATCATTCGACCGGCGCCGCGCATCACCGCATCGAGATCCTTCATTTCGAAGGAGAGGTGGTTTAGGGTGCGCCATGGCGCACCGCACACCACGATCGAACTGTGGTCCGGGCTGTCGCAATTCAGGAATATCTGCCGTCCTGCCCGATCGCTGACACGAAAGCCGAGAGCGTCGACGAGAAAGGAAACGAGGTTTTCCGGTTGCGGATCGTTGAAGTTGATATGAGCGATCTTGATTGGATGATCGCTTGAGCCGAAGCCAGGCTTGTGACGGATATCGTCAGTGACCACCGCGAACGCGCGACCTTCGGGGTCCTCAAAACCGAAGCCGTATCCGCTGCCTATGCGATCCAGAGGTCCGGGGGTTTCGACCACAACGCCTGTGGCCGCGACGCGCGCGTGTAATGCATCGACCACATTGCGATTTGCAGCATCCATCACAGTGCGCCGAACAGCGCCGGGACCGTTCGCGGGATGGATTGCCAGGATGTGATGTGCATCACACGCTCCGCGAAGATAAATGCTTCCCTGATCGCGCGCGACGATCTCGAGTTTCCAGACGTCGACATAGAAGCGTGCCGCACGCTCGGGATCTGACATCTCTATCTCGACGCTCTGGACGCTCTTTACCGAAATTCTCAAGACTTGCCCCCTTGGCACCACTTCGAGAAATCGTCGTCCTGATAGGCGACGATGTTGAGGTAGTCCTCACGGGCTGGACCGAAGATATCGAGGTTGATGGCCACGCCGTCCTCGGGAGACGGCGGATCGACATAGTGGATGTAATGGGGCGGGATGCGGATCACCGTTCCGGGTTTGCAGTCGAACGTCTGGTCCTCGACATGCAACGTGACCCGCCCCTGGATCACCATGAAAATCTGGTCGAACGGATGGCTGTGCGGCGACCCCTTGCAGCCTGGCTGCAGGTAGTTGTAGGTCACCATGACGCCATCACTGCGGAAGCCACGCTGGATGATGCCGGGCTTGAGTTCACGTTCGGGGATTTCGTCCCAGTTATAGGCTTTGATCGATTTCTTCATGGCAACCTCCACTGCATCAGGACTCACATGCCGAAGCCACGTCGGCATGGAGCTTTAGAAAATCGGCAATCACTGCGGGCTCGCGGGTGGCAAATCCGCTGCGCGCAGCAAGCGCGAATTCCGGGAAGCCTGTCCGGGCAAGCGCGATGCGGCGCATCGCACCTTCCACTCCATCCGACAGATGGATCAGGCCGAGGCAGAGCCGGGTTTCGGGTCGCAGAGCAAGGCGTCGCAGGGGTGCGAAGAAGCTCTCGTCGGACACCACGAGCGGAACCGGTATGTGGAGGAGATCGATCCGCCTGACACACCGCTCCAGCAGGCGGTTTGACAACTCCGTCATATCCGCGAAATCGTTCGGCTGGATCTTGAAGCCCGCGCCGTCCCGGCAATTCATATGTACGGCGACCGGAATGGATTCCGGCAAGGCCTCGATTATACTAGTAACGGAATCCAAAAGAACGTCGGCAAATGCGCTGTCTGCGGTATCGCCTTGCGTTGCTTCAGCAAGGTCCGCGAAAGGCAGCTTTATCTGGACCGCCAGATCGGTAGAAGACGAGGGGAGATCGGTTACGACCCGCTTTACCTCGTCCATCAACCATGCGGCGTAAGCCGAGTCCGCGTCCGGTTCCACCCGATCTTCAGGTTTGGCGAAACGCGATGTTTTAAACGGGGCCAGGATGCTGAGAGAGGCGCGGATGCCTGCCGGCAGCGCGACTGCCTCCTTCAACGCCTCGAGGGCATCGAGCGAGCCGCGGGCTCGGTGCGAAAGCCGCGCTGCTCCGTCGGCTCCGGCTAGCCATGCCCTGATATCGTCGCCGTCCACGATGCGGGTGTCGGGATAGTAGAGAAGCCGGGGACCCAGCTCCGCCTGGCACAGCTGGTAGATCTCACACCCGCTATGAAGCGGAAAGTCGCCGACAAGATGGATACCGGTAGCTAGGGGTAACCTGTCGAGTGCCATGGTTCCTCCCGGGCCCTTCAGATTTTCCGTAATGGTGCAGGAGGATGGCTATTATGTATAATATGTATTTATGCGCTTTATATAGTTCTCAGCTATAGAAACTTTACCGCCAATCACTTGAGATCCGCGCCGATAAACCTGGCGATCTCGATAAAGCGATTTGCCACCGGACTGGGCTCACGGGACTTCAGGCGGTGAATCCCGAAAACGCGCGGTGTCATGCGTTCAGCCAATGGAACGGTGATGAGAGATCCTTCGGCAAGCTCCGTTCTGACAATCTGATCGGATAGGATGGTGACGCCATCGGTTTGCTTGACGATTTCTTTCAGAACGCCAAACGGTGCGGCCTCGATGAGATTTCGCGGGACGGGAATGCCGGCTACCGTGAATCCGGAATCGATCAGCGTTCGAATTATGCTTCCGCGCGGCGGCAATACCCACAGCGCATCCTGCAGATCCCGCAGCGACAACGTCTTCTCAAAAGCGAAAGGGTGGCCTCTTCGAACGACGGCGGAGGTTTGCGCCGAAAATAGCGGTTCGCTAGCGATGAGACCGATGCCGTTCATTTCGAGGACATCCGCCCGCATCGAAGAAATCACCACGTCGATCTCGTTGTTCAGGAGGCTCTTTATCAGATCCTCGTCATACGCCTCCACGATATCGCATCGGATCGGCATGAAATCCGGCACGAGCTTGGACAGGATCTCGGGAATGATGCTCGCCGTCGCCAAAGGCGTTCCGCCGACGACCATCGGACCGCTGAAGCCGAGCGAAGAAAGGCGGACCTCCGCCAGGGCGTTTTCCAGCGCGTTGTCCAGGCCCTCGGCATGCCGAACCAATATCTGCCCCGCCTTGGTCAAGACGGCGCCGTGCCGTCCCCGATCCATCAGCTTTTCGCCGACAATATCTTCCATCCGCGAAATGCTGACGGAAAGGGAAGGTTGGGCGATATTGAGGGCCTTTGCGGCAGCTAGCAGCGACCCCGTCTCCGCAATGACCTGGAGATATTTCAAATGTCGTGGGTTTAGACCTGTCATAGTGGGCATCCCGATGGAATTCGTCTTTAACGAATACATAAAAATGAGGATGGAAAAATCGCCGAAATTCAAGGTCCATGCCAACCGACTTCACCCCCGTAGCCTCAGGGTAGAAAGAGTGGCCCTTCAGGCGAAACTGCGGCAATGACGCCACCTCCTTCCTGCGGCGCGCATCACCTGCCCAGATAGGTTGCCTCCCAGCGGCCGGATCTAATGTTTTCCTTTGTCGACGTCTGCAGCAGTTCTATGAAGCGTTTTGCCGCTAGCGTTCGCTCAGAGTTTTCCAGCAATGCGATGAGCCAAGTGACTGACAGGCCTTCTATCGGGGCCCAGGCAAGCTGAGTCAGCGGTGAATTGACCATTCCGCAGAATGGCATGATGGTGAAACCCACCTTGCGCCGAATAAGATCGTCCATCGGGGCATATTCGGTTTCCACCGCGACCTTCGCGCGCCGGCCGATGCGAGCGAATTCGGTCTCGATGAGAGTTCGCAAACCATCGGGGCGGGGCGTAAGGATCAGCGGTCGGTCTGCCACCATTTCGAGCGTGATGGGCTGTTCCGGTGATATGCCGCTGCCGTCAGGTCCGACGAGGTACAGCTGTTCTTGCAACAAAGGCTCTGTGTGCAGGTCGGGCTCCGTAAGCGGTGCGGCCAGAATACCGATATCGATGTCCCGGAAGAAGATGGCTTCGCGAAGCTGGAACGAATGCGCGCCGCGGACGCGAAGGCGCACATGCGGATAAGTCTCCACATAGGTCGCTACCAATTCGCCGGTGAGCACGCGTCCCATGAACGGCGGCGCACCAAAGGCAAGCCGCCCGGAAGGCGTGTTAGCCACATGCATGACTTCTTCCGGAACCCGCGCGATCTCTTCCAAAATAGCCTCAGCTCTGGCGCGGAAAACTTCTCCGGCTGGTGTCAGCGTCAGACCACGTCCGGTGCGGTGGAAAAGCGAAGCGCCTATTTCCTGTTCCAGAGCAACGATCTGCCGGCTTAGTGCCGGTTGCGAGATGTCGAGCTTTTCGGCGACGCGTGACAGGTTACCAAACTCTGCTGCTTTGAGGAAATATTCCCACTTCCGAAGGTTCATCGCATCGCCTCCCGTTGCGGCGCAGATATGCCTTTAATGTTATAGCTGAACTGCCGTTCTGTCTATTGATGTAAGTCTGCGCCATTGAAATAGTCGCGATAGGTTGAGGAGCCCCGCATTCGAGGAGGAGGTTATTTATGCTCAAGCGCGCGATTCTCATAGCCAGCGTTGTTGCCGCAAGTGCGGCACCATCACTGGCCGAAACAAGCATAACCTTTGGATCTCCGCCGATTGCCGAGGTCGAAGCGGTGTTCGTTGCAAAAGAGCTAGGCGTCTTCGACAAGAAGGGCCTCAACGTCGAAGTATTGCCGAGCACCTCGAACCAGGCAATGGTTGCCGGTTTAGTGTCAGGATCGCATCAAATTGCCGCGATCTCGCCAACAGTTCTGCTGCAGGCGATCGATACGGGAATGGATCTTGTCGTCGTTGGCACCTGCGGCGTCACATCCGCACGCACGGCAAACAATATGGGGCTCGCGGTTCGCGACGGCGTCGATATATCGAAGCCGGAAGACCTTGTGGGAAAGAAAATTGGTGCTCCAGGTACCAATGGTACGATCGACGTCCTGTTCAAGCAGTGGCTCAAACTCAAGAATATTCCGGAGACGAAGCTAACCTTCATCGAAGTTCCTATCCCCAACACCGCGGACGTGTTGAAGGGTGGTACGATCGATGCGATCATCGCCGGCGAACCTTCGCTCGGGCGTGCGGTCAGCCAGTCGAACGGCAAGGTCGCATTTCACTACATGTCAGAGCTTCCTGAAAACCTGCCCTATACGACGTTTGCGACAACCCGGGAATGGGCAAGGTCGAATCCGGATGCAATCAAGGCTTTTCAGGCGGGCCTTGCCGAAGGGGCTGCGTTCGTGAAGGCCAACCCCGACAAGACCCGCGAGATACTCTCGAAGTACACAAAGCTACCTGTCGAGGTGCTCAACACGTTCGAATTGCCCGAGTGCCAGACGGTGCCGACCAAGCAGGGTCTCGACTACTTTGATAAGGCAATGCGCGATGACGGCCTCTTGACCGGCAATATCGACACTGCCGGGCTTATCGTACCCTGAGCCGAAACGGCCGGGGTGCATCAAGGCTCCCCGGTCATGCTCCCAGTTTTACAGGTGATATCATGGTCCAGATGACCGGCGCGGAAGCGCTGACACGTTTGCTCGTTCCGGAAGCCGTTCCATTCGTTTTCGGCATTGCCGGCGGCAAGTTGAACCCGCTTCTACACGCGATCTCGCGCGAACCGTCGATCCGCTACCTCGGCGTTCGTCATGAGGCATGCGGACCTTTAATGGGGGCCGCCATCGCTGCGGCCAGCGGACGGATCTGCGTGGCGCTCGGCGAAATGGGGCCTGGGTCTTCCAATCTGATCGGCGGTCTCGGCACGGCTTTCAACAATAACCTGCCGCTTCTGCTGATCACTTCCAACAACCATCATGCGGCATCCTACCCCAACCGCGGGATGTTCATGGACCTTGATACGCACGCACTACTGAAGCCGCTCACCAAGTGGAGTGCTGTCGTGCATGATGGACGCCGTTTGCCGGATCTCGTCCGCGATGCCTTCCGGCAGGCACTGACGGGGCGACGCGGGCCGGTTCATCTCGATGTGCCCCAGGAGATTTTCACCGCCAAATTCGACTTCGAGGAGGAGGCGCTCTCTCTTCCGCCGGAGGCTTATCGCGCTGTCGAAGGCCCGAGAGCTTCTGCCGCTCAGATCGCCCGCGCTGCGGAGATGCTGGCTGAAGCGAAACGTCCGGTTCTGGTGGCAGGCGGCGGTGTCGTCTCGGCGAACGGCGGCGACCTGTTCCGTGAACTCCTTGGCGTGATGAAGGCCCCGGCTCTTGCCACCCAGATGGGTATCGGAACGGTTCCGTCGGATTCGCCCTTCTTTATCGGCCACGGCGGCATCATCGGTGGCGACGCCATTCCGGTTGCGCTGACGGAAGCAGACGTCATTCTGGCAGTCGGCTGCCGCTTCTCCTCCTGGCTCTGGGATGACGGTGGCGCGCTTGCAAAGCGTGGCGCCCAGCTCATCAACATCAATATCGATCCGATGAGCCTCGGCGCGAACACTCCCCATGCGCTTGGCATCTGGGCTGATGCCAGCAGCGCGCTGGCCGATCTTCTCTCAGCTCTCAAGGGCCGCGCCACGCCCGACCGGTCTAAATGGCTCGCGCGGTTGCGCGACGTCTATGCCAGCTATCGCGGCAAGCTCGACGGCATGAACGAGGACGACGGCACGATCATGCATCCGGCCCGCCTTGGAGCGGCACTTGGAAAACTCCTGCCGGCGGATTCGCTGATCGCTTACGATGGCGGCCACACGTCCTTTTGGAGCAACGACCTCACGCCGGCGACCGCCGAGCGAACCCGCTTTCACGAGCCTGGCATGTGCCAACTCGGTTTCGGCACTCCCTACGCAGTGGCGCTCAAGCTCCTCCATCCAGAGCGGCCGGTCTTCAATATCTGTGGCGATGGAGCCTTCGGCTTCACGCTTTCCGAACTGGATACTGCGAGGCGCTACGGACTGCCGATCATCAACATCATCCACAACAACGCGTCCTGGGGTGTTATCAAGATGGGGCAGCGAAAGACTTACGACTTTTCGTTCGGCACAGATCTCGATGGTGTCGACTATGCCGACGTGGCCCGCGGCTTCGGCTGCCACGGGGAACGCGTAACGACTGTAGATGAGATCGGTCCTGCTTTGGAACGCGCTATCGCTTCCGGGCTGCCGGCGGTTATAGACTGCCATGTGCGTTTCGAGGCCCATCCGAGCATGCCCTATTTCGCGAAAATGAATGCTTACGGCTTTCAGAAGGGCGTGGGTGGTGGGCCGCATGCGGCTCTCGTGAAAGGAGCATGACGTGGTTGTGACGCAGCTTTCCACCCGCCTGCGGCATGGCGAGGGCAACTCCACTCCGACATCCGGGGAAGCGCGAATTCGCATTCGCGACGTCACGCTTTCCTATGGCTCGCTGCAGATCATCGGCGGCATCAGTCTCGATATCGCGCCGGGCGAGACCATTTGCGTCATCGGGCCTTCCGGCTGCGGCAAGACGACACTGCTGCGCATGCTGGCGGGACTTGCCCGACCGACCTCCGGCAGCGTCGAACTCGACGGATCTGTACTTGGCGGACCGAGCCGTTCTGTCGCGATCGTCTTCCAGGACTATGGAAAGGCACTCCTGCCGTGGCGCACGGCGGCCGGCAATGTCTCCCTGGCGCTCGAAGCGCGCGGGTGCCCCCGCGCCGAGCGACCCGCGATCATTCGCGAATTGCTGGAGAAGATCGGCCTTGGCCGGCATGCCGATAAATATCCGGCAGAGATGTCCGGCGGCATGCAGCAGCGTCTGCAGATCGCCCGGTGTCTTGCGCAGGAACCGAAGGTGCTCCTGATGGACGAACCCTTCGGCGCGCTGGACGCGATGACGCGGCAGGCGCTTCAGGACGAGGTGCTCGGGCTGGTGGCGATAACGGGCGCCACCATGGTCTTCGTTACCCATGACCTCGAAGAGGCGATCTATCTTGGCGATCGTATCATCTGCCTTCAGCCCAATCCGGGGCGTGTCGGTCGTGTCGTCGACGTTCGGCTTGTCCGGCCGCGCGACCAGTTGCTGACCCGCGAGGATCCCGAATTCCTGCGTCTGCGTCGCGAGCTTTACGACATCATCAAGGACGACCATCAATGAGGGCGGCGAGCCTTCTCAAAAGCGGCTGGCGCGCGGCATTGCTGCCCGTTACCCTGATCGTTGTGGCGCAGGTCGCGGCAACCGTTACCCCACTGGAAAGCGATACGCTCGCCAGCCCGTTCGATATCGCGCGGGCGTTCGGTTCCGTGATGGCCGACGGATCTCTTCCTAAGGCGACGCTGGACACGCTGAAAGCCGCCGCGGCCGGCTGTATTCTGGGTGTCGGGGCGGGGTCGCTGCTCGGTATCGTGCTCGGTCTTTCCCGTCTTGCCGATGATGCGCTCGATCTCACCATTGAGTTGCTGCGGCCGGTCCCGGTCGTCGCGCTGATCCCGGTCGTCATGATGCTGTTGGGCTTCGGTGCGGAAATGGAAATCGTCATTATCGCGCTCGGCCTGTTGTGGCCGTCCGTCGTGCTGGCGCGCGCTGCAGTTAAGGAAGTGGAGCCGCGCCTGATGGAGGTGTCAAACGTGTTGCAGCTCGGCTTCCTGGCCCGGCTGACAAAGATCGTCCTGCCGGCGATACTCCCGCAGCTCTTCATGTCGCTGAAGCTTGCTGCCGGTTACGCGCTGGTGGTGGCGGTGACGGTGGAGATCACCGCCAACCCGCTGGGCCTCGGCTACGGGATCATGATGGCGCAGCAGGCGCTGCGGCCGGCGGAAATGTTCGCTTATCTGATCTGGATCGGCGCGATCGGCTGGCTGATTAGCCTGTTGCTCAACGTGGCGCAGCGCGCCTTCTTCCCGGCCTTTGTGAAAGGAGACGGACGATGAAGCACTTTTCCCTGCGCAAGCTGTTCCTCGGCTTCGGTGCGCTAGCGCTTTTCATCCTGGCGTGGAAACTCGTTACCGATGCGAAACTCGTCTCGCCGATTTTCTTTCCCGGTCCGGAGCGGACTTACGCCGCTCTGGTAAAGGGTCTCGCCGGCGGTGCCATGCTGTCGCAAACCCTGGAGACGGTCCGGCGGATGCTGCTGGGCTGGTTGCTCGCGTCCTTCGTGGGCGTTTTTCTCGGCGCATTGATCGGCGTGTCCCGGCGCGCGCGGGCGTTCATTGCCCCGACGCTGGAGCTGCTCCGGCCTTTGCCCGCTTCGGCCATGATTCCTATCGCCATCGCCTTTCTGGGCTTCTCCGACAACATGGTGCTGGTCGTGATCGCCTTTGGTGCGCTTTGGCCCATGCTGCTGGCCACGATTCATGGTTTCGCGGCCATGGAGCCTCGTCTCTATGAAGTCAGCGCCGTGCTTGGCCTCAGCCGCGCCGAGGTCATCTGGAAACTGGCATTGCCAAGCGCAATGCCGATGATCCTCGCAAGCTTGAGGCTGGGCCTGACCATCTCGCTCATTCTCGCCGTGGTCGGCGAAATGCTTGCGAGCCGGCAGGGACTTGGCCAAAGCATCCTGGCGGCCAGCCGCAGCTTTCGATCGCCCGATCTGTTCGCCGGCATCGTCATTCTCGGTACGATCGGCCTTGTCGGCAGCCGTCTGCTTTCCTTCGCCGAAAGACGCCTTCTGCGCTGGCAGGCCGTCAACCGGTAACCTCTTCTCCTCTCAACTTACTGGATTTAGACATGTTCAAGCTCACCGATGCATCAACCATCATTGACACCGCGCTGTCCGAAGCGCGGGTCCGTTCGCTTGCTCCGCTTGCGGTAGCTGTCCTGGATGCTGGCGGGCATCTGGTCGCCTACAAGCGGGAGGATGGTGCGGGTATCGTCCGTTTCGACATCGCCCATGGCAAGGCCTGGGGATCACTCGGCATGGGCTTCGGCACGCGTGAACTGACGGAGCGCGCCGCGAAAAATCCGGCCTTCTTCACCGTGCTTGCCTCGGTCAGCGCCGGACGCATGGTGCCGTCGCCGGGCGGCGTTCTCGTCCTTGATGATGCGGGCGCTGTCATCGGCGCCGTGGGCATTTCGGGCGATCTTGGCGACAATGACGAGATCTGCGCCATCGCCGGCATTGAAAAGGCTGGTTTCCGCGCTGCTCCGAAGCTCGTGGCTTAAACAAGACTTCAGCCTAACCGACACACGGAGACTGCCATGCAGCAAAACGTATCGACTTCCGGCAAACCAGGCCAGTTCGTTCGCCTCAACCCCGTAACCGGCGAGATCGCCAGCACCGCGCAGGCGGCGACCGCCGTGGAAGCGAATGCCGCTGCAGACAAGGCAGCCGCAGCCTTCCCGGCTTGGTCGGAGAGCGGCCCGAATGCCAGGCGGCAGCTGCTGCTGAAGGCATCGCAGGCCCTGGCCTCTAAGAAAGACGAGTTTGTCGCGCTCATGCAGGTCGAAACCGGTGCGACCGCAAGCTGGGCCGCCTTCAACGTGATGCTGGCCGCAAGCATGATCGCCGAGGCGGCATCGCTGACGACACAGATCAAGGGAGAGGTCATTCCCTCCGACAAGCCCGGATGCCATGCCATGTCGGTGCGCGAAGCTGTTGGCGTCTGCCTGGGCATAGCGCCGTGGAATGCCCCGATCATCCTTGGTGTCCGCGCTATCGCGACCGCGCTCGCATGCGGCAACACGGTCGTGCTCAAGGCTTCGGAAAAATGCCCGGCGGTACATAGCCTGATCATCGAGTGCTTTCAGTCGGCAGGTTTCCCGGAAGGCGTCGTCAATGTCGTGACCAACGCGCCGGAAGATGCGGCCGAAGTGGTGAATACGCTGATCGACCACCCGGCGGTGCGGCGCATCAATTTTACCGGCTCCACCGGCGTCGGCAAGATGATCGCGCGTCGCGCGGCAGAACATCTGAAGCCCGTCCTGCTGGAGCTTGGCGGCAAGGCGCCGTTCGTGGTGCTCGACGATGCCAATCTCGATGAAGCCGTTGCGGCAGCTGCCTTCGGTGCTTTCTTCAACCAGGGCCAGATCTGCATGTCGACGGAGCGCATCATTGTGGTTGACGCTATTGCAGATGCCTTTGTGCAAAAATTCCAGGCCAAGGCCGCCACGCTATCCGCCGGCAATCCGGCGGAAGGCAAAGCGCCTCTCGGAGCGGTGATCGGCATGGAAACCATCGAGAAAGTGCAAGCGCTGGTTCAGGATGCCGTTTCGAAGGGCGCCAAGCTCGCAACCGGCGGAACCGCCGAGGGCGTGCTGATGCCGGCGACGGTGGTCGATGGCGTTACCAAAGACATGCGCCTTTATGGTGAGGAAAGCTTCGGTCCGGTTGTCGCGGTGCTGCGCGCACGCGACGAAGATCATGCCATCGAACTGGCCAATGACAGCGAATACGGCCTGTCGGCTTCGGTGTTCACCGGCGACGCAGCGCGCGGTCTTCGCGTTGCCCGCCGTATCAAATCGGGCATCTGCCACGTAAACGGACCGACCGTTCACGACGAGGCGCAGATGCCGTTCGGCGGCGTCAAGGGCTCCGGTTATGGCCGTTTCGGCGGCCAGCCAGGTATCGCTGAGTTCACGGAACTGCGCTGGATAACCATCGAGACACAGCCGGGACATTATCCGATCTGATCCAGGTCGCTGTTTGGCGATGCTTAAAATAAGTATGGGAGGAAACATGCGATTGCTTTACTGGAGTTTGCTCATCGGAGTAGCGGGTATTATCTCGCCCGCCCACGCACAGATGTCGGCGAACTCGCCGTCGGTCGCAGAGGGTGTTCGCGCCTTCGGCGATCGGTTGGGACCGGACGTGGTGAAAGGTGTGACCGAGCTTTACAAGCCGCTGCACGAAGCGGCTTCGAAGGAAGGCGTAACAGTTACGAAGGATATCGCTTACGGGAGTGGCGAACGTCAGAAGCTCGATCTCTACGTTCCCTCCAATCTTCCGGCCGGCGCAAAGGTACCGGTTCTGGTCTTCGCGCATGGCGGCGGTTTCGTACGCGGCGACAAGAAGGACGTTGCCCATTTCGGTGTCTATTTTGCGCAGCATGGGATAGTAACCGCGCTGATCAACTACACTTATGCACCACAGGCGAGCTTCCCGTCTGGCGGCGAGGACGTCGGCAAGGCGGTGGCTTGGCTGCGGGAGCATCCGGAAGCGCATCCAGGTAATGTTGGTTCGATCTTCGTATCGGGCAATTCCGCCGGTGCGACGCATGCGGCGACCTACGGGTTTCTCACATCAGCCGGCAAGCCGGATGATGGCGTGCGCGGCTTGATCCTTATTTCGATACCGACAGCCGACGCGGAAGATCTTGCCCAGCAGGACAAGGTCTACTACGGCGAGGACGCATCGAAATATCCCGGCATGTCGATCATCCACCACGTGGCCGACCGGAAACTGCCGATCTTCCTGGCTGTGGGCGAAAACGACATGCCTTCGATCCAACGCCAGAACAAGCGGCTGGTCGATGCACTGTTTGCTCGCGATTGCAAGCTTCCGAACTACAAGACGGCGCTCGGCCACAACCATATTTCCATCATCGAGCATTTCGGTACCGCCGACGAAAGTCTCGGTCCCGATATCCTCGAATTCATCCGCGAAAACGCGGGCACGTGATTTTCCGGTTCCGTGAACATCAGGCCGGCGGCGTCGTGTCGCCGCCCTCGGTCGTTTCCAGATCGGCCCTGATGATTTCGGCTGTCTGCTCATAATGTCGCTGCAGAAGGCGCATAGCCCCTTCGCTGTCGCGATCCAGGACCGCCTTTACAATATCCGCATGCTCCTGGCTCACCTTGCGCACCCTGAATGCCTTGCGGCTGGAAAGCGCGCGATAACGGCCAAGGCGGTCCGCAAGCTGCTCACAGAAGCCGATCAGCGGACGCGATTGGCAGCCGCTGATGAGAATGGCATGAAAAGCCTTGTGCAGCCGCTCCCATTCCGGGTTGCTTTCGAACCGCTCGGGATTGAGCGAGCGGGGCGCCCGATCCAGCCGGTGATGGGCCACGATAAGAGCTTCTTCCCAAGCTGGGTCGGCATTGGCGATCGACTCGCGCAGGGCGAGACCTTCTACCCAGCACCGGGTTTTCGTCAGCTCCCCGAGTTCATCAAGACTGATCGGTTTTACGAAGAAGCCGCGCTGCTCCTTGCCGATGACCAGGTCCTCAGTGGTGAGGCGGTTTAACGCTTCCCGCAAGGGTGTTTGCCCGGCTTCGTAATGCTCCATCAGAAAACGCAGCTGTAGCTTACGGCCTGGTTCGAGCCTTGCCGACAAAATATCGGCCTTCAGTCGCTCGTAGATGCTCGTGGCAAGCGTTGCAGGGCTTTCCAGCCCCTTGTTCGGCGCATCGACGTTCATGTGGCTCCCACCATTCAAATCAATTTTTATATACACGAGCATACCGAAATATCAAAATTTATAAATTCTGTCTTTACGTACCGAAGTTTGTATATTATTCGAAAGATCAACACAGGAGGAAGGCGTGGGCGAGGAAAAGGCAAAACGCTTCAGGAGGGGTTGTGGCTGCAGCGGCATCGACGTTCATTGCCACGTTGTTCCTGCCCGTTTTCCGCTGCCGCGTGGCGGCTCCACTGTACGCGGATGGCCGTCCATGGTTGCCTCAGGTGATTGCCATGCGACTGTGGTCATCGATGAGAAGCCCTATCGTCAGGTGAGCGATGCCTGCTGGGTCGCCGAGCGGCGGCTTGAGGAAATGGATCGCTCCGGTATAGAGCTTCAAGCCCTTTCGCCTATGCCTGAGCTTTTCGGCTACTGGATCGAGACGGGCGCGGCCAACGATCTCGTGCGTCACGTCAGCGACTCGATCGCTGCCTTGGTAGCCGAAGGTCAGGGGCGTTTCGTCGGGCTGGGCGGTCTGCCGATGCAGGATATCGATCTTGCTATAGCCGAGCTGCATCGCATCGTGGGTAAACTTGGCTTCCGCGGCATCGAGATCGGCAGCAACATCAACGGTGTCGCGATCGGCGATCCGCGCTTCCACCCGCTCTTTGCGGAAGTCGAAAAGCTCGGTGCGGCGGTATTCGTCCATGCCGTGCGGCCGGCCGGCATGGATCGGGTCGTCGGTCCGGCGCCGCTTCAGCAGGTTCTTGGGTATCCGACCGATGTTGGCCTGGCGGCGGCTTCGGTGGTCACCGGTGGGCTGCTGCAGAAATTCCCGAAGCTCCGGATCGCCTTCAGCCATGGCGGAGGAACCTTTGCTTTGCTGTTGCCGCGCCTGGAGCAGGGTTATGCTGCATTTCCGGCGCTCAAGGATATCATGCCGGAAGCGCCCTCGGCGCAGGCGCGGCGTCTTTACGTGGACTCGCTCGTCTTCGATGCGGACACATTGCGGCGTCTGGTTTCCGTCTTCGGTGAAGAGCGCGTGCTGCTTGGCACCGACTATCCGTTCAATTTTCGCGAAAACGAGCCTGTTGCCCGTATCAACGAGGCTTTCGCCGATGTCGAACTGCGTGAACGCCTGAAATTTGCGAATGCGCGGGCTTTCCTCGCTCTGGATGAGGTTTGATCAGATGACCGATTTTCCTGTTTCCGCCCTGCGTAGTGTCGAACTGGGGACGCCTGATCTCCCAGCTTCCGTCGACTTCTACACCTGCGTTTGGGGGTTGGAAGTCGTTGCCGAAGCCGGGGGCAAGGTTTTCCTGGCGGCGACGGGCGACGATTTTCATGTGTTGGAGCTGAAGCAAAGCAATCGTTCGGAATTGCGCAAGATCAGTTTTCGCAGCGGTTCGGCTGAAGCGCTGGCGTCGCTGTTCGCAAAGACGGTTGTCGCAGGCTGTACTGTCCTGCGCGACATCGGACCCGCTGATGGTCCCGCCGGTGGCGAGCGTTTCGTCATCCGCGAGCCGCAAGGCGTTGTGCTAGAATTCGTACACGGCGACCGCCGCAAGCATGGCCGCGTGCTTCCCAACCGGCCAGAACGTCTGGCGCATGTCAACATCAACAGCGCTGATATCGAGGCGCTTTCGGACTTCTATCGTAATGTCCTCGGTTTCCGCCTGACGGACCGGTCGAAGCTTATGGCTTTCCTGCGCTGCAACGACGACCATCATGCGGTCGTGCTGGCCGAAGCACCGGTCAATGGGCTGAACCATGTCGCCTTCCTGATGCCCGACCTCGAATCCGTCATGCGAGGTTCTGGCCGCGTCGTCGATCACGGCTATCCGATCGGCTGGGGTGTGGGACGGCATGGACCGGGCGACAACGTCTTTGCCTATTTCGTCGACCCGCAAGGCGTAGTGATCGAATATACCGCCGAAGTTCTGCAGCTGGACGACTCCTATCGCTTCCGAGGACCTGAGGAATGGGTCTGGCCGCCCGGCCGGACAGATCATTGGGGTATTGCGCCTCCCAAAAGTGACGCCTGCAAGAAGGCACAGATTTCCATCGGCTTTTCCGGCGCCTGATGCGCCCAATAGACATTTGCAGAGGCATGCCTGTGACGAACGATAACGATATTTCGAACTCTTATGACGTGCTCGTGGTCGGCTTCGGCCCGGCTGGAGCCGTGGCCGCCGGCATGCTCGGCGCGCGAGGCCATTCCACGCTCGTCGTCGATCGATTGACCGGTATCTATGACAAGCCGCGCGCTATCGCGCTCGACCACGAAATCCTGCGCCATTTCGACAATATGGGCATTGCCGACGAGGTGCTTCCCGATATCGCGCCGTTCACGGCCTCCCAGCACTTCGGCGCAGAGGGGCAGCTCATCCGTCGTATCGACATGGTGCCGGAACCGTATCCGCTCGGCTACACCCCGAGCATGGTGTTTACCCAGCCTCCGGTCGAGGCTGTGCTGAGACGGCATGCCGAGAGCTTCGACTGCGTGAAGATAGAACTTGGCACGGAAATGGTCGATCTCGATCCTCAGGGGAATGAAGTGGTCGCGACGCTGCGGGATTCGTCGGACAAGAGCCAGAGGATCGCAGCGAAATATGTGATCGGCTGCGACGGGGCGTGGAGCCGTGTGCGTGAACTGTCGGGAATGAAGCTCGAGGATCTCGTCTTCGACGAGCCGTGGCTCGTAGTCGATGTGCAGGTACATGAAACCGCGCTGGGCAAGCTGCCGCAGACTTCGGCCCAGTTCTGCAATCCGGCGCGTCCGACCAGTTACATCATCGGTCCGAAGAACCACCGCCGCTGGGAAATCATGCTTCTGCCGGGCGAAGACCCGCGCGAGATGGAAAAGCCGGGAAATGTCTGGCGGCTGCTCTCGCCCTGGCTGATGCCGGAAGACGGCGAGCTGTGGCGGGCCGCCGCCTACCGCTTTCATGCGCTCGTTGCCGACGAATGGCGGCGGGGGAGGGTCATGATTGCCGGCGATGCCGCGCATCAGCAGCCGCCCTTTATCGGACAGGGCATGTGCCAAGGCCTGCGCGACGTTTCCAATCTCGTCTGGCGGCTCGACCGCATCCTAAAGGGGCAGTCTTCCGAAGCGCTGCTGAATACCTACACGGTGGAACGCAAGCGGCATGTGCAGACGCTGACCGGCAAGATCAAGGCGATTGGCCAGACGATCTGCGAACGCGATCCGGAAGCCGCCGCGGCGCGTGATGCCCGCATTCTTGCTGAGGGCGGCGGTCGGCCTCTTACCATTACCCGGCAGGAAATCGTTCCGCCCATCGAGGATGGGCTGATCGCCGAAGAAGGCACGCCGGCGCGAGGATTATTGTTCCCGCAGCCAGCAATCGTCGAAGACCCCGTTCCCCGTTTGATGGATGCCTTTACTGGACCGGAATGGCGGCTTGTGCTCGACGGCCGCCGGATCAGGATGGCCGAGGGAGAAGCGCTCGCCGAAGAGATTGACGGGATCGTGGTGAAGGCAGTTGTGCCTCAAGGCGATAACGCAGCCGATCCGGCCTCGCTCCGCGAAAAGGATGGCGTGCTCTCGGCCTGGTTCGACCGACACGGCGCCATCGCCGCTCTCGTCCGTCCGGACCATTACGTTTTTGGCGCGGCAAGATCGCTCGCCGATCTCGCTGAACAACTTTCAGATCTGCATCGGCGTCTCGCATGAGACACGGCGCGATCCGCTGATGACATCTTGATACGGTTTTGGGAGGGAAACATGACCGATACAGCAATCCAGAAAGGCAGTGCTTGGCGTCCGTTTGCGGTGCTCATCCTGCTCTTCCTGTTTCAAACGCTGAACTTCTTTGACAAGCTCGTCTTCGGCCTGTCGGCAGTGCCGATGATGAAGGAGCTGCAGATTACGCCGCAGCAGTTCGGTCTGATCGGCAGCAGCTTCTTCCTGCTGTTTTCGATATCGGGCGTGCTTGTCGGCCTGTTCGTCATCGGTCGCGTGCCGATCAAGTGGATCCTGGTGGCGCTTGCGGCGATCTGGTCGCTGACCCAGATCCCGATCTATTTCACCAGTTCCGTCACGGTTCTGGTGGTCTGCCGTATTCTTCTCGGTCTTGGCGAGGGGCCGGGCCTGCCAACGGCGCTCCATGCCGCGCATAACTGGTTCAGCCCGGAGAAGCGAAGCGTTCCAAGCGCCGTCGTTCTGCAGGGCATCAGCGTCGGCCTGCTCGCGGGTGGTCCGCTGCTCACCTATATCATCGTCCAGTACGGCTGGCGCACGGGCTTCCTTTTCTGCGGTGTCATCGGCATCTGCTGGATTTTCGCTTGGCTGTTCATCGGTGGCGAAGGCCCTTACGCGACGAGCAACGAAAAGAGCGCTGCCAGCCAGCCTTCCGAGGCACCGATCCCCGCCCGCAAACTCTGGCTCGACCCGACCGTCATCGGCGTCATCATCATGTCGACCATGTCCTACTGGATCGTCGGCATGTCCGCGACCTGGTTGCCGCCGTTCCTGCAGCAAGGGCTGGGCTATAGCCAGGTGCAGACCGGCAGCGTGATCTCCGCGGTCTACATCTTCCAGTCGCCGCTTCTGCTCATCGGCTCCTGGATCGCCCAGCGGATGCTTCAGCGCGGTGTCAGCAAGCGCACGGCGCTCGGCAGCGCCTCGGGCTACGCTCTGCTCGTCAGCGGTCTCGCCCTTATCGGCTCGGTCCACGCCAGCGGCGTGTTGCAGCTCGCGCTGATCGCAATCGCCTTCGCGGCGCCGAGCCTCACCACCGTCTATGGCCCGATCACGCTCGGTGCGGTCGCTCCGGCAGTTCAACGCGGCAAACTCATCGTGGTCATCTATTCCGCCAATGCGGTTTCCGCCCTCGCATCGAATGCGGTCACCGGCATGATCGTCCAGCGGCCCGGCCCCGAGCATCTGCCCGATGGCTATGCGAACGCGATGATGTTCACCGCGGCGATCCTCATCATCGGTGCGATTTCCGCCTTCGCGCTGATCTTCCCGGACCGCACCATCCAGCGTTTCGGCGACCGCAGCCGCGTTTCGGATCACATGCAGCGGGCATGACGGCCCGCCATTTACAAGCACTCAAGGAGAAGACCACATGAGATTGTCCACCGTCAGAATAGCCGGCCGCACGACCTGGGGCGTTGTTGATCAGGATAGCTTCCGCGACGTCGGAACCGTGCTCGCCGGCCGTTATGCCGATCTTAAGGCAGCCATCGCGGCCGGGCTGGCTGGCGTGGCGGAGGCAGCTGCCTCCGTCACTGCGACACCGCTCGCGGATATCGAATGGTTGCCCGTCGTCCCGAACCCGGACAAAATCCTCTGCGTCGGCCTGAACTACGAAATGCACCGCCAGGAAACAGGCCGTTCGGAAGTCGAAAACCCGACCATTTTCGCGCGCTATGCCAATAGCCAGACCGGCCATCTGGCGCCGATCGTGCGCCCCAAGGTCTCGACCGATCTCGATTACGAAGGCGAGCTCGCCATCATCATCGGCAAGCCCGGCCGCTATATCTCGCGTGAAGACGCGCTCAGCCACGTCGCCGGCTATGCGATCTACAACGATGGCAGCGTCCGTGACTTCCAGCGGCACACGCACCAGTTCACGCCGGGCAAGAATTTTCCAGATACCGGCGCCTTCGGCCCCTGGATGATGACGCCGGATGAGCTCGGCCCGCTGCCGGACCTGCGCATCCAGACCCGCCTCAACGGCCAGGTGGTGCAGGATGCGACCTTTGGCCAGATGATCTTCGATATCGCGCGCCAGATCGAATATTGCTCGAGCTTCACGCGTCTGGAAGCCGGTGACGTCATTGCCAGCGGCACACCTGGTGGAGTTGGTGCCAAGCGCAACCCGCCGCTATGGATGAAGCCGGGAGACGTCGTGGAGGTAGAAATCGACAGGCTCGGTATTCTCAGCAACCCGATCGTTGATGAAGTGCATTAGCTTCGTGGTTGCGAACTGATGAGGATCGACAGGCCTTAAGGTCCGCAAAAGCACTTGAGGTGGCGCGGTTTGCGCCCCTTCAATTTGCCGGGATCGATTGAAATTCTTTCGGGAGGGATGTCATGAAACAGTTCATTGCCTTATGTGCGGTCGTATCGCTGCTCGCTTCAACAGCTTTATCGCAGGAGCAGCCGGCGCTTTCGGCTCGTGTCGCCAAGACGCTGACCATTGACGGGCTTTCCTTCAAGGATCTCAATCGCAATGGCAAACTCGATCCTTACGAGGACTGGCGCCTGCCGGCTGCCGAGCGGGCTGCCGATCTGGTCAAGCAGATGACGTTGGAGGAGAAAGCCGGCCTGATGATGCATGGCACTGCTCCATCCGTCGGCCCCGGTTCCGGCATGGGGGTCGGGACCGAATATGATCTGGCGCGCGCCAAGGAGATGATCGACGGGCGCAAGGTCGTGACCTTCATAACGCGATTGGCAGGCGATGCCGCCCTATTGGCCGAGCAGAACAACAAGCTTCAGGAAATCGCGGAAGCTGGCCGACTTGGGATTCCGGCGACGATCAGCACTGATCCGCGCAACCACTTTCAGTTCGTGCTGGGTGCGAGCGTTGCGGCGGGCGGTTTCTCGAAATGGCCTGAAACCCTCGGGTTTGCGGCGATCGGCGATGCTGCACTCATGCGGCGCTTTGGCGATATTGCCCGCCAGGAATACCGCGCCGTAGGCATACAGGAAGCATTGTCTCCACAAGTGGATCTTGCCAGCGAGCCGCGCTGGCTACGCACCAACGGTACGTTCGGTGAGGATGCGCAACTCGCCAGATCCATGGCGGAAGCCTATGTGGCCGGGTTTCAAAATGGCGAGAACGGCATCAACAGGGAAAGCGTCGTTGCCGTGGCCAAACACTGGGCCGGCTACGGTGCAGCAAAAGACGGTTACGACAGCCACAACGCCTATGGACGCCACGCGACCTTTCCAGGCAATAATTTCGCAGAGCATCTCATTCCGTTTGAGGGAGCTTTCAAGGCGAAGGTCGGCGGCGTCATGCCGACATATTCGATCCTGGACGGCGTGACCCTCGACGGCAAGCCGCTCGAGCCGGTGGGCGCGGGATACAGCAAGCAGCTTCTGACCGATCTGCTGCGCGGCCATTATGGCTTCGACGGTGTCGTTCTCAGCGACTGGCTGATCACCAACGACTGCAAGGGAACTTGCCTGGATGGCGAGAAGCCGGGCGTAAAGCCGACTTTGAACGAGGAAACCTTCGGCATGCCTTGGGGCGTGGAGGATTTGAGCCGTGTCGACCGCTTCGCCAAAGCCGTCAATGCCGGCGTCGATCAGTTCGGCGGTGTCACCTCTTCCGATCTTCTCGTTCAGGCGGTGAAGGAAGGAAAGATCAAAGAACAGCGCATCGATCGATCTGCAACTCGTATTCTTGTCCAGAAATTCGAGCAGGGCCTTTTTGAAAATCCCTATGTCGACCCGCAAAAGGCGCGGGCAATCGTTGGCAATGCGGCATTTGCTGCGGAGGCAACCGCTGCTCAAAGCCGCGCCATGGTCTTGCTCGACAACAAGGCTGGCCTGCTGCCTATGACGTCAGGCAAAAAAGTGTTCCTGTATGGCATCGATGCAAAAATCGTGTCGGCACGCGGCTTTACTGTGGTGGCGGACGCCAAGGATGCCGATTTTGCGGTGATGCGTCTTAGCGCGCCCTATCAGCAGCCGCATATGAACTATTTCTTCGGTTCCCGTCAGCAGGAAGGCGATCTGGATTTCAAGGACGGCAATGCCGATTTCGAGACGTTCAAGGAAACGGCGAAGCAGGTTCCGACGATTGTCTCCATCTATCTGGCGCGTCCGGCAATCCTCACCGGAATACGCGAGCATGCCGCTGCGATCCTCGCCAATTTCGGCGCAAGCGACGCAGTCTTGTTCGATGTGATCGAGGGCAAGCAGAAAGCTGAAGGTAGGCTGCCTTTCGAACTCCCTTCATCGATGGACGAGGTGCGCGCGCAGAAATCCGATGTGCCGGATGACACCCGCAATCCGCTCTACCCGATCGGTTATCATATACGATACTGACCATTGGTCTCATTCTTCGACATCCAGATCTCCTTCGCGAGGTGCGGATAGACGGTAAGCATCCGGTGAAGGCCGCAGGTTAGGCGCTTGAGCGTTCAGTCCGTGTGGCTGCCAATTCCACGGAAGCAATTGCTGCAGCTTACTGATTGGCGTGTCGGCGATGCGGGCCAGAACGGCAGCGAGCCAAGCCTGCGGATTGATGTCGTTGAGTTTGGCACTCATGATCAGCGCCGCCGTGAAGGCAGCACGATCAGCGCCGCGATCCGATCCGGCGAAGTGCCATGACTTCTCCCGAGAGCAAAGCCAGCGCGCGTTCAACCGCGTTGTTCGTGAGACAAATCTGGCCGTGGTCGAGGAAAGACACGACCGGAGAACTGCGCGACAGTTTTGCCCGCTTAGTTTGAAGGCAGTGGTGCAGTTCGTCGCAGCCGCAGGCTGTGCTTGCAACGGCGCTCCAGGCGCTCCACCGCGGAAAGTTGATCTCATGCTCGATGTCTGGGCCAGATTGCTTCGTGACATTGGCCATGACGTTCGTCTCCTCCCTGCGCAATATGTGCGAACCTACGTCAAGACGAACAAGAGCGACGCGGCTGATGCCGAAGCGATCTGCGAGGCAGTCACACGACCGACGATGTGCTTTGTGCCGATCAAGGAAGAGGTGCAACAGGAAGTTCTGGTTCTACATCGGGTCAGGGAGATGTTAATCCGCCAACGGACCCAGCTCATCAACTAGATTCTTGGTCGTGGCGATGAGTTCGCCCATGGGGCACCGGGGACTCCGGAATCACGCGAGTGGGCTGTCATGAAGGCGCGGGAGATTTATGAGCCGGATCGGCTTATTGACAGGTTGAAGGTGAAGAGCCGGAATTTTCAGTACGCGATTCGCCAGCTCATACCGACGGTATAGCGCGCCGCGAATGCCCGCCGTCGTCGGCAGAAACCAACCGGTTAACCATCATCCGTAGAGTCGTCGAGATACGAGGCTCATTGAGCATCAAAATCTTCTCCCTCCATTGAGAAAACGGGCTTTTGAACCAAGCGTGCCGCGTCGGACGGTAGTTACTGTAGATTTGGCAGTTATGGATATCTACGTGAAAGATCGGGATATTTCCGGCGCTAAGCTGGGCAAACTCCCAGTCGGTAATGGGAATAGTCGGAAATGTCGGAGGTGTTCCGGCTATCTTTATCCGACCTCTAAACACCTCACGCATCAGGCCTACACCGTATGCTGACATTTCCTCCACCAGCAACTTATAGAAACTGGTCGGTCGAAACAGCTTTCTTGATCGCAGCTTCAGCGATTCTAATATCG
The DNA here is from genome assembly GCF_014193605.1 of Rhizobium sp. BK312. Lineage (NCBI taxonomy): Bacteria > Pseudomonadati > Pseudomonadota > Alphaproteobacteria > Hyphomicrobiales > Rhizobiaceae > Rhizobium > Rhizobium sp. BK312. The sequence continues at coordinate 24,503 of NZ_JACHZP010000015.1, read as the reverse complement.
CTGCATTGCGCTCGTTGTTTCGTATCAGCGCCCGAATAGTGTCGTTATATCCGTCGGAAAATTCGCGGATGTAATCCGCCACTCTCGCGATGTTTCCCTGCTCATCACGAATGGGATGTTCCGTACGAGGAACATCTCGAACAATCTCGAAACCGTTTTGCGACAAATGAAGATCGCTATATTCTGAAAATATTGATCGGCCATTGCTGGCGTCGACGCCGATCACGCTATTTGAAATGGCAACAAAGTCGGCGCTGAAAGAAAAAGCTCTATTGTCGAGAGGGTATAGGAAGCATTCCAAATCTATCGGAATAGATCCGGCAGGCGTCATTATGTAGTTTTCATAATCAATGTCAAAGATGTTAAAGTAAAAAACGATGGCAGCGAGGAAGCCCAGCCCATAAGCCTGTCGCTTCGGGTCGCCGCGATCCCCCTCCCTTATCCAGGTTCGGGAAAACCAGCCGAATTCAGTTTCGTCGCGAGTAAGGGACGCGACCTTCATGTTGAGGTCAAACCCTTCGCGAACTAGCTCTTCAACTAACTTATAACAATTCAGATCGCCATATTTGAGCACGAGGGAACGATCGTCGAATGTAAGCCTGATGGGGAGTTTCGATCCGTGAAGGTCCGCATCGAGGAGTTGAACACTGATTGGACAAGAATCTGTGTTTGCGAGGGCCGCCTGAACTGCAGTACACGAATTTGTTTTGAGAAGAGAAACTCGGTTCTCATAGGCTCGTTGCTGGCGGAAGAGCAGGGGTTTGATCTCTTCCCGTGGAAGACCGATGCTTCGCAAATAAGCTTCTTGCGTCGATAACGACGACGAGAATTTCTTTGAGATTTTTGCAATCTCGTTGTCTATCAGCTTTGTTACGTTTGACGCCGTTGCTAGTTGCACCGCGTACCGCTTTGGCAGCATTTGCTGGTTGACAAAATTACAGAGTCGCCGCGAATGGCTGAAATGGCGTTGCTGAACAAAGTCGATCGCGCTGAAACAGAGCGGAGTGATCTGGGTTCAGCCGACACTGATTGCCGAGATCGAGTATCGTGCCTGGACTGATGACGGCAAACTGCGTCACGCTTCGTACAAGGGCCTCCGGGAGCGGCAGGACAATGCCGAGGTCTACCGTCTAACCGCTATTCAAAGCAGGTGAGACACACCGACGATGGCCCTATCAGTTTGTCGATTCTCTCGCGATTTTTGAAGCGCTTCGCTCTAAGATTGAGAATGAAGCTTTGCGCCAATTGCCGGAATTTGGCGCTGCGGACCAGTTCCTGTCCAGAAACTTCGTCCTCGCCGTTGCAGCCTATTCAAGTGCCCTGACCACTTCGCTTTTCGAGTTTGCGGGAAACCCCCACGGACGATGAGGGGCCAGAACAAGATGCCGAAGCGGGCAATGTACGCTCGCGCCGGCCCAGAACTGATGAGGGCGAGGATGCTGCCGCTAGATCACAGAAAGTGAAGATGAACCCGTAATTGTAAGAACGCGGCAATCCCGACTATCGTACCCGTCTCGCCACGGTGAGCCATACGCGTCGGGCGGCTTGATTAGTCAGGCCGTAGGCTGTCGCGCATGGCGGCGAATTCAGCTTTATAGATCTGAAATTTTTCCGGCTGGGCGGTGTAGCTCAAGGATTGCGCTGTGTGAACCCCGAGCGCGACGACTATCTCTTGCGTCAGAACTTCTGTGTTATCCTTGCGCACGTGACAGCGCGTCTGTCGGGCCTGAATGTCGCCAAGCGTGGTCCTCTGGGACGTATCGCAGGCGGCCTGCAGGCCCTTGGCCGCATAGCCATCTCGTATGGTCGCGATCATGGACGTTGTTTGATCGTCCAGATTAGGCATGTCACCGCCCTTTATCTTGAGGATTGACAGATTTAACGCCGCCTCGAGCTGACCTTTCCGATCCATTTTAAGAGCGAGTTGATTTGAACCGTCGAAATGTTCTCCGCTACCGCTGGTCGGCATGGGAACGCTGTGCCGCTCCCAGCCATGCGGCCATTGAACCGCAGAACCCGCCAATGCCTCCGAAGCCAATAGAGCGGCTGGCAACAACAGCGACACCCACCGGGTGAGTAGTTTAAACGCAACCTTCATTGCCCTCTATTCCTCATCATCACACAAGTTGCCTTCGCAGCCCTGCCTGCTGCGAGAGATGTTAAATTCTCGTATCGGCCGCCGCCTCAAACAGGATCGTCAGGCACCTCTCTCTTCAGTTCTGCGAACCGCTTGGGCGAGGTAGCCGTGTGCACTACACCGGATAAGCCTGCGGTTGCGCATTTACACATTCTTAATATTTCACCCCCAGAACCTGATGCCTGAACTTGGTTGGAGATTTGAAGATTGCCGTTCTCCCGCGCCCTCGCTCTTAGCGACCCTCTTAATGATGTCCTCGATCTGAGGTCGCTGCCTACCCGCAGGCAGGTGGTGTTGCATCCGTTTATTGAAAAGCTGCGTGGAGCCGTGCCATTTGATTTCTTTGCGGTATCGGGACTGGACCTCGATGGCTACCGGTTCGGCAGCGGGCACTCGATCGACACCGATGTGCCGCCAGCCTTTCTCGACGCCTATTATGGTGATGACCTCCTGAAATCTGATCCTTTCGTGGCGGCATCAATGTCGTCCGCGAATGTTGTTATCGAGGAGGAAGTCTATGCTGAAGCACCTCCTCCCCAAAGGCTGCAATATCTTGCCAGGACCTTCGGCGTGCTCAATCGTACACTTTTTCCTATCCGACGCGGTAACGTGGTATTCGGTGCGGTCACCTTCTCTCGTTCAACACCTTTCTTAGAGGAAGAAATCGCATTCCTGGGCGAGATCGCCGAGACCACCCACCGCGTTCTGACGCGGCCAATCATGGACAGGTTCTCGGCGCAGACACTTAAGTTGATCGAGGGTGAGATCACCTGCCTAAGATTTGCCAGTCTCGGCAAGACAACGGACGAGATTGCCATATTGAGCGGTTACACGCCGGACACCGTGAATAGTTACATGAAGGCTGCAATCCGCAAGCTCGGTGCGGACAATCGCGTTCACGCGATCGCTGAGGCGATCCGACGCGGGCTAATTTCCTAGCTGAAGATCGAACAGAAATTGGTGTGATCGCGTTGGCTGCCTCAGCGAGGCGGCCTTCGAACGCGTTTTACAACCCTGGGGCTGGGGGGATGAGCAGAATGTGCAGCTGCTGAGCGAATGCTCACGTGCGCCTGACGAAATTAAGATTTTGTTTGGTGTTCGACCCTAGAAATAGGGGCGCCGGGAGGAGGGATTGTCCCAATGTCAATCAGCCGGCTGACCTATAACCGAAAGCCACGGCCTCCAAGTCCAACAGAGCCTAATTGGCGGACACGAGCCCTCGGCGGACATGGAGTGCATCATGGGTATTATGTCTTTTGGTTTCTCGTCTGAGGCAAGCGCCGTTCTTGCAGCGATGAGCAAATCGCAGGCGATCATCGAATTCGACCTCACAGGAAGAATTCTATCCGCCAATCCGAACTTTTGTGCCGCGCTTGGCTACGAGTTGAACGAAATTGTCGGGCAGCATCATCGGATATTTGTTGATCCGGCAGAGGGCTCCAGCGCCGAATACCGGCAGTTCTGGAGCGATCTGGCTGCTGGGAAATTTGATCAGCGCCAATATAAACGAATTGGTAAAGGTGGAAAGGAAATCTGGATCGAGGGTTCATACAACCCGGTGTTCAGGGGTGGCAAACCTTATAAGGTTGTCAAGTTCGCAACCGATATAACAGCACAAAAGCTCAAGAGCGCCGAGGATGCCGGGAAGCTTGACGCGCTGTCGCGCGCTCAGGCCATAATTGAATTCACGCCAGCGGGCGAGATTCTGACGGCCAACGAGAACTTTCTCAACACGCTCGGATACCATCTGTCGGAGATCAAGGGAAAGCATCACTCGATGTTCTGTGAGCCCGCCTACACCCAAAGTGACGACTATAGGCGCTTCTGGACCCGATTGGCGGGAGGCGAGTTTGTCGCCGATGAGTTCATGCGTCTTGGGAAGGGCGGAAAGAAGGTCTATATCCAGGCTTCGTACAACCCGATCTTTGACATGAACGGCAAGGTCTTCAAGGTCGTCAAGTTCGCAACCGACGTCACCAAGCGCGTCGAAAACGTGGACAATCTCGCTTCCGCGCTGCAAGGCCTTGCCGACGGCGACCTGACCCAGGAGCTCGGCATGCCCTTCTTGCCGACGCTGGAGAAGCTCCGGTTGGATTTCAACAGCGCTGCCTCCAAACTCCGCTCAGCCATGGAAACGGTATCGCGGAATGCCGGCGCCATCGCCGCCGCATCGCAGGAAATCCGGACCGCTTCCGATGATCTCTCCCGCCGCACCGAGCAGCAGGCCGCTTCCGTGGAGGAAACCGCGGCAGCCCTGGAAGAGATCACCACGACAGTCTCCGATTCCAGTCATCGGGCTCAGGAGGCAGGCCAGTTGGTCCGCAGGACCAAGGAGAGTGCAGAACGCTCGGGCCTGGTCGTGCGACAGGCGGTTGAGGCGATGGGAAAGATCGAGACTTCCGCCTCGGAGATCGCCAATATCATTGGTGTGATCGACGAGATCGCTTTCCAGACAAATCTTCTCGCTTTGAATGCGGGCGTTGAAGCCGCCCGCGCAGGCGACGCCGGCAAAGGCTTTGCGGTCGTAGCGCAAGAGGTTCGTGAGCTTGCCCAGCGCTCGGCCAAGGCGGCGAAGGAGATCAAGGATCTGATCGGTACGTCAAACGGGCATGTTAAGAGTGGGGTTGCCCTCGTGGGAGAAACCGGCAAGGCCCTGGAGGAGATAGTCGGACAGGTCGTGCATGTCGACAGCAATGTCGGCGCAATCGCCGAGGCGTCCCGAGAACAGGCGACAGGCCTGAAGGAAATCAATACCGCGGTCAACATGATGGACCAGGGCACACAAAAGAACGCTGCCATGGTCGAGGAGACGTCTGCAGCCGCGCACGGGCTGGCGAGAGAAGCTGACGCTCTGTTCCAACTTCTTTCTCAGTTCAATATCGGCGGGGCGCAGTCCCAGCGTTCGGCGGCGAGTGCCACCTCTCCCACGCCGCGATCGGCTGCCAATGCCGTGCGGCAGATGACAGCGAAGGTTGCACATGCATTCCAGGGGAATGCCGCAGTCAAGGGCGGTGACAGTTGGGAGGAATTCTGATGTCCGGCCTTAGCACCAATTTGAACGGCCAGACCACACTCGACATCATTGCATTCCAGCTCGGCGAGCAAACATTCTGCATTGAAACGACGTCAGTTCGCGAAATTCGCGGATGGGCAGCCTCGACGCCACTGCCACATACGTCCGCTGAAGTTCTCGGTGTGATCAATTTACGCGGAACAATCATCCCGACGATCGACCTGGCCCGCAAACTTGGGATGCGCTCAGGCGAAACGACCGAGCGCAGTGCAATCGTGGTGGTGGAGGTTCATGGAAAGCCGATGGGACTTGTCGTAGACCGGGTGACCGATATGATCTCCGTCACCGCGGATCAACTTCAGCCGCCCCCCGACATCATCGGGTCCATCGATCGATCATGTTGCGAGGGGATTATCACGCACCCATCGGGAATGATTTGCTTCCTTCATTTGACGAACATGTTCGCAACGGGGGATGAGACTATAGCAGCATAGATCGTTCGCAGCGGCGTCATTCACGCCTGCCTCCTGCTCCCTTAACACCGCAATCATTGTCCGTCCTTTAAGGACGAACCTTAGCGTATCACTGGATGAAGGAAGTACATTGAACCATGTCTAGCTCCGATGGGGAAGCGATGAGTGAACGCCGAAAATTTGCCAGAACGCGTGCTCTCAAAGGAGCGCGGATTATCTACGCTAACGGTTCTCTCACGCGAGATTGCGCCGTGAGGAACCTTTCCACGAACGGGGCAAAATTGGTTATGCCAAGCACCGCAGGTATCCCGGACAGTTTCGAGCTTACGTTCGAAGATGGCGCCCGGAAAAACTGCGTCGTTCGCTGGCGAAAACTGACGGATATCGGCATCGAATTTGTCGGCGAGGCCTGATCGGCAGAGAGATTTCCGGCGAACAGCGGTTTACTGTGCCGATATCATCTTGGCCGCAAGTTCGAGCTGGGCATCGGTACCTTTCTTCAGTTCGTTTCGCGTCAAGGGGATCGACACGTCCGGTGTTACTCCCACGCCTTCGAACTGGCGACCATCGGGAAAATATTCGCGCTTGGTCGATACCCTGAACGACATACCGAACTCCGGCAACCTCACGAAGTAAGGCTGCCCCGTCGATCCAAAGCTGGGTTCACCGAGCACGAGGCCTCGCTCGCCATTCTTGAAGCGCATAGCGAAATCCTCGCAAGCTGAAGCGCTGCCACCATTGATGAGCAGCGCCATCTTTCCCTTCCAGGCGTCAGGGCAAGGTAGCGTTATATCCGGGCCACTTCGCATCATCGTTGTCGGTAATGCTGGGATGCTGCCGTGGAAGGAGTTGGAAGCATCGGACTTGGCGATCGTCATGGGAGTGGATACCAGGGTGCCGCGACAGGGCTTGGTCATAATGGCGGACAGCAGGTTGCCGGGCGAGCTGCCACCGCCGTTGTCGCGTAGATCGAGGAGAAAGGCCCGAGCATTTTCCACGCCCCGAATGCCAGCAATAGCGGCCTCCTCATGTTTTGGATCATCAAAGCTTGGAATGCGGATCACCACCAGTCCGTCTGGGCGATGGATCGTTTCGACTTCGCTTGCGAGAGGAGGGCCGCGCTCCGGTTCAGTTGGCAGCTCGGTCAGATCGATTGCCACTTGCCTACCGTCATCCGTGCCGATCGTAAAATGCCGAGGCAACAGAAAAGGGCGAAGCCACGTCATCCAATCCAGCGCCGCCAGGCTGGACTGGCCGATGTGTTCACGCACGGTCCCAAGCCAGTCATCGACCAGTTTGCCGTCAACGACCGTCACCACGTCACCCGGGTGAAGGTGCGTTATTCTGGATCGCACGATTGTCCACTGATTGTCGATCCGTCTTATCCTGAGCGGCATCGTCCCTGTCTGCTGCGTCAATTCTTCGTCCCAAAATGAGGTATGGCCATTTCGCAGGCTTGCGAAGAAGCGCATTGTAGCCAGCGAAAAGGCTTTCCTGTTTGGTGCTTCCAGCGCCTCTCGCAGATAAGCACGATAACGCGTCTCAAAATCGTAATCCGCAGGCAATCCCTCAGCATGCGCAAAGTAGCGTTTGATCGCATGGTAAGCGGTTGCGCCGATATAGGCGCGATCTGTGATATCCGGGTCACGAAACTGGGTCATACGGGCTGGCTCGCCATCGGCTGCGGTATGTCACGTTTTGCTGGGTCATGACACAACGGGGTTCAGGAAGGCTTAATCGGCAGTATGCTTCGAAGGATCGCCATATAGGATGCCTAAGTCATGGATAATGTGGGATGCGACACGAAAGCAGCGGTTCGATTCCCTTCAAGAGCAAAGATACTCGGAACATATACCCTGCGAATTTCCATGAGCCCGTCACAGCTTAACTGGCTCGGCACAGCCGAACAGGATTGCTTGGCTCATCTGCCGGTAGCGTGCGGTGATTTCCTCTGGAGAAGGTGCGAAAAAGCTTTGGTTGGTTCCCCGAGCACCGTCGCAGAGAAGCTGCACCAAAGTTTCGACCGATATCGAAGACCGAAGTGTCAGTTGGTCGTTTGCCATGACCTGTTTGAGCAATGCGGCGAAATCGGCTTGGAAAACTGTTGCAGCTTCGACCATCTCCGGACGGCATAGGCGAAACGCGTAGTCGTTGACCTCAAGCGCGAAGGGTGAAAGCACCAATTTCCTTCTCGTGTCGCCATATCGGACATCAAGAACAGCGGTGACGATATCAAGTACATTTGCGCCAGCCGAAAACAGCCTTGTGCCTTCGCTAAGACTGCCTTGTCGGGTCCGTTGGTTGTTTTGGCGAACCATTGCCTGAAAGGCTTCTTCCTTGCTGCTGAAGTGATGATAGAGGCCACGGCGCGTAATGTTGCAATATTTTGCCAGTTTGCTCATTGTCATGGCTTCATAGCCATGATCGAGAAAACTCTGGGTAATATTGGAAACCAGGACTTCGTAAGCCGACATGCAACGCGCTTTCAACGATTCTCTCGGGTCAATCTATAAGATGCGGCGTGAACATCGAGCAAAAATGGCGTGCATTCGGTACACGGTTCCTCTGAGGATTGCTGATCGTCATGCAAAGTTCTCGTTGCGCGAACCGGGACAGCAGCCTGACAATCCTGATCTTCAAACGTGGCTTTGTCCCGATAGACGCGATTTTCATACCGCGCGTGCCGCTGTGTTGTCCGATTCGAGCTTGTAGTTGAAGATAGCCACCAACGCCAAAGCCGACGAGACGACGAGAGCGGCACTCGATACGATGCTAAGTGCGACGCCAATCTTGTTTGGATCGCCGATGATGTTCTGGCTGACAAACCCGACCACTGTGGGGCCGACGCCCATGCCGATAAGTGTCACAATCAGGATGCCGACTGCGCTCGAGATGCCGCGCATACGGGACGGTGTGATGTCCTGAAGCGCAGGAGGACCGTTCGCAACGATGACTGTGGAAAGAAATGTTGCGATAGATATCAAGGCAAGCGCGGCGTTGAGGGTCGAAGCAAAGGGTACTGCCGCAGCGAACAGCGATGCAGCCAGGGCGGCGCCGCACATAAGGATGGGGCGAGCCGCCGCAATACCACGTCGAACCAGGCTATCGCCGAGTACCGCGCCAAAGAGCAGCCCCGATACACTCGAGGCAATCAAGAGTGGTCCGAGGCTAAAGCCGATGGCGACTAGCGGCATATGAAAGGTGCGGATCAACACGGTGGGGATCCATGCGCTGTAGCTATAGGCTTGGGTCGCTGCAAAGCCCAGGCAGAAATAAAGGCTCGCGAGTTCTACTCGATTATTCGAAAAATAGGCGCGGATCTCGGCCATGCCCGGTACAGGGGCTGGAACAGTTCCGGAATGCTTACGGGGTTCCTTGAGGCTTGCGGCCCAAAGGGCGACAACGATGCCAGGTAGTCCGATGAAGACGAATACCATCTGCCATATGTACTGCATGCCGGACAGAAGGAAGACGTTTCCTGCGCTCGACAATTCATGAAGAACCGTCGCTGCCAAAACGAGCGATAGACCGGCTCCGATGAATGCGCCTGTGCTGTAAATACTTATTGCAAGTCCGCGTCGGCGGGTGGGGAACAAATCGCTGATCAGGGAATAGGCGGCGGGTGTGAGGGCTGCTTCCCCGAATGCGACACCTGTCCGGCACAGCAAAAGAGCTCCAAAATTGCCCGCAAAGCCGCAAGCGGCTGTCATGATGCTCCAGAGCGCGATTCCTACGGCGGCAATCCGCACACGGTTTCCGGTATCAACCAAGCGGCCCAGCGGCAATCCAGCGGTTGCCAGCACAATGGCGAAGGTGAAACCCTGCAGCAGGCCGATCTGCAGATCTGTCAGATGAAGGTCCTGTCTCAGCGGCTCCGCCAGGAGACCAAGTATTTGCCGGTCGAGATAAGACAAGGTGGAAGCGATGGTCAGAACGCCCAAGGTGTACGACGGATTAATCGGTCTTGGTAAGGGCATTCGCTCAGGTCCTCTCGGCAAACCGGTGGTTTGGCGACGACGTGAAGCGCGCTTTAGAATTCTCCGCCTCAGCGCGCGAGCACCATTCGACACCGGTCGATTTCTCAGATTGCAATAATATGAGAAACATTCTCGTTGACAAGTGACGGGGGATCCGGCATTTATTTCTCATATTTTGATAATGTGAGAAGTTTTTTAATCGTCGCCAAAGAATTGCGGGTCGGCGCAGCGCTCCTGGTCAGCAAGTGGACCGGAACGATCTGACGAGGGCTTTTGGTGGTTTCGTTGGCGGATGCGCTAGCCGGAGATCGCATTCTTGGGGCAGATGATAGAATTTCCGGACGCATTTCCAGCTCTTGCAGGCGAGGGAACAAACGATCGGTCGTGGGGCAGCGTCAGCGACATGATTTCGCGCGTTGCCTTCCCGTCTGCGGCTTTTTTCCTGGCTTCGGCGATGTTCGAGGCTCATAAGCAATCACCACGAGCCGCAGCGCTGTTTGCAACACAGCAGCGTTGGCTCCTAAGCCATGCCGCAGTCGCCCACTTTTTTCACCCCATCGGCGATGTAGAGCCGGGTCTTAGCCGTAGAAGTCTCGGCCTTCTGGCAACCTTCCTTGGTCTCGCGAGCCGCAATACAGCCTATACCTTCTTTGATGAATCGATGAAGTATGGCGTCATTCAGGCGATCGACAGTCAGGTCGCTGGCCATCGTGGGCGGGCCAAACCATCGCCGGATTCCCTGTCTCTCCTGGCGCTCTGGTACAATCTGCATTTCCAGGCGCTCGATCTGCTCGATGACGGACAAAGATACGTGCAATTCTCCACGCGATGGGAGAGCCTGCTTCCGTCGATCCAGCCGGTCGTGGCGAATGCTCTCTTTTTCACTCCCGAAGTGCGCACGCCAGGACCGCTCTACAGGATCTTCAGCTGGATCGATTCGGGTGGCTGGGTGATGGATCGGCTGATCGCAGGCGTCGATAGGCAAAGCTTCCCGCAGCCGGAGCGATATCTTACGGATGTCAGCTCCATTGCATATCTGGCGCGAGCGACCGGTCTTTCTAGCGCGCATACCAGCCGCAAGATCTCGGAAGCTCAGGCGATTGGAGGACTTGGCTGGGCTGGGCGGCCGGGACATTCGCCGATGTGGATTTCGCGCGGCTTCTACGAGGAATATGCGGCGTTTCAGGCGCAAAAGCTGATCATCCTCGATGGCGCGCTCGCCAACGCTTTAAGCGGTGGGGCGGCGATTTCTCAAGGAGCCCGCAATTGCGAATAAGACGGCCTGTCTTCCTTGGCACCTGCCGACAATTGCCAGCGGAAAGTCCTCAAGATCTCCCAAGTCAAAAATGGATGCTGACCTCTGTAGCCAACTTTATTAGTCCTGCTGCGGGACGGGGTTGTGCTGGCAATTTTCGACCATTCCTTGCGGAGTTTCTTCCAACACGACCGCGTATGCTGAGATTGAGGTTCATTTTGACTTTCGGATACCGTTTTTTCCGATCCTTGGGACTGGCCGCGAGCGTTGCAGTGATGGCGCCGGCATGTCTTGCCTTTGCGCAGACGGCCTCGCAGGTGACGCCGCAGAGCTTCGAACCGCAGTTGCAGAAGCAGAACAGCGGCATCGTCATTCCCGAAGCGTCCGGCCCTGTCGCCCCCAAGGGGGCGGAGAAGCTCACCGTCCGACTGAAGGCCGTCAAGGTCGAAGGCGGGCTTCCAGGCTTTGCCGAGGATGAAGCGCGCGTGACGAAGAACTTGACCGTCGGTCCAGTGACGGCGGCCGCCCTCTTCGAAGCAGCCGGTCAGCTGGAGCGGGCCTATGGCGCTAAGGGATACGGCCTGGTGCGTGTGGTGTTGCCGGCACAGCGCCTGGTCGATGGCGCGACCTTGCGCATCGTCGTCATCAATGGCTTCGTCGAAAGCATCGACACCTCGCATCTTCCCGAGAATATCCGCGAACGCATTGCCAAGATGCTCTCGCCGCTGGTGGGCGAGAAGGGGATGTCCAACGATGAGATCGAGCGTCGGCTGCTTTTGGCCGGCGATCTGCCGGGCACGGTGCTGCGTTCGACGCTGTCGCGCGGCACGAAGCCCGGCGGCAGCGTGCTGACGATCGAGGCTCGCTACAAGCCGGTCACGGGCTTCATCTCGGGCGACAACAATTCCACCGACGCGCTCGGCAAATACAACACCGGCGTCGGTCTGGACTTCAATTCCGTGTTCGGCTTCGGCGAGCTCTTCTATCTGAGAGCCTCTGGTGCGCCGCGTTTCGGCGGTGACGAAGGCTATTTCACCGGCGCACCGCGCAACCGATCCTTGGCCGGCGGTGTAACCCTGCCGATCGGCATCGACGGGCTGACGCTGAACCTTGAAGCCACCGCCTCGCGCACGACGCCGGAGGCGAGCACATTCGGGCTGCAGTTCATGTCGGACTTCACCCGCTATTCGGCACGGCTTGCCTACCCGCTGATCCGCTCGCGCGAGTTCACGCTCAACCTCAATGGCGGCTTCGATGCGCAGGACGAAGAACTTCAGTTTCTCAATGGCGGAAGTGTCGCACTGTCGAAGGATCGGCTGCGCATCCTGCGCACAGGCGCGGATCTTTCCTGGTATGTATCCGGCGATGCGCTTGTCAGCGCCGGCCTGACCGGGTCTTTCGGCATCAATGGGCTTGGGGCACGCAGCGCGGCCGATGCCGATGGCAGCGGCACGCCCTTGTCACGCCAAGGCGCGGATGCCGATTTCCAGAAGGTCGAGGTCAATCTCGGCTATCGCCAGCCGATCGCCGAGCATCTGGTCTTCGATCTCCGCGCGAAGGCGCAGACCTCCTTCGGCCAACCGCTGCTCAATTCCGAGCAGATCGGCCTCGTCTCCTCCTCAGGCCTGTCGAGCTTCCCAACCGGCTCGATGCAGGGCGATTCAGGCTTCGTGCTGCGCGCCGAGGCGCAGTTCCCTTTCATTGCCAGCTTCACCTTGCCGTTCGGCTGGCCGGAATTCCCGGCGCAGCAGGGAACCAGTCTGCCGGATGGAACGACTACGGCCGGCGGCGTGGTGGTTTCGCCTTACCTGTTCGGCGCCTATGGCGGCGTCAAGCTCTACCAGCCGACGGCGCTGGAGAGTGGCGTCTCGCGCGGCGCGGCCTATGGCCTCGGCCTGCGGCTGGCTGCGGCCGAGCAGGCGAGCTTCAACAGCACCAACGTCAATCTTGAATACGGCCGTGTCGAGCACTTCGGCGATGGCTCCAACGACAACCGCTTCACCGTCTCGGCGGCGTTTCAGTTTTAGGATAGCAGCGATGACCCCACAGACGAACCGTCGGACGTTCAGCAATGGAGTGCTTTCGCACAGAACCCGGACGCACAAGGTCCGGCTCGTCGCGCTTCTGGCGTCGACGGCGCTTGCCCACGCGACGGTGGCGCCGGCTCAGTCACTGCCTTCAGGCGGGCAGGTGGCAGCGGGTAGTGCCACGATCGGGACGCCATCGGCCGGCGCCTTGACCATCAACCAGACGAGCGGCAGCGCCGTCGTCAATTGGCAGAGCTTCAATGTCGGCAAGGCCAATCGCGTCACCTTCGTCCAGCCCGATGCCAATGCCGCCATCCTCAATCGCGTGACCGGTGAGACAAGCTCGACCATATCAGGCCAGATCAATGCTAATGGCCAGGTCTATCTGATCAATCCGAACGGTATTGCGATCACCAGTTCAGGCACGGTCAAGGCAGGCGCCTTCGTCGCCTCGACGCTCGGCATCTCCGATGACGACTTCATGGGCGGCAAGAGGAGCTTTACTGGTAATGGCGCCTCGGCGCCGGTGACGAATGCCGGTGCGATCACCATCAATCGCGGCGGCTACATGGCGCTGATCGGCGGCACGGTCGCCAATGCCGGTGTCATCACCGTGCCGATGGGCAAGGCGGCCTTGGGATCCGGCGAACAGGCAACGCTTGATCTGTCCGGCGACGGTTTCCTGCAGGTGGCGGTGCCGACCAAGGCGGACGGCAGTGGGGCGTTGGTCGACAACAGCGGCAAGATCGCAGCCAGGGGCGGCACGGTGCAGCTCACCGCCGCCGCGGCCAAGGACATGGCGCGGCAGGCGGTCAACATGTCGGGCACGATCGAGGCCAACGGCGTTTCCGGCAAGAGCGGCGATATCACGCTCACCGGCGGCGACGGCGAAGTGGCGGTTTCGGGCACGCTCGATGCCGGCAATGCCGCCGGTAAGGGCGGCAAAGTCACCGTGACGGGTCGGTCGATCAAGCTTGCCTCCGCCAAGGTCAACGCGTCCGGCAAGACCGGCGGCGGTGCGGTCAATATCGGCGGCGAGCGTCAGGGGAAGGGCCTGCTGCAGCATGCCGAGACGCTTGATGTCGACGCCCATACTGTCATCAATGCCGATGCAGTCACCATGGGCACCGGCGGCGATGTCGTGCTGTGGTCGGACGACCTGACGAACTTTGCCGGCACGATCACGGCCAAGGGTGGCGCAATCTCGGGCAATGGCGGCGAGGCCGAGGTATCGGGCAAGGCGAAGCTTTCCTATACCGGTCTCACCGATCTGACGGCAGCGCATGGTTCCGTCGGCAATCTGCTTCTCGATCCCTACAATGTGACGATCTCGACGGAGACAGGCAGCAACACGGATGGCGGCTTTAACGCCACGGGCAACGACAGCATCATCAATGTCAACACTCTGACCAATGCGCTCGCGACCGCCAACGTCACGGTCACGACCGGATCGTCGTCGGATGCCACCAATCCGCAGGCCGGCACGATCACCGTCGCAGCGCCGATCAACTGGAGCGCGCTCACCACGCTGACGCTCGCGGCGGCATCGGACATCAACATCAACAGCGCGATCACGGCGAATGGCGGCCTCATTGTCTCTTCCGGCGGTACGATTTCTGCTCCGGCGGACGTCAATGTCGGCGCCTTCGTGCTGGCAGCGGGCAACTGGGTGCAGAACAGCGGAACGCTGCCCGCCTTCTCGGCCAAGGACTTCCGCATCACCGACGGCGCCTCGTTCCTGCGCGTCACCGGCGGCGATGGCACCAGCGCCACACCCTACACGGTCAGGGATGTCTATGGCCTGCAGGGCATCGGCTCATCCAGCGACTATCTCTCGGCCAAATGGAAGCTTGCAGGTGACATCGACGCCTCCGGCACCGCGATCTGGAATAATGGTGCGGGGTTCAATCCCATCGGCGATGGTAACATCACCTTTACAGGTCGTCTCGACGGCGCGAGCCATACGATCACCGGGCTGACCATAAACAGGCCAAATACCAACACCGTTGGCCTGTTCGGCATTATCGGCCAGGGCGGTGGGGTCTCTGGTCTTGGCCTGGTCAACGCCAATGTTTCGGGCCGATCGATGACCGGCGGGCTCGCGGGCTCGAACGCCGGCGGGATCGCCCAGTCCTATATCAGCGGCAGCGTTTCGGGGGCGACTCATACCGGCGGCCTCGTTGGTTACAATACAGGTGCAATCAACCTATCCTACGCTACTGCCTCGGTCGCAGGAGCCTCGAATGTTGGCGGCCTGCTCGGCATGAACTTCGGTACGATGAACCAGGTTTATGCATCCGGCGCGGTCTCAGGGATGTTCAATGTCGGTGGCCTTGTCGGTGGGAACAGCGGCACGGTCGTGGCGTCTTACTTCGATATGAGCACGACCCTGCAGTCTTCAGGTGTTGGTAGTGGTTCCACCTCCGGCATCAGCGGCTTGAACTCGGCGCAGGCGCGCAACGCGTCGAACTATTCGGGTTGGGATTTCACCACCGACTGGTACCAGTCCGGAGACCTGCGCCCGATTCTGCGTTCGGAAGCGGCGGCAGCCGACGCAAACGGCGTCGTCACCATCTCTAACCTGCACCAGCTTGCGCTGATGGGCGCGAACCTCGCCGGCACCTACAAACTCGCGGTCGATATCGACGCGAGCGCCGCGGTTGGCACAAATGCCGCCGATATCTGGCCGACCGGCGGCTGGGTGCCCGTCGGCGGCTACGGTGCTGCCTTTACCGGCAGCTTCGACGGCCAGGGCCACACGATTGCCGGCCTGACTGTCAACCGAGCGGCCAGTTTTCTCGGACTGTTCGGCAACGCGGCGGGGACCATCGAAAACATCGGACTGACTGGCGAGTTTATCAATGGCTACTCCTATACGGGCGGACTGGTCGGAAACAATACCGGCACGATCAGTAACGCTTACATGACCGGCACGGTCAACGGCATGCAATATGTCGGAGGGCTGACCGGCTGGAATTCCGGTTCGGTCAGCAACAGCTACGCCACCGCTGCCACCTCCGGCAGCCAGGATGTTGGCGGATTGGTCGGTCATAACCATGGATCGATCAGCAATAGTTACGCTACCGGTGCAATCCACGGCTCGAATACTTATGCCGGTGGTCTGGCCGGCTTCAATGACAGCACAATCAAATTTGCCTATGCCACTGGCTCCGTATCCGGCAATACATATGTTGGCGGACTGGTGGGCTATAATGATTCCGGAAGCTCTATAGACAATGCCTACGCCTCCGGCGCGGTTAGCGGGGGTGTCGCCGTCGGCGGCCTGGTAGGCCGAAATTACTTTAGCACGATCACCAACAGCTTCTGGGATGTCTCCACAACCGGCCGATCCAGTGGTTACGGCCAGTCCTTTTCGGGCACGTTTTCCGCAATCGGCCTACCGACCGAATATTTGCGAGACTCGGCCAACAACGCCACGAACTATGCTGGCTGGGATTTTACCAACATCTGGTATCAAGTCGGCGACATGCGGCCGATCCTGCGCTCTGAGGCGGCAACTGCCGATGCGACCGGTGTCATCACGATCACCAATCTGCACCAGCTTGCGCTGATAGGGACCAACCTTGGCGGAAGCTACAGGCTCGGCGCGGATATCGATGCCAGCGCTACGGCGGGCGCCAATGCGTCCGGCATCTGGGATTCGGCAAACAATAGTGCGGGCGGCGGTTGGCAGCCGATTGGTACTTTCACTGGCAGCCTGGACGGGGCGGCCCACACCATCAGCGGGCTGAGCTCCTATTTAGGAGGGCTGTTTGGAACCATCGGCACCAATGGTAGCGTGAACGATCTTTCACTCACTGCCGCCAACATAAAAAGCTACCTCACGCCGACGGCCATTCTTGCAAGCGCCAATGCCGGTTCCATCACATCCGTTTCGGTGAACGGCACCGTTACGGGCGCTTTAGGCGCGGCGGGCCTTGTCGGCAGCAACAGCGGCACGATTAGGTCGTCCTCGGCGAGCGGAATGGTGACCGGCAGTGGGGACCTCGGCGGACTGGTGGCCAGCAACAGTGGGACGATCTCGGACAGCAGCGCGTCTGGTTCCGTGACCGGAGACACATATGGCGGCTCCGAGGGGCGCGGCGGTCTGGTCGGTCGAAATAGCGGCACCATCTCCAATTCCTTCGCCACCGGGACCCTAAGCGACTTAAGCTATATCTCGTTGGGCGGTCTCGTTGGCATTAACACCGTGACGGGTGTGATCCGCCAGTCCTATGCAACTGGTGCCGTCAACGTTGCTGACGCCCCCAATGTAGGGGGGCTCGTGGGACTGAACGATGGAAGCATCGCGCAATCCTACGCGACAGGCGGCATTAGCGGATACAGCAACCAGTATGGAGGTGGCCTCGTGGGATATAACACGGGCCGCATCTCCCAATCCTATGCTCTGGGTTCCGTGACAGCCAACTATGCAGGTGGGCTGGTTGGATACAATGCCGCAACGGGCCAGATCAATGAGACCTATGCGGCAGTGTCGGCCAATCGTGGCGGCCTTGTGGCCTTCAACGATGGCACGATCAGCAACTCGTTCTGGGACACGACTGTTTCGGGTCGCCCTGCGGCCGTTGGATTGGGAAGCGGCACGATCACCGGCACATCTGGCCTCACCACGGCACAGATGGCCGATCCGTTTAAGTTCATCGACGGTGGCTGGGATTTTGCCTCGACCTGGGCGATGTCGAAGACTGGCGGCGTGCCGGTGCTGCGCAGCCTGACCACAGATCCAATCTACAATTACTATGCCCGTTTGAGCGGCAATACGTCGTCAACCTATGGCGATACTGCTTCGACTGGCGGCATAGCCGTTGACGGTGTCGGGGCCGGTAATGTCAGCCTCGGTTGGGGCAGCGCCATCGATGCCACGAGCAATGTCGGCACCTATGCCTATTCTGGCGCCAATGTGCTGGCGCTTACCTATTCCGCCGGATCGGCCGGCGACTACTACATCGATTATGGTTCGGGCAGCTTGACGATTTCGCAGCGCGTGCTGAGCCTTACCGGCAACCGGGTCTATGACGGCACCACCAATATCGACGCCGCCAATCTGTCGCTTGGCAATCTCGCCAATGGTGACACGCTGACGTTGATGGGCGCAGGCTCCATGACCGACAAGAATGCCGGTACCGGCAAGGCACTGTTATTCGGCTCGTTGTCGCTCGGCGACGACACCGGTCTGGCCTCGAACTACACGCTGATTGGCGGCGCCGGCACTGTCGATATCGCCAAGGCGACCATCTCCTCGATCACCGGTATCGCCGCAGACAGTAAGACCTATGACGGTACGGCGGCTGCGACGTTGAACACCTCGTCCGCCGGCTTCACCGGCCTGATCGGGAACGATGTCCTGACGGTGGCAACCGCCACCGCCGCCTTCTCCGACAAGAATGCGGCGACCGGCAAAACGGTCGGTATCACCGGGCTCTCGCTCGGCGGCGCGGATGCGGGCAACTATACGCTTGCCTCCAACACCGCGACGACCACGGCGGATATCGCCAAGGCGACGATCTCTGCGATTACCGGCATCGCCGCCGACAATAAGACCTATGATGGCAATACCAGCGTGACATTAAACACGTCGGGTGCGGGTTTCACCGGCATGATCTCCGGCGACGCCCTGACGGTCGCGACCTCGGCCGGCGCCTTCTCCGACAAGAATGCCGGCATAGGCAAGACGGTCAATATCTCCGGGCTGTCGCTCAGCGGCGCAGATGTCGGCAATTATACGCTGGCCTCGATCACGGCGACAACCACGGCTGATATCGCCAGGGCGGCGATCTCTGGCATTACCGGCATCACCGCCGGCAACAAGACCTATGACGGCACGACGGCCGCGACGCTGAACACCTCGGCCGCCGGCTTTACCGGCCTGATCGGGAGCGATGTCCTGACGGTGGCAACCGCCACCGGAGCCTTCACCGACAAGAATGCCGGCACCGGCAAGACGGTTGGCATCACCGGGCTCTCGCTCGGCGGCGCGGATGCGGGCAATTATGCGCTCGCTTCAAGCAGTGCGACGACGCTTGCCGATATCGCCAAGGCCTATGTGTTCTTCGGTGGCATCAGCGCCAGCACCAAGGTCTATGACGGCACGACGACGGCCACCGTCAATATCTCCACAGTGCCGGTCATCGGCACCGATGACATGCATGTTGCCTATACGAGCGCGAACTTCTCCGACAAGAGTGCCGGCAGCTTCAAGGCGGTTGCCGTCGATGGCCTTTACATAACCGGCGCAGATGCAAACAATTACCAACTTGGCATCACCAGCTACACCAGTCATGCCACGATAACTCCCGCCAGCATCACCTCGATCGGTGGCATAACCGCCGGCAACAAGACCTATGACGGCACGACCGACGCGACGCTGAACACCAACAACGCCATCTTCCACGGCTTGGTATCCGGCGATAATCTGACAGTCAGCACCGCGCTTGGCGCCTTTTCCAATGCCAATGCCGGTACCGGCAAAACGGTCGGCATCTCCGGACTGACGCTTGGCGGCGCGGATGCGCTGAACTACAGGCTGGATATAAACACGGCCACAGCGCTCGCCGATATCGGCCAGCGTGTCGTCAACCTCTCGGGCAGCCGTACCTATAACGGTTCGACGGATCTCGATGCCTCGATCTTCACGCTGTCGAACGTGGTCGGCGGCGAGACGCTGACGCTGTCCGGCACCGGCACCATGTCCGACAAGAATGCCGGCTCGGGCAAGGGCGTGACGCTTGCGTCGCTGGCTCTGGGTGATGGCACGAATGGCGGCCTTGCCTCGAACTACACGCTGGCGGGCGGCACGGACACGGTCGATATCGCCAGGGCTGTGGTCTCATCGATCGGCGGGATCACCGCCAACGGCAAGATCTATGACGGTACGACGGATGCGACGCTGAACACTGCGGGCGCTGTCTTCAACGGCATGGTGTCGGGCGACACGCTTTCGCTGGGCAACGGCTTCAGCGGCGCCTTTTCCGACAAGAATGCCGGCACGGGCAAGACGGTCACCATCTCCGGCCTGTCGCTCGCCGGCGCGGATGCCGGCAACTATACGCTTGCTTACAACACGGCCACGACACTTGCCGACATCGCCAAGCGCGCCATCACGGTCACGGCCGACGGCGCACACCGTACCTATGGCGATGCCAATCCGGGCTTCACCTATACCGTCGGCGGGAGCGGCCTCGTCAATGGCGATGCGCTTTCAGGGGCGCTGGCCACCTCCGCGACGACGGCGTCAGGGATCGGCAACTACGGCATCACGCTCGGCACGCTTACTAACTCGAACTACGACATCAGCTTTACCGGTGCCGCCCTGGCAATCAGCCCTCGGGCGCTGACGGTGACGGCGGACGCGAAATCGAAGACCTACGGCGATGCAAACCCAGCGCTGACCTATACCACCTCTGGCTTGGTCAACAACGACACACTCTCCGGATCGCTTGTGACTTCAGCAGGACAATATTCCGGCGTGGGCGGCTACGGGATCACTCTCGGCAGCCTCGGCAACGCCAATTACGCGATCACCTATAATGCGGCTAATCTGACGGTCACTCCGCGGGCGATGACGGTAACGGCGGATGCGAAGTCGAAGATCTACGGCGACGCAAACCCGGCGCTGAGCTACGCGACCTCGGGCCTCGTGAATAGCGACACGCTCTCCGGTTCGCTATCGACTTCGGCGGGGCAGTATTCGAATGTTGGCAGCTACGGGATCACTCTCGGCAGCCTTGGTAACGCCAATTACGCGATCACCTACAATGCGGCTAATCTGACGGTCACTCCGCGTGCGCTGACGGTAACGGCGGATGCGAAGTCGAAAACCTATGGCAATGCAAACCCAGCGCTGACTTATACAACCTCGAGCCTTGTCAATGGCGACATGCTCTCCGGATCGCTTTCGACGGCGGCTGGGCAATATTCGAATGTGGGCGGCTACGGGATCACTCTCGGTGGCCTCGGCAATGCCAATTACGCGATCAACTACAATGCCGCCAACCTGACAATCACCCCGCGCGCGCTAACCGTTACGGCGGATGCGATGTCGAGAGCCTATGGTGATGCCAATCCGGCGCTGACCTACGCGACCTCGGGCCTGGTCAACAACGACACGCTCTCGGGGTCGCTTTCGACGTCAGCAGGGCAATATTCCGATGTCGGCGCCTATGCGATTGCCCGGGGTACACTGGCCAATACAAACTACGCCATCAGCTATACGGGTGCCAACCTGACGGTCACCCCTCGGGCGCTGACAGTAACGGCGGACGCGCTGTCGAAGATCTATGGCGATGCCAATCCGACGCTGACCTATACCGCGACCGGCCTGGTCAATGGTGACACGCTGTCCGGATCACTCGCGACCACGGCGGGGCAATATGCCAATGTTGGCAGCTATGCCATCACCGGCTCGTTCTCGGCCTCAAACAATTACGCCCTGTCTTATGTTGGAGCTGACCTGAGTGTGAACCGACGCGCGATCACGGTGACGGCGGATACGCTGTCGAAGACCTATGGCGATGCAAACCCGGCGCTGACCTACACGGTCGGAGGAGCGGGCCTGGTCAATGGCGACACTCTCTCCGGATCGCTTTCGACCATGGCGGGGCAGTATTCCAACGTCGGTAGCTATGCCATCACCGGCTCGTTCTCGGCGTCAAACAATTACGCCCTGACTTATGTCGGAGCCAATCTCAGCGTGAACCAACGCGCGCTCACGGTGACGGCGGAAGCGAAGACGAAGACCTATGGCGATGCCAATCCGACACTGACCTATGCCGCGACAGGCCTGCTGAATGGCGACACGCTCTCCGGTTCGCTCTCGACCACGGCGGGGCAATATTCCGATGTCGGTGCCTACGCGATCACGCAAGGGTCGCTAGCCAACGCCAATTACACAATCAGCTACATGGGCTCAGACCTCACGGTGAACCAGCGTGCCATTACGGTTGCCGCCGACTCACTTAGCCGCCGCTATGGCCTCGCCAATCCGGCACTGACCTATATCGTCGGAGGTGCGGGTCTCGTCAACGGCGACAGGCTTTCGGGAGGGCTCGCCACGTCTGCAACCAGCCTTAGCGAGCCGGGTGCCTATGCGATCACCCAGGGCACGCTACTGGCGTCCGCCAATTATCGCATGAACTTCGTTCCAGGCGTGCTGACCGTGGGAAAGGCCGCCAACCCCGAACCAGGCACACAGGCAAGCTCCGTGATGCCGAGCTTCGATGCCGGCCGCTTTGCGCCGATCCGGCCGGTCTCCGATAGCGCCGAAACCGCGGATGGCAGCCACGACGTGATCACCGATCCACGCTTCGAGGGCACGTTCGTCTGCCTCGACAATGGCAACGGCTGCGTTTCGCTTGCGGGCCAGGCGACGCCGTAGCTACGACACACAGTCCGCCGGACGCTGGCCGTCCGGCGGACTGAGCCGTCACGCGCGGTCGGACCCCAACCATATGAAGGGAACCCATTCTAATGACGTCATCCCGCTATTTGCCGAAGGCTTCAGTGCTGGCGGCAATGCTCGCTCTCGTCGGCGGCACCGCGACCGCCGCCCCGCTGCCGGGCGGGGCCAGCTCACTGGTCGAGACATACGACGATTGGGGCGTTGTATGCCAGATGCAGGCCAACGCTCCATCCTGCCTCGCCCGACAGGTCCAAACCAGCAATCAGACGAAGCAGACCGTCCTGGCTGTCGAGATCGGCAAGGCAACTGACGGCAAGTTCCGGGGCACGCTGGTGCTACCGCTCGGACTGGCACTACCCCAGGGCGCTCAGTTGAAGGTCGACGATGCCCCTCTCGGCAACACTCTGTCGTTCTCGACCTGCCTGCCACAAGGCTGCCTCGTGCCGCTGACCTTCGAAGCAGACACGATTGCGAAGCTCAGAACCGGCAAGGCCCTCAACGTTACCGTTTCCGCTGCCAGCCCGGTCCAACCGCTGACCCTGGCTGTCTCCCTGAAGGGTCTTGCCGGCGCGCTCAATCGTATTGCCGACCTCACCAAATAGCGCTGTCAACCCCGATGGCTGAAAGCATGCGGAAGTCCGCAGGCATAGGAAGTCTGCTACTGCTGCCCGTGATAATCTCCAAAACGCCATCATGGATGTTGGTGCATGGAGATAAGGTCAGTCCAAATTGTATTGGCTTTCAATTGCTTGATTGAGGATCAGTGGTGCGGAGAATGTATGTCCTTGGTTCATACCCCTTCAAGGCGCCCGTTTACAAGAGCTCGGCCCAAGGGTGGGGCGGCTAATAAGCGAGGCTCATCTATAGAGCCGTGTTGTTCGACCGCTCTCGTAGGCTGTTGAGCGCTTCGAAGGTCGCGCAACGACGAGGAAGACGCCGAACAAGATGAGAGCCAGGCCGAGAAAGGCAGCCGTTTCCGGACGCTCTCCCAGTAATGTCCACCCCAGTGCGACGCCGACGATGGGATTGACGTAGGCGAAGGTCGAAGCGATCGCCGGATTGAAGGACTTGATCACCTTGATATAGGAGACCAGGCATATCGCCGATCCGAAAACGACCAAAAACAGGAAGGCTGCTATCTGGTGCGTTGTTAAACCGAATTGGGGAAGAAGTGGGACCGCTTGCACTTCGCCGACCGTCGTCAAGATGAGTGCGGCCGATAGCATCTGGATGCCCGCGGCGGTCGTGGGTGCCAGTCGGCCAAGCAATGGCTGCTGCAGGACTGAGCCGAGCGACCACGTCAGGCCGGCACAGGATCAGGGCGGTCCAGACAGCATAGCCTTGTTCAACGGAAGAAACCTCTGAAGACAGGGCTGGCGGCACGATGACGAAACCCAGCCCGATGATGCCCGCAAACAATCCCAGGATCATGGTGCGCGATGGAAGCGCCCTGTTCATGATGCTGGTGATCAACGTTGTCCAGACGGGGATCATCCCCATTGCCATCACGATGAAGCCGGAGGCGGCGTGACGCGACGCCAATGTCGCCAGCCCGTTTCCGGAAACCCACATCAACCCTCCAGTGACGCAACAGGTCAGCAGGTCCCTGATTCTGGTCTTCGATGGCAGATTGCCGGAGAAAAACGACAGGCCGATCAGCAGGATGCCTGCTATCCACATGCGCCAGGTCTGAAGCTGAAGGGGAGACAATGCGGGCGGGCCGCTCACGCATATCTTGACCGCCAGATAGGTGCTGCCCCACACGAGATAGACCACGGCGAGATGACCGCATCGATGCCAGCTGTTTTTTGGCGCGACTGCATCGGACACGCTCATGGACTACTCAATCCGCCCGCATGAATATTCGGGCGAGACCTTCCTTGACCGAGGATACGGCATCGGCGACGCTGATGCTGATATGATCGCGCATGATCCGTGAGGCGCGTTCCGCATCGCGGGCTGCCATGGCCTGTGCGATGTCGGTATGCTCCGTATAGGTCGTCGACAGTCTCCGGTGCTTCTCCACTTCGATCTGTCGGACAAAATGGATGCGTGTGTTGATCCCCTCGATCATGCGCGCAAGCTCCGGATTGCCGGACATCTTCGCGAGGTTCTGTTGCAAACTTCCTGGTTACTGGTGGCATGGCATTGATCTCCGGAAGTCGCGGAGATTGGCAATGTTCAAAGGTCGGCATTTCGAGCA
>NZ_JACHZP010000014.1:0-99986 GCF_014193605.1 Rhizobium sp. BK312 | reverse complement strand
TCGGGCTTATAGACCCTACCTCCGAACCAAGTCAACACTCATACTGTAAAAATTCTGACATTTTTGTAAGGGATTGATTTTAAACGGGGTTTTGTCTTAGTGGACGGAAGGGAGGGGAAAGTTTTCCTCAGCAGCCTTAAAAATCTTGTCCAGATGGTCAAATTTTGCTCGGAGCAGCTAAATACGAGCGCCTTCCCTCTATATGCATCCTCCCGTCCAGCAAAACCCGTCTCGTCGAGCAACCGGACGGTGCCTCGGGCTTCCGTGTAACCTATTGGCCCCAAGCCTTAGAAAGGCCGAGATTTTCCATGAGGTTTCTGCTATGGTTTGAGGCAGATAAAAAGGGAAGGGAGGAAACAATGCATACAACAAGACCGGAAAGCATCATCGAAGTCAGCTTCGACAGCGCCAGTGGCCGCCGCGCGCTCGGTATTATGAGCATGCGCCAGGCATTGGATCTGCCCGACCTGCCGAGCTTTACCTATACGCATCCCGATCCGCAGAAAGCAGCCGCCGGCATCGTCTTAAACCGGCAAGAGCTGCAGAGATTCCTGACCTGTCATTGAGCAGGCCGCTCCGCGCAAGGAGACGATCGCGTACCAGTGCGATCGGCTGACAGGCGTGCCTATTTCACGCTGCCTTTCTTTCCATCATCATCGGCGGCAACAGGACGACGGCATTCAATCCGCCTCCTTCGCGATCTTCCAGACAGAGCGTGCCGCCATGCGCATCGAGGATCTGGCGGACGATCGCCAAACCAAGCCCGCTGCCTCCGAGATCACGGTTGCGCGATTCCTCCAGCCGCACGAAGGGTTCGAGAACCTCCTTGCGCCGCTCTGCGGGAATACCCGGTCCGCGATCGCCAACGATGATGGCATCCTGATCACCGCGGCGCCCGACGACAATATCGGCCCGGCCGCCATAGCGCAGCGCATTGTCCATGAGATTATCAAGCACTCGAACGAGAGCAGTCTCCGTCATCGCGACGGCAATCGGCTGCCCGATCGGCATGAAACCCACCAGGCCCTGGCCGTCCTGCCGCTCGGCGAGGTGACCCTGGATGGCAGCGTCGAGATCGACAATGGTCTTGCCGTCCGAGATGACGGTGCTGCGGGCAAAGCCGAGCGCATCCTCCACCAGCCGCTGCATGGCCTCGACATCGGCGATCGCCCGCTCGCGATGCGGCGTTTCCGGCATCATCTCCATGCGCAGACGGAAGCGAGTGAGGTAGGTCCTCAGATCGTGCGAGATCGCTCCGAGAATAAGGGTGCGGTTGCTGACGAGCGCGGCGATGCGCAACTGCATGGCGTTGATCGCCTTGATCAGCAGGCGCAGCTCGCAGGCGCCTCTTTCGGGAATATGAACCGGCTGCAGACCATTGCCGATCGAGTTGACGGTTCGCGACAGGCGCGTCAGGGGCCGGGTTTCCCGCGCTACGGCGGCAATGGCGATGACGGCGACCAGCATGCCGAGGATGCCGGCGATGAGGCCGATGGGAATGCCGTTCAATCGCACCGTCGGCGTTTCGGGCAGGTTGAAGACTGCGATCTTGCCGCCGGCAACGCCGATCGACACCTCAACGATCCTGTCCGGCGCACCGACGGAGAACCAGCCCTGCGGCTTTTCCGAAAGCGAGCGCATGTTGAAATAGCGATTGCCGAGCGCGATCGCGGCAAATTCGCGGGCGAGCTTGTCGGTAAGCGTCAGATTGGAGGCCTCCTCCCGACCCGGAGCCGGCGGATCGGCCAGGTGGATCGCCAGGCCATTGGCATTCAGTGCCCGCACGGCTGCCTGTTGCGCCTCCGGCGGAATGGCATCTAGAAGACGGATCGCGGTCTTCACTTGCTTGGCGGGCGACCGCTCCGGATTGAACGGCGTATCCGGCTTCAGCTGTGCGGCCGCGAAGGCCGCAAGCTGAATGATGAACAGCGCCACGGCCACAATCATGATGATGCGGGCGACCAGACCGAGTTTCAGCATGGTTCAGACATCCTTCACGTCCCTTGTAAGGAGATAGCCGGCATTGCGCACCGTGGTGATGATCTGAGCGCCATCAGGCAGGCAATGGCCGAGCTTGGTGCGCAGGCGGGAGACCGTAACATCGATCGTCCGGTCGAAAGGATCGGCGCCACGGCCGCGCGTCCAGTCGAGCAATTGCTCGCGCGACAGCACGCGGCGCGGTCTTTCGAGGAAGCAGACGAGCAGATCGAACTCGGCGGTCGTCAGATGAACGACGCGCTCGCCATCCATCTCGATCACCCGGCCGTCGAGATCGACGATCAATCCGGCGAAGCTTTTGCGCCGTGATGGAATGCCGGCATCTTCCGGCCGCTCCGGGCCGGAGCGGCGGAGAATGGCGCGGATGCGTGCCAGGAGCTCGCGCGGGTTGAAAGGCTTGCCGAGATAGTCATCGGCGCCCATTTCGAGGCCGAGAATGCGATCGATATCTTCAGTCTTCGCCGTCAGCATCAGGATAGGCACCTTGCTGCGGGTGCGGATGCGCCGGCATGCGGAGAGACCATCTTCACCCGGCAGCATCAGATCGAGGATGATCAGATCGGGGAACCCCTTGGATAGAATGCGATCCATAGCTGCGGCGCTGTCGGCGGCCTGCACGGCAAAACCTTCACGGCTCAGGAACTCCTCCAGGAGCGCCCTAATCTCGCGGTCGTCTTCGACCAGAAGCAGCGATGCGGAAACCATGGCTCTTCCATGCGGGGCGAGAGGCGGTTTTGGCAACAGGGAAACGACCGACGTTACAAACTGTAACAAATTTCCCTTCTTTTGAAAAATCCCAGCAAAAGAAGCGATGCAGTTTCTCCGCAGCCGGATCCCTCCGGAGCGAATGTCGGCAGCTTCGTTGCCGCCTACCCGACCCCATCGCCCGCTCCGGCCCGCGACAGGGCTCGCATCCACGAAATGCGAGCCCTGTCTGCTTTTCCAAACCGCCGATCCTTTTCGACAATGCGGGTTTGCGTCCTGCTCGCCGCCGTGCGAAAGGATTGACCTTCACCGACGGCAATGTCGGGCCAGGGAAACATGCTCATGAGGCAGGACGGTTGAGCCAAAGGCAATCACCGCAGAGATCCGGCAAAGCGACAAGGCGCACCCCAGAGCCGGAGGGCAAGCGCGTGACCTTGCCGCGGGCGCTTTCGAAGCTTGGCTATTGCTCGCGCACGCAGGCGGAAGCGTTGATCGTGGCCGGCCGCGTGACCGTGGACGGCCGCCTGATCTCCGATCCTGCCATCTGGGTCGATCTGGAGCATTCGAAGTTCGCGGTCGACGGCATGGAGATATCAGCCGAAAAGAAGCTCTATTTCATGCTGAACAAGCCGCGAGGGCTGGTGACGACGCGCGACGATCCCGAAGGACGGCCGACCGTTTATGATTGCCTGAGGGAGATCGATGCCCGCCATCTCGCACCCGTCGGCCGCCTTGACAAGGCGAGCGAGGGATTGCTGCTCTTCACCAACGACACGGTATTGGCGCAGGCGCTGCTCGACCCCGTCAGCCATGTTGGCAAGGCCTATCATGTGCAGGTCGACCGCATCATGGACCTGGAACAGCTGGCACGCATGGAGCGTGGCATCGTCGACGATGGTGAACTCCTGACCGCGAGCTCGGCCCGGCTGCTGCGCAGCGGCGACCGCAACAGCTGGATCGAGGTGGAGCTGAAGGAAGGGCGTAATCGCCAGATCCGTCGCATGCTGGAAGCGCTTGGCATCGAATGCCTGCGGCTGGTGCGCGTTGCCTTTGGCGATATCGCGCTTGGCGATCTGCCGAAGGGCGGCGTGCGCGCCTTGACCGAGGCCGAAATCCTGAGCTTGCACCGGCGCGCCGGAATGAAAGTCAATCGGTAAGGCTGAGCGCGATGCAACCTCATGACTTCTGGCAGGAGCTGGATGCGCCGGGCACCTTCGATCCAATGGCGAAGCGTGCGGATTTCTACGTAGCCGAGCTGCCGGATGGGCGGCAATTGCGGCTGCCGATCCGCGTGCTCGCCGACGGCGAACATGCGCTGGCGTCGCTGATCGTCAATCAGGCAAGCTTCACCGTGTTGGACGCTCTTGCGGAGACGCTTGCGAAGCGAATGGCAGCATATGATATCGATGTCGTCGCCGGATTGCCGACGCTCGGACTGACGCTGGCGGCGGCAGTGGCCCGCGCACTCGGCCATACGCGCTACGTGCCGCTCGGAACATCGCGTAAATTCTGGTACCGCGAGGAGCTTTCGGTCCCGCTCTCCTCCATCACCACGCCAAACCAGGAGAAGCGCCTCTATATAGACCCGCGCATGCTACCACTGCTGGAAGGCAAGCGCGTCGCGTTGATCGACGATGTGATCTCCAGCGGCGCCTCGATCGTTGCAGGTCTTTCTCTTTTGACGTCTTGCGGTATCGAGCCCGTGGTGATCGGCGCGGCGATGCTGCAATCCGAACGCTGGCGGGATCGTGTCGATCCAGGCGGCAAGCGTTGGAGCGAGAAAATCATCGGCGTGTTTTCGACGCCTATCCTCGAGTGGAGTGGAAGCGGCTGGCGTCGGCCGAGCTGACCGCATCTTGCTGTTGCGGCCATGCGATGGAAGGCAAATTGCATATTATATATGTGAAAACCGTTCCGCTTCCGGCCGCAATACGCTAAGGGTCCGCTCAAGAAGCATCCGTCGGGCGGATGCACGAGCCTGTTGGTGGACGCGTTGCGAACTCTCTCCGAAGCCTATTTTCCGGAATTGCCCAACTACTATCGCGGCAAGGTGCGCGAAAATTACGATCTGCCCGACGGCAGCCGCATCATCATCAGCACCGACCGATTGAGCGCGTTCGACCGCATCCTCACCTGCATTCCCTATAAGGGCCAGGTGCTGACGCAGACCGCCCGCTACTGGTTCGAGCAAACACGCGACATCTGCCCCAACCACGTGATCGACTATCCCGACCCGAACGTGGTGGTCGGCAAGCGGCTGAATATCCTGCCTGTCGAGGTCGTCGTTCGCGGCTATCTCGCCGGCACCACCGGGACCTCGATCCTGACGCTCTACAAGAAGGGTCAGCGCGAGATGTACGGCATCACCCTGCCGGATGGCATGCGCGACAACCAGATCCTGCCGCAGCCGATCATTACCCCG
Organism: Rhizobium sp. BK312; assembly: GCF_014193605.1. Lineage (NCBI taxonomy): Bacteria > Pseudomonadati > Pseudomonadota > Alphaproteobacteria > Hyphomicrobiales > Rhizobiaceae > Rhizobium > Rhizobium sp. BK312. Next base: position 94,861 of record NZ_JACHZP010000014.1, on the reverse strand, counting down.
ACCAGCAAGGAATTCGACGGCGGTCATGACGAGCCTCTGACGCCGAAGCAGATCGTCGAGGGCGGGCTTCTGACACAGCAGCAGTGGCAGACGCTGACGAATTATGCTTTTGCCCTGTTCGCGCGCGGACAGGAAATCGCCCGCAAGCGGGGGCTGATCCTCGTCGATACCAAATATGAGTTCGGGACCGATGAAAACGGCACCATCATCCTTGCCGACGAAATCCACACCCCCGACAGCAGCCGCTATTGGCTCGCCGACAGTTACGAGGACCGCTTCAAAAACGGTGTGCGCCCCGAAAGCTTCGACAAGGATTTCGTGCGGGCCTGGGTCACGGAGCGCTGCGATCCCTATAAGGACGAGATCCCGGAAATTCCACGGGAGTTGGTCGAGGAGACGTCCAAGGTCTATATACGCGCCTATGAAGCGATCACAGGCATGACTTTCGTGCCCGATGATCGCGGCGCGACGCCGCTTGACCGGGTTCGCGCAAGCCTCGTCCGCTATTTCCCTTAGGAGACCGTTTGAACGGTCGTTTCGCTGAATGGGTATGCCGAAGCTTCCCGGAAGTTGCGGCAGCGGCGAAGTTTTGCGCCATTCGCACCCCTTGATTGTGGATGCGAGGGTATGTTTTTTGCAACACTTTAGATTTTTTTTACCGACAAGCTGATATTTCGCCCGATCCCACATATGTTCGCTGCCGAGAATTCGTAAAAGCCACTGTGCTATTGCAAAACTCGTTGCTAGATTGACGCCGACCGCTTCGGGTCGTTGTTTGTGTTGCGTAAGACTGGAGCGCCGGCATATGGGGTCAAGCCGATCCCGAAAAACACTGATCAGTAAATTGAATTGTGGGACAAAGTGATGGTTTCCATTCGTACTGCCGCCCCCGCCCTGCTGCTTGTTTTGGCAGGTTGCGTCAGCGGCCCAGACCATAAGCCACCGGAAATGCCTCTCCCGGCCAAATTCTCGGAGGGCGGTACGAAGGCGAACGGCGATATCGCCGGCTCGCAATGGTGGACCGCTTTCGGCGACGCCAAGCTGAATGCCTTCGCCACACAGGGACTTGCCCAGAACTTAACCATCCAGCAGTCGCTGGAACGCATCAACCAGGCGGAAGCTGCCGTCGTCACAGCAGGTGCAGGCGGTCTCCCAAGCCTCACCGTGTTAGGTGACAATACGACAAGCGGCCAGAAGGGTGGCTCGAGGGTATCCAGTTCCGGTGGCCGACGGAATACGACGACGGGAACCGCTTCGGCTTCCTGGCTGCTCGACCTCTGGGGTCAGTATCGCCGCGCTACGGAAAGCGCCAATGCTTCGGTCGACGCCGCCTATTCCAGCGTCGACGTTGCACGCCTGACATATCTGCAGGATCTCGCCAACAGCTATGTCAATGCCCGCTATTACCAGAGGCTCATCTCGATCGCGCAGGAAAACCTGAAGTCGCGGCGCGATACGCTTTCGCTGACCAAGTTCCAGCTCGAAGCCGGTGCAGCTTCCCGCCTCGACGTGGTTCAGGCGGAAGGCCTTGTCAACCAGACGCTGGCGCTGGTACCCGGTTATGAAATCAGCTATCGCCAGCAGGTGCACCACATCGCGACGCTGCTGAACGTTCCTTCGTCGACCATCATCGCGCAGATGCAGGGCGGCGGCAGGCAGCCGGTGTTCCGCGGCAGCGTCCGCACCGGTGTTCCGGCCGACCTCATCCGCAACCGTCCTGATATTCGCGTTGCAGAGCGTCAGCTTGCTGCCTCGACGGCCCAGATCGGTGTGGCGGAAGCCAAGCTCTTCCCGTCGATCACCCTCAGCGGTTCGATTTCGCCGACCTATATCCATACATCGGCAGCGAGCGGCGGCCTGACCACCTGGTCCTTCGGCCCATCGCTGAATCTGCCGATCTTCGACGGCGGCGCCCTGCGCGCCGGCGTCAAGAGCGCCGAATCGACAAGCCGCGAGAACTATCTCGCCTGGCAGCAGACGGTTCGCTCCGCGATCGAAGACGTGGAAAACGCTCTGTCGGCAGTTGCCCGTGATGCTCAGACGGTCGCGGCGTTGCAGGCTCAGGTCAAGTCCTATCAGGAAGCCCTGCAGCTCTCGACAGCAAGCTACAAGGACGGTGCATCCTCTCTGCTCGACGTTCTCGACGCACAGCGCAACGTGACCGCTGCCCAGCAAAGCCTGGCACAGGCCATTCAAGCGAGCGCTCTCGACTACATCTCGCTGAACGTCAACATCGGCGCAGGCTATGTGCCCGCCGATAGGGCGATCGCGGCCGCAGGACCGACCAGAGCCAAGGCCGAGGCCATCAAGGTCGCGGCCAAGAAGGCGATGTAAGCCTATAGCCTGGGCTGTAGCACGGCCTTACCGCTTGAACTCGAAAACCGCCGCAGGGATCTGTGGCGGTTTTTCTTTTGGGCGCACGGAGATGGCTAAAATGAAAATGGCGCGCTCCGCTTCCGCAAGAACACGCCATCGCCAAAAACAAAAAGGCCGGAATGACCCGGCCTTTCGCCATCCGCCTTCACATCAGTGCCAGTACATCCGTGGTCAAAGGTAAGGGCGGAACTGCAGCCAGATTGATCATGAAAGGTCAACGAAGAGTTAACGCCACTTTCATGATAACGGACGAAACGGCTCGCTTTCCAGCGCGCCAGCGCCCATCGGCTGCATGACTGAAGCGTATATGAGAGGGCAAGGTGGCAATTTCAAGGCCGCATTGTTGTTTCTGCCAGAAACCTTCTAAAGCAGCCCGGCAGCCTTTATCGAAAACCTTAACGCCTTTTCGGTTCGAACTGGCGCGTTCAAGCTGTATTCATGCAAATGCTTCTACAATACATGCACAGATTGAGGAGGCACTTAGGATTCCTATCAGATCCCGTGCATGGAGAAGCCTTTATCTTGTCGAAGTTGGCTAGTGTTACCAAAGAGCGCCGGGGTAGGCGCATGATTGTGAACAAGCGCCGGGGCGGCGAAGTGCGCGAAAGGGAGAGTGATTTATGAAATTCAAGGTTCTCGCGGCGAGTCTACTGACAGCGCTCATGGCGCTGCCAGCCATTGCGGAAGCGGCGGAAGGCTTTGCCACGGCAAACGTCAACATGCGGTCAGGCCCAAGCACTGCCTATCCGGCTGTCACGATGATTCCGGTCGGTGTGCCCCTTCAGATCAATGGCTGCCTCAATGATACGCCGTGGTGCGATGTCTCCTTCTACGGTGGCCGCGGCTGGGTTGCAGGCCGCTATATCCAGGCGACCTATCAGTCGCGCCGCATCTATGTCGACCGGCAATATTACCGGCCGCTCGGTATTCCGACAGTGGTGTTCAATTTCGACGACTATTGGGGTCGCTATTACCGCGGCCGCGACTTCTACCGCGATCGCGATCGCTGGCGCCGCGGCCCTGGCTGGGGCGATCGGCGGCCCGACAGCGGCTGGGACCGCCGCAATTCTCCGGGCTGGGACCGCGGCTCCGGCTGGAATGATGATCAGGATGGCAACTGGGACCGCCGTCCTGATCGCAATCGCGACTGGAATGACGGACAGGATCGCAACTGGGATCGCCGGCCCGATCGTGATCGTAACCGCGATTGGGACAGACAACGCGACGGCAATCGCGACTGGGGCGGACAGCGCCCGGACGACAACCGGGACTGGAGTAACCGGCCAGACCGCCAGCGCGACAACAACCGTCCGGACAATAATCGCCCGGACAACCGCCCGCGCCCGGAACCGCAGCAGGCTCAACCGCAACCACAGCCGCAGCAGCCACAGAACAATCCGCGGCCGAATGCAAGCGACCCGGGACCTTATAGCCCTAACCACAGAGATCCATGCCCCGCGTCGGAGCCCAATTGCCGGATGTCGGTTAGAGGCTCGAACCGCTGACGGCGGGCCCTGCGACCACCTGAAAAGCTAAAAGGCCGGCGACTTTGAAAGTCGCCGGCCTTTTTGGTGAAGTGCATTGCCTCCCAGAAGAATGCGCTCCCATGCGGGAGCTTCACTCAGAAGATGATTTCACGGAAGAGCACGCGCCCAAAACTCTCGACTTCTGCCGTGCTTTCGCCGGTTCGCAAGGTTCGGACAGTTAATCCGATGGTAGCGGTATGCTTCAATGCATCTTTAGACGCGCTTCCCGAGTCGCCGAAATGAACATCTCGCGCGCTTCTTCGGCAGACTTGCGGCCGTCAATGGCAGCCCGGCAAAGGCTTCGAGCCGCCACATAGAGGGGACCGCGGCGGTCGGGCCATAGATTGGCCATGCAATTAAGGGCCTCGGAAGGGCCTGTCACGACCTGGAACCTATCCTGAGCAAAACCGATCTCGATCGGATTGCTCCATTTGATGTGTCGCATGAACACTCCTCCTCACGCGCTACCAATTGCTTGGAACCGTCGATCAAGACGGCCACATGACAATACTATAACCTTGTTCAAAGCATTCGAAAATATGGAAGATTGCTTGTTGTGCGCGAAGTATCGACGCAGCCTCATCCGATACGAGTGCGACTCATCCGATACGAGTGCGATAGTATCCCCAAATTGCAGGGGAACACCGGCGGCCTACTTTTCACGCGCGATCCGCCTCGCCTCATCCGGAGAGAAGCCGGCACGGCGCGCAAGCCGCTCGAGGCCGAATATCCGGTCGATCTGGTCCACCAGCCACAGTTCGAAACGTTTCCACATTGGCTCAGCCTCCTCCGCTGCGATCCGTCGATCGCAGCGGCTCACGATGAACATCGCACTGGCCAACCACTTTATTTCAACGGAATTGGGGCGGCCGCTGCGCGTTGGAGAGCAATTCCTGCTTCGTTGCGAAGTCGCCGAACAGCTTTTTCAGCCGGGCTTCCTCCTCCTTGCAAATCCGGTGGCGTCGGACGAAATCCTCGACGCTCCAGACCTCGCGCAGCTTGCTCTCTTCGATTTGCTCTATCTTCAGTAATGAAGTCATGGGCTCGCCCTCTTTGTTTTTATGACACGATAATGCTCAGAGTGGCGAAAAGTTCCTTGCGCCCCCGCGGTTGCAGGGCGAGATCGCCGCCATTGCGGGGCGGAATGTTCTTAATCCCTCCTTAAATCGCCGCATTTACAATTCAGGCGGGATTTGATGTCTTCAGAAGAGGCGCGAACCAAGGCGGGTTGCTTTACCTCGATCGTCCATTGGCTGAAAGATCGCTACCGCCAATGCGATCAGCCTGATAGAAGGCATGGAATACAAGGGCACCGAGGTACGACCGGCCGGCAATGGCAGATAAGAAAAAATCACGCCAGAGGATAGAACCATCCTTTTCCAGCGGCCGGGAACGCATCGAGGACGGATTCAATGCCGGCGAGCGCATCATCGGCAACAGGCGCTCGGCCAAGAAATATTCATCTTCTTCCAAAACATACTACGAAGAGCCGGAACCCGACGACGATGACGACGAGGATGAGCCCGTGGTCGAAAAGCCTCGCCGCACTCGTGCCCGTAGCCGCCGCAAACCGGCACGCCGTGCGCGGCCGCGGCGCGGCTTTTTCGGCTTTATCCGTTCGACGATCTACTGGGGTCTCGTACTCTGCCTCTGGGCCGGTATCGGCCTCGCCGGGCTCGTCGCCTACTATGGCTCGCGCATGCCGAGCGCCAGCACCTGGTCGATCCCGGAGCGGCCGCCGAACGTCAAGATCAACGGTCTCGACGGAACCCTGATCGCCAATCGCGGCACCACGGGCGGCGAGGCCGTATCGCTGAGCGAGATGTCGCCCTATATTCCCGAGGCTATCGTCGCGATCGAGGATCGGCGCTTCTACTCGCATTTTGGCTTCGATCCGATCGGCCTTGGCCGCGCGGTAGTGACGAATATCGTGACGGGACATGCCGTTCAGGGCGGCTCGACGCTGACGCAGCAGCTTGCCAAGAACCTCTTCCTGTCGCCGGACCGCACGCTGGAACGCAAAGTGCAGGAAGTACTGCTGGCGCTGTGGCTGGAGCACAAGTACACAAAGGATCAGATCCTGACGATGTACCTGAACCGCGTCTATTTCGGCTCCAACGCCTATGGCGTCGAGGCCGCCTCGCGGCGCTACTTCAACAAATCGGCCAAGGACGTCAATCTCGGCGAGGCCGCCATGCTCGCCGGCCTGGTCAAGGCGCCCTCGCGGCTGTCGCCCGCCCGCGATCCTGCCGCCGCCGAGGCGCGCGCGCAACTCGTGCTGCAGGCGATGCAGGATCAAGGCTTCATCACCGAAGCCGATACCAAGACGGCGATGTCCCAGCCGCCGACACGATCGAAGAGCTACTGGAGCGGCGCCGAGAATTACGTCGCCGACATGGTCATGGACCAGCTACCGAAGCTGATCGGCGGCGATGTCAAGGAAGACCTGATCGTGGACACCACGCTCGACATGTCGCTGGAGGAGAAGGCAGAGAAGGCACTCAGCGATATGCTCGAAAAGGAAAGCAAGAAGCTGAACGCATCGCAGGCCTCACTGGTTTCCGTCGACGCGACAGGCGCCATCCGTGCTCTCGTCGGCGGCCGCGACTATGCACAGAGCCAGTTCAATCGCGCGGTCACCGCCAAGCGCCAGCCGGGCTCCGCTTTCAAGCCGTTCGTCTATACCGCAGCGCTTGAGATGGGCCTGACACCCAATTCCATCCGCAACGACATGCCGGTCAAGATCGGCAACTGGGCGCCTGAAAATTATGAACAGCGCTATAGCGGCCCCGTCACGCTTGCCACCGCGATCGCGCATTCGCTGAACACCGTTGCCGCGCAGCTCGTCGCCGAAGTCGGGCCGGATCAGGTCATCAAGGTCGCCCGCAGGCTCGGCATCGAATCGGATTTGCAGGCCAATGCCTCGATCGCGCTTGGCACGTCCGAAGTGTCGCTGCTGGAGCTGACCTCCGCCTATGCCACCTTCATGAACGGCGGTTTCAAAGTAGCCCCGCATGTCGTCACCAAGGTAACGACCGCCTCCGGCAAGGTGCTATACCAGGCCAATACAGACAATCCGGAGCGCGTACTCAACCCGGATATCGTTACGAACATGAACGCCATGATGGCCGGTGTCATCACTAACGGCACCGGCAAGACAGCACGCATTCCAGGCTGGCAAGCGGCCGGCAAGTCGGGCACGACGCAATCCTTCCGCGACGCGCTGTTCGTCGGCTTCACCAGCCACCTGACCACAGGCGTCTGGTTCGGCAATGACGACGGCAAGTCGATGCGCAAGGTGACGGGCGGCGGTCTGCCGGCAAAGGCGTGGAAGGAATTCATGGTCGCCGCCCACAAGGGCATTGCGCCGACGCCGATCTTCGGCGGCGGCCAGATCATCGACAACGGCCTGCCGATGGCGCAGGCAGGACCGAACGGCGACCAGCCGACCACCATCGGCAACATCATCTCCGGCGTCGCCAATGGCGGACAGCCGATGCAGCAGCCGACCTTGCAGCAAAGGCCGTCGCAACAGCCGATCCAGCCGCAGGTTGTCAACCAGGCCTCCGCGAACGACGACCCGCAGGACCTGCCGCCGGCAAATCTGGCCGACGACACCAACCCTTACAGCTCCAATCGATATGACAGCGATATACCGCCCGCCGATGTCGGCGATGGCGGCGCTCCGATCGCCACGGCGCGGCCGCACCGCTCGTCGCTGCTCGATGTCATCCTGGGGCGATAAAATCGCAATTTCGCCCTCACAGCACTGCGCGTCATATAGGCGCGCTAAGGTCACTGCGGCACTTTGGACCTGCTGCAGAATTTTATTCTTAAATCGATCCCGATTTAGAGAATTATGCAGTAGACGCTTGCATGGCCGCAGCAAGGCTGCTCTGATACGCGGTCGCGTCAAATCCTGAGGTCCCCGGCGCATATGGGGCATGTGGAATTTGAGCGACAAACCATTTGTTTTGCTGGATTTCGGGCCATTTCCTGCCTTGCAGTCAGTAAAACCGCTACTTATATACGCGGCATCACCGCAGTCATGGCTGCGCAATCCTCAAGACCATCCCGTAAGGGGCTGTCAATGGAATGCCTGACAGGGGTTCCGATAGCTTGCTTCAAGGAGAGAATGACATGGCAAAAGTAATTGGTATCGACCTTGGAACGACAAATTCCTGCGTCGCCGTCATGGACGGTAAGGACGCAAAAGTGATCGAAAATGCCGAAGGCGCCCGGACGACCCCCTCCATGGTTGCCTTCACCGACGATGGTGAACGTCTCGTCGGCCAGCCGGCCAAGCGCCAGGCTGTCACCAACCCCACAAACACCCTCTTCGCTGTCAAGCGCCTCATCGGCCGCCGCTACGAAGATCCGACCGTCGAGAAGGACAAGCACCTTGTTCCCTTCAACATCGTTCGGGGCGACAATGGCGACGCATGGGTAGAAGCCAACGGCAAGGGCTATTCGCCCGCCCAGATTTCCGCAATGATCCTTCAGAAGATGAAGGAAACCGCCGAATCCTATCTCGGCGAAAAGGTCGACAAGGCCGTCATCACAGTTCCCGCATACTTCAACGACGCTCAGCGCCAGGCAACCAAGGATGCCGGCAAGATCGCCGGTCTCGAAGTTCTGCGCATCATCAACGAGCCGACGGCTGCAGCCCTTGCTTACGGCCTCGACAAGAAGGACGGCAAGACCATCGCCGTTTACGACCTTGGCGGCGGCACCTTCGATATCTCCATCCTGGAAATCGGCGACGGCGTCTTCGAAGTGAAGTCGACCAACGGCGATACCTTCCTCGGCGGTGAAGACTTCGACATGCGTCTCGTCGAATATCTCGTTGCCGAGTTCAAGAAGGACAATGGCATCGATCTCAAGGGTGACAAGCTTGCCCTGCAGCGCCTGAAGGAAGCTGCCGAGAAGGCCAAGATCGAACTGTCGTCCGCACAGCAGACCGAAATCAACCTGCCCTTCATCACGGCAGACGCCACCGGCCCGAAGCACCTGACGCTGAAACTGACCCGCGCCAAGCTGGAAAGCCTGGTCGACGATCTGGTTCAGCGCACCATCGCTCCGTGCAAGGCAGCCCTCAAGGATGCCGGCGTTACCGCCGCCGAAATCGACGAAGTCGTTCTCGTCGGCGGCATGAGCCGCATGCCGAAGGTACAGGAAGTCGTCAAGCAGCTGTTCGGCAAGGAGCCGCACAAGGGCGTCAACCCGGATGAAGTCGTCGCGCTCGGCGCCGCTATCCAGGCCGGCGTTCTGCAGGGCGACGTCAAGGACGTTCTGCTCCTCGACGTGACCCCGCTGTCTCTCGGCATCGAAACGCTGGGCGGCGTCTTCACCCGTCTGATCGAACGCAACACGACGATCCCGACGAAGAAGTCGCAGACCTTCTCGACCGCTGACGACAACCAGTCGGCCGTAACCATCCGCGTCTCGCAGGGCGAGCGCGAAATGGCTGCAGACAACAAGCTGCTCGGCCAGTTCGACCTCGTCGGCCTGCCGCCGGCACCGCGTGGCGTTCCGCAGATCGAAGTCACCTTCGATATCGACGCCAACGGCATCGTCCAGGTTTCGGCCAAGGACAAGGGTACCGGCAAGGAACAGCAGATCCGCATCCAGGCTTCCGGCGGTCTTTCCGACGCCGACATCGAGAAGATGGTCAAGGATGCCGAAGCCCATGCTGCCGAAGACAAGAAGCGCCGCGAAGGTGTCGAAGCCAAGAACCAGGCCGAAAGCCTGATCCACTCCAGCGAGAAGTCGCTGAAGGATTACGGCGACAAGGTCACCGAAGCCGATCGCACCGCGATTTCCGACGCGATTGCAGCGCTGAAGGCGGCAACCGAAGCTTCCGAACCGGATGCCGAAGACATCAAGGCCAAGACCCAGACGCTTATGGAAGTTTCCATGAAGCTCGGCCAGGCGATCTATGAGTCGCAGCAGGCGGAAGCCGGTTCCGGCGATGCCTCGGCAGCAGGCGGCAAGGACGATGTCGTCGATGCCGACTACGAGGAAATCAAGGACGAAGGCGACCATAAGCGGTCTGCATAAGCGCGAACCGAAAGGTTCTAGGAGACTTAAATCCGGCTGCCTTCGGGGCAGCCGGAAATCCATTTCCGGGGTCTAGTCCTTAATGGCAAAAGCGGATTTTTACGAGACATTGGGCGTCTCAAAAACAGCGGACGAGAAAGAGCTGAAGAGCGCCTTTCGCAAGCTGGCGATGCAATTTCATCCGGACAAGAACCCGGACGACAGCAATGCCGAGCGGAAGTTCAAGGAAATCAACGAAGCCTACGAAACGCTCAAGGACCCGCAAAAGCGCGCAGCCTATGACCGCTACGGCCATGCAGCCTTCGAGCATGGCGGCATGGGCGGCGGTGGCGGCTTCGGAGCCGGTTTCGGCGGCGGCGGTTTCTCCGATATTTTCGAGGATATTTTCGGCGAGATGATGGGTGGCGGACGCGCGCGCGGACGCTCGTCCGGCGGACGCGAGCGCGGCGCCGATCTTCGCTACAATATGGAAATCTCGCTCGAGGAAGCCTTCAGCGGCAAGACGGCGCAGATCCGCGTTCCGACCTCGATCACCTGCGACGTCTGTTCCGGCTCGGGCGCCAAGCCCGGCACGCAGCCGAAGACCTGCGGCACCTGTCAGGGTTCCGGTCGGGTGCGCGCTGCGCAGGGCTTCTTCTCCGTCGAGCGCACCTGCCCGACCTGTCACGGTCGCGGCCAGATCATTCCCGACCCCTGCACCAAGTGTCATGGCCAGGGCCGCGTGACCGAGGAGCGTTCGCTCTCCGTTAACATTCCCTCGGGCATTGAGGACGGCACGCGCATCCGCCTGCAGGGCGAAGGCGAAGCGGGTCTCCGCGGTGGGCCCTCGGGCGACCTCTATATCTTCCTCTCCGTCAAGCCGCATGAGTTCTTCCAGCGGGACGGCGCCGATCTCTATTGTGCCGTGCCGATCTCGATGACGACGGCGGCGCTTGGCGGCACCTTCGATGTAGCGACGCTCGATGGCACGAAATCGCGCGTCAGCGTTCCCGAGGGAACCCAAGTCGGCAAGCAGTTCCGCCTGAAGGGCAAGGGAATGCCGGTGCTGCGCTCCAGCCAGGTCGGCGATCTCTACATCCAGATCCAGATCGAGACGCCGCAGAAGCTGACCAAGCGCCAGCGCGAACTGCTGCAGGAGTTCGAGCAGATCTCCTCGAAGGACAACAATCCCGAATCGACGGGCTTCTTTGCCCGCATGAAGGATTTCTTCGATACGTTCAGCGACTGATTCGCCAAGCAAAGCTGTTTCACATGAATCCGGCCGATGATTCGGCCGGATTTTTTGTTTCTAAGAACGAATCACTCATATCTTTCGAATCACCCCCAGGTCAGGGGATCGAGCCGGAGATAAAAAGCGAGACGCTCGCGGTCCGGCTCGGCGATCTCAAGGGTTTCGAACAGGATCGAAAAGGCTCGTTCGCCTTGTTCAGGCATCGCCCAGCTCTCCTCGGCATTGGCCATCATCAGCGAGAGATCGACATAGCGATCCGCCTTCCCTGCGCGGCCAAGATCGATAAGGCCAATGCATTGCAGACTATACGGATCGATCATGAAATTGGGCATGCAGGCATCGCCATGGCAGAGAACCCTATCGATGACCTCCTGATCGAACCGAAGCAGCAGGTCGCGCTCGACGCGATGAAGCAGTTCGCGGGCTGGCCTATCCTGATCCTCCGGCGGCAGGAAATCCGGGTTTACGGCATCTCGCGAAACTATATCCTCTGCCTTTGCGAACATCAGCGACAGGCTGCGATCGAAGGGGCATCGATTGATCGGCTGCTCGTGAAGAGATTTCAGCTGCCACACCATCGATGGCCAGGCCTTCAGCAGCGCATCTCCATCCAGCTCGGCTGCCGGTACGCCGGGAATTGCTGTCATGATCAGGCACGCGCCCTCCTCTACCTGGTGCCAATCAATGACTTCAGGCACGGGGATGCCCTTGCCCTGTAGCCAAAGCAGCCGATCACGCTCCCCAGCGAGTTCTGCCGACCGGGCTGACGTTGCGATTTTCGCGTAGGCGAGACTATCCTCGCGTCGATAGACGAGATCCCCCGATTCGCCCGCCTTTATGCGTGTCCAACCGACATGCGTATGCGCGAGCAACGCCTTTGCAAATTCCAATTGGTACCCCCATCACTTAAAAACTTATCCGAGCATGGCGATATGGAGAGCGCGGTCTGTGAGTGCCAGAGCCTAACTGTCGCCATTGCACTTTCGTCGAGAACGGAGAAAAGCTGCAAAAACCTTGCACTCCTGCAGGGTTCGGCATACGCCTCGGCCGTCGATTGCGAATCTTAAGGACCCATGCCGAACAAGGTTTCCATCTCGCGCCTGAAGCTGACCGACTTCCGCAATTATGCGGCGGCGGCGTTGACGCTTGACAAGCGGCATGTGGTGCTGACCGGCGACAACGGCGCCGGCAAAACCAATCTCATGGAGGCGGTCTCGCTTCTTTCGCCTGGCCGCGGCCTGCGCCGCGCGGCCTATGCCGATGTCACCCGGATCAATGCGGCAGGCGGATTTTCGATCTTTGCCGAGCTCGAAGGCATGGAGGGTGCCGTCGAGATCGGCACCGGCATTGATACGACCGACGAATCAGCCGCCCGCCGGCTGCGAATCAACGGCACGCCGGCCAAGACCGTCGACGAGCTGACCGATCACCTGCGCGTTCTCTGGCTGACGCCGGCGATGGATGGCCTGTTTACCGGCGGCTCCTCGGAGCGGCGCCGCTTCCTCGACCGGCTGGTACTATCTCTTGATCCCGCGCATGGCCGCCGCGCCAGCGATTTCGAGCGCGCCATGCGCAGCCGCAACAAGCTGCTATCCGAAAACCGGTTCGATCCCTCCTGGCTCGGCGGCATCGAGGAGCAGATGGCGAGCCTCGGCATCGCCATGGCGATCGCGCGGCAGGAAATGCTCGGTCTCCTCTCGCGGCTGATCGCCGAAACGCGCGAGACGACACCGTTCCCCTCGGCGGCGCTCGCGCTTTCCGGCTTTCTCGAGGGCCAGTTCGACCGGCCGGCCGTCGATCTCGAAGATGCCTATGCCGATATGCTGCGCGAGGGGCGTTACCGCGACGCCGCTGCCGGCCGCACGCTGGACGGACCGCACCGGGCCGACCTTTTGGTGCGGCATCGCGAAAAGGACATGGAGGCGGAACGCTGCTCCACCGGCGAGCAGAAGGCACTTCTCGTCGGCCTTATCCTTGCTCATGCGCGGCTCGTCGGTAACCTGACGGGCTATGCACCAATCCTGCTGCTCGATGAAATCGCCGCCCATCTCGACGAGGGACGGCGTGCGGCGCTCTTCGATCTCATCGACGGGCTCGGCGGCCAGGCCTTCATGACCGGCACCGATAGGTCGATGTTCTCGGCCCTTGGCGAGCGTGCGCAATTCTTTACCGTGGCGCATGGCGGCATTACGAAATCCTAGCGCCTCCTTCACCGCGATTGTGCTAAACTCGAGCACATGGATCCTTTGACCTCAGACGAAATCGCCCGCTATCACCGGCATATTCTCCTGCCGGAGGTCGGCGGCGCCGGCCAGCAAAAATTGAAGGCGGCCCGCGTGCTTGTCATCGGCGCCGGCGGCCTCGGTGCGCCGGTGCTGCAATATCTCGCCGCCGCTGGCGTCGGTACGCTCGGCATTGCCGATGACGACCGCGTTTCGCTGTCAAACCTGCAGCGACAGGTGATTCACGACACGGGCACGATCGGCGCGATGAAGACGCAGAGTGCGGCAGATGCCATCGCGCGGCTGAACCCGCATGTTCGCACCATCCGCTTCGAGGAGCGGTTCAGCCTCGATACGGCTGCGCGGCACCTTGCCGGCTTCGACTTGGTCATCGATGGCTCCGACAATTTCGACACACGCTATGCCGCGGCCGATGCGACCGAGGCGGCGCATCTGCCACTGGTGACCGGCGCTGTCGGAAGATTCGACGGGTCCGTGACGACACTGAAGCCTTACGAAAACGACGCGGACGGCAATCCCAATCCGCGCTATCGCGATCTCTTTCCGGCACCACCGCCGGAGGGCCTGATTCCGAGCTGCGCGGAAGCGGGCATCATCGGAGCCCTGACAGGCGTCATCGGCACGCTGATGGCAATGGAGGCGATCAAGCTTATCACCGGCATCGGTGAGCCGCTGATCGGCCGCCTGCTGCTCTATGACGGGCTTTCCTCGCGCTTCGAAACCGTGCGCTATCGTCGCAAACGCGCTCGGGTCGCGGCGGAATGAGCGAAATCGCGTTTCGTCGCCTCGATGACGGCTTCGGCCACTGGGATGCGTTGCTGGATCTTATCTTGGCATCCTTCGCTTACATGAACGGCCGCATCGATCCGCCATCCTCCGCGCTCGCGCTGACATCCGAAACGCTGAAAGCGAAGGCGTTTAGCGACATCGCTTATGCGGCACTCGATGGCGAGCAGTTGGTCGGCTGCATTTTCTGTCGGCCGGAGCTGGAAAGCCTGTATGTCGGCAAGCTCGCCGTGCTGCCGACAGCGCAGGGCAAGGGCATAGGCAGACGCCTGGTTGCCCTGGCCGAGACTAAAGCGCGCGAGCTCGGTCTAAAAACCTTGCGGCTGGAAACGCGGATCGAGCTCACCGACAATCACGCCACCTTCGCCGCCTGGGGCTTCCGGAAGACGGCCGAAAATCGCCACGCCGGTTTCGATCGCACGACATCAATCGAAATGCGCAAGGCGATTACCTAGCGCATCTTCAACCGTTTAGCCGCGTCGTTAGGCTTCGCGCGACGGAATGCGTGTAATGCGCGCACCCATGGCATTCAGCCGCTCCTCGATGCGCTCATAGCCGCGCTCGATCTGCTGGGCATTGTTGATGACGCTGGTGCCCTCGGCACACATCGCCGCGATCAGCATCGCCATGCCGGCGCGGATATCTGGGCTTTCGAGCTGGGCGGCGCGCAGCTTGGAGGGGCCGGCGACGATGGCGCGATGCGGATCGCACAGCACGATGCGGGCGCCCATGGCGATCAGCTTGTCGACGAAGAACATGCGGCTTTCGAACATTTTCTCGAACATCAGCACGACACCATCGCATTGCGTGGCGGTGACGATGGCGATCGACATGGTGTCGGCCGGAAAGGCCGGCCAGGGCTGATCTTCGATCTTCGGAATATGGCCACCGAAATCGGGCTGGATCTTCATCTCCTGGCCGGAGCGGATGATGAGATCATCGCCGTCGATCTGGCAGCGGATGCCGAGACGCTCGAAGGTCATGAGGGTGGAGCGCAGATGCTCGACGCCGGCACGGCGGATGGTGATTTCCGAGCCGGTAACGGCGGCAAGGCCGATCAGGGAGCCCACCTCATTGTGGTCGGGGCCGATGCGATGCGATGCACCGCCGAGCCGCAGGCCGCCGTGGATGGTCATCATATTGGTGCCGACGCCTTCGATGCGCGCGCCCATGGCCATCAGGAAGCGGGCAAGATCCTGCACGTGCGGCTCGGAAGCGCAATTGCGCAGGATCGTCGTCCCCTCGGCGAACACGGCAGCGCAAAGCGCATTTTCCGTCGCTGTCACCGACGGCTCATCGAGGAAGACATCGGCGCCACGCAGCCCTTCGGTGCGGAAGCTGTAGACGCTATTGACCTCGATCCTCGCGCCGAGCTGTTCCAGCGCCAGAAAATGCGTGTCGACGCGCCGACGGCCAATGACGTCTCCACCGGGCGGCGGCAGGGTGATCTCGCCGCAGCGTGCCAGCATCGGACCGGCAAGCAGGATGGAGGCGCGAATGCGGGCGCAGAGATCGGGATCGAGATTGGCGGGGCGAAGCTCGTGCGCTTCGATTTCAAGCTCGTTGCGACCGAGCCAACGCACTTTCGCGCCGACCGACTGGATCAGCTCCACTAGCGCCTCGACGTCGCGGATGCGCGGCACGTTGCTGAGCTCGACACGCTGATCGGTCAGAAGCGATGCGGCGATAATCGGCAATGCGGCATTCTTGTTGCCGCTCGGTTCGATCTCTCCCGACAGCTTAAAACCGCCCTCGACCACATATTGAATCCGCTCATGCGGCAGCGCCCGCGCCATGATTTCCGCCCTTCCTGATTTGTGTTTGTGGTCACCTCTGGGCCGGCTTTGTGACATGCACATGACCGGCGAGAGGGAAGTGAGATCAAATTTGCAGCCGGGTATTCAGCCCCGTTTCAGCGGGCGAATCAGCATGCTTCCGTCATCGAAAGGGCAGCACACGATTGGGCGGGCGATGGCCGTCGATGAAGGTGCGGATGTTGATGATGACTTTGTCGCCCATGTCGATTCGGCCCTCGAGCGTGGCCGAGCTCATATGCGGCAGGATCACCACCTTGCCCTCATTGGCGAGCTTCACCAACTTCGGATTGACGGCCGGTTCGTTCTCGAACACGTCGAGGCCGGCGCCGGCGATCTTGCCCTCGCGCAGGATCTTGATCAGCGCCGCTTCGTCGATAACATCGCCGCGCGCCGTGTTGACGATGTAGCTCGTCGGCTGCAGCAGCACCAGGCGGCGGGCCGAAATCAGATGGTAAGTCGCAGGTGTCGACGGGCAATTGACCGAGACGATATCGACGCGGGCAAGCATCTGGTCGAGGCTGTCCCAATAGGTTGCCTCCAGCTCGTCCTCGGTCGCGGGATTGACGCGCTTGCGATTGTGATAGTGGATTGATAGGCCGAACGCCTTGGCGCGGCGGGCGACGGCGGTGCCGATCCGCCCCATGCCGACGATGCCGATGCGCTTGCCGTGGATGCGGCGGCCGAGCATCCAGGTGGGCGACCATCCGGCCCATTCGCCGGGGTTGTCGGTCAGCACACGCGCACCTTCCGCCAGTCGCCGCGGCACAGCGAGGATGAGCGCCATGGTCATGTCGGCGGTGTCTTCGGTCAGCACATTCGGCGTATTGGTGACGGTGATGCCGCGGCGGGCGGCGGCCTCGACATCGATGTGATCCGTGCCGTTTGAGAAGCTGGCAATCAACTTCATCTGCGGGCCGGCTTCATCGATGATCTCAGCATCGATGCGGTCGGTGACAGTCGGCACCAGCACATCGACCGAGCGGACGGCCTCTATCAATTCGTCCTTGGTGCGTGGTCGATCATCTATGTTGAGTTCGGCATCGAAGAGTTCGCGCATGCGCGTCTCCACCGCGTCAGGCAGTTTGCGCGTGACGTAGACCTTCGGTTTTTTCTTCGTCGTCATGGCGAGCGGCGATGCCTTGTTCAGATGTTCTTAACCAAGAAGCAGGATAATTTTCCCGTTCCGGGCATTTCTACCAGACCCGCAGGCGAAGACAAACAAAACTCGCTGACGCGATCCGAGGATTTGCCGCTCACCGGAGCGAAAGGTCGCCGGAATGGCGCCTTTGTCATGACGAACGAACGGAACTCCCATGCATGGCAATGTCTTGAAGTCCTGCGCCATTTTCGCAATCGGCTTGATGATGGCCGCTGTGTCGGTCGATCTTGCCGTCGCCCAGGCCGCCAAGGGGCCGAGCGGCTTGCCGCTGCCGCGCTTCGTCACGCTGAAGTCGAAGCGAGTCAACCTGCGCATCGGGCCGAGCGCGGATTATGCCGTGTCATGGCTTTATCTCAAGCAGGGCCTGCCGGTCGAAATCATTCAGGAATACGATAATTGGCGGCGCGTACGCGATGCCGACGGCACGGAGGGCTGGGTCAACCAGTCGCTACTGTCGGGCCAGCGCTCCGCCATTGCTGCTCCCTGGATGAAGGGCAAGGGCAAGGCCGTCTTTGTCAACATGCGCCGTGAATCCCAGCCATCCGCCGCCGTCATCGCCAAGCTTCAGCCCGGCGTGATGATGAGCGTCAAGGAATGCACGGGCGACTGGTGTCTCGTTACCGCCGACGGCACCGAAGGCTGGGTGGCGCAATCGGAAATCTGGGGTGCCTACCCCGGCGAGGCCTTCAAGTAGCGTACTCCTTGGCTTTTCACACATAAGCGATGGTACGACTTTCCGGCACAATGATGTATCCGGTATGAGAAACGGAGACCGGTTACCTTGGCGTATGTGCTCGGCGTTCTTGGCGTTGCAATCGTTACGTTCACATCGACGAACATAGACGATATTTTCGTGCTTCTCGGCTTCTTTGCCGATCCGAAGTTCCGATTGAGGCAGATCATCATAGGCCAATATCTCGGTATTGGCGTTCTTTACGGCGTCAGCGCCATTGCCTCATTGCTCGCTCTCGTCATTCCCGCAGCCTATATCGGCCTGCTCGGCCTTGCGCCGATCTATTTCGGCCTCAGCAGGCTATGGGAGCTCTGGAACGGCGGGGAGGCCGGCGACAATCCGGAAGATCACGCCAAGGCCTCGGCAGGACATGGAAACATCGTAGCGATCGCCTTGGTAACGATCGCCAATGGCGGCGACAATATCAGCGTCTATACGCCTCTCTTTGCGACGCGCTCGGCCTATGAGGTTTTGGCCATCGGCTGCATCTTCGCGGTGCTGACGGCAGTCTGGCTGGGTGCAGCACATTCTCTCGTCAATCATCCGAAGCTCGGCGCACCGATCAGGCGACATGGACACAGGGTCGTGCCCTTCGTGCTGATCGCGCTCGGCATCCTCATCCTCTATGAGGCGGGAACCGTAACGCTCTTTCGGTGATGAGCTTGCTTCGGCACTTTATAGCAAAGCCGCCCCTGCGATCTGCCGAAGGCGGCTTCGATGATCTGCTGATAGAGACAAACTTCGTCAGAGAAGCCCGAATTCCTTGGCGGCTTCCGACAGCGACCGCATCGGCCGCGGGCCGATCTGCTCGATGACGATGGCAGCCGCGAGATTGCCGAGCTTGGCGCAGTCTTCCAGACCGCGGCCTTGCGTGTAGCCGAAGAGGAAGCCCGCAGCGAAAAGATCGCCTGCACCGGTCGTGTCGACACGCTCCTCGATCGGATGGGCATCGACGACATAGCGCTCATCGCCGCGCACGACGACGGCGCCATCCTTGCCCGTCGTTACGGCGGCGATCTTGCAATCGGCCGCGATCAGAGTCAGCGCCTTTTCAAAGTCGTCGGTCTCGTAGAGCGAGAGGGCTTCGTCACGATTGGCGAAGACGATATCGACGGTGCCGGAGCGCATGAGGTCGAGGAACTCGTGGCGGTAGCGGCCGACGCAGAAGCTGTCGGAGAGCGTCATCGACATTTCCCGGCCATTGGCATGAGCAATGCGCGCGCACTCGCGGATCGCTTCCTTGGCGCGTGGCGGATCCCAGAGATAGCCCTCGAAATAGGTTACCTTTGCATCGGCGACGACATCTTCCTCGACATCTTCGGGACCCAGCTCGACGCAGGCACCGAGATAGGTATTCATGGAGCGCTCGCCATCCTCGGTGACGAAGATCATCGAACGGGCGGTCGGCGGGAAGGTGCCTTTCGCCTTGGTTTCGTAATGAACGCCCTGGGCGCGGATATCATGGGCGAAGATCTGGCCGAGCTGGTCTTCGGCAACCTTACCGAAATAGGCAGCCTTGCCGCCGAAATTCGCGACCCCGGCCGCCGTATTGCCGGCGCTTCCGCCGGAGGCTTCCAAAGCCGGGCCCATGCGCGAATAGAGAAGCTCGGCGCGCTCGGCGTCTATGAGGTTCATCGCGGCTTTGGTGATGTTGTTTTCGATCAGAAACTGATCGTCGCAACGGGCGATAATGTCGACGATAGCATTGCCGACGGTCAGTACATCGAAGCGAGTCATCTATAGGAGGGTCCCGGATCCTGGTGATAGCCGGTATCCGGTATTATCGGTTTTTCTGAAGTTTTAAAGAAAAATCCGCGCCAACGCGGCCAACTTGCTTGCAATCAGTCATTTGCCTGTCACTTTCTATCTTTAAATGCTTATCACGCGACTGGGATGGGAAGCTCGAAAGACTTCCGAGCCAGTTTGGGAAGGAATGATGCCTTCCGCCTCACCGGTACGCGGGCCGACCACGGATGAACTGGCGGCATGTGCACCGGGGGGACTTCCCCACCGGGGCGAGATCCACAAGAGCGGGCCAAGCCCGCTTTTTTTGTTTTGCGGGTTTCCAGCCCCGGGCAAGCTGCTACAAGTTTCGGATCCAATTCCTCGAAATCACGAGCTTCATACCCGCGTGTCCGAAATCCTCACAGACGTTCTTCCCGTCTTCCTGCTCATTCTCGTCGGCTGGGTCATCGTGCGCACGGGCTTGCTGAAAACCGATGTCGGTGAGGCCATGAGCGAGTTCGTCTTTAAGGTCGCGGTGCCGCTCCTGCTGTTCCGGACCATCGCCGAAGCGGATTTTCGTGGTGCTTCGCCGTTTCGATTGTGGATCGCCTATTTCTCCGGCGTCGCCATCACCTGGACTGCCGGCCATATCGTCGCGACGCGGCTCTTCGGGCGCGATGCGCGCATCGGTGTGCTCGCCGGTGTTTCCTCGGCTTTTGCCAATACGATCTTCATCGGCCTGCCGCTGGTCGGGCGCACGGTGGGGCCTGACGGCGTCATGGCGATGTCGATCCTGATTGCCGTGCATCTTCCAACGATGATGATTGCAGGCACGCTGCTGATGGAGCAGGCCGAACGCAAGGAGAATGCCGGCGCCGGCCGCAGCATCAGCGAGTTGCTGCGTCAGGTCGGCAGCAACCTCATGCGCAATCCGCTCGTCATCGGGCTTTTCTGCGGTCTCATCGTCCACCTGACCGGCCTTCCCATCCCCGCAACGCTTGGCACGGTCGTCGACAACATTGCCAACATCGCCGGCCCGGCTGCGCTGATCTCGCTCGGAATGGCGCTGCGTCAATATGGGCTGTCGGGCAATCTCGGCGTCACCAGCGTCATTGCCGCCTTCAAGCTTTTTCTGCTGCCGGCCTGCGTGCTGGCTGCCGGACTTCTTCTCGGCCTGAGCCCGGAATGGCGAGCCGCACTCGTCCTCACGGCCGCTGTTCCTACAGGTGTGAACGCCTGGCTGATTGCCAATCGCTTCGGCGTGGGCCACAGTCTCGCGGCCTCGACGATTACCTTGACGACAGCGCTCGGCGCATTCTCGGTATCGCTCTGGGCCTATCTGCTCGGATAACCGAGGCCGAAACCCGCCGATCGTAACGGCATCTCTCCGCTTTCGGAGAAGCAGGCAGGAAAATGGTCATATATTTTGCGCATCCCGGCCTTCCCACCCGGAGCGCAGCAAAGGATGGCACATGAATATTGCAGCTCCGCTCACCAATCCCGCGTCAGCCTATGCGCAGAAGGTCTTCGTGCTCCAAGGCGGCGGCGCGCTCGGCTCCTATCAGGCGGGCGCCTTCCAGGCGCTGAGAGAACAGAATATCGAGCCGGACTGGATCGCCGGCATCTCGATCGGCGCGATCAATGCCTCGATCATGGCCGGCAACGTGCCCGGCGAACGGCTCAAGGCGCTGAGCTCCTTTTGGAACAAGGTGACCGTGCATCTCCCCGTCGATCTACTGATGGAAGATCGGCGCGAGACCAACCCTTTCTATCGCTCGGTCAGCAGCTGGTGGGTATCGACCTTCGGCGTGCCCGGCTTCTTTTCCCCGTGGCAGCTTCCAACCTGGTTCCAGACGCGCGGCTCGGCGGGCGCGACCAGCATCTACGATACGGAGCAATTGCGCCAGACGCTGCTCGATCACGTCGATTTCGACCGAATCAACCACGGCCCGGTGCGTTTGAGCCTCGGCGCCGTCAATGTGCGCACCGGCAATTTTGCCTTTTTCGACAACAAGGAGATCAAGATCGGACCCGAGCATGTGATGGCGAGCGGCGCTTTGCCGCCGGGTTTTCCAGCGGTCAAGATCGGCAACGAGCATTACTGGGACGGTGGCCTGGTCTCGAACACGCCCCTGACCTACGTGCTGCGCAACGGCGCCGATATCGATACGGTCGTCTTTCAGGTCGATCTCTTCAGCGCCGTCGGGCCGCTGCCGCAGGATCTGGAAGAGGTCGAGGAGCGGCGCAAGGACATCACCTATTCAAGCCGCACCCGGCTCAACACAGATCTCTTTCTGGAACGCCATCGTCTGCGGCGCGCAATATCAGAGCTCTATGCCCGCCTTCCCGAAGAGGCCAAAGCCGATCCGGAGATCAAGAAGCTGGAGCAGCATTGCTCCGATTACGGCGTCACCATCATCCACCTGATCTACCGCAACAAGCAATTCCGGTCGCATTCGAAGGATTACGAGTTTTCGGCACTGTCCATGCACGAGCATTGGGAGGCCGGCTTGCGCGACGCCCGCAAGGCGCTGGTCGCCGAGGATTGGCGCATGCCGCCGAGCGCCGAGGACGGGTTGAAGGTGTTCGACCTCGATCAGCGGACGCGATCCCGCCGGCATTCAATCTGAGCGAGCAACACAAAAACGCGGCCTGACGGCCGCGTTTTTCAATCGATCCGGTAATTGCCTCAGTTCGTGGCGGCCGGTGCGTTCGGATCCGGCAGCGGCACCTGGGTATCGGCAAGCGTGCGCAGATAGGCGATCACGTTGGCGCGATCCTCTTCCTTCGGCAGGCCGGCAAAGCCCATTGCCGTTCCGGCAACGAATTTCTTCGGCGCGGCCAGGAAGTGATAGAGGTGGTCATAGGTCCACTTTTCCGTACCGCCCTTGGAAAAATCCTTCATGCCGGACGAATAGGCAAAGCCCTCGTGCTCGGCGACCGGGCGGTCGACAATACCCCAGAGATCAGGACCAACCTTGTTCGGACCACCCTTTTCTCCGGAATGACAGGCCTGACACTTCTTGAAGATCGTTTCGCCGACCTTGGCATCAGCCTTCTGCAGGAGCTGAGCGATCGGCGTATCCGGCTTGGCAGCCGCGCCCTTGTCACCGCCCGCAGCCGGTTCCTCGGTCGCGACGATGGCAAAACCGGGCTTTTCCGGCGCCTCTGAATGGAAAATAAATCCTGACGCGAGCGACACGGACTTCAACACGAACAGCGTGGCCAAAAGCGCCCCGACACCCATGTTCACGTAGGATGAATTCATCTGCTATGCTCCCCTCGCCGCCAGCATCCTCCGCTGGCCCATCTTGAATTCGCGCGAAACCTATGTCTTTTGGCTGTTTCTTGCAACTCTGTAAACGGTCTCCACCATGAGACGTTTTGACACTTTTCCCTCGGGAATAGAAGGCCCAACAATGACTGATTCAAATTTAGACAAGACGCTGGTCCTCATTCCCGCCCGCATGGCCTCCACGCGCTTGCCGGGCAAGCCGCTCGCGGATATTTGCGGTCTGCCGATGATCGTACAGGTTGCCAGGCGCGCGCGCGAGGCGGCGATCGGTCGCATCGTCGTCGCCGTCGACCATGAGGATACCTATGCCGCAGTCGCCAATGCCGGCTTTGATGTCGTGATGACCGGCAAGGATCATCAATCGGGCTCGGACCGCATCTACGAGGCGCTGCAGGCCGTCGATCCGCAGGGCCGGGCCGAAATCATCGTCAACGTGCAGGGCGACCTGCCGACGATCGATCCCGAGACCATCCGCGCCTCGCTGCGCCCGCTGGAAAATCCGGCCGTCGACATCGCCACACTGACTGTCGAGATCAAGGACGAGGAGGAAAAGACCCTGCCGAGCGTCGTCAAGGTCATCGGCTCGCCGATTTCCGAAAATCGCCTGCGCGCGCTCTACTTCACGCGTGCAACAGCACCCTACGGCAAGGGGCCGCTCTATCACCATATCGGTCTCTATGCTTACCGCCGCGCTGCACTCGCGAAATTCGTGAGCCTCGGCCCATCGCCGCTCGAACTGCGCGAATCACTAGAACAGCTGCGGGCGCTGGAAGCCGGCATGCGCATCGATGTCGAGATCGTTGACACGATCCCGCTCGGTGTCGATACTCCCGCCGACCTCGAAAAGGCCAGACGCATCCTCTCCGCCGCTTCTCATTGACGGCATTCCCCCAAGGGCAGTCCCATGATTACCAAGACCAACAAGATCTCCTTCCAGGGCGAGTACGGCGCCAATTCCGATATGGCCAGCCGTGACATGTTCCCGACCATGGAGCCGCTGCCCTGCCAGACCTTCGAGGATGCCCTCACTGCCATCGAGAACGGCGACGCCGATCTCGGCATGATCCCGATCGAAAACACGATCGCCGGCCGCGTCGCCGACATCCATCATCTGCTGCCGGAATCGCGCCTGCATATCGTCGGCGAATATTTCATGCCGATCCGCTTCCAACTGATGGTGCTGCCCGGTGTAAAGAAGGAAGAGATCCGCACGGTCCACAGCCATATCCATGCGCTCGGGCAATGCCGCAACATCGTGCGCGCCAATGGCTGGAAACCGGTCATTGCCGGCGATACGGCGGGTGCAGCCAAGCTGGTGCAGGAAACCGGCGACCGCAGCATGGCGGCACTGGCGCCGCGGCTTGCGGCCGATCTCTACGGGCTGGAGATCATCGCCGAGAATGTCGAAGACACCGAAAACAATATGACGCGTTTCGTCATCCTGTCGCGCGACGAAGACTGGGCGGCACGCGGTTCGGCGGACGAAAAGATCGTCACCACTTTCGTCTTCAACGTCCGCAACATTCCCGCCGCCCTCTACAAGGCGCTCGGCGGCTTTGCCACCAACGGCATCAACATGACGAAGCTTGAGAGCTATCAGCTCGGCGGCCGTTTTGTCGCAACGCAATTCTATGCCGATATCGAGGGCCATCCCGCCGATGCGCATGTGCGCCGCGCGCTGGAAGAATTGCGCTTCTTTTCCGAAAAGGTCCGCATCCTCGGCGTCTACAAGGGGCACCCGACGCGGGGCGAACTTTAAGCAGCGGTTATGGCGACGCCTTGGTTACGACCTCGATTCGATGCCCATCCGGATCGATGACGAAGGCCGCGAAATAATCCGGGCCGTAATGTGGCCGGAGACCTGGCGGCCCGTTGTCCGTGCCGCCGTGAGCGAGTGCAGCCTCGTAAAATGAGAGGACGGCTTCCTGGTTTGGCGCGGCAAAGGCCAAATGAAAACCGGAGCCGGGTGCCCGCGCTTCCTTGCCACGCAATTTGATGGCGAACTTGTCGCCACCGCCCGCCGGGCCATATCCGATCGCCTGGTCTGGATCGCCGGCGGTCAAGTCTTCCCAAACCCTGACATAGGCGAGCGGTGCGAATGCTGCATCGTAGAAGGCGGCGGCTTTCTCGATATCGGAGACACCGAACGAAATATGATGGAGCAATTGATCCTCGCGTGACTCTGTATCTATCGATCAGTGTCTTTTGCGTCGGCCATGAGAGTCAACCCTGACGATTGGCGTGACTCCCTGGCAAGCCACTTTGATGAAACAACCTGCGGAGGTCGCCTCTAGCCCCTCATCCGGCCTTTCAGTCACCTTCTCCCCGCCTGCGGGGAGAAGGCCAGAGTGAGAGGCAAGCTGGTTAAGGATTTACTTATCCGGCTCACAGACTCGAAGGCGATGGCCATCGGGATCGAGCACGACGAAGGTCGGGCCGAAATCCATGGTCGTCAGCTCCTGTGCGATAGGCAGGCCGCGTGCCTTCCAATCCCTGTAATGCTGCTCGACGGCCCCGGTGCCTTCGACCATGAAGCCCAGTTCACCGCGATTGCCGATGGCGGAGGGCTGTGGCTCGACGC
This sequence comes from Rhizobium sp. BK312, assembly GCF_014193605.1. Classification (NCBI taxonomy): domain Bacteria; kingdom Pseudomonadati; phylum Pseudomonadota; class Alphaproteobacteria; order Hyphomicrobiales; family Rhizobiaceae; genus Rhizobium; species Rhizobium sp. BK312. Next base: position 69,329 of record NZ_JACHZP010000014.1, on the reverse strand, counting down.
TGCTGCGACGCCAGAGACCGAGACTTAGGCCATTGTCGAGCGCGAAGGCCACGAAGTTCGGCGACGCGAATGCCGGCTCACGGCCGAAGAGATCGCGGTAGAACGGCGTACTTTCGCTGGGATCCTTGACATAGAAAATGATGAGGTTCGGGCTGGTCATGTGGATGGTCCTCTCGTTTGGGTGAATTTATGGGCATGCGGATAGGAACCGGCGAACGGAGCAAAGTTCGCCGGGAGTGACTGTGTCATTGCGTGGTTGAAGGCGTGCGGAGATGCGGTTCCAAAACGCGCTGCGCTATTCGGATCAGCGTCTTGCGCCCGGATCTTTGATTATGCGCAGGTCGTTACCGCGAAGGTCGCGACGAGTTCGCGTCGATTGCCTCAGCGCATCCGATCTTCCTCTCGATACGGCTCACAGCCGTCGAGAAAGCCAAGATCCCGTTTCACGGAATCGGGCACTTCCTCAATATCGAGGCGATTCCAGCGGCGGCTGAAATAGCCGAGGGCAACCTCAGAGAGACGAGCGGGCCATGACTGATGCTTGCCTTTAGGCGCCTCAATGCCGCCGCGATGCACATGTTGCGAAATGACGGAAACGTTGCCTGCCATGATCGGTCCTCCTTCCTGCTTGGATGGTGCCGATTATAGCCAAGCCTACTGACAGTTTCTGGCAGTAGCGTTACGCTCTGAGATTAATTATGGGCCAGGCCCTCGCGCGCCTGCCATTCTCTTGCGAGGGCGACGCGGCGGCGTGGGTAGCGCGCCTCGAGCACCGCGAAATCGACGATGCGGTCGGCGCGGAAATGGCGGAAATCCTGGCGCAACTCGCACCAGGCCATGATGATGCGGGAATTGTCAAAATAGCCGAGCGCGAAGGGCCAGATGCGCCGGGTCGAGATGGCGCCGTTCACGTCGCCGTAAGTCAACTGCACCATGCGCTCGGTCTGGATCGCCTTGCGCATCAGGGAAAGATCGGCCTTGTCTTCCGTGATGCGGCGCGTGCCGACGACTACGGCCGCCTGATCGACCGCCTCACGGAGGTCCGCGGGCAGCACGGCGGCAATCTTTGCGAGCGCATCGGTTCCGGCCGCTGCCAGGCGGGCGTCGGTTGCACGCGCCACCCATCTCGACCCTAGCACCAGCGCTTCGATCTCATCCTGCGAGAACATCATCGGCGGCAGCATGAAGCCGGGCTTCAGGACATAGCCGATCCCCGGCTCGCCCTCGATCATGGCGCCCTGCGACTGCAGGCTGGCGATATCGCGATAGAGCGTACGCAGGCTGACGCCGGTTTCCTCCGCCAGAACGGCGCCGCTCACCGGACGACGATAGCGCCGCAGCGTCTGCAACAGCGTCAACAAGCGTTCGGAGCGGGCCATGGCAGAATAGTCCTAGCGCTTCCACTCCACCCAGTCGCGCATCAGGCGATGGGCGATGGCGCCCTTGGGCGGAGAGGTATTGCCGGATGCAGAGACGCGATCGAGCATGGCAAGCGTCTCTTCCGGAGTGAACCAGCGGCAATCCTCGAGCTCGGCCTCATCCATATGGATTTCCATCGACTTGGCTTCGGCATAGCAGCCGATCATAAGGGAATGCGGCATCGGCCAGGGCTGCGAGGCGTGATAGCGTACGCGGCCGATATGAATACCGGATTCCTCGAGCGTTTCGCGTCGCACCGCATTCTCGATGGTTTCGCCCGGTTCGACGAAACCGGCGAGACAGGAATACATGCCCGGCGCAAAATGATGGCTGCGGCCGAGCAGGCAGCGATTCCTTTCCTCGTCGATGCCAAGCATGATGACCACGGGATCCGTGCGCGGGAAAATCACGTGTTCGCAGGCGGTGCAGACCCGCTTGTAGCCGCCGATCCTGCTTTCCATGACCGAGCCACACCGGCCGCAGAAGCGGTTGTCTCCATTCCAGCGGATAAGGCTCATGCCCTGCGCGGCTTCACCTAGGATTTCGCCTTCCAGCAGAAGATCGCGCCAGAGCGAGCGCATGTCAGCCGGCTTGTATTGGCTGGCAAGCTCGTCGGCATTGACGCGCACGGGCACAGCAAGGCGGGGCTCGCCACTCTTGCGATAACCGAGGAGAACGGCATCGTCCCAATTCGGATCGAGATCCTTCAATTCGTAGCGGGCAAACAGAGGGTCGAGCACCTGGCCATCATGCTTCAGCACCAGCCGGTCCTGGGCGAAGGCCAGGATGTGCGTGCCTTCCTTGGCGAGCGCCTGCTTAATCGATTCCTCGTCGCGATGCTCGGCATCCCGGTTGAGCTGGTTTTCCGCGAAAGCGGTGAGACTGCTGGCTTCCGGATGCGGCGCATCCGAGGAAAAGATGGAATGGCTCATTGTGAAAGCGTTTCCCGCAACTTGGCTATGAGGCTGTTCATGTCTTCGTCCGAATAGGGTTCCGCCTTGCCATAGCCCCAGACGGGACCCGGCCAATTGGCATCACCTTCGAACCGCGCGATGACATGAACATGCAGCTGGCGGACGATATTTCCAAGTGCCCCGACATTGATTTTTGTTGCCCCCGTCACCGTCTTCAGGACGCTCGCGACCTTATCCGTTTCGAAGGTCAGCAAGATCCGGTCGAGGGGCGTTAGCTCGAAAACTTCCGATTTGTCGGGCCGGCGCGGGATCAACACGAGCCACGGCCAGCGGCGATCCTTCATCAGCCTGACGTCGCAAAGGCCAGTTATGGTGACGGAAACGCTGTCATTCGCAAGACGATCGTCGAGCGTAAACTCCTTCAAAGGGGCATCCTCCATTGTTTTATCAAATGTTTAGCAGTTTTTTTTGACCTTGGCTTGCTTTTGATGACGATATTGCCGATATGTGCATCCGGGAGGTTGGTGGTGGACGAGCCACTCGCCAACCGGGTCAGGTCCGGAAGGAAGCAGCCCTAACGAGCCCGGCACGGGTCATTCGTGCCAGCCTCCCACCCTTTCCGAAAGCAAGACCCGGCTTTCCGGGCAACAAGCAGGGCGATGAGCGACACCGAGCGACAAGCAAAAGATGCCGCTTCGACCGGCACCGGTTACCGGGTGCTGGCCCGCAAATACAGACCCAAGGACTTCACGGACCTGATGGTCGGTCAGGAGCCGATGGTTCGAACGCTGACCAACGCGTTCGAGACCGGCCGTATCGCTCAGGCCTATATGCTGACCGGCGTGCGCGGCGTCGGCAAGACCACGACCGCCCGCATCCTTGCCCGCGCCCTCAACTACAAGACCGCCGCGGTCGATCGGCCTACGATCGATCTGCGCGAACCCGGCGACCATTGCCAGGCGATCATGGAAGGCCGGCATGTCGATGTCATCGAGATGGACGCCGCCTCCCATACCGGTATCGACGATATCCGGGAAATCATCGAGCAGGTGCGCTACCGGCCCGTTTCGGCCCGCTACAAGGTCTACATCATCGACGAAGTGCACATGCTGTCGACGGCGGCCTTCAACGGGCTCCTGAAGACGCTCGAAGAGCCGCCCGAGCATGTGAAGTTCATCTTCGCCACGACGGAAATCCGTAAGGTTCCGATCACGGTACTGTCGCGCTGCCAGCGCTTCGACCTGCGCCGCATCAGCGCTTCCGACCTCGTCGGGCTGTTCACCACCATTGCCGGCAAGGAAGGCATCGAGGCGGAACCGGAAGCACTCGCCATGATCGCCCGCGCCGCCGAAGGCTCGGCACGCGACGGCCTGTCGCTGCTCGATCAGGCGATCGCCCATGGCAGCGGCTTCGTTGCCGCCGATGCCGTGCGCGCCATGCTCGGTCTTGCCGACCGCGCCCGCATCGTCGATCTCTTCGGCCATGTCGTCAAAGGCGATGTTTCGGCAGCCCTTGCCGAATTCAACAGCCAGTACGAGGCGGGCGCCAATCCTGTCGTCGTGCTCACCGACCTTGCCGATTTCACCCATCTCGTGACCCGCCTCAAATATGTGCCCGATGCCGCCGACGATCCGTCGCTCAGTGAAGTCGAGCGCACGAAAGCGGCGGAATTCGCGCAAGGAGTTGCGGTAACCGCACTTTCCCGCATCTGGCAGATGCTTCTCAAGGGCATTGCCGAGACGGAGAATGCCTCGCGCACCGCCGGTGCTGCGGAAATGGTGCTGATCCGGCTCGCGCACGCGGCCCATCTGCCGGCGCCGGAGGATGCGGCGCGCAGGCTGGCCGAATTTTCTGACGGTAATGGCGGCTCCCGCCCCTCGCCGTCTCCGAGCGGCGGCAATGGTGGCGGCGCTGTGTCCTATCAGGGCAGCGCCGTGGCCCGCGCGGTCGAAACACCGGCGCCAAGACCTACGCCTTCCGCACCGGTCGCCATGTTGCGCTCCGTGCCGAATACGCAGCCGGATTCGCAACCTGTCGGCCGTATCGAGTCGAAGCCCGCCGAAGCGCCGAAGCCGCTCGTGCCGATCAATTCCATGGCCGACATCGCCGAACTTGCGAGCCAGAAGCGCGATCCGAAGCTGAAGGCGCTGGTGCGCACATTCGTGCGCCCGGTCAAGCTGGAGCCGGGAAGGCTTGATGTTAGCTTAACGCCGGGCGCGCCGGGCACGCTGCTGAACGAGCTTGCCGTCAAGCTGAAGGAATGGACCGGCATCCACTGGATCGTCAGCCTCAGCCGCGAGGAAGGCCAGCCGACGCTTGTCGAGGCCGAGGCGAACGCCCAGAAGCAACGGGTCGCCGATGCACGGCAGGACCCCGATGTTGCGGCGATCCTGGCGCAATTTCCGGGCGCAAAGATCATCGATGTGCGGGTGCGAGCACCCGAGATGGACGAAGAGGATGAAGCCGCTGCTTCTCCGGCAATCGCCGAATCCATTGATGGCGACATCCTCCCTGGCGACGATATCGAATTCTAAGGTTAGGATGGGTGCAGGCGGAACCGCTTCGACTTGAAGCGGTTGACGACCATGACGGCATATCCTGCCGCTCAAACAGAGACTTGCAGAAGAAGGACCAAAGGCGATGCGCGACATCATGGGCATGATGGGCAAAGTGAAGGAAATGCAGGCGAAGATGGAGAAGATGCAGTCGGAGATCGCCGACATTCGCGTCGAAGGCAAGGCCGGCGGCGGCCTCGTCACCGTCACCGTCAACGGCAAGGGCCTGATGGTCGGCCTCAAGATTGATCCCTCGCTCTTCAAGGAAGACGATGTCGAGATTCTCGAAGACCTGATCGTCGCCGCCAACAAAGATGCTCAGGAAAAGGCTGAGGCGATCGCCGCTGAAAAGACGCGCGAACTGACCGCCGGCCTGCCGATCCCGCCCGGTTTCAAGCTGCCGTTCTGAGCCTAGGCTATTTCTTTCAGCGGCCGGCCGCCTTGCGAATGAGATCGCGGCCGATCGCCTTTATGGGTTCGTTTCGCAGCACCAGCGATGTCGTCACCGCGCCATGGCGGGCAATGGAATCGACGATGGTTTCAAGGTCTGACGGTGTCGGCACGAGAACCTTGAGCAGGAAGCAATCCTCGCCCGTCAGTCTGAGTACCTCGATAATTTCGGGCATTTCCGAAAACTGCTTCAGATACGGCCGGATATGCTCGTGTGTCGTGCGCAGGCGGATGACTGCCATCATGCCGAGCCCGACGGCGGCGGGATCGACCACAGCACGGTAGCCGGCAATCACGCCACGCTCCTCCAGCCGCTTCAGCCGCTCCGATGCCGCCGGCTGCGACAGGCCGACACGACGGCCGAGCTCCGATACCGAGATTCGCCCATCCTGCTGGAGTATTTCGATGATCGACAGATCCGTCGGATCCAGGCCTCTTTCGATAGTCTCCATTGCTCACCTTCAATTCATCGGTTTGGATAAGTTTTATCCGATGGATTGCAATGTCAATCGGTATCCCAGCATGCGAGCTTTTCTCCATGAGAGACCATGGAGAAAGGATAGAGATGAGCGATATCATCACGCTACCGGGGCTTGGCGGCTCGGGCGAAGGTCACTGGCAGACATTGTGGGAACGGGACGATCCAGCTATGCGACGCTTCCAGCCATCAAGCTGGGACAGACCGATACTTTCGGATTGGATTGCTGCGCTCGAACGGGAAATCTCCCGTTCTAGAACGCCGCCGATCCTGATCGCGCACAGCCTTGCCTGCCAGCTGATCGCCCATTGGGCGCCTGTGAAGAAGATGGCGATCCTTGGCGCGTTCCTGGTGGCTGTGCCCGACCCTACTGGCGAAATCTACCTTGCCGAGGCTGGCAGCTTTGCCAATCCGCCACGGCAGCAACTACCCTTTCCGTCTCTGTTGGTAGCCAGCACCGACGATCCGTTCGGCTCCTTCGACCACGCACGCCATAGCGCCGAAAGCTGGGGCAGCACCTTCGTCGATGTCGGGCCACGCGGCCATATCAATGCGGCTTCCGGACTGGGCGACTGGCCGGAAGGCAAGGCAATCTTCGGGCGTTTTCGCGCCGAGCTTGGCTGAACGCAAATCCGGCATTTGGAAAAGCCGCGCCGGAATGCTATCTCTGGCGCTCTTCTTCCAGATATCGTCCAGCCTGCCCTATTGGAGGGAATACGATGAGCCTGTCGACGCTGCTTGTTTTTGCCGGTGCCTTGTTCATTGCAGCGGGATCGCCGGGACCGAACATCGCGGCACTGGTGGCGCGCGTGCTGACGAAGGGCGCGCGCAACGTGCTGCCTTTCCTCTCCGGCATGTGGCTCGGAGAAGCGATCTGGCTGACCTGCGCCGTTGCCGGACTTGCGACCATTGCCGAAACCTTCCATCTCGCCTTCGTGGTCATCAAATGGCTTGGCGTTGCCTATCTCCTCTATCTTGCCTGGAAGATGTGGTTTGCCTCCTCCAACACGGCAGGAGAAGAATTGCCGGACGAGCAATCGGCCACACGGCTCTTCCTCGCCGGCTTCACGGTCACCATGGGCAATCCGAAGATCATGGTCTTTTATGTGGCGCTGCTGCCTTCGATCATCGATCTGCACGGCGTGACGGTTTCCGGCTGGGCCGAGCTGGTCGCGACGATGTTTGCGGTGCTCGTCGTCATCGACCTCTCCTGGGCGATGCTGGCGGCCAAAGCCAGAACCTTCCTCAAGAGCCGCCGAGCTGTGCGCGTCGCCAATCGCGCCAGCGCCGGCACCATGGCAGGCGCGGCCGTCGCGATTGCCATGCGGTGATTTCAGGCCGCTGCGTCGCTTTCGATGAACGCACGCAGCTTATAGTGGATGGGCGCCGCCAGATAGCGCGCCCGATCCTCCGATGACAATCGCCTGCCGAAGGTCGCCATCATTTCCGGCATCGTCACCCTCGCGCCTGCATAAGGCAGATAGGTGACCGGCATGTCAGCACTCACCGTGCCGCCCGCAAGAACGCGGCAGTAGATGCCGGGGCGACCGGCCCGGATATAGCGCTTGACGAATTGCGGATCACCCATCTTCGCTGCGAAGGTGGAACAAGGAATACGCGCCGATGTCACTTCCAGAACAAGATCGCCGGCTATGAATTGATCGCCGACGGCGATCTCGCGATTGTCCAGGCCTTCGATGATGAGATTTTCACCGAAGGTGCCCGGCTCCAGCGATCCTCCAAGCTCGCTTGCCCACCAGTCCAGCGTCAGCGAACCCTCGACATACACGGCCTGATCGCGGCCGCCATGATGCTTGCGATTGCAGATGGCATCACCGAGCAGCCCCAGTTCGTCGATCATGACGGCACCGCCGACCGCGTGCTTGTTGATGCCGGTCTTCGCTTTCTTGCCCGGCAGCATTTCAGGGGCGCCAAGGCAAACGGCCAGAATTTTCATCGGTCAACCGTTCCTTCCGAGATTCCGTTCTTGAAGCTTATGAGCTAAAAGCCTCCCATGGCAAAGCGAGTCACCGGCCCCGAAATCGAAAAACTCATCCAGCTCCTGGCGAAAGTGCCGGGCCTTGGACCGCGCTCCGCGCGCCGCGCCGCGCTGCATCTCATCAAGAAAAAGGACCAGCTTCTCGGGCCGTTATCTCATGCCATGGGCGATGCCTACGATAAAGTGAAGATCTGCTCGCGCTGCGGCAATGTCGATACCGTCGATCCCTGCACCGTCTGCACCGACGACCGCCGCGACCAGTCCGTTATCATCGTCGTCGAGGATGTCTCCGACCTCTGGGCTCTGGAACGATCAGGCGCGATGAACGCCGCCTATCACGTTCTCGGCGGTGTCCTGTCGCCCCTCGACGGTGTCGGGCCTGACGATCTCAACATTCGCGGATTGATCGCCCGCATCAGCGAAGGCGGTGTCCGCGAAGTCATCATCGCCGTCAATGCGACGGTCGAAGGGCAAACCACAGCACACTATATAACTGACCAGCTGGATGGCCTCGAGGTCAAGATCACCCGTCTTGCCCATGGCGTGCCCGTCGGCGGCGAGCTCGATTATCTTGACGAGGGCACGCTTGCGGCAGCGCTAAGGGCGCGGACGGCGATTTGAGGCGATTACTTTCGCGAAGACATAAGGATTGAGCATGAGGAGAGTGCATACCCCCCTCTGTCAGCTTTCGCTGACATCTCCCCCACAAGGGGGGAGATTGGTCGCCTGTAGCACCGACCTGTCTCAAGCCAATATCGTATCCGCAGAAACTTCAGACCATCGATATGGCGTGAAGCGCGCGGCCAACAATCTCCCCCCTTGTGGGGGAGATGTCCCAAACGGGACGGAGGAGGGTATCTTTCGGCATATTCGATACCTGCTCGTCCTCCTCCTCGCCCTCCTCCCCCTCCCCGCTCTCGCCGCCTCGAAAGCCGATGTCGAAGCGCAGTTTCAGGTCTGGATCCAGAAGGATCTCTGGCCGGAAGCGCGAAAGGCCGGCATTTCGGAAAAAACCTTCCAGGCCGCTTTTGCCGGCGTGACGCTGAACTGGGATCTGCCGGATCTCGAGCCGCCGGGCTTCCCGAAACCGAAGCAACAAGCGCAGACACAGGCCGAATTTTCCTCTCCCGCCCCCTATTTCAATGAGGGGCGGCTGCAGAAACTGGCCGTAACCGGGCGGGGCCTCGCCTCGCAATATGGGCCGGTGCTGCGGCGGATTGAGAAGTCCTACGGCGTACCGGGACCGATCCTGCTGGCGATCTGGGGCCGAGAGACCGGCTTCGGCATCGCCAAGCTGCCGAATTCCGCCGTTCAGGTGCTGGCAACCAAAGCCTTCATGTCGACGCGCAAGGACATGTTCCGCAACGAGCTGATCGCCGGACTGCGCATCCTCGAACATGGCGACGTTACGCCCGATCAGTTCAAGGGCTCCTGGGCCGGCGCGCTCGGCCAGCCGCAGTTCATGCCGACCAACTATCTGAAATATGCCGTCGATTTCGATGGCGATGGCCACCGCAACATCTGGACTTCGGTGCCGGACACGCTGGCATCCATCGCCAACTATATGGTTCAGAAGGGCTGGCAGCGTGGCCGCGGCTGGGGCTATGAAGTTACCATTCCGCAGAACGTCTCCTGCGCCCAGGAAGGGCCAGACCTAGCCAAGCCGATTTCGCAATGGGCTTCGCTCGGTATTCAGCGGGTTTCCGGCAAGTCATTTCCATCCGACGAAATGCGGGCGATCGGCATGATGCTGGTGCCGGCCGGCCGCGACGGGCCGGAATTCATCGTCACCCCGAACTTCTACGTCATCAAGGAATACAACAATTCCGACCTCTACGGCCTCTATATCGGCAACCTCGCCGATCGCATCGCCAATGGCAGCGGCGCCTTCCAGGAAAGATGGGGCGATGTCGGCAAGATGCTGCGCTCCGACGTCGCAAACATGCAGAAGGCTCTAGAGCGCAAGGGCTACGATGTCGGCGGTACCGACGGCCTGCCGGGCTATAAGACGCGGCGCTCGATCGGCCAGTGGCAGGAAAAGAGCAGCGTGAAGCCGACCTGCTATCCCGATAGCTCCATGCTCGGCGTGCTGAAATAGCTGCGGAAAAGGCTTTCGGCGCGAATGCCTTGCAATTTGCCGGAAAGAGGCTTATATCCGCATCAAATTCTTGATCGTGTGATGAAGAGTGGGCCGCAAGGACCCGCTCTTTTTTATTAGCGCGATCTCCCAATGCATGAACAATGCGGAGTGAATGCTTGTCGGACGTGACAAACGCAGACAATACCAATGAACCCAGGCTGATCGTCGAAACCGGCCTTGATCAACGCGTCGCCGCCATCATCGAGCCCGTCCTTGTGGGCATGGGCTTCCGTCTGGTGCGCGTGCGTCTCCTCAATCTGAACGGCCTGACGCTGCAGGTCATGACCGAGCGCAACGACGGCACCATGACCGTCCAGGACTGCGAAGAGGTCTCCACGGCCATTTCTCCGGTCCTGGATGTGGAAGATCCCATCGATAAGGCGTATCATCTCGAAGTGTCTTCGCCGGGCATCGACCGCCCGATGGTGCGAAAGTCGGATTTCCAGCGCTGGATCGGCCACATCGTCAAGTGCGAAACGTCGATCCTCGTCGATAACCGCAAGCGTTTCCGCGGCAAGATCGTCGCCGTCGATGCCGATGGCTTCACGATCGAACGCGATGAAGCGACCCGCGGCGAGGAACAGAAGGTAACCATTCCGTTCAGCACCCTGGCCGAGGCCAAGCTGATCCTGACGGACGATCTCATCCGCGACGCGCTGCGCGCCGACAAGCTGGCGAAAGCCGAGGCAGCGAACCAGAACGAAGCGGACGACGAAGAAGAATAACCGATCAACGAACCGCCTGACGGAACGGGAAACCTGAAGGCAGGAAGACGGAGACTAAGAACAATGGCAGTCAGTGCGAACCGGCTAGAACTTCTGCAGATCGCAGATGCAGTGGCGCGCGAAAAGGTCATCGACCGCGAGATCGTGCTTGCCGCAATGGCGGATGCGATCCAGAAGGCCGCGCGCTCGCGTTACGGCACGGAGTCGAATATCCGCGCCGACATCAATCCGAAGACGGGTGAAATCCGTCTGCAGCGTCTGCTCGAAGTGGTCGAGAAGGCCGAGGACTATTCCACGCAGATCCCGCTGGAACTGGCCCGCGACCGCAATCCGGACGCAGCCCTCGGCGATTTCATCGCCGATCCGCTGCCGCCGATGGATTTCGGCCGCATTGCTGCCCAGTCCGCCAAGCAGGTCATCGTGCAGAAGGTGCGCGAAGCCGAGCGTGACCGCCAGTTCGACGAATTCAAGGATCGTGTCGGCGAAATCGTCAACGGCACCGTCAAGCGCGTCGAATACGGCAACGTCATCGTCGATCTCGGCCGTGGCGAGGGCATCATCCGCCGCGACGAAATGATCCCGCGCGAAAACTTCCGCTACGGCGATCGCGTCCGCGCCTATGTCTACGACGTCCGCCGCGAGCAGCGCGGCCCGCAGATCTTTCTGTCGCGCACGCATCCGCAGTTCATGGTCAAGCTCTTCACCATGGAAGTGCCCGAAATCTACGACGGCATCATCCAGGTGAAGTCGGTTGCCCGCGATCCGGGTTCGCGCGCCAAGATCGCCGTCATCTCGAACGACTCGTCGATCGATCCGGTCGGCGCCTGCGTCGGTATGCGCGGTTCGCGCGTTCAGGCCGTCGTCGGTGAGCTGCAGGGTGAAAAGATCGACATCATTCCCTGGTCCAGCGAGCCGGCGAACTTCGTCGTCAACGCGCTGCAGCCGGCCGAAGTCGCCAAGGTCGTTCTCGACGAAGATGCAGAGCGCATCGAAGTCGTGGTGCCGGACGAGCAGCTTTCGCTTGCCATCGGCCGCCGCGGCCAGAACGTCCGCCTCGCATCGCAGCTGACCGGCTGGGATATCGACATCATGACGGAAGCCGAGGAATCGGAACGCCGCCAGAAGGAATTCAACGAGCGTACGAACCTGTTCATGGATGCGCTCGACGTCGACGAAATGGTCGGCCAGGTTCTGGCCTCGGAAGGCTTTGCCGCCGTTGAGGAACTGGCTTACGTAGATCTCGATGAAATCTCCTCGATCGACGGTTTCGACGAAGATACCGCGCAGGAAATCCAGACCCGTGCCCGCGAATATCTCGAGAAGCTCGAAGCCGAGATGGACGAGAAGCGCAAGGCGCTGGGCGTCTCCGACGAACTGCGAGAGATCAACGGCATGACCGCACAGATGATGGTCGCCCTGGGCGAGGACGGCATCAAGACGATCGAGGACTTCGCCGGCTGCGCCGCTGACGACCTCGTCGGCTGGAGCGAACGCAAGAACGGCGAAACGAAGAAGTTCGAAGGCCTGTTCTCCAAGCTTGAAGTCTCGCGCGTCGAAGCTGAACAGATGGTCGTGCAGGCTCGCCTGCTGGCCGGCTGGATCACCGAAGCCGATCTCGCCGCTGAGACCGAAGAGGTCGCGGAGGACGAAACCGAGCAACAAGCATGACGATCACCGAGGGGCCTGGCGCACCGACTGAGGACAATGATCTCGGCGGTAACGACGCAAATGGCCGCATGTGCATCGTAACACGCGAAAGCGGATCACCCGACGAATTGATCCGCTTCGTAGCCGCTCCGGACGGAACTGTCGTTCCCGATCTGAAGCGGCAACTGCCGGGACGCGGCTGCTGGGTTAAGATAGACCGGGCACTGGTGGACAAGGCAGTGGCGAAGAAACTGTTTTCCCGCGCTTTGAAGGCGGAAGTGACGGCACCGGCAGATCTCGGTGCCGTCGTCGACCGGCTTCTCTTGGCGCAACTGGCCGGGATGATGCACATGGCTCGCAAGGCGGGCCGGTTCGTCAGCGGTTCATCGAAGGTTGATGGCGCCGTTCGCAACGGCTCGGCAATTGCCGTGTTTCATGCGATCGCCGCCGCCGCCGATGGCGTCCGCAAGATCGACCAGGCACGAAAAGCCTGGCATCTCGGTATGGAAACCGAAAAGGAAATACCTTCCTTCCGTGTCTTTACGGAAGCGGAGATGGAAGAACTGATGGGCCAGAATGCTTTTATCCATGCCGCAGCGCTTGCAGGGCAGGCGGGTGAGGGTGTAGTGAAGCGCGCAAACCTGCTCGAACGGTACCGCAACGGCGGTCAGTCCCGGGCAACGGGCGGCGCTGGCCGGCGAAAACAATGACGCGGTCACCGGCCTTTGCCGGACGCCTCATTAAGGTACATGCATTGAACGACAGGGTCTGACGGACGTTTCCGTGCCCTGTCCGAAGGAACAGGAACGGAATGACCGACAATCAAGACGACAAGACGCTGAATGTTTCAGGTAAGAAGACTCTCACCCTGAAGCCATCAGGCGTAAACCAGGGCACCGTGCGCCAGGACATGGGCCGCGGTCGCACCAAGGCGGTCGTGGTTGAGACCCGTAAGCGCCGCCCGCTACGTCCTGAAGACGAAAAGCCAATCACGCCGGTAACGACCGCCGCGCCCTCGGTGACGCGCGTCGCCGAACCGACGCCGCAGCCGCCGCGCCCGCCGCAGCCGGCTCCGCGCATTCATCAGCCTGGTGGCCAGCAACAGCGGCCGGGACAGCCCAACCAGGGTAGTCAGCAGCGCCCGCAGCAGGAGCGTTCGTCGCGACCGGTGGTCTTGAACCATCTGTCGGCCGGCGAGATGGATGCTCGCCGCCGTGCGCTCGCCGAAGCCCAGGTTCGCGACGCTGCCGATGCCGTGCGCCGTGCCGAAGAAGAAGCACGCCGCGCTCAGGAAGAAGAGGCACGCCGCATCGCCGAACAGGCTGAAGCTGCACGCCGCGCCGCAGAAGAGGCCGCACGCGCCGCAGAAGCCAAGGTCGAGACACCCGCACCGGTGGAAGCGCCGAAGCCGGCAGTCCAGACGCCTGCAGCTCCCGTCGTTGCACGTCGTCCGGATGCGGCTCCTCAGCCGGCACGCCCTGGCGCTCCTGCTGGCGAGGCGCCGGCCAACCGCCGTCGCGTCAATGAAGAAGAGAGCGATCGCGGCCCGCCCCGAGGCGCTCCGGCACGCGGCAAAATCGTACGCCCGGAACCGGCAAAGCCTGTTACCACGCGTCCGAAGACCGAGGACGAGCGCCGCCGCGGCAAGCTGACGGTTACCACGGCCAATGTCGATGAAGACGGCAATGCCCGCGGCCGTTCACTTTCGGCCATGCGCCGCCGCCAGGAAAAATTCCGGCGCAGCCAGATGCAGGAAACGCGCGAGAAGATCTCGCGTGAAGTCGTGCTGCCCGAGACCATCACCATTCAGGAACTGTCGCAGCGCATGTCCGAACGCGCCGTCGACGTCATCAAGTACCTGATGAAGGAAGGTCAGATGATGAAGCCGGGCGACGTCATCGACGCCGATCTGGCCGAACTCATCGCCGGCGAATTCGGCCACACGGTCAAGCGCGTTTCGGAATCCGACGTCGAACAGGGCATCTTCAACGTTGCCGACGAGGAAGGCGAACTGGTTTCCCGTCCGCCAGTCGTTACCATCATGGGCCACGTCGACCACGGCAAGACCTCGCTGCTTGACGCCATCCGTCATGCGAACGTGGTCGCCGGCGAAGCCGGTGGCATCACCCAGCATATCGGTGCCTATCAGGTCGAGCAGAACGGTCAGAAGATCACCTTCATCGACACCCCCGGCCACGCCGCCTTCACGGCGATGCGTGCTCGCGGCGCCCAGGCAACCGATATCGCGATCCTGGTCGTCGCAGCCGACGACAGCGTGATGCCGCAGACGATCGAATCGATCAACCACGCCAAGGCGGCGGGTGTTCCGATCATCGTGGCGATCAACAAGATCGACAAGCACGAAGCCAACCCGCAGAAGGTCCGCACGGAACTGCTGCAGCACGAAGTCTTCGTCGAATCGATGGGCGGTGAAGTGCTCGACGTGGAAGTCTCCGCGAAGAACCGAACCAACCTCGACAAGCTGCTCGAAGCCATCCTGCTGCAGGCGGAAATCCTTGACCTCAAGGCCAATCCGAACCGCACGGCCGAAGGCACCGTCATCGAAGCCCAGCTCGACCGCGGCCGCGGCTCCGTCGCCACCGTGCTCGTGCAGAAGGGTACGTTGCGTCCCGGCCAGATCGTCGTTGCCGGCGATCAGTGGGGCCGCGTTCGTGCGCTCGTCAACGACAAGGGTGAGCATGTGAAGGAAGCTGGCCCGGCCATGCCGGTCGAACTGCTCGGCCTTTCCGGCGCACCGCAAGCCGGCGACAAGTTCGCCGTCGTCGAAAGCGAAAGCCGCGCCCGCGAGATTTCGGAATATCGCCAGCGCCTCACCCGCGACAAGGCAGCTGCCCGCCTGTCCGGCCAGCGCGGTTCGCTCGAGCAGATGATGACCCAGCTTCAGACGGTGGGCGTGAAGGAATTCCCGCTGGTCATCAAGGGCGACGTGCAGGGCTCGATCGAAGCCATTGCCGGCGCTCTCGACAAGCTCGGCACCGACGAAGTTCGCGCCCGCATCGTCCATTCAGGCGCAGGCGGCATCACCGAGTCGGACGTCTCGCTGGCGGAAGCCTCCAATGCAGCGATCATCGGCTTCAACGTCCGCGCCAACGCGCAGGCACGTCAGTTCGCCGAGCGTCAGGGCATCGAAATCCGCTACTACAACATCATCTACGACCTGGTGGATGACGTGAAGGCGGCGATGTCGGGCCTGCTCTCTCCGGAGCGTCGCGAAACCTTCCTTGGCAATGCCGAAATCCTCGAGGTGTTCAACATCACGAAGGTCGGCAAGGTCGCAGGTTGCCGCGTCACCGAAGGCAAGGTCGAGCGCGGCGTCGGCGTCCGCCTCGTGCGCGACAACGTCGTCATTCACGAAGGCAAGCTCAAGACCCTCAAGCGCTTCAAGGACGAAGTGTCTGAGGTCAATGTCGGCCAGGAATGCGGCATGGCCTTCGAGAACTACGAAGACATCCGCGCCGGAGACACGATCGAGTGCTTCCGCGTCGAGCATATCACCCGTACGCTGTAAGCAATCCTCGATTTGCGAGATATCAAAACCGCCGGCCAAAACCGGCGGTTTTTTCTTGCCCGTTACGAACAACAGGGAGCCAGTCCGAATCCTTCGTCACCTATATCCCGGCACCTGCCTTTGCCAACCGGGGCGCTCAGGATGCCGCATTCTCAAGGATTCTCGGCTTCTGGCGGGCCGCAAAACCTGTCCAGCCTTGACCTTTGCGCCGGATCGAGTCATTTGACCCCCTTTATCGCGTCCAATGGGACGCTGCTAACGGAACAACCATGACCAAACCAACTTCCTCCGCGCCTTCGCAGCGCATGCTTCGCGTCGGCGAGCAGGTGCGCTCAGCGATCACGCAGGTTCTGCAGCGCGGCGAAGTGCGCGACGACCTGATCGAGCGCACCGTGATCTCCATTTCCGAAGTGCGCATGTCGCCCGATCTGAAGATCGCGACGGCCTTCGTGACGCCGCTCGGCGTTTCCGACCACGGCGCCGTCATCGAAGCGCTGAACCGCCATGCGAAATACATCCGCGGCCGCCTCGGCCCGCAGCTTCGCCAGATGAAGTACATGCCGGAAGTTCGCTTCCGCGACGATACGAGCTTCGACAATTACAAGAAGATCGACGCGCTTCTGCGCTCGCCCGAGGTCAGCCGCGATCTCGACGACGACAACGACCAAGATCAATAAAGAGACAGAGAATGTCCAAGCCACGCAAGCCCAAGGGCCGTCCGATTTCGGGCTGGCTCATCCTCGACAAGCCGATTGATTTTGGCTCGACCGAAGCCGTTTCCAAGATCAAGTGGCTGTTCAAGGCCCAGAAGGCCGGCCATGCCGGCACGCTCGATCCGCTCGCCTCCGGCATGTTGCCGATCGCGCTCGGCGACGCCACGAAGACGGTTCCCTACGTCATGGATGGCCGCAAGATCTATGAATTCACCGTGACCTGGGGCGAGGAACGCGCTTCCGACGACCTGGAGGGCGCTGTAACCGCCACCTCCGACAAGCGTCCGAGCGAAGAGGATATTCGCGCGCTGCTGCCGAAGTATACCGGCGTCATCAACCAGATTCCGCCGCAGTTCTCCGCCATCAAAATATCAGGCGAGCGCGCCTATGACCTCGCCCGTGAAGGCGAGACGGTCGAGATCCCCTCGCGCGAAGTCGAGATTTTCCGCCTGACGCTGCTCGCCTGCCCGGATGCCAACACGGCGCATTTCGAAGTCGAATGCGGCAAGGGCACCTATGTGCGCGCGCTCGCCCGCGATTTCGGCCGCGACCTCGGCTGCTACGGCCATATTTCCGGCCTGCGCCGCAGCTTCGTCGCGCCCTTTGCCGAGGAGGCGATGGTGCCGCTTGCCGATCTTGTGGCGCTGGAGGAGATCGAAGATGCGGACGAGCGGCTCGCAGCCCTCGATGCGCTGCTGATCGATACGGCGGAAGCGCTGTCTTCGCTGCCGCATCTCGTCATCAGCGACGACCAGGCGCACCGCCTGAAGATGGGCAACCCGATCCTGGTGCGCGGCCGCGATGCACCGGTTGCCGAGACCGAGGCCTATGCCACGTCCCGCGGCAAGCTGATCGCCATCGGCGAGATCGGCCAGGGCGAATTCCGCCCCAAGCGCGTGTTCGGCTGACCTCGATCAACCGGAAATAGCGGCTATTGCGGGCAATGGCGATGCGATATGTTCCCCGACGGGCCATCATGGCCCGTCCAAAGGGGGCAAACATGCGCAGAGTTGCATTCGGAATACTTGCATTCCTTTCCCTGTTCCTGACAGTTACGAACGCCGAATCCGCCGAGCGGTGGGCCGGGCTACCGCCATTTCCGCCAATGCCGCAGCCAAAGGCGAGCGGCATGGCCGATGTCGACGACATCAAGATGTATTATGCCGAATATGGCGCGGGCGACCCGATCCTCTTCATCCATGGCGGCCTTGGGAATGCCGACGTCTGGGGCGCTCAGGTCGCCGATTTCGCGAGAGATCATCTCGTCATCGTCGCCGACAGCCGCGGGCATGGCCGCTCGACGCGCAGCGAAAAACCCTTCGGCTACGATCTGATGACTTCGGACTATGTCGCGCTGCTCGACTATCTGAAGGTCGGCAAGGTGACGTTGGTCGGATGGTCTGACGGCGGCATCATCGGCATCGACATGGCGATGAAACATCCCGAAAAGTTGACGGGCGTGATCGCGCAAGCCGCCAATGTTACGACCGACGGCGTGAAGCCCGACGTCATGAGCAACAAGACTTTCAACGATTACATCAACGTCGCCGGCGAATATTACAAAAAACTATCGCCGACCCCGAACGAATATGAGGCTTTCGTCAACCAGATCTCGCAGATGTGGGCGACGCAGCCGGCATGGACCGCAGCCGACCTTGGAAAGATCACGGTGCCGGTGACGCTTGCCATAGGCGACCATGACGAAGCGGTGAAGCTTGACCATACCAAGATGATGGCGAAGGAGATCCCGGGCGCGAAGCTTGTCATTCTGAAGGATGCTAGCCATTTCGCCATGCTGCAGGATCCGGAAGGCTACGATGCCATGATCCGGGACGCCATGGCGGGGCGCTGAAAGGCGCTCAGGGAGAACCCTCTTTCAATTGGCGCTCAATTGGTTTATAGGCAGCGCCAGCATCAGGCATGCCTGATTGCATTCGCGGCCAATGCTGGACGACATCCCGGCGTTTGGCGACTTCAATCTCCTCTCATAGAAAGGACCATCCGATGTCGATCACTGCTGAGCGCAAGGCTGCGCTGATCAAGGAATACGCTACCGTCGAAGGCGACACCGGTTCTCCGGAAGTCCAGGTTGCGATCCTGACCGAGCGCATCAACAACCTCACGGAACACTTCAAGGACCACAAGAAGGACAACCACTCCCGTCGTGGCCTCCTGACGATGGTTTCCAGCCGGCGCTCGCTTCTTGACTACCTCAAGAAGAAGGACGAAGGCCGTTATACCAAGCTGATCACCAGCCTCGGTATCCGCCGCTAAGGGAATTTCCGGCGGGCGTTCACCTGAACGTCCGCCGGATGCTTATGAAGGGTATGAACCCTTGAGACCAGTTTCCCTCGCGCCTTATGCCGGTGCGACGCGAAACTGTCGGCAGGCCGGATGGGCCGGTGCTGCCAACAACAACCGTTGACCTGTCATGGGGCAGGATTGCCGGATGCTTTCAGCCGAAGCCTAGCGCTTCGGCCTGATTTCGAAAGCCTCTCGTTGTCTTGCCCGTGATGCGTCACACTTCGTGCGGTCGAAGATGTGCCCTGCCGAATTCGTCGGCGACGGCACCTTTTCCCGCATCATGCAAGGACAAGATATGTTCGATATCCATACCGTCGAAATCGAGTGGGCAGGCCGCCCGCTGAAGCTCGAAACCGGCAAGATCGCCCGTCAGGCTGACGGCGCCGTTGTCGCCACCTACGGCGAGACCGTGGTGCTTGCGACCGTCGTTTCCGCCAAGGCGCCGAAGCCGGGCCAGGACTTCTTCCCGCTCACCGTCAACTACCAGGAAAAGACCTACGCAGCCGGCAAGATCCCCGGCGGCTACTTCAAGCGCGAGGGTCGCCCGAGCGAAAACGAAACGCTCGTTTCGCGCCTGATCGACCGCCCGATCCGCCCGCTCTTCCCGGAAGGCTACAAGAACGACACCCAGGTCGTCGTCACGGTCATCCAGCATGACCTCGAAAACAATCCGGACATCCTGTCCATGGTTGCAACCTCGGCTGCCCTGACGCTCTCGGGCGTTCCCTTCATGGGCCCGGTCGGCGGCGCTCGCGTCGGCTACATCAACGGCGAATACGTGCTCAACCCGCATCTCGACGAGATGGACGAATCGAGCCTCGACCTCGTCGTCGCCGGGACGCAGGACGCCGTTCTGATGGTTGAATCCGAAGCCAAGGAACTGCCTGAGGACGTCATGCTCGGCGCCGTCATGTTCGGTCATCGCGGCTTCCAGCCTGTCATCGACGCGATCATCAAGCTCGCCGAAGTCGCCGCCAAGGAACCGCGCGACTTCCAGCCGGAAGATTATTCCGAGCTCGAGAAGGAAATGCTCGGCCTCGCCGAAGCCGAACTGCGCGACGCCTACAAGATCACGCAGAAGGCCGATCGCTACGCTGCCGTCGACGCCGTCAAGGCGAAGGTGAAGGCACACTTCCTGCCGGAAGAAGGCGAAGCCAAGTACACGGCCGAAGAAGTCGGCGCCATCTTCAAACACCTGCAGGCGAAGATCGTTCGCTGGAACATCCTCGACACGTCGAGCCGCATCGACGGTCGCGACCTGTCGACCGTTCGCCCGATCGTTTCGGAAGTCGGCCTGTTGCCGCGCACGCACGGTTCTGCGCTGTTTACCCGCGGTGAAACGCAGGCAATCGTCGTCGCTACGCTCGGCACCGGCGAAGACGAACAGTATGTCGACAGCCTGACCGGCATGTACAAGGAGCGCTTCCTGCTCCATTACAACTTCCCTCCCTACTCGGTTGGCGAAACCGGCCGCATGGGTTCCCCAGGTCGTCGCGAAATCGGTCACGGCAAGCTCGCATGGCGCGCTATCCGCCCGATGCTGCCGTCGGCGGAACAGTTCCCCTACACGCTGCGCGTCGTTTCCGAGATCACCGAGTCCAACGGCTCGTCCTCGATGGCAACGGTTTGCGGCACCTCGCTCGCCCTCATGGACGCCGGCGTGCCGCTGGCGAAGCCGGTTGCCGGCATTGCCATGGGTCTGATCCTGGAAGGCGATCGCTTCGCCGTTCTCTCCGACATTCTCGGTGACGAAGATCACCTCGGCGACATGGACTTCAAGGTCGCCGGCACCGCCGACGGCATCACCTCGCTGCAGATGGACATCAAGATCGCCGGCATTACCGAAGAGATCATGAAGGTCGCTCTCGGCCAGGCACAGGGCGGTCGTGCCCATATCCTCGGCGAAATGTCCAAGGCCATCACCGAGAGCCGTGGCCAGCTCGGCGAATTCGCACCGCGCATCGAAGTCATGAACATCCCGGTCGACAAGATCCGTGAAGTCATCGGCTCCGGCGGCAAGGTCATCCGCGAAATCGTCGAAAAGACCGGCGCGAAGATCAACATCGAGGACGACGGCACCGTCAAGATCGCTTCCTCTTCCGGCAAGGAAATCGAGGCGGCCCGCAAGTGGATCCACTCGATCGTCGCAGAGCCGGAAGTCGGCCAGATCTACGAAGGTACTGTTGTCAAGACCGCCGACTTCGGCGCCTTCGTCAATTTCTTCGGCGCCCGTGACGGCCTCGTCCACATCTCGCAGCTCGCTTCCGAGCGCGTTGCCAAGACGCAGGATGTCGTCAAGGAAGGCGACAAGGTCTGGGTCAAGCTGCTCGGCTTCGATGAGCGCGGCAAGGTTCGCCTGTCCATGAAGGTCGTCGATCAGGCCACCGGCCAGGAAATCGCCGCCGACAAGAAGAAGGACGACGCAGCCGAATAAGCTGCGCTTTCATCCAAGTTCCGGGGCGCGGGATCTTTTCCGCGCCCTTTTTATATTGAATGCCCGTTGGTTTGGCTGGATCGTGGAAGCTGCGTGCCTAGCCCCTCACCCTAGCCTCTCCCCGCACATGCGGGGCGAGGCTAGGGTGAGGGGCAAGCACGAGATACGATAAGGCCACAGATATCTGACGGTTCAAGTCCACCTTTCAAGACGAGACCATGCCCATGAGCCGCGATGCCCTGAAGACCCTGTTCCACCCCTTTGCCTCCGGCACCATCGACGCACCCGGCGAAGGCGAGCGGATCCTGTTTCTCGGCGCGGAGGCAGGCTTTGCGCTGCCGGAGGGCTTTGCCGCTGAGCTGTCCGCCGTCCAGGGCTTCCGCCCCTTCTTTCGCCAGTTGCAGGGGCAGCGGATCAACGTGACGCCGGAAATCGAAGGCGAAGGCTATGACGGCGCGCTGGTGCTCTGCGGCAAGCACAAGGGCGAGAATGAGGATCACATCGCCGAAGCGCTGACGCGCGTAAAGGAAGGCGGCCTCATCGTCGTTGCAGGCGGCAAGGAAGATGGCATCCAACCACTGCGCAAGCGCATCGAGGCCTTCGGTCTCGAAATCGAGCATATGCCGAAGTATCACGGCGTTGCCTTCTGGTTTGCCCGCCCTGCCGATATCAAGCTTTTGACGGCGCAGCTCGCGAAGCCGGCAACGCGCGTCGACGACAGCTTCACCACGGCGCCCGGCATGTTCTCCCATGACCGTATCGATGCCGGCTCCGAACTGCTCGCCTCGCGCCTGCCAACCGATTTTGCCGGCGATGCCGCCGATTTCGGCGCCGGCTGGGGTTACCTCTCCGTCGAACTGGCAATGAAGTCGCCGAGGATCGAGCGCATCGACCTCTACGAGGCCCATTACGGCGCTCTGGAGGCCGCACGCGCCAATCTGCTGTCACACTGCCCGAAAGTCGCCCAGCGCTTCTTCTGGCACGATCTGGCGAGCGAGCCAGTCAAGGACAAGTACGATCTGATCATCATGAACCCGCCCTTCCATGAGGGCCACGCCGCCGAGCCTTCGCTCGGCCAGGCGATGATCAAGACAGCCGCCTCGGCGTTGCGTGGCGGCGGCCGGCTCATGTTGGTCGCCAATCGCGGCCTGCCCTACGAGCCGGTGCTGGCCGAGAATTTCAAGGAATTCGGCGAGACCTGCCGCAACGCCCGCTACAAGGTGCTCTGGGCAAAGAAATAAGAAATGATGGCGGTCAGATGGCCGCCATTTTTTTGAGCGGGATCAGGAAGTTCGTTTCGCAGCTCTTGCGGCCCACTCGCGGCCCAGCACGGCGTAGACGCATTCATCGCCCCAGACACCATTGAAGCGATCGTTTTCGATCAAAAGGGCCTCGCGGCGCAGGCCAAGCCGTTCGACGACACCGACTGAGCCGGTATTTTTCACATCCAGCCGTGCAAAGATCCGATGAAAGCCGAATTTTTCGAAGCCAAGGGTAATCATGGCTTCCGCCGCCTCGGTAGCATAGCCCTTCTTGGCATAGGCCGGGTTGGAGGTATAGCCGAGCTCCGCTTGAAGTGCGGCCTTGTTTGCAAATGTCAGGCTGACGTCACCTACCAAAGCGCCATCCTCCCGCCGAATGACGGCGCACAGCAGCGTATCCCCATCTTCGGAGAAAGAGGAATTCAAACGGGCATCGAAACGCTCTCGCAATGCTTCCGGCGAAGGCGGATCGCGGTACAAGAAACGGTAGATTTCCCGCAGGGAACGGTAGGCGCTATAGGCTTCGAAATCCTGGGGCACGAAGCGGCGGAGGACGAGGCGATCAGTCGATGCCAAAAGTTCTGCGTCGTTTGACGTCATCGGGAATCCTCTGGAAGGATATCCGGAAATTCGATCCTCCCGGCCAAAACCGGGAGGACACGACTGAGATCGGAGCTTATTCCGCGTCGGCGCTCGACAGCGTTTCCAGCGTCGGCATAGAGGTGATGTTGTAGCCGGCATCGACAAAATGGATTTCGCCGGTCACGCCGGCCGAGAGATCCGACAGGAGATAGAGCGAGGACGAGCCGACCTGATCGATGGTGACGGACTTGCGCAGCGGCGCATTGCGCTGGTTCCACGACAGGATGGCTCGGGCGTCGGAAATGCCGGCGCCGGCGAGCGTCCTGATCGGGCCGGCGGAGACGGCGTTGACGCGAATGCCGCGCGGGCCGTAGTCGGCGGCAAGATAGCGCACGGAAGCCTCAAGGGCCGCCTTGGCGACGCCCATGACGTTGTAGTTCGGGATCACGCGCGTCGAACCGTTATAGGTCAGCGTCAGCATGCTGCCGCCTTCCGTCATCAGTTCGGCGGCACGCTTGGCGACCTCGGTGAAGGAGAAGCAGGAAATCACCATCGTGCGGGTGAAATTCTCCCGCGTGGTGTTGGCGTAGAGCCCCTTCAGCTCGTTCTTGTCGGAAAAGCCGATGGCATGGACGATGAAGTCCAGCTTGCCCCAGCGCTCCTTGATGGCGTCGAAGACGGCATCGACCGAAGCGAGATCCTCGACATCGCAAGGCAACAGGAAATCCGAGCCGACTTCGGCTGCCAGCGGCTTGACGCGCTTGCCGAGAGCTTCGCCCTGAAAGGTGAAAGCCAGTTCCGCGCCTTCGGCTGCCAGCGCCTTTGAAATACCCCAGGCAATCGAATGATTGTTTGCGACGCCCATGATGAGGCCGCGCTTACCCTGCATAATTCCCGTCATTGCCTTATCCGTTGTAGCGCTGGAATACGAGCGTGGCGTTGGTGCCGCCGAAGCCGAAGGAGTTCGAAAGAGCGATATCGAACTTGGCGTTGTCGATGCGCTTGCGCACGACCGGCACGCCTTCGAATTCCGGATCGAGTTCGGTGATATGGGCGCTTTCGCCAATAAAGCGCTCCTGCATCATCAGGATCGAATAGATCGATTCCTGAACGCCCGCTGCGCCGAGCGAATGGCCCGTCAGCGACTTGGTCGACTGGATCGGCGGGATCTTGTCACCGAAGACTTCGCGGATCGCGCCGATTTCCTTGCTGTCGCCCACCGGCGTCGAGGTGCCGTGGGTGTTGATGTAGTCGATATCGCCCTTCACCGTGGCAAGCGCCTGGCGCATGCAGCGTACAGCACCCTCGCCCGAGGGCGCGACCATATCGTAACCATCAGAGGTGGCGCCGTAGCCGATGATTTCGGCATAGATCTTGGCGCCGCGGGCCTTGGCATGCTCAAGCTCTTCCAGAACCAGCACGCCGGCGCCGCCAGCGATGACGAAACCGTCACGCTTGGCGTCGTAGGCGCGCGAGGCGGTTTCCGGATGGTTCTCGTTGAAATCGGAGGACATCGCGCCCATGGCGTCAAAGAGGTTCGACATGGTCCAATCGAGATCCTCGTGACCGCCGGCGAACATGACGTCCTGCTTGCCCCATTGGATCATTTCGGCGGCATTGCCGATGCAGTGCGCCGAAGTCGAGCAGGCCGACGAGATGGAATAGTTGACGCCGTGAATCTTGAACCAGGTCGCAAGCGTTGCCGAGGCGGTCGACGACATCGACTTCGGCACCGCGAAGGGGCCGATGCGCTTCGGGCTGTTGTTCTTACGGGTGATGTCGGCCGCCTCGATCAGCGTGCGGGTCGAGGGGCCGCCAGAGCCCATGATGATGCCGGTGCGCTCGTTGGTGATATCGCCTTCCTCGAGGCCGCTATCGGCGATCGCCTGCTTCATGGCGACGTGGTTCCACGCACCACCCTGCGATAGGAAGCGCATGGCGCGGCGATCCACCAGGTCGGTCGTATCGATCTTCGGCGCGCCCCAGACCTGGCACTTGAAGCCATGCTCGGCGAAATCAGGAGAGAAGGAAATACCGGATTTGGCGTCGCGCAGCGAGGCGGTCACTTCTTGAGCATTGTTTCCAATCGAAGAGACAATACCCAGACCCGTAACAACTACCCGTCTCATGTCGATGACCTTTTCTAAAACATCTGTCTTTATGGAGGCGGCGATGCCGCGGTTCAGGCAACCTTGTCCTTGGACAGGCCCACGCGCAGGTCCGTCGCCTGATAGATGGTCTCGCCATCGGCCTTCAGCCAGCCGTCGGCGGTGCCAAGGACGAGGCGGCCGCGCATGACGCGCTTGAAGTCGATGCCGTATTCGAGAAGCTTCGTGTCCGGACGAACCATGCCCTTGAACTTCACTTCGCCTGTCGAAAGCGCCATGCCGCGGCCGGGCTCGCCGAGCCAGCCGAGGAAGAAGCCGGTCAGCTGCCACATGCCGTCGAGGCCGAGGCAGCCCGGCATGATCGGGTTGCCGGCAAAATGGCAGGGAAAGTACCAATCATCGGGGCGCACGTCGTATTCGGCGCGGATATAGCCCTTATCGAAGGCCCCGCCCGTTTCGGAAATATCTGTAATGCGATGGACCATCAGCATCGGCGGCAAGGGAAGCTGTGCATTGCCCGGGCCGAACAGCTCGCCGCGGCCACAGGACAGGATTTCCTCATAATTGAAGCTGGATTGTCTCGTCGTCATAAAAATTCCGTTTCCCCCGCATGAATGCCGATGGATGTGAAGCTTTAGTGCAAGATGGACAGAAAATGAAGCGAAAGCATTGGACTCTCATTCATCCGTTCGATCGGAGGCACTAGCCGTTATGTGGTGGTCGCATACAGGAACGCCAGAGCCGCTACCAGAGCCAAATGCGGCAAAAGCCCGTTTTTTGCGGCTTTTGAGCACCTTCCCACCCCACGGAAACTATTGAAAGCAATCAAGGCAAAAGTTATATGGCTTAGTAAAGAATTATAGAGATCAGGAATCTGGAGTCCCTGGATGGCAGAACATGCCGAAATCGCGATCGAAACCAGGCTGCGTAATGTGGGCCTAAGGCCGACTAGGCAGCGGATCGCACTGGGAGACCTCCTTTTCGCCAAGGGCGACCGCCATCTGACCGTGGAAGAGCTTCACGAGGAAGCCGTTGCCGCCGGCGTTCCGGTTTCGCTTGCCACCGTCTACAACACGCTGCATCAATTTACCGAGGCAGGCCTGATCCGCGTGCTCGCCGTCGAAAGCACCAAGACCTATTTCGACACCAATGTCTCCGATCACCATCACTTTTTCGTGGAAGGCCACAACGAGGTGCTGGATATTCCGATCAGCAACCTGACGATCGACAATCTGCCCGAGCCGCCGCAGGGCATGGAAATCGCTCATGTTGACGTGGTGATCCGCCTGCGGCGCAAGCAGCAGCGCTGAAATAAGCGCCGCGTCAGCCCACCTGCGACAAGATTCTCCGTCACATCACATCGTCGGGATGTCGGCCTGGCTTATGGTGATAGGTCGGAAAGGTCCAGCCGAACCAGAGCGCGCCGCCGCGCACTGCAAAAGCCGCGATCACACCCAGCCCTGCTGAGGCATAAAGCGGCAGCATCGTTGCATTGGCGGCGGTGAAGACGCTGGCGCCGACGAGTGAAGCGGTCACATAGATTTCCGGACGCAGCAACACCGAAGGTTCGTTTGCCAAGAGATCACGTAAAATGCCGCCGAAGGTCGCCGTCAGCGCGCCGGTGACGATAGCGACGGTGGGCGAGCCCGTCGCCGCCATGCCCTTGGCTGCCCCCATCACGCAATAGGCCGACAGCCCCACCGCATCGAGCCAGATGAGCAGCCGATAGCGCGATTCGAAGAGATGCGCGGTGAAGAAGACCAGGACGCCGACCACGGCGCAGATGATGATATAGGTCGGGTTCAGCACCCAGAAGACCGGCACTCTGCCAAGGACGATATCGCGCAGCGTGCCGCCCCCGATGCCGGTGACGGCCGCCAGGAACAGGAAGCCGATCAGATCGAGCTGCTTGCGCGAGGCTGCGAGCGCGCCGGTTGCGGCAAAAAGGGCGACGCCGGCATAATCAAGAAATGAGAGAAGCGACATCGAAAACTCCAGCGGAACGCCCGCGATTTTTCCGAAATGAATCACGACGGCAAGGGCCGCGCAAGCAGGCGCGTGCAAAGATGTCGCAGCGGCTGCGGCTGTTATCGCGGCCGTAACGGCGCTTCGAAAAGGAATCCCCCGTGAAATCCCTGCTGATCTTAATCCTCAACCTCTTCGCTCTCGTGGTCATGCCCGCCGCGGCAGAGGCGCAGCAATCGATCCTGCAGGACCCCGTGGCCTTCGAGGAGGACCATTTCACCAAGAGCTGCGACAGCCAGGTGAGCTTCGGCGACAAATTCGCCACCCAGCAGGACATCAACAACGACAAGCTGATGGATATCGTCATCAATGAAGGTGAGATCACCTGCAAAGGCGAAAAGGGACCCTACTGCACGGACGAAGGCTGCCCCTACAATTTCTATGTCCAGGTGGCCGAAGGCGGTTACCTGATGATCGCCACGGCGAAGATCTACGGCTACGATTTCATCCAGCGCTTCGGCAACATGGTGTTGGTCATGAAGATGCATCCGCGCTTCTGCGACCGCAAGGATGGCGAAGCGGTCTGCGAAATCACCGTCAGGGTGCGCGGCACCAAATTCGTCACCATATCCCAGAAATAGGTTTTAAGGCGCGCGCATCGTTAGGCCTGGACACGCCGTTACGGTCCTGGATACAGGGCGGAGGTGCGGCCAGCAGCGTAATAGCCGACCAGACCGACCCATTCACGCAATCCGGTCGCCAGCAGTTGCGCATTGCGCGAGGGCTGTGTGAAATCGAAGCCGAGACTTTCCTTGCCGGTGCTGCGATAGTCGACCGGCCAGGGCACGACATTCATGCCCTGTTTGCGGAAAATGCCCATCGAGCGCGGCATGTGGAAGCCCGAAGTGATCAGCAGGCACTCCGAAAGCCCGTTCTGCGCCAGCAGCTCCTTCGTATTGACGGCATTCTCGAAGGTGGTGCGCGAGGTCTTGTCCTCGACCATGCGGCTTGTCGGAATGCCAAGCGCGGTGAAGAAACGCTCGGAAATCACGGCATCGCCCTCATAGGTGCCGCCGATCGAGCCGTCGCCGCCCGAGATCACGATGCGCGCCTGCGGGTATTTCTGCGCGAGACGCAGCGCTTCGATCAGGCGATCGCCGGCCGAATCGAGTTCGTAGCCGCCTCGGACCGTCGTCACCTCGTTCTGAGTGGCGCCGCCGAGAACGATCATGCATTTGAGATCGGCGGGATCGGCAGCCGGATGCGGAAAGCGCTCTTCGAGCGTTTGAACGACATAGGCGCCGGCCGTCGTATAAAGCGAGACGAACAGGATCAGCGCCGACAAGAGCGCCGAGGTGATGACGGTTGCTCGCCAGCGCAGCAGAGCGGCGATGAATGCCAACAGGACAAACAAGAAGGCCAGCGACAGCGGCTGACCGAAGATCCAGACAAGTTTCGAAAAAACGAACACGGCACATCCTTACGCTTGTCGGCAAAACGATTCGCTTTACTCCCTAGCAGATTTTTGTGCACTGCAATGTGGCTATTTCGCCCGCCGTGCCAGCGGCGGCGACGCCGCGAAGCGCTGATTGAAGCGGCGCTGCAGCGGACGGGGAATGAAAAGCGTCGACAGCGCCAGGACAAGCGCGACCATGGACACCAGCCAGAGCGCGTGCGCGCCAAAGGCGCCGGCCAGAAGCGCGCCGATGATGGCGCCTGATATCATGCCGCTCCAGGGCACGATCTGCACCGTCCAGAGAAAATCCCGATCCCCCAGCAGGAAACGACCAAGACCACGCCCGAAGCGCGACAGCGCCCCGGTAACATAGGTGAGGCCGATCGGCAGGCCTTCGATATGCTCGACGGTGGCATTGACCATACCCATGGCAAGAACCACCAGATAGAACTGCACGAGAACCAGCGACGGCTCCGCAAAGCCCGCGGCAGCGGCCAGAAGGATGCTGACGCAGGCAAGCACCACGAAAGCTCGCCGATCCGCGGCATGGGCAATGACGATGCCGAGCGCATTGCCGATGATGAATGTCAGGATGGCCGAGAACAGCACCGCCGCATGACCGAACTCGCCCATTCCGAGGGCAATCGCCGCCCGCGTCGTATTGCCGGTCATGAAGGACACGAAATTGCCTGTCAGCATTAGCCCGACGGCATCGGTCATGCCCGCCAGAAAGGCGATCGAGGCAACGAGCAGAAACCCCGTCACGGTACGGCGGGTCTTGATAAGACGACGGCGGCGCTGTCTGGTCATGGGCGATTCGGGGCGAGTTGCGGAGGATGTGATGTTAGCATGAAGTTGGGGGATGTGGAGGATTATAGCGCCCGTTTGCAACGGAGGGCGTCTCTCCAAGGCGCGGTTACAATCACTTTCTGGCAAAGGCGCGACCCGATCCGGATTTGAGATATTTTTCAAATGCGAACGCCTGCGCTTCATCGGAAAAGCCGATGTAAGTTTTGACCGACCACGGCGCATACTTCGATGTATGAGGCACTTCTCTGGCATTGTGCTTCGCCATCTATCTAAGGGAACTGCGGAAGAATATCGCCCGGATGTGGTCCGAGGGCGTGTCAGCCAGCGGGATAGGATATGAACTCGGCGTTTCCCGGCAGGTTGTTCAGTATCATGTCGGCTACTTGGTCCATGACGTAAGGGTGGCCAATCCGTTGACTTGTACGCGTCGAGCCAGATCGACCAAGAGACTGATTATAAAGGATAATGTTCGCAATCAGCAGGTGCAAAAAATCTATATATAGGACACCCTCAGGGCCACCGGCGGTTTACCTGCTCAGTTTGTTCAGTTCTCAGACACTCCTCATCTTCCGACCTACTTCAGTTTGACGATAGACCGGAACAGTGTCGAGAGTGGCTTGAACAGCCCTTGATCTGACGAGGACGGACGCCGGAAGGCGAACCGTCATATATGACAGCCTTCACTTCACCTTAGCAGTGCGGACAGGACACCTCTACCATTAGGTGTCTTTTGGCAGAGCGCCGCCCCTGTTCGTCTTACTCAAAAACTCCCACTAATTGAAAGGAGAGCGCCCTATGGCCTCATCTAATACCACTCCCATGCGCGTTGTCGTCCACACTGACGGGGCTTGCTCCGGCAATCCTGGCCCCGGTGGATGGGGCGCGATTGTCTGCTTCTGGAGCGGCGATGCGCTGACCGAACGTATCGAATTTTCGGACGCTGACCTCGCCACCACCAACAACAGGATGGAGTTGTCGGCAGTGCTTGCCGTCCTCCAATACATCCGTGGCCGCCCCGATGTCGACCGATCCACCCCCATCACCATCATCAGTGACAGCCGGTACGTCGTTGACGGTTTCACGCAATGGCTCCCAAACTGGGTGCGCAACGGCTGGCGAGCGTCGGACAAGAAGCCCGTCAAAAATCAGGACCTTTGGAAAGCCTTTGAATTCGCCACAGCGGGCCTGTCGCTCGCTTTCGAGTGGGTGAAGGGACATGCCCCGCGGGCAACCCGGATAACGAAGCTGCTGACGCCCTTGCGAGGGCCGCTATAGACCGCCTTCGCGCCGCCGCCTGATAGCACATGAACCGCGCCCGTCTCGGGGTAACACCTAACAGGGCCTCGCTTCGGCTTGGCCTTCTATTCTTTTGACACGGAGACATCGTAGGCAATGTTGTGCCTCCCCAGCTCAACAAAACGCTGGAGGATCTTCAGCGAGAGAGCATAGGTAAATGTCGCGATCTCGAATGGCATTGTGTTCGAGTGCTTGACGCCGTTGAAGCCGAACAGGTTTCGGCTATCAAAGGAATACGGAAGCGACACGTTGCCGTGAAATACCGCGTTACGGTATTTATAGAGTTCACGAAATTTACCCACAACGTGATCTTGGTTTTCATCTAGCAAAGCCCGCAACCGCAACTCCAAAGCCCCGCTGTTCGCTTTGTCTGAGGATGTCGAAAGCATCGCCTCAATTGCAGCCAAGGACCACATAAACACTACTAAGGGGTTTTGCGACGATCTGAAGCTCTGAGAGAGGTAGCTGAGACCCTTCATGAATTGGGACGTCGGTTCGCCCGCGATCTCTTTCGGCTTGGCCCACAGGAAGTCAAATACCGTTCTCGGTGATAGTCTCCGCAGTGCGACGTCGGACGCAAAAGTTGTACGGGGGCCAAGGCTCATTTTGAAGCCTTCGGAAGTCGCCTTGTCGCCCCCGTTGTGAGAGACAACACGGTGGATCGAGACCCCAAGGGGGTCCGCCAAATGCGCGGCCACCAATATCGAGTACGCCTTTAGCTCAAAATCCCGAACCAATTCGCCATGGAACATCACACCTTTCGAGCGGCGGATGATGTGTTCGATATCGATTTCTTTGAGGCGATCAGCCGCCGTGATTTTAGCAGCGATAAGCTCGCGAGCGCGCTCGGAATATGTGGCAACGAGCTTGCGATCCAAAGTGATTTGAAAGACGAGAACCTTGGAGATTTCGGTTATTGTGTCGATGTTTGGTGCGAGCTTGGTGAGACCTTCGCCGTTGCGTTCTTCAATCTTAATAACTGAATGGGGCGCGTGATCCATGGCGACCTGCCCACTCATGCTGATAATTGGACCCCAGTTGGATAGGGCCTCTTCGTTACCGAAAATCTTTCTCGACAACGCTATTAATTCGTACTTTTCGTTCAGCAACGGCTTCATCGTTTCAAGGCGGCTTAGTGATCAATAAAACTTGGTCGGAAATGTTGGTAGGAATTGGTCGGAGAGATTTGCGAAACGCATCCCTAAGCGATTGATATATCTATCAAATCTGTACGTCAGGGAAAATTGGTGGAGCTAAGCGGGATCGAACCGCTGACCTCTTGCATGCCATGCAAGCGCTCTCCCAGCTGAGCTATAGCCCCATCAAGATGGTGCCGTTTGACCGGCCCTGGGTCCCTTCCGAGCGCTTCGCCCGTCGGGGTGGCGGCTTATTACTTGTGGTTTTCACAGATAGCAAGCCGAAAAATTCGGCCCGGGAAATTTTTTCCTTCACCGGGCCGATCGTCTTTCAGATCAGACGTCGTCTTCGTCGCCGGTGACGCCGATGATGTCGCTCATGTCGTCATCATCTTCATCTTCGTCGGCTTCGAGGAAGGTATCGTCGTCATCGTCGCCGATTTCGACATCGTCATCGCCGATATCCGGAATGTCATCACCGCTTGCAGCCTCGTCGGCATCTTCGAGCGATACCAGCTCGACTTCCGTGTTTTCGGTATCGACTTCGGCCACTTCATCCTCTTCCGGAACTTCCTTGGAAGCGGAGGTTTCTTCGAAGAAGGACAAGGGCCAGGACTTGCCGGTATAGGGCGAGACCACCGGATCCCGGTTCAGGTCATAGAACTTCTTGCCGGTATCGGGATCGGTACGTTTTGTTCCAAGTTCCGCTTTCGCCACTGTCAAAGCCTCATGAATGGCCGAATGAAAATTCGGCAATGCCGGGGAAGCCGGCGTTTTAAGGGAAATATCAGCCGGTCCCCTTAATCGTTGCGGCCGTTTCTGTCAAAGCTAAAGTTCACGCCGCTTTGCATAGGGTTTTAGTATAGTGGTCGACAGGCCTTTGCCAAAGGGCTTTACGAAGCGGGAGGCCGTCGAGGAGATGCTCACCGGGAAAATGCAATGGCCCAGGCACCCTGAGCCATAGAGCGTGGAAAGATGCGCTGCCGGAATTCATCGCAACCCAGATGAAAGGCATCGCCGGCATCGAAATCGACATCGAGAGGATTGACGGCAAATGGAAGGTGAGCCAGAACCGGCCGCTGGCTGACCGACAGGGCGTCGCCGAGGGCGTTTCGGCGATCGATCGCACGGCGTTGGCGGAAATGGCCGGACTGGTGCGTCGCTACAGCAAACAACGAGAGACCGGTTAGGGACGGAAAAGACATGATCATCGCCATCGACGGACCAGCGGCCGCCGGCAAGGGAACTCTGGCACGCCGGATCGCCGAAGCCTATGGCTATCATCATCTCGACACTGGCCTCACCTATCGTGCCACGGCCAAGGCGCTGCTCGATGCCGGGCTGCCGCTCAACGACGAAGCGATTGCCGAAGGCATGGCGCGCAAGGTCGATCTCGCCGGGCTCGACCGGGCCCTTCTGTCCCGACATGAGATCGGCGAGGCCGCCTCGAAGATCGCAGTCATGCCGACCGTGCGCACCGCATTGCGCGAGATGCAGCAAAAATTTGCGCAGAAGGAGCCCGGCGCCGTGCTCGACGGCCGCGATATCGGCACTGTCGTCTGCCCGGGCGCACCGGTAAAGCTCTATGTGACGGCCTCGGCCGAAGTGCGAGCGAAGCGGCGCTACGAGGAGATTGTCGAAGCCGGCGGCAGCGCCGATTACGACGCCATTTTCGAGGACGTGAAACGGCGCGACGAGCGCGATATGGGACGCACCGACAGCCCTTTGAAACCAGCTGAAGACGCGCACTTGCTAGATACCTCAGAAATGAGTATAGAAGCGGCGTTTCAGACGGCGAAATCGATCATCGACGCCGCTCTGAGCCGAAATGCCTGAAAATTTGAGCGGCCTTCGCGCGCCTCGCGCCGGAAACCGCCGATTTCAAGATAGCCTGACATTCCGTCCAAGCGCCGGATAGCTTCCCGAAGGGAGGCGGACTGGGGTCAGGCCTGTTCAACGCGAACCACCGGCGCATCAGTGTCCAGATTGCATGATCGGGACACGCCAGGAGATTTTATGTCTGTAACTTCCCCCTCTCGCGAAGATTTCGCGGCCCTTCTCGAAGAATCCTTTGCCAAGAACGATCTGGCTGAAGGCTATGTCACCAAGGGCATCATCACCGCCATCGAAAAGGATGTCGCCGTTGTAGACGTCGGCCTCAAGGTCGAAGGCCGCATCGCGCTGAAGGAATTCGGTGCACGCGCCAAGGACGGCACGCTCAAGGTTGGCGATGAAGTCGAAGTCTACGTCGAGCGTATCGAAAACGCGCTTGGCGAAGCCGTTCTGTCGCGCGAAAAGGCTCGCCGCGAAGAAAGCTGGATCAAGCTCGAAGTCAAGTTCGAAGCTGGCGAGCGCGTCGAAGGCGTCATCTTCAACCAGGTCAAGGGCGGCTTCACCGTCGATCTGGATGGCGCTATCGCCTTCCTGCCGCGTTCGCAGGTCGACATCCGTCCGATCCGCGACGTTACCCCGCTGATGCACAACCCGCAGCCCTTCGAAATCCTCAAGATGGACAAGCGTCGCGGCAACATCGTCGTTTCGCGTCGTACGGTTTTGGAAGAGTCCCGTGCCGAGCAGCGTTCTGAAATCGTTCAGAACCTCGAAGAAGGCCAGGTTGTTGACGGCGTCGTCAAGAACATCACCGATTACGGTGCGTTCGTCGACCTCGGCGGCATCGACGGCCTGCTGCACGTTACCGACATGGCATGGCGCCGTGTGAACCATCCGTCGGAAATCCTGTCCATCGGCCAGCAGGTCAAGGTACAGATCATCCGCATCAACCAGGAAACCCACCGCATCTCGCTCGGCATGAAGCAGCTCGAGAGCGATCCGTGGGATGGCATCCAGGCCAAGTATCCGGAAGGCAAGAAAATCTCCGGTACCGTCACGAACATCACCGACTACGGTGCGTTCGTCGAGCTGGAGCCGGGCATCGAAGGCCTCATCCACATCTCGGAAATGTCCTGGACCAAGAAAAACGTTCACCCCGGCAAGATCCTGTCCACGAGCCAGGAAGTCGAAGTCGTCGTTCTCGAAGTCGATCCGACCAAGCGTCGTATCTCTCTCGGCCTGAAGCAGACGCTGGAAAACCCGTGGGCAGCATTCGCCCGCAACCATCCGGCTGGCACCGAAGTCGAAGGCGAAGTCAAGAACAAGACCGAATTCGGCCTGTTCATCGGCCTCGACGGCGATGTGGACGGCATGGTTCACCTCTCCGACCTCGACTGGAACCGTCCGGGCGAGCAGGTCATCGAAGAGTACAACAAGGGTGACGTCGTCAAGGCTGTCGTTCTCGACGTCGACGTCGAGAAGGAACGCATCTCGCTCGGCATCAAGCAGCTCGGCAAGGACGCAGTCGGCGAAGCAGCAGCTTCCGGCGACCTGCGCAAGAATGCAGTCGTTTCCTGCGAAGTCATCGCAGTCAACGACGGCGGCATCGAAGTGAAGCTCGTCAACCACGAAGACATCACCTCGTTCATCCGCCGCGCCGATCTGTCGCGTGACCGTGACGAGCAGCGCCCGGAGCGTTTCTCGGTTGGTCAGATTGTCGACGCTCGCGTCACCAACTTCTCCAAGAAGGACCGCAAGATCATGCTGTCCATCAAGGCTCTGGAAATCGCGGAAGAGAAGGAAGCCGTTGCTCAGTTCGGTTCGTCCGACTCGGGCGCTTCGCTCGGCGACATCCTGGGTGCGGCTCTGAAGAACCGCAACGCCGAATAATCTTCGGTAGAAGCCTGGAAACAAAAGACCCGCCGGAGCGATCCGGCGGGTTTTTCTTTGTCCACCATGCGGTGCCCGTGCCGCCTGTCTGTTGCGAGCCGGCTATTCCCAGGCGACCATGCGCCGGTAGAAATCGAAGGCGTGGTCGTGCAGAGGGTCGCGCAGAGGCTGCGGCAAGGCAACGAGCTCCGGCCTGACGCTATCATCCCTCGCGGAGGCCGGGCCAGCTTCCGCTTCGTCAGATGCCTCGCCCTCTGACTTTGTCGATGCTTCCTCCGCATCGGCATGCTCTTCATCCTGAGCTTGCCGGCTCTCCTCGTCCTGAGCTTGTCCGCCCTCCTCATCGCCGACGGGATCGACGCGATTGAGCAATTTCGATTCGCTGTTCTTGGCGGGGGCGTCTGCCGGCAGATAATTCGCCACGACGAAGGGAACGCCGAGCGGCAGGGGTGCCGGCATTGCCGTCTGCTCCGCAGCCTCATACACCGCCATCGGCGTTACAGCCGACGTCTGCAACGTCGGCTTGCCGGAAGCGATGGCAAGAACGTCGGATGCCTCGGGTCCTTCCGCCAGTGACACCGGCATGGCCGCCGCCGCGATCGGACTCTTGAGGCCTTCATTGTCGGCCGGCGGCTGCGCGGATGAGGCTTGCGCGGCAGCATTGCCGGTCAGCGCCTGGGCGATGATCTTCTCGACGGAAGAGGAGGGATTGTTGATGATCTGAAGAAGATCGGAACTGGTCGCCATCGCGGGCGCGCTAATGACGACCTGCAAGCCCTGTTTGATGTCGGCTTCTATCTGCTGAATATCGCGCGGCACCGGCGGCGGCGCTAGCGGCGATCGGATCAGCGCGACTTCGGTCGGTAGTTCGGCTTCTGTGGCGATCGCCATCAGTAGCGCGCTCGCGGTCAAATCATCGACAAGAGAAGCGAGCACGGAAGGCTGGGCGGTGACGGCCGCAGGGGCAGCGGCACCGCTACTGGCAGGCGCGGCTTGCGGGGCGGCGACAGTAGCGTTTTGCGCAACCGTCTGTGTTTGAGCCGTCTGGGCAGCAGCCGGCGCGGATTGAGATTGTACGGGAATGCCCGATTGTGGCGTCGGCTGCGCCGCAGGTGCCGGCTGTGCAGCAGGCTGAGCCGGCAGTGGTGTGGCCGGCGCAGGCGTAGGGGTCCGCATAGCGGAGGCCGGTTCTTCTGCGGCAGTTGCAAGTACCGTCGCCTGGGCGGCCAGATCGGCCACCTTCTGCAGCGGAGCCGATGTCGGTCCCTGCGCAGCCGGCGTTTCCACTTTGCCGGCATTCTGCCCATAGGAATTGACGACCGCCTTCAGGACGGCGTCCGGCTCGGTGACCGACGCCTGCTCCAGGCTGAGAGCCAGCTGCACCGCCTGCGGGCTTTCCGGATCCTGCAACGCCGCTGCCAGAAGCGGCAAGGATACCGGCGTCCTCATCTGAGCATCCATTCGCTGCTGCGCGGCGGCGAGTTGCGGCGGCGTCAGACTGCGGATTGCGGCGGCAACACGTTGCGCATAGGCGGTATTGCTCTCGCCCGGCTCACGGGAAACATTCACCACCTTGCTGGCGGCATCGATGGCGGAAAGCAGGCTGTCGAGCATGCGTTCGCGGGCCGCGACCAGCAGCATGTTCAGCTTTCCCTCGACGCTGGCATTGACGGTACTCGACAGAACGGCGAGCGGCGTTGCCGTCGTCTGAAGCCCGGAGGTCTCGGCCGTCGCGACAATCGGCTTCTCAACGGACACACCCACAGCGGACACGGCACCAACGGGAAGCAACATGACATGCTCCTTTGTCTGGCAAGACGACGATGGAAGCGGGAAGCAGGTTCAATTGAGGTCCGCTCATGCGGCCTGTGGATTTCCTAGCGCCGGATGACCGAACTGACGAGGCGCGAACGCGCAGAACTGGAGATCATCCGCAAAATAGCAGTCGAATCCTTAACAGATCCCTAAATAAAAGGGCCAATGCCACTTCCGCGACACTGGCCCCTGGATTTCGCGCTGCAAGCGAAGCAATCAGCTATGCGCGAAGATATCCGCCTCTTCCCAGCCAAGGAGGTCGAGCTTGGCGCGCGTCGGCAGGAAGGCGAAACAGTCATCCGCATAGTCCATGCGGCCATCGCGCAGCAGGCGTTGCGTCAGCTTCTCGCGCAGCGCATGCAGATAAAGCACGTCGGAGGCGGCATATTCGAGCTGCGCCGGAGACAGCGTTTCCGCCGCCCAGTCGGACGATTGCTGCGCCTTGGAGATATCTACCTCGAGCATTTCCTTGAGATTGTCCTTCAGGCCGTGACGGTCGGTATAGGTACGGCAGAGGCGCGACGCGATCTTGGTACAGAAGACGGGTGTCGTGGTGACGCCGAAGGTGTGAAACAGCACCGCGATGTCGAAGCGACCATAGTGAAAGATCTTCTGATGCGTCGGGTCGGCCAGCATGGCGACGAGATTGGGGGCCTGCTTCTGGCCAGCCGCAATGCGGATGATGTCAGCCGTGCCGTCGCCGGGCGAAAGCTGCACGAGGCAAAGTCGGTCACGGCGTGGAACGAGCCCGAGAGTTTCGGTGTCGATGGCAATGGCGCCGGTGTAGCGGGCGGCATCCTCAGTGGAAATATCGCCTTCGTGATAACGGATGGTGGCAGCCATGAGATTCTCCCGGCTCTGTCGTTCTGAATTCGCTTTTCGTCCGTTCTATAGAACGGAGAGGATGAGAACCATACCGGCACCGCTCAAAATGTCGGCGGCGTATTGATCCAGAGCAATATGGTCTCACCATCATGACGGTTGCGCCAGGAATGATAGCGGCGGCTTTCGAAATAAAGGGAATCGCCGGGCAGAAGATCGAAGAACTGGTCGCTGTCGAGCACCAGCTCCAGGTGACCGACGAGAACATGGATGAACTCTTCTCCCTCGTGGCGATAGGCACCCTCGCTCGTCGCACCGGGTGCGAGTACGAAGCGATGGCAGTCCATCATCGTCCGTCCTTCGGCGAGAAGCTGGACAGTGACGCCCGGCGTCGTTGCCGGCCAGGCACGCCATTCGCCGGATCGGACGAGCGCGGAAGCATCCTCCCGCTCCTCGCCGGACAGGCGCGATACCGTCGTGCCATAATAATCAGCCAGATCATGCAGGGTCTTGAAGCTGACGCCTTGCGAGGTGCGTTCCAGGGTCGACAGCGTCGAGGAGGTCATGCCCATGTCGGCGGCGACCTGGTCCAGCGTTTTGCCGGCGGCATGGCGCAGCGACCGGAGCCTGCGGCCGATATCGGAGGAGGCCGGTTGCTCGCCATTTTCCAATCCGGCAGTCCCCTCCTCCGTCTCGAGCGCTTCGCGAATCGCTGCAGGATTGAGGCCACGTTCGGCGCGGAACCATGCAATACGCTTCAGTCGCGCCACATCCTCGGCGCTGAACTGGCGGTGTCCGGTCTCGGAGCGGGAGGGAACCACAAGGCCCTGGCTTTCCCATAGCCGCAGCGTGGAGGCCGACACGCCAGCAAGACGCGCCGCTTCCGCCACCTTATAGCGCACCGGATATCGCTCCTGCTCGACACTGCTCATTCGCCAAGATCCCTCATTGTCGTTTTTCGATCCGTTTAGCACGGATGAAGCGACTTAGCGCGCCTTAAAGGAAAGCGGCAACCTCCTGCCAGTCTTCGGCTCATTCTTGTCTCCCTCACAAAATCCCGCTTGAAATCCTACAGGAAAAATGTAGGAGTTTTGTAAATAACTTGCAGAACTTCTGCAAGATAATTCGAAAACACCTTGTGGGAGCCACTGCAATGACCCTGACCGAGCGGAAGAACGCCGCCATTTCTCGCGGCGTCGGCATGACGACGCAGATCTATGCCGACCGCGCCGAAAATGCGGAGATCTGGGACAAGGAAGGCAATCGCTATATCGATTTTGCTTCCGGCATTGCGGTGGTGAATACAGGCCATCGCCATGCCCGCGTGATTGCCGCCGTCAAGGAACAGCTCGACCGCTTTACGCATACCTGCCATCAGGTCGTACCCTATGAGAGCTATGTGCATCTGGCCGAGCGGCTGAACGCGATCGTTCCCGGCGATTTCGCCAAGAAGACGATCTTCGTGACGACTGGTGCCGAAGCGGTCGAAAATGCCGTCAAGATCGCCCGCGCCGCCACCGGCCGCTCCGCCATTATCGCCTTTGGCGGCGGCTTCCACGGCCGTACCTTCATGGGCATGGCGCTGACCGGCAAGGTCGCCCCCTATAAGATCGGCTTCGGCCCGATGCCGGGCGATGTTTTCCATGCACCCTTCCCGGTGCCGCTGCACGGCATCAGTGTCGAGCAGTCGCTGGCGACACTGAAGAAGCTGTTTGCCGCCGATGTCGATCCACAGCGTGTGGCCGCGATCATCCTCGAGCCCGTGCAGGGCGAAGGCGGCTTCTATCCCGCGCAGGCGGCCTTCATGAAGGCACTGCGCGAGATTTGCGACCAGCACGGCATTCTACTGATCGCCGACGAGGTGCAAACCGGCTTTGCGCGCACCGGCAGGATGTTTGCGATGGACCACCATGAGGTGGCCGCCGATCTCGTCACCATGGCAAAGAGTCTTGCCGGCGGCTTCCCGCTCGCCGCCGTCACCGGCCGAGCCGAAATCATGGATGCACCCGCTCCAGGCGGCCTCGGCGGCACCTATGGCGGCAATCCGCTCGGCATCGCCGCAGCCCATGCCGTGCTCGACGTCATCGCCGACGAGGGTCTGTGCGACCGCGCCAACCAGCTCGGCTCGCGCCTGAAACAGCGACTGGAATCGCTGCGCGACAAGGTGCCCGAAATCGCCGATATCCGCGGCCCCGGCTTCATGAATGCGGTTGAATTCAACGACGCGACGACGAAGCTGCCGAGCGCGGATTTCGCCAACAAGGTGCGGCTGATCGCGCTCGACAAGGGGCTGATTCTTTTGACCTGCGGCGTCTATGGCAACGTCATCCGCTTCCTGTCGCCGATCACTATTCAGGATGGCGTGTTCAGCGAAGCGCTCGATATCCTCGAGGCATCGCTATTGGAGGCAAGCGCCTCCCATTAACAGGCGCGCCAACGTATTTTCCTTTATTTGCCGGCGCGAACTGCCGGGCAAACCCTGTCGGAGTGCAGACCATGTCCTTTACGACCGCAATAACCAAGCACGTTCCCTTCTCCTCGCGCCTCCTGCGCGCTTCCGGCTATATCAATGGCGCATGGACGACCGGCGGGGCGACGAAGACATTCGATGTCATCAACCCCGCGACCGGCGAAGTGCTGGCCTCGCTGCCCGATATGGGTACTACCGAGACAACGGCTGCCATCGATGCTGCCTATGCCGCGCAGGTCGCCTGGGCTGCCCGTCCGGCCAAGGAACGAGCCGTGATCCTGCGCAAATGGTTCGATCTGATGGTTGCCAATGCCGACGAGCTGGCGGCGATCCTGACCGCCGAGATGGGCAAGCCGCTTCCTGAAGCCAGAGGCGAGATTCTCTACGCCGCTTCCTATGTCGAATGGTATGCGGAAGAGGCCAAGCGCATCTACGGCGAAACCATCCCCGCCCCCTCCAACGACAAGCGCATGGTCGTGATCAAGCAGCCGGTCGGCGTCGTCGGCACGATCACGCCCTGGAATTTCCCGGCGGCCATGATCGCCCGCAAGGTCGCGCCGGCGCTGGCTGTCGGCTGCACCGTGGTCTCGAAGCCTGCCGAACAGACGCCGCTGACGGCAATCGCGCTTGCCGTGCTTGCCGAGGAGGCAGGCATTCCCCCAGGGGTGCTCAACATCATCGTCGGCATCGATGGCCCAGCGATCGGCCGCGAGCTTTGCGGTAATGCGAAGGTGCGCAAGATCAGCTTCACGGGCTCGACGGAAGTCGGCCGCATCCTCATGCGCCAGTGCGCCGACCAGATCAAGAAGGTCAGCCTCGAGCTCGGCGGCAATGCGCCCTTCATCGTTTTCGACGACGCCGATCTCGATGCCGCCGTCGAAGGCGCCATGGCTTCGAAATATCGCAATGCCGGGCAGACCTGCGTCTGCGCCAACCGCATCTATGTGCAATCCAATGTCTATGACGCCTTTGCCGCCAAGCTCGCCGCCAAGGTGGCCGAGCTTTCTGTCGGTGACGGCTTCAAGCCAGGTGTAACTGTTGGGCCGCTGATCGACGAACAGGGTGTCGCCAAGGCTGAAGACCATGTTCGGGATGCCGTTTCGAAGGGCGCGCGCGTCGTGACGGGCGGCAAGCGCATCGAAGGCGCCGGCACCTTCTTTGCGCCAACGATCCTGACAGGCGTCGACCGTAGCATGAAGGTCGCACGCGAAGAAACGTTCGGTCCTGTTGCGCCGCTCTTCCGCTTCGACACCGTCGAGGATGTCATCGCCCAGGCAAACGATACGGAATTCGGCCTTGCCGCCTATTTCTTCGCCGGTGACTTGAAAAAGGTTTGGCGCGTGGCGGAAGCGCTGGAATACGGCATGGTCGGTATCAATACCGGCCTGATGTCAGCAGAAACGGCACCCTTCGGCGGTATCAAGCAATCCGGCCTCGGCCGTGAAGGCTCGCGCCATGGCGCCGATGACTATCTCGAAATGAAATATCTCTGCATCGGCAATTTGTAGCCGGCTATCAGGTTGAGGTGATATGAATGCGGCCCTGCCACAGGCGGGCCGCGCTCAGCCGGTCGGTGTAAAAGGCGCCGGTATCGAGATTGAGCCTGAGACCATTGACTTCGGCCCGTTGGACTGGCGTGTGGCCGTGGATGATCAACTTCGGCAGCGGCTGCGCGCTGTCGTAGAAACGCGAGCGGATGAAGACCAGGTCGTCGTCTTGCTGGTCGGCAATCGACCGGTCGGGATCGATGCCGGCATGAACGAACAGCGCCTTGGGCGTGTCCAGCAGGATCGGCAGGCTACGGAGGAAATTGACGTGATCGTCGGGCAGCCAGGTTCGAATGAACGTATCGAGCATCTTCCGCTTGGGATATAATTGCTGCAAACGAGGGATATCCACGCCATAGGAGGCGAGCGTCGCATCCCCGCCGAGCGCCACCCAATCCTCAAGCGATATCTCTCCGTCGACATAGGAAAGCATCTCCATCTCATGATTGCCAGTCAGGCAGATGCGGTCGAAACCGTTCGGCGGCGGCGCCATCAGCCGGCTGACGACCTGCGCCGAGGCAGGACCGCGATCGATGAAATCCCCCAGCATGATGATGAGCTTTCGGCCGGGAAGTCTCGCCGCGTCGGCAAAGATCTTGCGCTCCAGCGCGCTCAGGAGATCGTAACGCCCGTGGACATCGCCGATGACGTAGGTGGGCATGTCGAGGTGTTCGAGCCATTCCCGGCGTCGACGATGGCCGAAGCCATTGGTCATTTTTTCGCGTATCCTGGACGCCGCCATGAAACTGCCTTTCGAGCGCACACCCCGGAACGCCTCAACTGTGTCTGCAAAAAGAACTCAAAAGCGACGATTCTTTGCCAGAAAGGCGGAAATTATCGCTGGTGACGGTTCTGGCAGCAGGACCGAACCTGCAGCACCAACCCGCCTTGCGGCAAAGCGTCCCGAACGGCACCTTTATGCATGGAGAAAGTTGACAGTGCGTATCCGCAATCTTATCGCGCTACCCACGCTGGCGCGAGACCTTCCGCCGTCAACCCGGGAAACCCAGATGTTGGGGGCCTCGGCACGAGGGCTGCCGCCTCAAATTGGAACGTCCCATTCATGGCGACTGTAAACTTATCGTGAAGCCCTGATGGATACGACGACAGCGCTCCAACTCTGCCGCTTTCTGCATGATGCATCCCTGATGCTTCTATGGGGCGCATGCGCCTATCTCTCTCTCCTCGTACCAAGAGCACTTGCCGACACCGTTTGGCGCATGATTGCAAAACCGTTTGTGCTGATTGTCATGGTTGCGGCTTTAACGGCACTGGCCGCATTGCCGGTGACGACGGCGAATATCGGCAATGGCTGGAGCGATGCGCTCGATGCCGGCATGATCCATGAAGTGACTTTCGAAACCACGGTCGGGCTCGCCTGGCAGGCGCAGATGCTGGCGGCCATCGTGATGATTTGCGCCTTGCTGCCGCCACAGAACTGGCGCCGCCACAGGCTGGCCCTGGGCGCCGGCATTGGCCTTGCCTCTCTGTCATTGACT
Organism: Rhizobium sp. BK312; assembly: GCF_014193605.1. Classification (NCBI taxonomy): domain Bacteria; kingdom Pseudomonadati; phylum Pseudomonadota; class Alphaproteobacteria; order Hyphomicrobiales; family Rhizobiaceae; genus Rhizobium; species Rhizobium sp. BK312. Next base: position 25,534 of record NZ_JACHZP010000014.1, on the reverse strand, counting down.
GGGCATGCCTCGATGCTGGAGGGATGGTTGCAGCAGGTGCAGCGGGCCAATGATATCCTGCACGTGCTTGCCGGCGGCGGCTGGCTGGGGGCGCTGGTGCCGCTGATCCCAATCCTCAAGCTTCTCGGCCGGCCGGAATGCAGGGCGGAAGCGCAAACGGCGTTGCGCAGGTTTTCCAATGCCGGTCACGTTGCAGTCGCACTGGTCATTCTCTCCGGCATCGTCAGCACGCTGCTGATCCTGAAACGCCTGCCGACGGACTGGTCTTCGCCGTATCAGAAGTTGCTTGCCATCAAGATCGCCCTGGTTGCCATCATGACGGTGCTGGCCATTATCAACCGCTACGTCTTCGTTCCCTGGATCGGCCGCAAGCCGGCCCGCGCACTGTTGGCCCTCCGGCTCGGAAGTATCTCCGAGATCGTGATCGGCATTATCGTCATCGCACTGGTTGCCGTCTTTGGCATGATGGAGCCAGTCTAGCCGCCGAGCGATTTCACGACCGACCGAACGGGCGCCGGATCTTGTGTCGTCGGCTTGTATTCCAGGCCCACCCTGCCGCGATAGCCTTGGGCGTACAGCCAATCCAGCCGTTCCGCCAGATCGATATGGCCGGTGCCGGGATCGTTGCGGCCGGGATGATCGGCAACATGGAGATGGACGATGCGGTCGATGCGATCGCCGACCACCTGCTGCGTGTCCTCGCCCATGACGGCTGAATGATAGAGATCGTAGACGATACCCACTTCCGGGCGGCCGACCTCGTCGACAATATCGAGGCCCTCAGCCGTCGAAGACAGGTAATAGCCGGCATGGTCTATCTTCGTGTTCAACGGCTCAAGGCCGAGCCGGACGCCGGACCCTTCGAGAATGTCAGCACCGACACGAAGGGTAGCGACGATGGCCGCGCGCTGCTCGGCGCGGGAAAATTCTGCCAGTTCATCGCCGGCCTGCGCGATCAGAACTGGCGCGCCGAGGCGCTGGGCGACAGCAACGGACTCCCGCAGCCCCTTGAGCCAGGCCTCTTTGTTTGCCGGATTCGTCAACGCGATCATAGGCTCCGCAACCATGCCAGACACCCCGATGCCGGTTTCGGCGACGGCAATTGCAATTGCGTCCAGATCCTTGTTCGTCCAGTGCCAGAACTCGACCGCATCGAGTCCCGCCGCCTGTGCAAGCCGGATACGATCGGCAAAAGCATCGCCATCGCGCGCAAACAACCACTCGATACAGGCCGAAAACTGTCGCATGAGATCCTCCTCCCTCGATTTGGTCAGGAGCAATTGCGCGAGATGATGCGCAATGGCAAGCCTCTCTAGCGATGATATTGCTGTGGCAGCCGCGGCATCGAAGGTTTGATGGCCTCTACCTTCACTGCTGAAAGCACGCGCATATCACGGCGGAAATCGGAAGGCGACATCCCGGCAATATGGCGGAAGGACTTGTTGAAAGCGCTGATCGAACCGAAGCCGCTATCCATGGCGACCTGCAGAACATTAGCACCGTCGCGCATCAGCATCGCCTGCGCCCGCGAAAGGCGCAGCAGGTTCACATATTTGGCCAGCGTCATACCGGTGGATTTCTTGAAAAGATTCATCGCGTATTTTGGATGCAGGTGGGCCGCCTTGGCGATGTCAACCGTATCGATGTCATGCAGGAAATTATCGGCGATGAAATCACACATGCGCGCCAGGCTGCGCGAAGATTGCGGATGAGCCTGGTCATTGGCCGCATTTCCAGTCTTTTCCGGAACCATGCGATAGGGCTCGAAAGCGATGCGCTCCAAACGCAGCAGGAGTTCCGCGACGGCATGTTCCGCCTTGGCGCCGTCGCCGGACATGACATAGCGGTGCCATCGGGCGAAGTTCTCGTCATCGGCGGCGTCGGTCGCCGAGCTTATCAATGCCTGCCCACGAATGAGACGGCCGGAGATATCAAGCGGCAGCCGCAAGCGGAAAAAATGCACGAGCGGCAGATGCGCGCCTGCATAGATCGAATCGTCGGACAGTTCGTCCAGCTGATGCGGCTGGCCGCCCCAGAAAAGACAGATCTCACCGGCTCGCAAAGTAAGCTCGTGATCGCCTATGCGGTAGTGCACGGTCCCGCGGACAATGTAATTGACTTCCACCTGTGCGTGCCAATGCGGCTTTGCCATCGGCAACGGCTGGTTATGAAACATCTGCAGGACGTTTGGGAGCCCTTCGACACTGCTCGCACCCGGCTGATAAACTGCCCGCTGACCCACCTTACTTTTCGCCAAGTCGATGTTCCCTTTTTAGGAGACAGAAGCGTACCGGCGGATAGTTTAAGCGTGTTCTACTGAGGACGGCAATTGAAAAGGGAGGATTTTCAATGCGTTTAAAACTTGCTGGAGCGACGGCACTTGCTGCCCTGCTTGCTTCCGGTTCTGCCTTTGCTGAGCAAACCACCATCACCGTATGGAGCTGGAACATCGCCGCGTCGGCGCTGAAATCGACGGTCGAGGGATTCAATAAGAAAAATCCTGACATCAAGGTCGAGGTTCAAGACATCGGCAACCCAGGGGTCTTCGACAAGATGCTGGCTGCCTGCGCTGCCGGCGGCGATGGGCTGCCCGACGTCATGTCGATCGAAAACCACAAGGCTTCGATCTTCTGGAACCGCTTTCCGGATTGCCTGACCGATCTCACGAAGCTCGGCTACAAGGATGAGCTGAAGAAGCAGTTCCCGGAATTCAAGCGCGCCGAGCTTGAGGTCGGCGATGCCGCCTATGCGATGCCGTGGGATTCCGGTCCGGTCACCATGTTCTATCGCCGCGACATGTATGAAAAAGCAGGCGTCGATCCGGCAACCATCAAGACTTGGGACGATTTCATTGCCGTCGGCAAGAAGATCTCCGCCGCCAATCCGGGCGTGATCATGACGCAGGCCGATCTCAACGGCGACACCGAATGGTTCCGCATGCTCGCCAATGAACAGGGCTGTGGGTATTTTTCAGGTGACAGCCAGAGCATCACCGTCAACCAGCCCGGCTGCGTCAAGGCACTGGAGAAGGTAAAGGAAATCAAGGACGCGGGCCTGATGAGCGCCGCGAACTGGAACGAGAAAATCCAGGCGAACACGGCAAGCAAGGTGGCGTCGCAGCTCTATGGCGGCTGGTATGAAGGCACTGTCCGCTCCACCTCACCGGATCTTGCCGGCAAATGGGGCGTCTACCCGATGCCGAGCATGACAGCCGACGGCCCGCACGCAGCCAATCTTGGCGGCTCGTCGCTCGCAATCGCCAGCGGATCCAAGCACAAGGAAGCCGCCTGGAAGTTTCTCGAATACACACTTGGCACCAATGAGGGCCAGGTGACCATGCTGAAATCCTTCGGCCTCGTGCCGTCGCTGCTGACGGCGGTCCAAGATCCTTTCGTCAATCAGCCGCAGCCCTATTGGGGCGGGCAAAAGGTCTGGGCCGATATTCTCGCCACCTTGCCGAAAATCAACCCGAGCCCAGGCACCCAGTATTTCAGTGATGCCGATGAGGTCATAAAGGCTGTCCAGACGAAATATCTCGCTGGCGGCTATCCGAATGGCAAGGCCGCGCTCGACGATGCAGCCCAGCAGATCGCTTCGGCGACAGGTCTGCCGCTCGCGAAATGAGTGACACTACCGGGCGTGCCTCCCAAGCCGCGCCCGGCATCCCCGCCGCCCTAGAATCAAAGAAGTAGCGCGTGACGTCGTCCGAAAACCGCCTGCACTTTTCGGCGTCACGCTCTAGGGGCGGCGGGGATGTGATGTCACGCATCATTTTCCTGCGCTAAAGGAGAAGGCTTTCATGCGGTTGCGAAACCGGAGCGCCTATGCGTTCCTTGCACCCTATCTTCTGGTATTCGCCGCTTTCTGGGTCTGGCCGATCATCGATTCGTTCCTGATATCGTTCCAGAATACCCGGGTTAATCCCTGGACCTTCAATCTGTCGCTCAATTGGGGGCGACTGTTCGGCGATCCGGCATTCTACAATGCGCTTGAAAATACGCTGATCATCCTGATCGTTCAGGTGCCAGTCATGATCACGCTCGCCACCGTCATGGCGGTGCTGCTGAATTCGCCGTTATTGAAGGCGCGTGGGATTTTTCGCTTTGCTTTCTTCGCGCCCGTCGTTGTCGGAGAAGTGGCTTATGCCGCCGTCTTCCGCCTGATGTTCAATGTCGACTTCGGCATCATCAACAAGCTGCTCGGCGGCGTGGGCATAGCGCCGGTGTCATGGTTTGCCGACTCGCATGCCGCAATGGTACTCATCGTTATCGCCGTCACCTGGCGCTGGGCGGGTTACAACGCCATCATCATCCTTTCCGGGCTGCAATCGATCCCGGAGGATGTCTACGAGGCCGCGACCCTCGACCGCGTCAGCCGCTTCAAGCAGTTCATCCACATCACCCTGCCACTCCTGAAGCCGATCATCCTCTTCTGCGTCGTCCTGTCCGTCATCGGCACCATGCAGCTCTTCACCGAACCATATCTGATCACCAATAGGGGGGGCCCCGGCGGCGGGACGGAAACGCTCGGCCTGCTGCTCTATCGCCAGGCTTTCCAGTCCACCAACTTCGGCTACGCCTCAGCGATCGCCTATACGATGGCGGTGCTTGCGGTGGCCATCTCTCTTCTCAATCTCTGGGTGGGGCGCGAACCGAAATGAAATCAAAGTCCAAATCCACTCTGATCCGCTCGATCGCCTTGCACGGCCTGCTGGCGCCGCTCGCCATCATCTGGCTGTTTCCGATCTGGATGATGTTCGTCTTCTCGACCATGCCCGATTACGGCATTTTCAGCCCCGGCATCGTCCTGACACCGTCGACTGGTTTCATGGACAACTTCCGAAACCTGCAGGCCGACACCAACTTCGTCGGCGCGATGACGATCTCTATCGTCGTTGCCGTCGTCTATACCTGCCTGTCTGTGCTGCTGACGTCGATGGCCGGATGGGCGCTGGCGCGCTACCAGTTCGCCGGTCGTTCGGGCGTCATCGGCATCATCCTCGGCACGATCACGCTGCCCTACTCCGTCGTCATCATCCCGCAATTTATCATGGTGGCGCGAGATTTCGGGCTGGCGAACACGTGGGTAGCGCTGATCGTGCCGCCGCTCTTCAACTCGCTCGGCGTCCTCTTCATGCGTCAGGCCTTCTCGATGATGCCGGGCGAACTCTTTGACGCCGCCCGCGTCGAGGGCGTCAAGGAATGGCAGATCTTCCTGCGCATCGCCCTGCCGCTGGCGCGGCCGACGATGGCAGCGCTCGCCATTATCCTGTTCCTGGCTTCCTGGAACAATTATCTCTGGCCGTTGCTCATCAACTCCCGGCCGGGAATGATGACCGCGCCCGTGGCGCTCGGAACGCTGATCGGCCTCACCAGGGTCTCCTGGGGCGGCATCATGGCCGGGGCCGTGATGCTGACGGCGCCGATCCTCATCATCTTCGTTCTCCTGCAACGCCACTTCATCGCCGGCATTGCCGCCGGCGCAATCAAATAATTCCGGGAGACCCGTATGGCTGAACTGTCTCTTACCAATATCGTCAAACGCTACGGTTCGCTGGAAATCATCCACGGCGCCAATCTCGAGGTGAAGGACGGCGAATTCGTCGTCTTCGTCGGGCCGTCCGGATGCGGCAAGTCCACGCTGCTGCGCATGATCGCCGGGCTGGAGGATATCTCCGGCGGTGAACTCAAGATCGGCGGCCGCGTTGTCAACGATGTGGAGCCGGCCGATCGCGGCATCGCCATGGTCTTCCAGTCTTATGCCCTGTATCCGCACCTGACCGTCGAACAGAACCTCAATTTCGGGCTGCGGATGAACGGCAATCCGAAGGCCGACACCGACCGTCGCGTCAAGCAGGCGGCCGAGATACTGCAGATCACGGAGCTCATGCAGCGCCGGCCGAAACAGCTCTCCGGCGGCCAGCGCCAGCGCGTCGCGATCGGCCGCGCCATCGTGCGTGAACCGCAGATCTTCCTGTTCGATGAGCCGCTCTCGAACCTCGACGCCGAACTGCGCGTGCAGATGCGCGTGGAAATCTCACGCCTTCACAAGAAGCTCGGCACCACGATGATCTACGTCACGCACGACCAGACGGAAGCGATGACGCTCGCCGACAAGATCGTCGTGCTGCGCGGCGGCAACATCGAGCAGGTCGGCGCGCCGCTTGATCTCTATGACGATCCGGCAAACCAGTTCGTAGCCGGATTCGTCGGCTCGCCGAAAATGAACTTCCTGCAGGCCGAGGTCGCGGATAGTCAGCAGGGCCGCATCGCCGTCGTGCTCAAGGGCCAGCGCGATATCCGTCTGGCCTTGCCGATCACATCCGCCAAGGTGGAGATCGGCCAGCCGGTGACGCTCGGCGTCCGCCCGGAACACTTTCTCGAGGCTGGGCGCGGCGATGTGGACATGACGGTTGACGTCGACGTCGCGGAGCATCTCGGCAATACCAGCTATATCTACGCCAATGTCGAAGGCGGCGAGCAAATCGTCATCGAGCGCGAGGAGTCCCGCAACACGGGCAATCGCGACAAACTCACCGTGGCGCTATCGGCCGCCAAGACATTCCTGTTCGACAGCGCCGGCAACCGATTGCGATAGGCGCTAGAGCCGGATGAATTTAGGTCGGGTCGATCTAAAATCTGAATCCGCTCTAGAATCAAAGAAGTAGAGCGTGATGTCGTCCGAAAATCGCATACACTTTTCGGCATCACGCTCCAGCCATCCTCCCAAGACAGCATGCAGATTTAGGAAAGGATCGTTCCATGACCACTGAGACACCAATCCGCTGGGGCATCATCGGCCCCGGCAGGATCGCACAGACTTTTGCCGATGGTATCGCCCATTCCCGCAGCGGCAAGCTGGTGGCCATCGCCAGCCGCAATCCGGACAAGCCGGGCCTGGGCGACGGTTTCCCGGGCGCGCGCATCGTCAACGGCTACGAAGCGCTGCTCGCTGACAAGGAGATCGACGCCGTCTACATCGCCACGCCGCATACCGGCCATGCCGAATGGGCGATCAAGGCTATCCGTGCCGGCAAGCATGTGCTTGTCGAAAAGCCGATCGCGCTTTCCGCCTTTGATGCGGAAGCCATCTACTACGAGGCCAAGAAAGCCGGTGTCTTCGCCGGCGAAGCCTTCATGTATCGCGTCCACCCGCAGACGGCGAAGCTGATCGAGCTCGTCAAGAGCGGTGTGATCGGCGATCTACGCATCATCCGCACCTCCTTCGGCTTCAATATGGGCAAGGTCAATCCGGAACACCGGCTGTTTGCCAATGACATGGCTGGCGGTGGTATTCTCGACGTCGGCGGCTATCCGGTGTCGATGGCCCGCCTGATCGCCGGCGCGGTCGACGGCAAGCCGTTCCTCGATCCCGAAAAGGTATCGGGCGTCGGCCATCTCGGCCAGACCGGCGTCGACGAATGGGCTTCCGCCGTCCTGAAGTTCCCCAATAACGTCATCGCCGAAGTGTCCTGCTCGATCATGGCGAACCAGGACAACACGCTGCGCATTATCGGCTCGGATGGCCGTATCGAAGTCAAGGACTTCTGGTTCGCCTCCGGCCATAAGGGCGGGGTCGGCAAGATCGAGGTCATCAAGGGCGGCGAAACTCAGACGATCGAGGTCAAGGAGGAGCGCTGGCTCTATTCCTTCGAAGTCGATGCGGCCGGCGATGCCATCCGCGCCGGACAAAAGGAATTCGCGTATCCCGGCATCAGCTGGGCCGATTCGATCGGCAACCTCAAGGTGCTCGACCAATGGCGCGCTTCGATCGGCCTCGAATATGGTGTCGAGAAGGCAGCAAAGCGGACGAAGAACATCGCGGGCGCGACCGTCACGAAGGGCAACAGCATCCCGAAGCGCAGTATTCCGGGCATCTCGAAACCTGCATCGCTCGTCACGCTCGGCTTCGAGTTTTTCCCGAATTTCGCAGCCGCTTCGCTGACGCTCGACGCCTTTTATGAAGCCGGCGGCAACGCCTTCGACACGGCCTATGTCTATGGCGGCGGCAAGACGGAGAGCATCTTCGGCGACTGGCACACCAGCCGCAACGTGCCGCGCGAGGAGATCGTGCTGATCGGCAAGGGTGCGCATTCGCCGCTTTGCTATCCGGACGTGATCGCCAAGCAGCTCGACCAATCCCTTAACCGCCTGAAGACCGACTATGTCGACATCTACTTCATGCACCGCGACAACACCGACGTTCCGGTCGGCGAGTTCGTGGATGCCATGGATGCAGAGGTGAAGGCCGGCCGCATCCGCGGCATCTTCGGCGGCTCGAACTGGACGCGCGCTCGCTTCGACGAAGCGATTGCCTATGCTCAGAAGAACGGCAAGACGGCACCGGCTGCCCTTTCCAACAACTTCTCGCTGGCGGAAATGCTCGATCCGATCTGGGCTGGATGCGTTGCCGCCTCCGACGACGAGTGGAAGGCCTGGCTGAATGCCAAGCAGATCCCGAACTTCGCCTGGTCGAGCCAGGGCCGCGGCTTCTTCACCGACCGCGCCGGCTGCGACAAGCGAGACGATGAGGAATTGGTTCGCGTCTGGTATTCCGACCGCAATTTCGGCCGCCGCGACAGGGCGATCGAACTGGCGCAGAAGCTTGGCCGCAGCCCGATCCACATCGCGCTCGCCTATGTCGTCGCCCAACCCTTCCCGGTGATACCGCTGATCGGCCCACGCACGGTCGCCGAATTGGAGGACAGCCTTTCGGCGCTCGACATCAAGCTGACGCCGGAACAGGTGAAGTGGCTCGAAGGCTGAGATAGGCCCGTTGGCTGGCGGGGTTCACGGTCGGCTGCTGAGTCTAAATTCGAGAAATGAAAGCAGCCCATCCGGGAAACCGGATGGGCTGCTTTCACATGGGAAGAGATCGTTGTTACCCCTTCTCCCCTCGGGGGAGAAGGTGCCGGCAGGCGGATGAGGGGGATTCGCCAAGAGCATGAAAACCAATTAAATCAGCGCAGTTAACCCCCTCATCCGACCCTTCGGGCCACCTTCTCCCCAAGGGGAGAAGGAGTTTACAGTGCCAAGCATGAGAGATCAGGCAGCGAAATCGAATGTCTTCGTATCCGCTCCTTCGAGGCGCAGCAGATAGGACTTGCGCTCGAGACCGCCGGCGAATCCCCTGAGATCGCCTGCCGACCCCACCACGCGATGGCAGGGCGCGATGATGGAGATCGGGTTGCGGCCATTGGCTGCCCCGACCGCACGGATCGCCTTTGCCGAGCCGATCTCAGTCGCAATCTGGCGGTAGCTCCGTGTTTCGCCAAAGGGGATGGCGAGCAAAGCCTGCCAAACTTTCTGCTGAAACTCCGTTCCGGCAAAATCGAGCGGTAGATCGAAAGCCTGTCGTTCGCCGGCAAAATATTCGCGCAGCTGACGTTCAGTCTCCAGCAACACAGGATGGCTGTCGTCTTCTGCGACGACCAGCAGCGGCACGCGGCCCGGCCGATCATTGTCCCAGAGGATCGCGGCAAGTCCATCATCGCTGCCGACGAGTTTCAAGGCGCCGACGGGCGAATTCACAATCCGATAGACATACTGCTTTTCCGCATTTTTCCGAGCTTTGGTCATGCCGATATCCTTTCTTTGAATTGCGCTTGCGGCATCGGGCGAGATTGCCTCCGATGGAGCGCTCATGTCCGCATTGGACCTCAAATGAGACGCTCCAGCCACCCGAAAATAGATAGGGGGCAGCGAAATCCCGGCATTTCCCGATCCCTGCTGGCAGTTCAGATGGCGCAGGCGGCGTGGTCACGCTTGGGAAACGGGCTGAATTTGTGTAAAACCAAGGGGAGACAGATCATCAGTATGCGGAGCTCGATATGACAGTTCGCCCGCCACGCAACTTCAATCCATCTCAAACCAAAGAAACCGGCCTCGGCATTCTTGAGTATGAGATGCTATCGGAACGCGCCAGCACGCTCGGCCATCATGGCATGAAGGTGGAAGCGGCGCTTGCAGCCTTGCAGGAGGGCGAAGCCAAGGGCAAGGCGGGCGTGGAGCACGAGCGGCTGGTGGATACCGCGGCGCAAGCCGTCTGGGGAATGTTCATCCATCGCGAGATCTGCGGCCTGCGCAACGGCCGCGATGTCATCCAGCGCTATGGCATTCCGAATAAAGTGCTTGCGCGCCTCGGGGCCAGCCCGAGACATCCCTGAATATCAGGATTTCAAGATCGCCTGGAAACGCGGATCGAAGGCGTGGCCGATCGGCTCGGCAGCGGCACCGCGCGCCACGGCCCATGGATCGGTCATGCCGAGCTGCAGGCGCGGCAATAATCGATCCGGGCGATCGGCATTGGAGGGCAGGAGCGGCTGCATGGCAGCAATCAAGCGGGTTGCGAGCGCAATGGGCGCACCGCCGCAGAGGATCACCGTCTGCGGATCGAAGATGGTTTCGATGAGCTGCACGCTCCAGCGCAGGTCAACTGCCGCCCTTTCGATCCAGGCGAGAATATCCGGATCGTCTGCCGCAGCGCGCTTGTCTATCAACGAATAGAGGTCCGGCGCCATCGGATCGACACCGAGGTGATCATACAGAGAAGCCAGCGAGGCGCGATGCTCCAGCTGGGTCTGTTTTCCGCCGGCCGTCAGCAGCGCCATGCCGATTTCGCCGGCATTGCCATGGGCGCCGCTATAGAGCTCGCCGCCGAGGATCAGCCCGGCACCGATACCGTAGCCGACATAGAGGCAGACGGCGTGATCGAGCCCATGCGCGGCGCCGACCATGCGCTCGGCGGTCGCGCAGGCCGCGGCGTCATTCTGCAGGGTGACGTTGAGGCCAGTTCCGGCAGACAGTGTTTCCAGCAGCGGAAAGCGCTGCCAGGCACCCATCATCCAGGGATTGTCGGCATCGTCCTGCTCGATACCGAACGGGCCCGGCATCGCCGCACCGAGGCCGACGAGCCGCTTCTCCGCCTGCGCGACACTTTGCTTCAGTTCGCTACGCACATCCTCCACCAACTGCAGGACGACGGGCGTGCCCGTTGCCGGGCCACCGGCCGGTAGGTTCGCTTCCTTGCGGATCAGCACATTGCCGACGAGATCGACGGCGATGGCACGGGTGATGTGCCGGTCGATCTGCAGGCCGATGGCGAAAGCACCTTCCGGCACGAGGCCATAGGGAGTCGAGGGCTGGCCGCGGCCGCGTCGCACCGTTTCTCTTGAAGTCACCAACCCGTCGTGCTCCAGCTCCTCGATGATGTTGGAGACTGTCTGCTTTGTCAGGCGCGTGGCGCGTGCAAGGTCCGCGCGGGAGAGCGCGCCGTTCAGCCGGAGGGCGTCGATGATCACCCGCCGGTTATGGGCGCTGGTGCCCTCGTGGTTCGTTCCGCTCGTAGCCCTGATCGGGCGAATATCGTTCATCTGCTTTTGCCTCTTGACAGCAATAGAATATTGAAGAACAAATTAGTCAAGACAATTGACTTAAAAGAAACCACAGAGTTTCATCAGGGAACAAAACGGAGCCTTATGGCTCCAGAGACGCGCCGATCGATGCTCGGCGGCCAGCCCGGCCAATTGCCTGCTCGACAACCGATGGCGACGCTTCAGCCGCCATTTGAAAAATCGCGTGACTGTCAAAAAGAACTGGAGGATGGAATGTTGAAATCATTGAACAAGACATTGCTCGGCGCAGCGCTGATCGGCGTATCCTTCGCCTCGCACGCTTTTGCCGAAACCACGATCAATGCCCTCTTCATGGCGCAGGCGGCTTATAGCGAAGCCGATGTGCGCGCCATGACGGATGCCTTTTCCAAGGCCAATCCTGATATCAAGGTCAATCTCGAATTCGTCCCTTATGAAGGCCTGCACGATAAGACCGTGCTGGCTCAAGGGTCCGGCGGCGGCTACGACGTCGTGCTCTTCGACGTGATCTGGCCGGCCGAATACGCGACGAACAAGGTTCTGGTCGACGTTTCCTCGCGCATCTCCGACGACACGAAGAAGAGCGTGCTGCCGGGCGCATGGACGACGGTCCAGTATGACGGCAAGTCCTATGGCATGCCCTGGATCCTCGATACCAAGTACCTGTTCTACAACAAGGACATCCTGGAAAAGGCCGGCATCAAGACGCCGCCGAAGACCTGGGACGAACTGAACGAACAGGCGAAGATCATCAAGGACAAGGGTCTTCTCGCCACCCCGATCGCCTGGAGCTGGTCGCAGGCCGAAGCCGCGATCTGCGACTACGCGACGCTCGTCAGCGCCTATAAGGGCGACTTCATCAAGGACGGCAAGCCGGACTTCCAGACCGGCGGCGGCCTCGATGCGCTGAAATACATGGTCACCAGCTACAAGTCCGGCCTCACCAACCCGAACTCGAAGGAATTCCTCGAAGAGGATGTCCGCAAGGTCTTCGAAAACGGCGACGCCGCCTTCGCGCTGAACTGGACCTACATGTACAACATGGCCAACGACCCGAAGGACAGCAAGGTCGCGGGCAAGGTCGGCGTGGTGCCGGCACCGGGCGTTGCCGGCAAGAGCGAGGCTTCGGCCGTCAATGGCTCGATGGGCCTCGGCATCACGTCCGCCAGCAAGCATCCGGACGAAGCCTGGAAGTACATCACCTTCATGACCTCGCAAGCAACGCAGAACCAGTATGCCAAGCTCAGCTTGCCGATCTGGGCATCGTCCTACAGTGATCCGGCCGTAACAAAGGGCCAGGAAGAGCTGATCGCTGCCGCAAAGGTCGGCCTCGCCGCCATGTATCCGCGTCCGACGACACCGAAGTACCAGGAATTGTCGACCGCACTGCAGCAGGCGATCCAGGAATCGTTGCTCGGCCAGTCTTCTCCGGAAGATGCGCTGAAGTCGGCAGCCTCCAACAGCGGTCTCTGATAGTCTTATCGGGCGGCCAAGCGCCGCCCGCCTCTACCCTCCATGAAGAATGAAAGAAGAGGCCCGCCATGTCCGGCACCTCGATGACAACTCGCGCCTGGCTTTTGATGCTGCCCCTGCTAGTGGTGATGATCGCCGTCATCGGCTGGCCTCTCGTCGATACGGTCGGCCTTTCTTTCACCGATGCGAAGCTTGTCGGCACCGGCGGCAATTTTGTCGGTATCGACAACTATGCAAAGATGCTGGCGAATTCCAATTTCCAGCGCACCCTGATTACCACGGCGTGGTTCGCAATCGTCTCCGTCGCCGCCGAAATGGTACTCGGCGTGCTGGCCGCGCTGCTGCTGAACCAGGACTTCAGGGGCCGGGGCGTGCTGCGCGCGCTGATGATCCTGCCCTGGGCGCTGCCAACCGTCGTCAACGCGACGCTCTGGCGGCTGATCTACAATCCCGAATATGGCGCGCTGAACGCGGCACTCACCCAACTCGGCCTCATCGACGCCTATCGCTCCTGGCTCGGCGAGCCGGGCACGGCGCTGACGGCACTCATCGTTGCCGACTGCTGGAAGAATTTCCCGCTGGTGGCGCTGATTGCGCTCGCCGCCCTGCAGGCCGTGCCGCGCGATATCACCGCCGCATCGCTGGTCGACGGCGCCGGGCCTTTTAAGCGCTTCCGCTTCGTGATCCTTCCATATCTTGTCGGGCCATTGATGGTCGCGTTGGTGTTGCGCACCATCGAGGCTTTCAAGGTGTTCGACATCATCTGGGTGATGACCCGCGGCGGTCCGGCAAACAGCACGCGCACGCTGTCGATCCTCGTCTACCAGGAAGCCTTCTCCTTCCAGCGAGCGGGGTCAGGCGCATCGCTCGCCCTCATCGTCACGCTGCTGGTTACGGTGCTGGCCGCCGCCTATGCCGCCCTTGTTCGCAAAACCGCAGGGAGTGCCACCTGATGGAACGCAAGAGCCCGCTCTTTACCTGCTTCATCTATATCTGCGCCATCCTGCTCGCCATCGTCATCCTGGCGCCGATCGCCTGGCTCTTCATCATGAGCATTTCGCCGGCTGCCGATCTTGCCGCCAAGCCGCTGCGCTGGTGGCCGCAGACGGCGGATTTCTCGCGCTACAGAGTGCTGCTGTCAACGTTGGAAAACAGCGAGGGCGCGGCTTTCACCTCGTCGCTGCGCAACAGCATCGAAGTCGCCGGCATGGCGACCATCGCCGCTATTGCGCTCGCCATCCCCGCCGGCTGGGCCGTGTCGCGCACGCCGTCCGTCGGATGGTCGCTCTCCATGGTCATCGCCACCTATATGCTGCCGCCGGTGGCGCTCGCCGTGCCACTCTATATGGGGCTTGCCTATCTCGGCCTGCTCAACAACGTCTTCGGCCTGGCACTCGTCTATCTGACGATTCTTGCGCCGTTCACGACCTGGCTGATGAAGTCCGGCTTCGATTCCATTCCGAAGGAAATAGAGGCTGCGGCGATGATCGACGGCGCCGGGCTGTTCCAGACGCTGAAGATCATCACGCTGCCGCTTGCCATGCCCGTGATGGCGACCTCGGCGCTCTTCGCCTTCCTGCTTGCCTGGGATGAATTCTTCTACGCGCTGCTCTTCACGTCAGACCAGCGCGCCAAGACGCTCACCGTCGCCATAGCGGATCTGGCCGGCGGCCGTGTCTCGGATTACGGACTGATCGCGACTGCCGGTGTGCTGGCCGCCCTGCCCCCGGTGTTGATCGGCCTTGTCATGCAACGTGCCCTGATCTCGGGCCTTACCAATGGCGGCGTCAAGGGATGACCATGACCAAAGAGAACACACGCCCCGAAGGCCTTGCCGCCATCGACCGCGAAATGGCTCGCCAGCACGCCGACGCGCTTGCTTCCTTCGAGGCCGCCACCGATATGGCCGCCAAGGCCGCAGCCTCGCTGAAGCACACCGGCAAGCTCTTGCTGCTCGGCATGGGCGGCTCGCACGCCGTCAACCGCGCCGTCGAGCCACTCTATCGCGCCGCCGGCATCGATGCGATCGCACTGCCGCTCTCCGAACAGCTCGGCCAGCCATTGTCGTCGGATGGACGCACGATCTTCATGACCTCGCAATCCGGGGAAAGTGCCGAGGTCGTGCGCTGGTTCAAGGAGACCGGCGGTACTGCCGACACGTTCGGCCTGACGCTGGAGGGCAGCTCCTTCCTCGCGAAGACAGTTCCCTCCCTTGTGGGCGTTGGCGGCACCGAGCTTGCCTTTGCGGCAACCCGCAGCCTCACCGTCACCTTCGCGCTGCATCTGGCGATCTTCGCAGCCCTCGGTCAGGATCCGGCACCTGCGCTCGCCGTGCTTCGCGCCCCGGAGACGCTCGATATTAAGCCAGCTCTCGCGGCTCTCGCCAATGTCGCGACGGTGGTTACCTCGGGCCGCCGCCTGCAGGGCGTTGCGGAGGGACTGGCGCTCGGTCTCACCGAGCTTTCCCGCCGTCCCTGCTTCTCGCTTGAAGGAGGCCAGCTGCGTCACGGGCCGATGGAAATGCTTGGGCCTTCGATCGGCGTCGTCCTCTTCCGCGGCAATGATGCGACGGCTGGTCTGGTGACCGCCATGGCCGTTTCTGCCGTCGAAACGGGTGCGCCCGTAATCGTCTTCGACGGTTCACAAGAAGAGCCGGTGCCTGGCTGCGTCACCCTACGCTTCAAGCCGGAAACCGGCCTTGCCGCCATCTTCCAGATGCTGCCCGTCGCCCAGTCACTGATGATCGCCTTTGCCAACGAGCGGGTGGAGAATGCCGGCACGCCGGTGCGCTCCACCAAGATCACCCGGAGCGAATGAATGAAGCCGCTTGCAGTCATCGGCAATGTCAATATCGATCTGATTCTTGGACCGGCGGCGCCATGGCCGAAGGCCGGCACCGAGATCATCGTCGATCATGACGAGCTGCGGGTCGGCGGCCAGGCGGGCAATAGCGCGCTTGCCTGGGAAGGCCTCGGCGTCGATTACGAGATTGCCGCCAATGTCGGCAGCGACCAGTTCGGACGCTGGCTCAGCGAAGCCTTCGGGGCGCGCAGCAGCAAATGGCCGGTGCGTCCGGAGGGCACGACACTCTCGGTCGGCATCACCCATCCCGATGGCGAGCGCACCTTCTTCACGACGCGTGGGCACCTGCCGCGGTTCAATATCGATGACGTGTTTGCGGTTCTCGACGGCAACAGGCTTGCCGGCGGCTATGCGCTGCTGTGCGGCGCCTTCCTCACAGAAGATCTCACGCGGGACTACGATGCCCTGTTCGACTGGGCCGACAAGCATGGGATCACCGCCGCGCTCGACACCGGCTGGCCGCTCGACGGCTGGACGGATACGAATTGCAGCGCGACCCGTGACTGGCTTGCGCGCTGCGGCGTGGCGCTGATGAACGAGGTCGAGACCACCACGCTCGCCGGCATGGACGATCCAACCGAGGCTGCACGCGCGCTCCACGCGCTGATGCCCGAAGGCGCCATCTTCGTCGTCAAGCGCGGCCGAGACGGCGCGCTTGCTGTCGATGCGGGCGGCAATCTCGTTTCGGCCGCGGCGCCCCGCGTCACTGTCGTCGATACGATCGGCGCCGGTGATGTCTTCAATGCCGGCTTTCTGGCCGCCCTTGCCCGCGGCGAGCCGCCTGCGGCCTGCCTTTCGGCGGGGACCGCGGTCGCATCCCGCGCCATTTCCACACTGCCGCGCAGCTACGGCCCGGCCCAAGCATCCGAGGAGGCCGTTTAATGAGCGCGCTCGAAATCCAGAACATCCGCAAGAGCTACGGCGAAGTGGAGACGCTGAAGGGCATCGATATTTCGCTCGAAAGCGGCGAATTCCTGGTGCTGCTCGGCTCTTCGGGCTGCGGCAAGTCCACGCTTCTGAACATCATCGCCGGGCTTGCCGAGGCGACGAGCGGGGATATCCGCATCGGCGATCGCTCCGTGCTCGGCGTGCATCCGAAGGACCGCGACATCGCCATGGTATTCCAGTCCTATGCGCTCTATCCAAACCTCTCGGTCCACCGCAACATCGGCTTCGGCCTGGAAATGCGCAAGGTGCCTGCCGCCGAGCGCGATAAGGCGGTGCGCGAGGCGGCGAAGCTCTTGCAAATCGAAGCGCTGCTGGAGCGCAAGCCGAGCCAGCTTTCCGGCGGCCAGCGCCAGCGCGTGGCGATCGGCCGGGCGCTGGTGCGCAAGCCGGAGGTCTTCCTCTTCGATGAGCCGCTCTCCAATCTCGACGCCAAGCTGCGCATGGAGATGCGCACCGAGTTGAAGCGCCTGCACCAGATGCTGAAGACCACGGTCGTCTATGTGACGCACGACCAGATCGAGGCAATGACGCTCGCAACGCGCATCGCCGTGATGCGCGACGGCCGGATCGAGCAGCTCGGCACGCCGGACGAAATCTACAATCATCCGGCAACACTTTACGTCGCGACCTTCGTCGGTGCGCCGCCGATGAACCTTTTGAATGCGACCGCCGACCAGGGTTCGCTGCGCATCGACGGCACCTCAATCACCCTGCCGATGCCGTCGACGAAAGCGGCGATCAACCAAGGCCAGGAGCTGGTCATCGGCATCCGGCCGGAAACACTGCATCTCGATGAGGGCGGCAAGCTCGAAGCCATATGCGAAGTCGCGGAATTGACCGGCCCCGAACTGATCGTGACAGCGCAGGCAGGCTCGCAGCGGCTGATGGCCTGCCTGCCGCCGCGCACAGTGATTGCCGAAGGACAGAAATTCAAACTCGGCTTTGACGCCGGCGCGCTGCATCTCTTCGATCGCACGACTGGCCAGCGCTGCGAATAGATCTTCGCACCCTGGAGACATGATCGCTGAGGGTGCGCAGGCGGCCGCTGTGGTCCCCGCTGCAATAATTTTATTTCCGTAATGTTGCTGCAAAGCGGAGCGCCGAACCTGACGATGAAAACGATCGTCAGGAAAGAGCCATGTTTCAACTTCAACGCCGCGTGCGGTGGCCTTTCGTCGGGCTTCAATTGAGCAATATAGCTCTGAATTCCAGCCATGCCTTTGCAGCCGTCCTCTATCCCTGGATCATGTACGATCTCACCCGTAGCGTCGTTTGCATGGCGCTGATCGCTTTCGTGAACGGCATGGTTCTTCTGATCGGCATGGTCTTTGGCGGCTATGTGGCGGAGATGCTGGGCACGCGTCACACCGCGCTCATCTCCGCGAAGATCGGCATGCTGGCGTCGCTGATGATCGCGATCCTCTATATGGCGGACCTCTTGCATCCGGGCACCTTCCTCCTTCTCAGCTTCGCAGGGTCGATCCTCGACGGTCCGGCGACTGTCGCCACCGAGGCGAAGACGCCGGAAATCGCGCGGCTTTCGAGGCTGTCATCAGCCGCAGCGGTTTCCATCGACGATACGATCGATGGCCTCTTGCTGTTGACGGCTTCTGCCGCCAGCGCTTTCATCATTGCCGTCATCGGCCCGAAGGATGCGGCATGGTGGATCGTAATCGGCAATTTCATCGCCATGATGCTGCTGTCCTTCAGCCTGCCACGGTTCCGTCTGGGGCCGGCGCCGAAGCTTGGCGATATCCTCCACGCTGGCAGGCGGTTCCGCACTGCAGCCGTGTCTTTGCCATTCGCCCTTTGCGCAAGCGCGGCGCTCGGCTTCTTCATGGTGCTGCAGATTTTCATCGTGCCGGCCGCCTTGCGCCTGCAGGGTGAATCCGTGGCGTGGCTCGGGCTCTTCGTTGCAGCATCGGCGACGGGCACGATCATGATGAACCTGCATCTCGCATCGCGCCATGCCTTACCGGCGCCTACGGCTATCGTTTCCAAGGCTCTGCTCGGCCTAGCGCTTTCGATGGGCATTCTATGGATCGAGATTTCGCCGATGACGATGATGGTGGCTGGTCTCGTCGCCGGACTGGCGAACGGCTGGCTTTCACCCGCCTTCGTCGCGATCCTGCAATTGAAACCGCCACGCGACTGCCGACCCCATGTGATGGGTCTTTCCTATTCGATCGCTCTGCTATTCCTGCCGGTCGAATACATGCTGACGGGCGCTGCGATGGGTCTGACCTCGTTTCGCACGGCCTGCATCTTTCTGGCATTCTTGCTGTCGCTGGGCGCGGCCGTCGGCGCGGCGTGGCTGGAATCCGTTCGTGATGAGGAGCCGCAAGCAGTCGACTAAAACGAAGGATGGGCAGGTAGACTGCGCGCAAGGACGCTGATCGGTTAAGAAATGAACTTCACGATCGAGATTGGTAGAGGCGCCATCATCAAGGCAACGGATGAAGGTCCTGCATACCCATCGCGACGCTGCGACTGCTAGACCTTAACAAATAGTTAAGGAAATCTGATCAACTATCTCAAAATACTAGATAATTTCTAAAGATTTTTAATCCTGCAATGTACTCGCAATTCTCACCGGCAAAATGACCTCCATCTCCTGAAGACAACCCGCTCCCCAAGTCGGTCGGTCCCGGAGAGCAGCAGGAACCGATGTTCGGTTCTCCAACGCAACTGAGACAAACTGAGACCTTTGCGAGCGTCGAGAGTGGCGCATGGGTTTCGTATGGAGTTAGCAATGTCGCTCAGCGTAAAATCGATTTTGTTCGCGGCTCTGGCCATGGCGGCCGCAAACAATGCATCAGCCGCCGATCTCACCACCTATCAGGCCCCGGATGCCTCCGCCTATGACAGGCCGGCGGCATTTCAGTGGAGCGGCGCCTATTTCGGTGCCCATGGCGGTATCGCCTCGCCTAAGTTCAATCCTTTCGCCAGCGGTAAGGGGCTGACCGGCGGCGTGCAAGCCGGCTACAATTTCCAGGTGGGGCCAGGCATCTTCGGCGCAGAACTGGAAGGCTCCTATCTCGGAAACAATGAACTGCACGTACCGAACGGCAAGGTGGAAGAACGCTTCCGCGGCGCCGCCAAGGCCAAGGCCGGCCTGACCTTCGACCGCACGCTGGTCTATGGCACCGCGGGTCTGACGATGACGAAATTCGAAGGCGGCAAGGGCGTTTCCACCTCGAGCGGCTGGAAGCAGGGCTATCTTGTCGGCGGCGGCGTCGAACAGGGCTTCGGCGGCGGCCTGTCGGCCAAGATCGAATATAACTACGTCATGACCAACGACGTCTCCACGACGACATCGAGCGGCAAGTCGAAGACCGATCTGCGCGATCACGTCATCAAGGCCGGCCTGAACTATCGCTTCTGATGCCCGGTTCGCCGAAGTCGGCACGGTTTTTTCAGGCCAGGGCGGGCCTGACGGAGGGCGGCGGAGGTGGCTGATCGAACCCCAAATCAGCGCTTTCGCCGCTTTCGATCATGAAAGTCCGCCGCGTCATGCGTAGGCAATCGAACCATTCGCTGCCATCGCGTTTCGCACGATCGGCGGTCTTGCGGTTGCCCGAAAGTTGCCGGACAATCCTGGTGGAGAAGTGCAGCGGAGTGATGACTGATCTGCCAAGGGATCCGACCGCATGAGACACCAAGCCCCGTGGTTCCATGTCAAAGCCTATGGTTACGGAGCCGGCCGGCCTTGCTGCTGGCAGGGCTGGATGGCGCTTGTTATCTATGCGCTGGTGCTGATGGCCTTTATCTTCGTCGGCGAGCCTAATGCGGATAGTCATCCAATCGGCTACGCCACAGCGATCATCGTCCCGACGGCATTGCTGATGTTCGTTGCCTGGTTGAAAAGCGATGCCCCATGGCGTTGGCGATGGGGCAAAATTGACGAACCAGGTCGGGATTGAGTTGGCCCCTTGCGAGCAAGGGAATCATCCGGCTTCCGCTGGGCCGCTAGAGGGATTTATTCGCATTCAAGCGAAGGTTGGCGAAAACTCGTTACATACCAATCGGGACCGGAGCCTCGGGTATAGAAGGTGTAGAAACATTCCGTATGCTCGACGTAGCCGGGCGTTTCGGTGACTTCATAACGTTTGCCGCGACGTGTATCCCGGATTTCGCCGCTGGATTGGCCTGACACCACCTGCGTCTTCTGCTTGCGCCATTGATAGGCACGCGCGCCCGGGCCTAGGTCATAGACATTATCCGGCGGACCATAGTCCAGCATCACGCTGCTGATCGGCGCGCCAATATAGCTCTTCATGATCTGCGAGGCACAGGCCGACAGGATCAGCAGGACTGTAAGCGCAGCAATTCCGCGAGGGAGCCGCTTCATACGAATGGCAGTCATCAGAACGTCCTTTGCAACTGAAGGGAGATCGCAGGCAGGGGTACGTCTCATGGATTACGGCAGCATTGCGCTTTGCGGCATCAGCCGCTTTTTGTCGGGCGCCCAAGAATCTGGCGGATGCCTTCCTTGCGGAAAGGCTGCGCCAGCTGGCCGAGAAAATTTTTCGCGACCTCGCCGCGGATGCCAATATCCGTCGAAGATGGTCGATCGGGATTGAAATAGGTGCCAAACAGCAGATCGAAGAACACGACATTCTCACCGTAGTTCGTGTTGCCCTCGCGCATGTCCTTGGAATGATGCCAGCGATGCAGTCGCGGCGTGCTGAAGATATAATCGAAAATACCGGTTCGCATATCGACGTTGCAGTGGGTGAGAATGCCCATGAACGCCGTGATCGCACCAAGCCACCAGAAAACCTGGAGCGGTGCGCCCAGCAGATAGATCGGCAGCTGGCTGAGGGCTACCTTGAACAGCGAATCGGCAATGTGGAAGCGGCCTGTGTTGACGACCCATAGCCTGATAACGCTGTGATGCAGCGCGTGAAAGCGCCATAAGAACAATCTTTCATGGGCGATCCGATGCGCCCAGTAGAGGCCGAATTCCGCGACGACGACAGCGATCGCCGCTTGAAACGGCATGGGTGGTGCCGTCGGCCACAGATCGAAGCGGGCATCGGCGAACGGCTGCAGCACAGTGGCCGTCAGCATCGGGAAAACGGCGCCGACTAGTGCAAACAGTTGCACCGCCCCCTTGGTCAGCAGCGTATGGGCGATGTTATTAGCCGTCTCGCCATCAGGAAGCAGCCAATGCCGCTCATAGGGAATACAGCGTTCGAGCAGCAGGAGCAGCAGCACCTCGCCGGCATAGACAAGCGCAAAGCCAAACATTGGCCGTTCGCTCTCGAAAGCGAAATGAGTGAGAAGCAGACCAGCGAAGAACACCAAAGGCCAGGACGACAGCGAGAGGACCGTTTTCATTGCGAATCCAGCCAGTCCAGCAGCTCCCGGCAAGATCGGGGCTGGCCGTCGTTAAAACGCCCGTTAGTACATGGATTGATAGAGGATCGTCGTGTACGGCTATATTTTTCATCCGGCCAGTCGCGCCATCGGTCATGCCGCCAGGCGCGCCGCAACTCCTCGCAACTCCTCGGACGCCCGTCGCTCACGCGGCCATCGGTACATGGGTCATATCTATATTGAACGAGGAGAGGGTGCCGATTTCTGCGCTCCGAACCGAGTTCGGCGGCCGATAGACAGGAGCTGCCGACCGCCAGTATGCAGGCCAAAAGAAGAAAAAACCGCATAACCACCCGCCTTTGATTGCTTTGATGCACGGATGGTCTGCGAAGCAGATTACGGGAGCATTGCGTTATTTCGGGAAAATGCCGCGGCTAGCTTTTCGACAGACGATTGCCAGGGCAGCTGCGGGCTTGGCTAGTATCGCCATGGCTAGGAGCTGAGGGGGATAGATTATTGGTTGCGGGGGCTCGCAACACCCGATTCCTACGATTGTTTGAGCGTCAAATACCAAAATTGGCGGCGTGACAGTCGTTGGTAAATTGAATTTGTTCAATAAATGACGCTAGAGAGGGCCCATTCTAACCGCTTCTCAAACGACCATTCAGGACAGATTCCGTGACGAATTCCGAAATCGAGAACCTTAAAGGCGCTCTACGTGCTCGACTGCGCCGCGACTTCGTAGAGGTGTCGAGCGCCCGCGATACCAGCAGGAAGGCGCATCTTGAAGTGTTCGAGAGCAAGCGCGGCGGCCGAGCCATAGGGGTTGAGTTCGACCACGTGGATCGGGTCAATCTGTGGGTCGTTCGTCTGGGATGCCGCGTGATCTTCCTTCAACGATCGAACAGGTGGAGGAGGAGCCCAATGGCAGCCGTAGCTGGACTGATGCAAACGGTGATGGTGCCAACAGTAATCTATCTGGATACAAGCAGTTCGCGACCAAACCCCTCGTCAGGCTCGCGGTGAAGACGCTGGTCGACGCCGCTCTGGTTGTTGATCATCTCACGAGGTAGCGCAGGTAGCATGTACGGTATGGATGCGCCGTCTGTTGCACGAGGATGATGCGCATTCACGTTCTAAAAGACTGATATCGGGGAGCATCGAACCCCGAGTTCTGGGCCGTAAAGTTCGCGCGCAACATCGCCCGGGACCTGGAAGTTCGCAATGCCTTGAACTCATCCGGATGGCGGGTGGGCACCGTATGGGAATGCGGCCTTCGCTCCCCGTGGGTCCAGACGACACTCGACGAGGTCGCGCATTGGATCCGCAACGGTGCCGGAAATTTCGAGAGCGACCTGGTGCGGCCTCGAAGCGAGACGGAGAGGCAACAGTCGGCGAAATTGTTACCTATCCTGGGTGAAGAACGCATCTACACCCAGGATAAGTAACGAATTTTATGTTACCTATCCTGGGTCAAAAATTGAATTACACCCAGGATAAGTAACAAGTGGCCGCATCGAAACAGCAGCACCTGCTGCGTAACTACATCGCCGAACACCCGATCGTACGGTTCCATGAGCTGCGGCGGGCAGGCATATTCGCGATGACCATCGCCCGCGCCGTGGAGGCAGGAGAGCTTGTGCGACTGTCACGCGGGCTCTACCAGCGTCCGGATGCAGATCTTGACACGCTGCAGGCTCTGGCAGAAGCAGCAAAACTGGTTCCACAAGGCGTCGTTGCTCTGACCTCCGCGCTCGCCTTTCACGGTCTTACGGATCAGATCCCGCGCGAAGTATGGATGGCGGTCAGCCAGAAGGACTGGGCAGTTGCGCCCGCCTATCCGCCTATTAGAATTACGGAATTCAAGGACGCCTACATGAAGCAGGGCGTAGAGCATCATCAGATTTCCGGAGTTGCAGTAAGGATTTTTTCGGCCTCGAAGTCGCTTGCCGATGTCTTCCGCAGCAGGCTCGTTGATCGATCCGTTGCCATAGAGGCGCTGCGCGCTGCGCTCCAGCAGCGAAAGGTGAGTCCTGCGGCCATAACCGAGACTGCGATGGCGAACGGCGCCTGGAAAAAGATGAAACCCTATCTGGAGGCTCTGACCTCGAATGGCTAGAGAAATCAGAAACAGGGCGGCGTCCATCAAGCAGCAGCTCAGCAATCTTGCTCGCCGTGAAGGGCGGGTTTTCGAAATTGTCATGGTCCGATATGCCCTCGAGCGACTGCTCTTTCGACTGTCCGTGTCCGACAAGGCCGATCGGTTCATACTCAAGGGCGGAATGCTCGTCACGCTTTGGTTGGACGGAGACAACCGCGAAACCCGCGACGTCGATTTCCTTGGATACGGTCAGGCAGACGGAGAGACGCTGAAATCGATCTTCGCAGAAGTTATGGCAGCCCAATACGATGACGGACTCGTCTTCGATGTCGACGGACTACAGGCCGAGGTCATCCGCGAGGAGATGGAATACAACGGGGTGCGACTTCGCACCGTAGCCTTCCTGGAGCGCACAAGGATACCAGTCACCATCGACGTCGGGTTCGGTGATGCATTGGCGGGAGCCGAGATGACCTCCTACCCTTCTCTTCTCGGCATGGAATCCCCACGCATTCGCAGCTATCCTCCAGCGGTCGTAATTGCCGAGAAATTTCAAGCGATCGTGGCGCTCGGCATAATCAACGGGCGGATGAAGGACTACTTCGACCTCTGGGCAATTCCCCAGGTCGTCAGCATTCCGGATGACGAGCTTGATGCCGCGATCAGTGCGACGTTCGCGCGCAGACGAACCGCGATCCCCTCTTCGCGACCACCAGGTCTGACCAGTGTCTTCTACGAGGATACTGGCAAGCAGAGCCAGTGGGGAAACTATGCCCGGTCGATCCAAGTTACAGGACTGGCGCTTGACGAGGTGACGGACGCGATCTGGAATTTGGTGGGGCCCTGCTGTTCTCGTTTGTTTGCCGCATCAGTCACCACCAAGGACCCCTGACACGCTAGAAGCGCACAAAAGCGCTATGACCGGAACCAGAAGTTCGATAAGCAGGGGGCAGGCTCGCTTTGACCCTGGGCCTTATCGCAAGCAGCGCGGGCACGCACGATATGGTCGGCATGGTCGACACCAGCGGCCAGCTGCCTTCATGCAGCCCGACAAGACACCGGCTATTTCCTGAACCGAGATGTTCTACCCCCAGCTTTTCGCAACAAAACAATTCTTTAGCATAAGCACGTCAAGACTTCAGACCTGAGCCCCAAGTTCTGCCAACACTCGAGACCGGAGAGAGGCTGTCTCGTAGCTTATCCATCCGACCGCCGGCATTATCAGCACTTGCACCCCACGCCCGCTTTGCACCTGTCGATTTTAGAACTTGTGTTTTATGTCAGGGATTGAGCGTTTGATCGCAGTGCTATGGCGTACTGTATCGTAGTTATGGGCTACTGCCGGACAGCGTGTCGTGCTGTAGATTGGTTGCGGGGGCAGGATTTGAACCTGCGGCCTTCAGGTTATGAGCCTGACGAGCTACCGGGCTGCTCCACCCCGCGTCACCAGCGCAAAC
>NZ_JACHZP010000013.1:0-117485 GCF_014193605.1 Rhizobium sp. BK312 | reverse complement strand
TCATCACCGACGATGACGACCGCAAGTCCGGTCTTCACACCGGCCTCGGTCTCAAGTCCCGCCGCCGCAGCCTTCACGGCTTCGATCACCGAAGCGGCTGCCTTCTTCCCGTCGATCACTGTTGCGGGTGCCATCACTCACCCCATGCGCTCGGAAGCATAGGAACCCGGGCTTGCCGGGAAGACGACGGTGCGGTTGCCGTTGAGGAAGGTGCGATAGTGGATATGGGCATGGATAGCGCGGGCGAGAACCTGGCTCTCCACATCGCGGCCGATCGAGACATAATCCTCGGCCGACTGCGCATGCGTGATGCGCGCCGTGTCCTGCTCGATGATCGGACCCTCGTCGAGATCGGCCGTTACATAATGCGCCGTCGCACCGATCAGCTTCACCCCGCGCTCATAGGCCTGCTTGTAGGGGTTCGCGCCCTTGAACGACGGCAGGAAGGAATGGTGGATGTTGATGATCCGGCCCGACATCTTCTGGCACATGGAATCCGACAGGATCTGCATGTAGCGCGCCAGCACGATCAGTTCGGTGCCGGTCTGCTCGACCACATCCATGATCCGGGCTTCCGCCTCCGGCTTGTTGGCCTTGGTCACCGGAATATGGTGGAAGGGGATGTCATGATTGACCACCACCTTCTGGTAATCGAAATGGTTGGAGATGACGCCGACGATGTCGATCGGCAGGGCACCGATCTTCCAGCGGTAGAGCAGGTCGTTGAGGCAATGGCCGAAGCGCGACACCATCAGCAGCACCTTCATGCGCTTCTTGGCATCGTGGATCTCGACGTCCATGGCGAACTTCTCGGCGATCGGCTTGAAGCCTTCGGCCAGCGCCGGTCCACCGACACCTTCTTCCGAGATGAAGGAGACGCGCATGAAGAACATGCCGGTGTCGAGATCGTCGAACTGGCTGGAGTCGACGATGTTGCAGCCCTGCCCGGCCAGATAGTTCGAGATCGCCGCAACGATCCCGCGCGTCGATTTGCACGCAACTGTCAATACATAGCTCGTCATGCTGATTTTCCTCCGCCGTCCGCGGCCAAAATTCCGCTGTCGTGCCGGGGCTCGCGCCCCGGCAC
The DNA here is from genome assembly GCF_014193605.1 of Rhizobium sp. BK312. NCBI lineage: Bacteria > Pseudomonadati > Pseudomonadota > Alphaproteobacteria > Hyphomicrobiales > Rhizobiaceae > Rhizobium > Rhizobium sp. BK312. The sequence continues at coordinate 116,398 of NZ_JACHZP010000013.1, read as the reverse complement.
CTGAGCCCTTAAGGGCATCTTGTCGCTGCGCACTCAGATATCGAGCGTGCTGTCGCGCTCCCACTGCGTGAAATGCGAGCAGTAGGCGTTCCATTCCTGATGCTTGAGCTTCAGATAGGCCTCGGAGAATTCCGAGCCGATCGCCTGCTTCAACCCCTCGTCCTCATCATAGGCCCGCAGCGCATCGAGCAGATTGAGCGGCAGGCGCGGTGCATTCTTCACGAGATGGCCTTCCGCATACATGTCGATATCGTGATGCGGTCCCGGATCGGCGTTGCTGCGCAGGCCATCCAGGCCGGCAGCGATGATGACAGCCTGCAGCAGGTAAGGATTGACGGCACCATCGGGCAGGCGCAGCTCGAAGCGGCCGGGACCCGGCACGCGCACCATGTGGGTGCGGTTGTTGCCGGTCCACGTCACGGTATTGGGAGACCAGGTGGCGCCGGAGGTCGTGCGCGGCGCATTGATGCGCTTGTAGGAATTGACCGTCGGGTTGGTGATCGCCGCCAGCGAAGAAGCATGTTTCATGATGCCGCCGAGGAAATGCTTGCCCTCGGCCGACAGGCCGAATTCAGCTTCCCTGTCGGCAAAGACGTTGGTCTTGCCGTCGTTGCTCCACACGGAGATATGGCAATGGCAGCCATTGCCGGTGAGGCCCTTGAAGGGCTTCGGCATGAAGGTGGCGCGAAGCCCGTGCTTCTCGGCGATCGACTTGACCATGAACTTGAAGAAGGAGTGCTTGTCCGCCGTCTTCAAGGCATCGTCGAATTCCCAGTTCATCTCGAACTGGCCGTTGGCGTCCTCGTGGTCGTTTTGGTACGCACCCCAGCCGAGCTCAAGCATATAGTCGCAGATCTCGGAGATGACGTCATAGCGGCGCATGACGGCCTGCTGGTCGTAGCAAGGCTTTTCTGCGGTATCGTATTCATCCGATATCTTGGCGCCATCGGCTGTGATCAGGAAGAATTCAGCCTCGACGCCCGTCTTGACGCGCTTGCCAGCGGCTTCCGCTTCTTTCACGAGCTTCTTCAGCACGTTTCGCGGCGCTTGGCCGACGAGTTCGCCCTCCATCATGCAATCGGCCGCGACCCAGGCAACATCCTTCTTCCATGGGAGCTGGATGACGGAGGAAGCATCAGGTACGGCGAAAAGATCGGGATGGGCGGGCGTCATGTCGAGCCAGGTGGCAAAACCAGCAAAGCCGGCGCCCTCTTCCTGCATTCCGGCAATTGCCTGCGCCGGCACCAGCTTGGCACGCTGGCCGGAAAAAAGATCCGTATAACTGATCATGAAATATTTGATGCCTTTGTCCTTTGCAAAGGCAGCAAGATCCAGTGTCATTCTCGTTCCCCTTTGGATTTCTTCGAGACACTTCGATGATGCATGCAGCGGCCGGGCCTCGTAGCCCGGCCGAAATCTTAAAAGCCTCCCTTGCCCGGATACCAGTTGGTGCCGGCGAGCGGAATCTGCGCCATAGCGGCAGCTTCCATCGTCAGCGCACAGAGGTCCTCAGGTTCCAGATTGTGCAGGTGATTTTTGCCGCAAGCGCGCGCGATCGTCTGCGCCTCCAGCGTCATCACCTTGAGATAATTGGCAAGACGTCGGCCCGCAGCAATCGGATCGAGCCGGCTTGCGAGCTCCGGATCCTGGGTCGTGATGCCTGCCGGGTCCTTGCCCTCGTGCCAGTCGTCATAGGCGCCGGCCGTCGTGCCGAGCTTCTGGTACTCTTCTTCCCACTTGGGATCGTTGTCACCGAGCGCAACCAGCGCCGCCGTGCCGATGGCAACCGCATCAGCGCCGAGTGCGAGCGCCTTCGCCACATCAGCCCCAGAGCGAATGCCGCCGGAGATGATCAGCTGCACCTTACGGTGCATGCCGAGATCCTGCAGCGCCTGGACGGCGGGGCGGATACAGGCGAGCGTCGGCATGCCGACATTCTCGATGAAGACGTCCTGCGTCGCGGCGGTGCCGCCCTGCATGCCGTCAAGCACGACGACATCGGCACCGGCCTTCACGGCAAGAGCGGTATCGTAATAGGGGCGTGCGCCGCCGACCTTCACATAGATCGGCTTTTCCCAGTCGGTGATCTCGCGCAGCTCCATGATCTTGATTTCGAGATCGTCCGGCCCGGTCCAGTCCGGATGGCGGCAGGCCGAGCGCTGATCGATGCCCTTCGGAAGGTTGCGCATGTTGGCGACACGATCGGAAATCTTCTGGCCGAGCAGCATGCCGCCGCCGCCAGGCTTGGCCCCCTGTCCGACCACGACTTCGATCGCATCGGCGCGGCGAAGATCCCTAGGGTTCATGCCGTAGCGCGATGGAAGATACTGATAAACCAGCGTCTGCGAATGGCCGCGCTCTTCGTCCGTCATGCCGCCGTCGCCTGTCGTCGTCGACGTGCCGGCAAGCGTGGCGCCGCGGCCGAGCGCTTCCTTGGCATTGCCCGAAAGAGCACCGAAGCTCATGCCTGCGATGGTGATCGGGGTTTTCAGCGTGATCGGCTTTTTGGCAAAACGGCTGCCGAGCACGACGGTCGTGTCGCATCTTTCGCGATAGCCTTCGAGCGGATAGCGCGAGATCGAAGCGCCGAGAAAGAGCAGATCATCGAAATGCGGCACCTTGCGCTTCGTGCCGGCGCCGCGGATATCGTAGATGCCGGTCGCTGCCGCACGGCGGATTTCAGCGAGCGTATGATCGTCGAAGGTCGCCGACTTGCGGGGTGGCGTATATGGATTGTGGTAGCTCATGAGGTCCCCTTCGCCTTAGTACGCGTCGGCATTGTCGATATTGAAATTATAGAGCTTGCGGGCCGATCCGTAGCGCTTGAATTCCTCGGGCTTGACGCCGCGCACGCCGGCCTTCTCGAGAAGCTCGGCAAGCTTCTCCAGATGCTCCGGGCGCATTTCCTTTTCGATGCAGTCCGAACCGAGACTTTGCACTGAACCGCGGACAAAAAGCTTGGCTTCATAGAGGCTGTCACCTAGCGCATCGCCTGCATCGCCCAGCACGACCAGATGGCCGGACTGCCCCATGAAGGCGGACATATGGCCGATATTACCGTAGACGACGATGTCGATGCCCTTCATCGAGATGCCGCAGCGCGACGCCGCATTGCCCTTGATGACAAGCAAGCCGCCGCGGCCGGTCGCGCCGGCATACTGGCTGGCATCGCCTTCGATGACGACGCTGCCGGACATCATGTTCTCGGCGACGCCGGGACCGGCGGAGCCATGCACCGTGACGTTACCACCGTCGTTCATGCCGGCACAATAGTAGCCAACCGAACCCCTTATATCGACGGTGACGGGCGCATCGATACCGGCGGCGACAGCATGATGGCCGCGTGGGTTGACGACTTCGAAGGCTAGATCGTTGGCGCCCGGGGGAAGGCCATGAAGTGCGCTGTTGAGTTCGCGTAGCGGTGTGACGGATAGGTCGAAAACTGGCATGTAAGATCTCTCTCGATTGCGGCGCGTCTGATCAGGCAGCCTTTTCGTGATCCCAGAAATAGACGGTCGCCGGCTCCGGCTCCCAGATGCGGGCATCCTCGATGCCAGGCAGATTGACGAGCGCGCGATATTCGGAGCCAAAGGCGACATATTGGTCGGTCTCGGCCATAACGGCCGGCTTGCAGGCGATGGGATCGCGAACGACGCCGAAACCGGACTTGGTGCCGACGACGAAGGTGAAGAAGCCGTCGAGATCGTCGACAGCGCCTTCCAATGCCGCGCCGAGATCCTTGCCCTTTGCCATTTCGGCCGTCAGATAGGCGGCCGCGACCTCGGTATCGTTTTCCGTCTCGAAGGTCATGCCGACGCGCTTAAGCTCGCGACGCAGGTTGTTGTGGTTCGAGAGCGACCCGTTGTGAACCAGGCACTGGTCCGAACCTGTCGAGAAGGGATGCGCGCCAAGCGTCGTGACAGCCGACTCGGTCGCCATACGGGTATGACCGATGCCATGCGTGCCGGACATGGCAGCGACGCCAAAGCGTGAGACTACATCCTTCGGCAGGCCGACTTCCTTGTAGATCTCGACGGTATCGCCGCTGCTCATGACCCGGATATTCGGGCGCAGAGCCGCCAGTGCTACTCTACCCTCGTCGAGCTTGTCCTTGGCAAGAGTGATGACCGCATGCGTGCTCTTGACCACGACGGATACCGGGACGTCGAGCGCGCGCCGGAGTTCATATTCCAGACCGTCGAAATCCTTGGCCGGATCGGCTGATTGGACGGTTATCTTCGCCGTGTTGCCGTTATCGTTGCCGTAGATCGCAATGCCCGCGCTATCAGGTCCGCGATCGGTCATCGTGATCAGCATGGAGGACAGAAGCGCGCCAAGTTTCGGCTCCAGCGCCTTATCCTTCAAGAAGAGACCGACAATTCCACACATGCCCAAACCCTCCGTTTTCGCATCTGCAAAATGGCTATCAGGTCCAATGCGGTTTTTCAACTCAAAAGAATAAATTTTTCTTTTTAGGCAAGTTAATCAGTCTTACCCCGCTGTGGATAGCTGATGATCGACAGGTATTTCGCCGGCAGTTTCACCAACACTTCCGGTCCATGCGGCGCATCCGCATCGAAGAAGAGGCTGTCGCCGGGCTGCATGGGATAGAGCTGGTCGCCATGACGGTACATCACCTCGCCCTCGAGCATATAGAGGAACTCCATGCCCTCGTGCTGGAATGTCGGAAAGACATCGGAATCGGCCGTCAGCGTAATGAGATAGGGCTCTACGATGACGCCGCTCGAATTGTTGTCGATATGGCCGAGCACATTATATTGATGGCCGGCACGCGTGCCGCGGCGTTCGAGTTCGACGCCCTGGCCAGCCTTGACGAAGACAGCATTGCGCGGCTCTTCGTAACGACGGAAGAAAGCTGTCAGCGGCACGCCGAGTGCGCGCGACAGCGATTGCAGCGTCGTCAGCGACGGCGAGATATTGCCGTTTTCGATCTTCGACAGCATGCCGAGCGAGATACCCGTCGCGGCGGCAAGATCCGTCACCGTGATGCCAAGCTTCTTGCGATAGGCACGGACCTCGTGGCCGATCGCCATCTCGAGATTGTTTTCCTTCGGCTCGCGCACCGCATGCGGATTTTGTGAGAAAGCTGACCGCCCGCCATGGGATTGGTCGTCGGCCGATATCTTGTCTGCCTTGGTTTTCATTTATGATCCTTTTTGCCGGCAGGGCTTGCTACGGCGATCCTATCCTCCGAGTGAAATTTTCTCAACTGCGGCGAAAATCACGCGTGACGGGTATCACCGGGCGCAATCCCATAAAGAGAGCGATAGGCCCGGGCAAAATGCGCGCCGCTTGAAAAGCCGGTGGCGATGGCGATTTCGGAAATCGAAAGCGGGCTCTGCTCCAGGAGCCGCCGGGCATGCTGCAGCCGTATTCGCCGATATTGATCGAGAAACGTCGAGCCGAGATGAGCGGCAAACAGCCGGTCGAGATGACGCGGCGTGACGCCGGCAATCCGCGCCATGGCGGCACGGTCGAGGGGCATCTCGATCGTTTCCTCCATTTTTTCGAGCACGCTCAGCAGACTTGGGTGATGGACGCCATAGCGCTCGGCGAGCGAGCCGCGTTGCGGCGCAGTCGGCTCACCCACCTCCGTATGCAGATACCAATCGCTGACGCGCCGGGCAAAATCGGCGCCCATGCGCTCTGATATCAGTACATGCATCATGTCGAGCGGCGCAATGCCGCCGCCACAGGTGATACGATTGCCGTCGATGACGAAGCGCGCTTGGCGCGGCGTAAGCGCCGGAAAGGCTTCGAGCAGGGCTGGCGCATGCTCCCAATGAATCGTGAAATCGCGCTCAGCCAAAAGCCCGGCGGCGGCAAGCAGATAAGGACCGCCGGAAATCCCGCCGATGCGCACGCCCTCGCGTGCGAGCTGGCGCAGGCAGGCAAGCACCGAAGGGTAATGCCAATCGCGTGGCGAGCCGCCGGCGCAGACGAAGACCGTGCCAAGACCGGATCCGCGACCTGGAAGATGCTCGGCCGGCACCGGCACGCCGCCCGACGATACCGCCGGAGTGCCGTCCGGCGAAAAGATCGACAATCGATAGATTTCACGCCCGGCCAGAAGATTGGCCGCCCGCAGCGGCTCGCTCGCAGAAGCATAGGACATCAGCGCGAATCCCGGGATCAGGACAAAGCCGATGGACTGACTATTTCTTGCGTCGATTGGAGCCATGTCCCTTTTCTATCGAAAGAGGTCCTAATTGGGCAAGTCGGCATTTGCCACTCTGTCATCATGAGCGCAATTCACAGCGGACCTGACCATGCGCTATTCGGCTTTCTCTGTTTTCCTCAACGGCCTACGCGGCAATACTGGCTGGGCGCCCGCCTGGCGCCAGCCGCAACCGAAGCCACATTATGACGTCATCATCGTCGGTGGCGGCGGCCATGGACTGGCGACCGCCTATTATCTGGCCAAGACCTTCGGCATCACCAATGTCGCCGTTCTGGAAAAGGGCTATCTCGGCTCGGGCAATATTGGCCGCAACACCACGATCATTCGCTCCAATTACCTGCTGCCCGGCAACAATCCCTTTTACGAGCTGTCGATGAAGCTCTGGGAAGGGCTCGAGCAGGATTTCAATTTCAACGCCATGGTCTCGCAGCGCGGCGTGCTCAATCTCTTCCATTCGGATGCGCAGCGCGATGCCTACACTCGCCGCGGCAATGCCATGCGCCTGCACGGCGTCGATGCCGAATTGCTCGATCGCGAAGCCGTCCGTAAAAAGCTGCCTTTTCTCGATTTCGAAAACGCACGATTCCCGATCATGGGCGGCCTGTTGCAGCAGCGCGGCGGCACGGTGCGCCACGACGCAGTCGCCTGGGGCTATGCCCGCGGAGCCGATAGCCGTGGCGTCGACATCATCACCGGCTGTGAAGTCACAGGCATCCGCACCGACCAGGGCCGCGTCACGGGTGTCGAGACGACGAAGGGATTCATCGGTTGCGGCAAGCTGGCACTGGCGGCAGCCGGTAATTCCACTATCGTCGCCGATATGGCGGGTCTGCGTTTGCCGATCGAAAGTCATGTGCTGCAGGCGTTCGTCTCCGAAGGCCTGAAGCCGTTCATCGATTGCGTCGTTACCTTCGGCGCCGGGCATTTCTATGTCTCGCAATCCGACAAGGGTGGCCTTGTCTTCGGCGGCGATATCGACGGCTATAATTCCTATGCCCAGCGCGGCAACCTCGCGACCGTTGAGCATGTTGCCGAAGCCGGTGTGGCGATGATCCCGGCACTGACCCGCGTGCGCTATCTACGCACATGGGGCGGCGTCATGGACATGAGCATGGACGGCTCCCCGATCATCGACCGGACCCATATCGACAATCTCTATCTGAACGCCGGCTGGTGCTACGGCGGCTTCAAGGCCACGCCGGCATCAGGCTATTGCTACGCGCATTTGATCGCCCGCAACGAGCCGCATGAAACGGCGACACAGCTGCGCCTCGACCGATTCCGGCGTGGCTATCAGATCGATGAAAAGGGCGTCGGCGCCCAGCCGAACCTGCATTGAGGACATGACGACATGGCAAGCCTGATTTCCTGCCCTCACTGCGGCACACGTCCCAAGGAAGAATTCACCATCAAGGGGGATGCAAACCTTATCCGCCCGAAAGCCGATGCCGGCACCGAAGACTGGTATGATTACGTCTACCTGCGCAACAATCCAAAGGGACTTCATAAGGAATATTGGCACCATTCCTCGGGCTGCCGCCGCTGGCTGATCGTCGAGCGCGACACCGTCACACACAAGGTCCATGGCGTCAGCGATGCGGCGCTTATCAAGCTTGGAGGCGACGCATGAGCAGCTATCGCCTTTTCTCCGGCGGTCGGATCGACCGCTCCAAAACCATTGCCTTCAGCTTCGACGGCAGGAACCTGGCGGGCCATCCCGGCGACACGCTTGCCTCAGCCCTCCTCGCCAACGGCATCCAGCTTGTTGGCCGCAGCTTCAAATATCATCGGCCGCGCGGAATCCTGACGGCTGGTGCCGCCGAACCCAATGCGCTTGTCACGACCGGCACAGGCGGCCGTACCGAGGCCAACAGCCGCGCCACGATGATCGAGCTTTATGATGGGCTCACGGCGCGCAGCCAAAACCGCTGGCCCTCTCTCGCCTTCGATTTCGGTGCCGTCAACGGGCTGCTGTCGCCCTTCCTCAGCGCCGGCTTCTACTACAAGACCTTCATGTGGCCGGCCGCCTTCTGGGAAAAGGTCTACGAGCCGCTGATCCGCAAGGCCGCCGGTCTCGGCAAGGCCTCTTATGAGGTCGATCCCGATTCCTACGAGAAATGCTGGGCGCATTGCGATCTGCTCGTCATCGGCGCTGGGCCTGCGGGCCTTGCCGCGGCGCTGACGGCGGGACGCGCCGGAGCGCGCGTCATTCTCGCGGATGAAGGCTTTGCTCTCGGCGGCAGTTTGCTCTTGGAGCATAGCTCGTCCCTCAAGGACATGTTGGACGAACTCGACGGCCTGCCGAACGTGCAATGCCTGCCGCGCACGACGGTTATTGGGTGGTACGACGACAATGTCTTCGGCGCGGTCGAACGCGTTCAGAAGCATGTGGCAGCGCCCGACCCGCGCCAGCCGGTCGAACGCCTGTGGCGCATCATCGCCAAGCAGGCGATCCTCGCGACCGGCGCCGAGGAACGGCCGCTTGTCTTTGGCGGCAACGATATTCCAGGCGTGATGATGGCTGGCGCCATGCGCAGCTATCTGAACCGTCAAGCTGTCGCTCCCGGTAAGCGCACCGTGGTCTTCACGACCAACAGTTCCGGCTACCGGACCGCCGCCGACCTCGAGGCAGCGGGCGTCGACGTGGTCGCCATCGTCGATACGCGCGCCGCAGGTGAACACTGGGGCGGGAAGGCGCGGGTGCTGACCGGTGCTTGCGTCCTCGATGCGGTGGGAACCAAGCAGGTTCGCGGGGTCAAGATTGCCAGCGGTTCGGGCACTCAGGAGATCGATGCGGACGCTTTGGCCATGTCCGGCGGCTGGAGCCCGATCATCCATCTTGCCTGCCATCGCGGCACAAGGCCGGTATGGTCCGAACGGCATGCAGCCTTCCTCGCGCCCGAAAGACAGGAGGGTTTGCTGATTGCCGGCTCGGCATCCGGCCTTGCCTCCACGGATAGCTGCCTTGGCGACGGAGCAATCAAAGCTGCCGAGGCGCTGGAAACCATCGGCTTTGGCAAGGTCGTGCCCGCCTTTGCTTCAGCAGAAGAAGAAGTACCGACTGTTGCCGCGCGGCTCTGGCATGTCAAAGGGAGCAAAGGCAAAGCCTTCGTCGATTACCAGAACGACGTGAACCTGAAAGATCTGGGGCTTGCCGTGCGCGAAGGTTATGGCGATGTCGAGCTCGCCAAACGCTACACGACCAACGGCATGGCGACCGACCAGGGCAAGCTTTCCAACATCAACGCCATCGGCATTCTGGCCGAGGCCCGCGGCATCTCGCCGGCCGAGGTCGGGACTACGACGTTCCGACCATTTTATACCCCTGTTTCCTTCGGCGCCCTGACGGGTACTTCGCGGGCTAAGCACTTTCAACCGGCGCGCAAATCCCCCTTGCATGAATGGGCAAAGAAGAATGGCGCAGTCTTCGTCGAAACCGGCCTCTGGTACCGCTCCTCCTGGTTCCCGCGTGACGGCGAGAAGACCTGGCGCGAAAGTGTCGATCGCGAAGTGCTGAATATCCGGAAAAATGCCGGCATCTGCGATGTCTCGACCCTCGGCAAGATCGAGATCCTCGGCAAGGATGCGGCGACCTTCCTCGACCGCATCTATTGCAACGGCTTCGCCAAGCTGTCCGTCGGCAAGGCGCGCTACGGTATCATGCTGCGCGAAGATGGCATGATCTATGATGACGGTACCACCAGCCGGTTGAGCGAAGACCATTTCTTCATGACCACGACGACAGCGCTTGCCGCGGGCGTGCTCACCCATCTGGAGTTCTGCGCCCAGACGCTCTGGCCCGAGCTGGAGGTCTATTTTGCGTCGTCGACCGATCAATGGGCGCAGATGGCGGTCGCCGGCCCGAAATCGCGGGCGATCCTGTCCGAGATCATCGACGAGGACATTTCCGACGCGGCTTTCCCCTTCATGGGCGCGCGCGCCGTCTCTCTGTTCGGCGGCAAACTCAAGGGTCGGCTCTTCCGCATCTCCTTTTCCGGCGAGCTCGCCTATGAGCTTGGCGTGCCCGCGGCCTATGGCGAGTTCGTTGCCGACGCCATCATGCAAGCAGGCGAGAAGCATGGTATCTGCGCCTATGGAGCCGAAGCGCTCGGCGTCATGCGCATCGAGAAGGGCCACGTCACCCATGCGGAGATCAATGGCACGGTAACACCAGGCGATCTTGGCTTTGGTCGCATGGTTTCGACCACGAAACCCGATTTCATCGGCAAAGCGATGCTCGCGCGCGAAGGCCTGCAGGCGGCCGACCGGCCTCGCCTCGTCGGTGTCAAACCGGTGAACCCTGCGACCAGCTTCCGCACCGGTGCGCATATTCTGGCGGAAGGTGCTGCCGCAACGCTCGAAAACGATCAGGGCTATGTCACCTCGAGCGCCTTTTCCCCCAACCTCGGCCATACGATCGGGCTCGCGCTCATCAAGAATGGGCCGGAGCGTATCGGCGAAAAGATCGTCGTCTGGAATGGCCTCAGAAACGAATACACGGATGCGGTGATCTGCAGCCCCGTCTTCATCGACCCTCAGAACGAGAAACTCCATGCCTGATTTGCCAACGTCCAAGCCGGTCCTCGCCGGCAAGTCCGTTCTACAAGGCGAGACCATCCGGCTTGAAGCCTTACCTGAGGGTCATCTGCTGCAGGTAATGGGCGCCACCACGAGCGAAGAGCTTGCGGCGCATCTTGCAGCAGCCGGCTTCGAGGACAGCTCCGTGCGTCCAGCCGGATACCGGCAATGGTTCATCGCTGGCAGCGAACAGCTCGCCGGCTCCCAAGAGCGGGCGCTTGCGGACGCTCTAGCGGGCAGAGCTTTCATCTTCGATCAAAGCCACGGGCGCATCCGTATCCGCATCTCAGGATCGCGTGCTGCCCGGATGCTCAACAGGGGGACTGCTGTCGACCTGCATCCAGCGAACTTCCCGGAGGGAAGCAGCGTCATGACGCTCTTCGGGCATATCTCCGTGCAGCTCACGCGCCTGGGCATGGAGGATTTCGAATTGACTGTCCTGCGCAGCTTTGCGGAATCGCTGTATGAAGAACTCGAAACGCTGGTCGTTTCCCAAGGGGCTGGCATTCGGCGCAACTCGTGAAGCATCCGCTTTTGATGCACGCGAAAAGACGGAGGCGCCCCTACCCAAGCCTGCAATCTGCTTAAGGTGCCCGGTGCTGGCGGCTGAAAATTCGGCGCCCTTCGGACCGTCGACATCCACCACACGCCGTGCGGCCAGGTGACGCTTGCGCGTCCTTCTCGCCTCTCCCTCGATCTGCTCCCAGGCCTTGTTCGAGATCGGAGCGAGTTTCCTGTGAGGATTGTCCATGTCAAACCTCTTTCTTTAAGGAACCGATCCCGAGGGAGCCGTCCGTATTTTCATTCCCGGTGGTCGGCCGACGAACATATTGACGAGCATCTGTTCCATACGCGCCGCCGATGGGGGTAGCCGATGAAATAGGTCCCGAATTCGCCCTTCCGACATCGCTGGCAGCTGATAGTTCCTTTCAACCCATCAAACGTGAACATTCCAGATGGGCGATTATGACCGTCAAGGAACGTCGATTTCTTGGCTCGCCAAAAGCTGCGCTTCTATCTCCATTCATTCAGGAAGTTGTGTGTACCGATCACGCCTCGGCGAATTGAGGCGTACGTGGCAATGTGATGGCAAATAAGATTTGGGAAGCGGGAACATAGTACCACAATGCGAGAACAAGTTATCGCAGCGATCAAGGCGTCTGGGGCAACCGCTTCTTGATCGTGATTCACAAGCACCTATCACGGGATAAAACCAGTCGCCCGATAGGCCCGGATTGTTCGGTCATAGATGCCAATATCCCGGCAACCGCGCGCGATCAGTTGGGCCCCCTCGATGGCTGCGAAGATCGCCATCGCGTGCTCCTGCAGGTCCTGGTCTCGTGCGGAAGGCCTGGCCCGCGAGAGCACCTTGGCCAGCCAACCGACGTTCATGGCGGCGAATTTGTCGACCTCCGTCCGAACCTCCGTGGGAAGATCGTCAAGTTCCGCGCTCATGATGCCGCACAGGCACATACGATTGTCGTTGGCGAGAGCAGAGCGAAAGATCTCGGTATATCTGTCCATGCACCAGGTCGCGTCTTCGGGCGTCGCCAGCAGCTCCGCCAGATAGGCAGCCCCTTCCTCGGTATAGCGACGCGCCAACGCTGCGCCGAGGTCGCCCTTGGTCGGAAAGTGGTAGTGCACGCTGGCGCTTTTGATCCCGACCTCTTTCGCCAGCTCGCGAAAGCTGAGCGCATTGTAGCCATGCGACTGCACCGTCGCTCTTGCGGCGGTCATGACCGCCTCGCGCATATCCGTTTTTGTCCTAGCCATCATCGATCCGTACCTATCACTCGATAGATAGTTGTTGACGCCGCAAAAGGGAAGAGTTATTTGGAGGTCGCAACCTATCTATCGATAGACAGACAAAGGGATCTCTCATGAAAATCTTCGATCGCCCCGGCTTTCCCAATCCCGCCCGCATTCGCATCGTGCTCGCCGAGAAGGGTCTTGAACCACAGTTCGAGTTCGTCTCCGTCGACCTCATCGCCGCCGAACATAAGCAGCCCGCTTTCCTCGAAAAGAACCCTTCCGGCGTGCTGCCGGTGCTCCAGCTCGAGGACGGCACCTACATCAGTGAAGCTACCGCCATCACCGAATATCTCGACAATCTTGACGGCGATCCGCGGCTCACCGGCAAGACGCCAAAGGAAAAAGCCGTCATCCACATGATGCAGAAGCGGGCCGAGACCGAGCTGCTCGACGCCGTTGGCAACTATTTCCACCACGCAACGCCTGGCCTCGGGGACGCGTTGCAAGTATTCAAGAGCCCTGAATGGGCCGGCCGTCAGGACTGGGGCAACCGCCAGCGCGACAAGGCGCTCGCCGGCATGGGGTATTTCGACACGGTACTGCAGGACCATCCTTTCGTTGCCGGCGATGCGTTCTCAATGGCCGACATCACTGTGTTTGCCGGACTGATGTTTGCGGATGCCGCCGGCATTTCCATCCCTGAAGATCATTCCGCCCTGAAGTCCTGGCGCGCGAAGGTCTCTGAACTGCCGAGCGTCAAAAATCGCAGCGGCCAGATGTTCGTCTCTGAGGACCTGCGCAGGCTCGGCTTCTAATTCCCCGCGCAAAAGCGGCTTGAACGTCGCGCCGACACTCCCATCCACATTTGCGATCACGCCGTCCCAGGGCGGCAATTATCACGGAGTTTCCTCATGTCCACGATCTCAACACCCGACAGCGCTTCGCGGCGCAACCTGCTGAAAGGGGTCGCCATCGCTGGCGTCGGACTTGCAGCCAGAGCCGGCGCCAATCCGGCGGATGCAAAGACCCCCTCCTCAAACCGTGCCGGCAAGCCAACCGGTGATCGCCTTATCACGAAAGACGGCACCAGCCTCTACTATAAGGACTGGGGCACCGGTCCGGCCGTGGTGTTCAGCCACGGCTATCCGCTCTCATCCGATGCCTGGGAGGATCAGATGTTCTTCCTGCTACAAAACGGCTATCGCGTCATCGCCCACGACCGTCGGGGTTTTGGCCGCTCGAGCCAGCCATCCGGCGGCTACGACTACGATACCTTTGCCGACGACTTGGCCCAATTGGTCGAGGCGCTCGATCTGCGCGAGGCAACCTTTGTCGGTCACTCGATGGGCGGTGGCGAGGTCGCACGCTATGTCGCGCGCCATGGCCAGAACCGCGTTGCCAAGGTCGCCTTCGTGTCGTCGGTGACACCGTTCCTGCTCAAGACCGCAACCAACCCGACCGGTGCGCCGAAGGAGTTATTCGACAGCTTCCGCGCTGCCGTCCAGGCAAACAGGTCGCAGTGGAATCTCGACGTCACCATGCCGTACTACAGCTTCAACCGGCCCGGGGCGCATGTCTCGGAAGGCCTGCGGGAAAGCTACTGGCGGCAGGGGCAGGCAACCGGCTTTCTAGCCGCCTACCACGCGCTTGGCGCCTTCTCGGAGACCGATTTCCGCGACGACCTCAGGAAGATCACCGTCCCCGCACTGATAGTCCACGGTAGCGATGATCAGATCGTCCCGCTGGAGATCTCCGCGAAACCGACCGCTGAGCTCGTTCCGCGTGCAAAGCTCATTGTCTACGAAGGCGGCTCGCATGGATTGCTGCATGTCGGCAAGGACCGCTTGAACGCCGACCTGCTTGCGTTCCTTCGCGGCTGATGGCGTGCGAAAGGCCGGGGGCTGGTCATAGCCACGCCCCGGCCTTTGCGTACGATCGATCAGGGGAGCGGGAAAAAGCTGGGGGTTAGGCCGCGAGGTCGAGCTTTGCCTGTTTGAGACGGCCTTCCGCGACGGCTGCTTGGACTTGAAGAACCCGATGAGCGGCGATCGGTGTCCAGCGCATTTGTCGCTCCCCGTTTCGCCTGCATGTATGCGGCGAAGGGGATCAACAGGCTGATGAGGATCTGCGATCGGGTTTCCTCCCCGAAACGCCGTGATATCCAGTCCTTTCCCGTCGTCGCCAGAGGAGTCATGGCTTTACCGATCGTGGCTCCTATGCTTCCGATCCAGACAAACGTTGTCGATGCTTCCGGCGGTGAGAACGTGCCCGTCGTGGCGGCGGCGATCGCGAAGCGCATGCAAACCAGACCGGAAGCGTCGTTCAGAAGCGACTCTCCCTCCAGGATGTGGATCAGGCGCTTTGCAACGGGTAAACGGCTCACGATGGCAGACACGGCGACCGCGTCTGCGGGCGAAATGGCCGACGCGAGAGCGAATACGACGGGCAAAGGCATAGGCGGGATCATCTAATGGATGAAAGCGCCTGCGCCAAGAACCGTGAAAAACACCAGACCGAAAGCGAGGGCGGCGATCGTGCCCTGATCGCGCAGAAGGCCCTCCTTGGGCGTTCGCCAGCCGTCAAGAAAGAGCAGGGCGCGAGAAACAGAAGGAATGTCGGCGCATCAAGCTCCACGCGAAAATCAAACGCGAGCGCGGCGACGGCCCCGAGCAAGATCTGCGCGAAAGGAATAGGAAGGCGCAGCGGCGACATTCTCGCCAGAATGCTGCTGGCAACGACAAGGGCGATCAGAACAAGGCTGACAGCAATGGCTTCCACGCGATTGTCCCTTACTTTACAGACTTAACCGCTCGTCGGGCAGCATGACACTCGTCCAATCAGTTGATGGGCGTTGTCATGTCTGGATGGCGCCCAATCATGGAATGAGCGCAAGGGCAATCCGATTGGCAGCTGCGACGACGACCAGCGCGATCGCCAGCGTTGGCCAACCGAGGTGATTCAAAATCGAGGCTGTGATCAAGAAAATGCCAGCTTCGAGAACGAGCCGGCCGGCCGGGCCAACCTCGTATCTCCGTTTCGGGGAAAGAAATTTACCCCAAAAAATGGCAACTGCTGCGCACAGCCCAAACCCCAACAACACTTGTGCCATGATCGGTACGGCAAGATGTGCGGCCAACGCCGCTAGCGAAGCGAGTATACAAAGCTCGAGCGCAAATCTGATGCTAAGTGCTATCGCTTTCATCTTCCCTCCCAGCTGTAGAGCTGTGCTCATTCATTTTTGAAGAAGCCCAAGGCCACTAAGAAACTCGAACGATATCCGAATAGCAGTTTTTACTCGAAGTCCTGAGGCTTTATGTGGCCACACAGCACGATCGGCACAGCGAGTGCCTTTACCCGATTGCGGCTCGGTGTGCAGCCGCAAACTCCGACAGCGAACGGAAGTGACCAGCAACTTTCGGAGGATTGTCGAGGATTTTCGTCGCCCCTTGGCCCGCCTTACCAAATCGCCTGTCAATCCATACACTGGTCAGGTCCATTTGCACGGCCGGCGCATGGTCGTGATATAAACTCTGCGCCACATGCAAAAGCTCATTCTTTAGAACGCCTAGATCCTGCTGCAGCCGCGAGAAAAGGAAATGGAAATTCTTCGGATCCGGTTTATAGCTCCCAATGTCCTCTGCGGTGTAGACGGCATCAAAGGAAACACCGAGCTTACGGTTCGAAGCCTCAAAGCTCTTGCGATCCACATTGGAAAGCACAACCAGATGATAGTGCTGCTTCAGATAGGCGAGTGCCTCAGCAGAATCAGGGAACGCTGGCCAATCAGGTACCGAGGCGCCGAAGCGCTCATGTAGGTCGGAGTGGACAGTTAAGCCCCAGTGCCGAGCAAGCCTTGCGTGCACGACCGACAAGAGCGTGACGTAGTGCAAGGACGGCGTCTCAGCCTCCTGCGCCGTCTCAATCTCCCCGTAAGCTTTCAGCGCCTCCTCGCGCCCGATTTCGCGACTTCCCGTGCTCAACAACGGCTGCAGGGCGTTCCAGATGCCGCTCTCCCAGTCAATCAGCGTACCGTAAACATCAAAAGAAAGGGCCTTAAAGCAGGTCAGATCCATGTCGTTCATCCTCTCGCGCGGATCTTCGTTGCGCTACACTAGCGCTTGCTGTGCCAGAAGAGATGAGCCTGGAATCTGGAAGACTATGCCAAAGCTACGACATTTAGCCGAGCCTCAGTCCACGCGACCAGTCAGACGAAATTCGCCTGGTGAAATCCCAAGGCGACGCTTGAATATGCGGTTGAACGCAGAAACATTCTCATAACCTGCCGCATAGGCAATTTCCGCTATAGTGTTATTGGTGGCGATCAGGCACTCCATCGCTACATCAAGTCGCCGCTCAATATCATACTGTCTCGGAGAACTGCCGAACGTCGCCCTGAACAATGCATGGAAATGGCTTTGGCTAATGCCGGCCTCGCGCGCCATAGCGCTGATATTTGTTTTGCCGCCGCCTGTTCCAAGGTCGGCCGCCAGCCGCTCTATTCTGTTCGATGCTTTTGATTTTGTCTTAGGGGCCGAGGCCGGACGGATAAGATGCAGTCCGGTTAGCGCCAACATGGCTGCATCTTGAGCGCGATGCCCATCCGCATTGACCTCTATGCCGATCTGGCGGAAGATTCGCCAAAGCCAGGGCTCCATGCGCGAGACCAAAGGGCAACCTCTGGTCAGTAGAACCGGTGCTTGTTCCGCATCGCTTTCGTGGAGTTTGAGATCTACGACCAACAGACTGCAGTCCGCACTTGGGACGAAGTCATGGTAACACCCCGTCGAAATGACAGCGACTGAGCCGCCTGCAATAACGCCCGATCCCGCGTCGATGGAGATCTTCATCGCGCCCCGCAACGGAAATAGCACCTGGATATGGTCGTGATAATGATAACCGCGACTATGATACTGTCTTGTCTCGAGATTGATGTCCACGGCTCTTGCTCCCAGGCAACCCAGTCTTGCGCTTATGAATCAGCTGGGCATACCCGTTTTCGCGCGCGATGTTAATTTTCGCGAAGTTCTGGCATATCTGCTCATGCCCGCGAGCCGACGGCGGGAGCAGCAAACATAGTAACCAACCATCATGCGCTGCTCATCGCCGATCCTCCTCGTGCTGTTCCGCTCCCTCGATCGGAGAAAGCCAGGGTTCCCGCCGTTTGGTCCACAGCTCATAGGTGGGGCGGAGACGCGTGGGCGCCTCGCTCAGGATCCCGAGTTTGATCTCAACCTCGTTATTACCCATGGCAAAGACGCGCGAACCGCAGCGCGGGCAAAACTCCCGTCCAGCAAACTCGCTTGTCTCGCCTTCATAGTGAAATTCACTTACCGGCCACAGCCCGAAATACGTGAAGGCGGATCCGCTTTCCTGTCGGCAATCTGTACAATGGCAAATGCCGATATGAAGCGGCGCCCCGCGCACCGTCAGACGCACTTGCCCGCACCGGCACGATCCGGTCGATTCCGTCATGGTATGTCCTCATCATCGCTGACATTCGTGATCGGGCCTTGCCCAGCGCTGACATGCTCCGTCTGCCAGCGCCGGTCAGACAGCTGATAGCTGATTTCTGCATCCTCACCGCCCTGTGACTGGCGGGCTGCAGCAAATTTGGTAGCCGCGAGCGCACTCTCATGGTCGGGAAAGGTCTCCGATCAGACATAAGCCAATCTTCAAGAAGATGGCCTCGGTCCTTTTCTGCCTTTCCCGATCCTTAGGGCCACCCTTTCGGCATTATTCAAGGATGCGGACAACCGTGCGCGTCTTCGGTTGAACAATGATACGTTTGTGGTTCACGACAGCGTAGGCATAGGTCGGGTTGTCCGGGACCGGTGTGACGACAACCGTCTCTGGGAGCGCGCGGCCGACAACGATCTGGTCCTGGACGACTGCCTCGGATGGAGGCAGGGGTTGTTCCTGAACGTATGTGACTACTTTCTCTGGCGGTGGATCGATCGCGGTGCCAGCAATCGCACCGGCGACACCTCCGACTGCGGCGCCGACAGGGCCGCCTACTACTGCTCCGGTCACCGCACCGCCTGCGGCGCCGGTTACGGTGGAAGACTGGGCGAAGGCCGAACCGGCCAGAAGGCCGAAGGCGGCCATTGAAACGACAAGTCTCGTTTTCATAGCATTCTCCTTTAATTCCAGCTCTTGTGAGCTGAAAGGAGAATTACTGAGCCAATAGAATGTTCCTCTTCGGTTACCATCCGAAGCCATCACGAGTTAGCCGCCTGCGACAAACTTCGTGATCGGCACGGAAGGGGCGGGTGCATCGGCGAAGGATGCGGTAATAGCAACGCTCCCGACTGGATCTCATGTTCTGTCATGATGCCATGCCGCCCAGGGGGCTTTGTCTCAGGCAGACGGTGGTCGTTATGATCTGTCTTAGCTTCGCCCTGCCGTTTCGAACCGATGCAGCAGCTGATCACGCTTTTCGCCCCGCATGCACTGCGGCCCTTATTGGGGATGGTCTTGTGTGGCGCTACAGATTGTTAGCTCGCGGATTTTGTCCTACGACCTGTTCTGCATCTACCGGCACCTCGACCAAGATGGATGGGTGACCGGGGCTGTAGCTTTCGCGCATGATCTCGGCCAGGTTGCTGAGATCCGGCATCAGCTTCCGGCTTGTCCAGCCGCATGCGCGCGCCATTGACCCAAAGTCGATGCGGTAGAGGTCACTGTGGTAGCGATCGGATGAATAGTCTGGAATGACCACGGGCAGGCCCTGCACCATGATGCCGAGCGCGCCGTTGTCCAGCACGAACAGAACTAGCCCCAATGATCGCGCTTCCGCCAGGCAACCAGCAATCAACCGGAAGCATCCATCGCCCATAAAAGCGAAGACTGTCGCCTCCGGCTTTGCAAGCTTTGCGCCGATTGCCGCGCCCAACGCTCCGCCCATTGCCGAACCGCGATAGAGCGAATGGAAGCGGACATTCGGATGCGGGCGCTGCGTGACATATTGACGATCCTTGTAGGCAAGGCAGACATCGTCGAATGCGATGCTTCCCGACTGCCATTGGCAGTCGATCTCCTGATAAAATCGGGCGATATCGATCGTCCCGGCGCGTGGCGGCAAGATCTTGCGATCATTGAGATCAGCCACAAAGGCCGGCGCGGGAGGGCGCTGCAGCTGAAGACCCTCAAGGCGGCCGATCGCTTCGCTCAGAACCTGGTCGATCGGGCCTCGAACATCGAAATATTCGCCGCGCACACGATGCCGAAACTCGCCCCCAACGCTGCCGTAGGGCGCTGTCAGGTTGGTGAAATTCCATGTCGTATGGGCGGGTATGTCAGAGAAGTTCAGGGTATATTCGTCAGGGCAAAACCCGAGCGTAATGACGATATCGTCGGGCCCGAGGCTTTTCCAGAGCTGCATTGCGCGATCATTGCCGCCAAATCCCAGATAGCCGAAACCGAAGCTATTGTTGCGCGCCACCGCATTCGCTCCGTTTATGCTCCAGACGATCGGTGCCTGTAGCGCTTTACACAAACGTGTGGTGAGGACAGGCATGTACGGATACATGGCCGCCTCTTCCCCGGCGAGCACGATCACCCGACGCCCCGCCGATTGCCGCGGAAATTCAGCCAGAAAATGGGCGAGCGACCCATGGTCGATCCTATTCGGTTTATGGGCGTAGTCACCGCGCCAAGGCGTAAGGACCGGCTCAGGCACCACCTTTCCGAGTGCCTCCGGCGGCATAAGAAGTGCGATCGGCGAGCCCTGATCGAGCTGTTTGCGGGCCTCTTCAAGTTGTTCTTCGATACTGTCCGGATCGTTCAAGACGAATGTGCCCGAAGGTAACTCGGCCCTCAACTGAGCCACGACATCGGCCCCGTCTGCACTCGTGTCCTGCAGCGGTGCGCGGTATCGCGTATCTGCGGGGCTAAGGGGAATCAGGTAGATTGCCGGAATATTGTGCAATTTCGCATCGCTCAGGCCGCAGGTCAGCAGCCGCGTTGCGGCTCCCGTTGTTGCAATGGCTGCACTGATTTTCCCGCTCGCCAGATAGTATCCCAGAGGAATGAAGCCGGCGACATACTCTCCGACATTGAAGAAAACCGGGCGTTCGACCCCGTCGTCGGGGACAACCATCGGCTCGAGATGTTTGAGCAAATGGATGACCCCTCCACCCGTGACGCCGGCATAGTGACGCACATGCCAGGTCGCAAGCGTATCGATCAGGAATTCATATCCCGTTTTCGGCTTGACTACCTGAACATCGCCTGCCGCTTCGACTGTGAGATTCACCGTCATTTGCTCATCTCTCCGCTATGGCCTTTTCCTGAATTCAGCAACGTATTGACGTTCGTTCCCCGAACCGGTCGAGCTCGGAGGAAGCGCGGTTCCGACTTCAAGCCGATCCCGGTTGCATGTTGAGGAAGCAGAATTACGCGATATGTTTTTCGCGGGAGAACGCTTCCATACCGGCAACCGTCGCCAGAAGGTCCTCATCGCAAAGCGATGCCTTTTGATCGGCGATATCCTTGAAACGGGAGAAAGCGAGATCGAGATCCGCATCGGAGCCGAACTCGACGCCGAGCGAACGCATGCACATGCGAAAACCGTTACGACCCGAATTCTTTCCGAGCACCAGCCGATACTCGTCGGCGCCGACCTCCGCCGCCGTCATGATCTGATAGGTCAACGGGTTCTTCAGCATGCCATCCTGGTGAATACCGGACTGATGCGAGAAAGCATTCCTGCCGACGATCGCCTTGTTGGGCTGCACAACGAAACCCGTGATCTCCGAGACGAGCCTGGATGCAGCCGTCAAACGACGGGTTTCAACGGACGTCCGGCATCGGAAAAAATCCTCGCGTGTATGCAGTGCCATGACGATCTCCTCAAGCGACGCATTGCCCGCTCGCTCACCGATACCGTTGATCGTGCATTCGATCTGGCGCGCGCCCTGCCGGGTCGCTTCGAGCGAGTTGGAAACAGCCATGCCAAGATCATTATGACAATGCGCGGAGAACACGGCCTTGTCAGCATTCGGCACGACATTGCGCAGATAGGTGAATAGCTTGCCGTATTCATCGGGCGTGGCGTAACCGACGGTGTCCGGCAGGCTGACCGTGGTTGCACCGGCCCCAATCACCTGTTCCACAAAGCGGGCGAGAAACTCCAGCTCTGACCGGCTTGCGTCCTCGCAGGAAAATTCGATATCCTCTGAATAGCGTCGCGCATGGACCACCGCGCGAACAGCGTGTTCGAGCACGTTTTCCGGTGTCATCTGCAGCTTGTATTTCATGTGAATGGGCGAGGTCGCCAGCACGATGTGGATACGAGACGATGCCGCACCGGAAACGGCCTCCGCCGTAAGATCGATGTCGCGCTCGACCGCGCGGCTCAGGCTGCAAATCGTGCTGTCCTTGACGACACGCGCCACGGCTTTGATCGCTTCGAATTCTCCGGGACTGGAGACGGCAAAGCCAGCCTCGATCACATCGACCTTCAGCCCTTCGAGCATAAGCGCGATCTCCACCTTTTCACCGGTGTCGAGGTTGATACCGGGGCTTTGCTCGCCGTCCCGCAATGTGGTGTCAAAGATAGTGATTTTTTCGGCACTCACGCGACTCTCCCCAATCGATTGAAACATCGGCATTGACGAATTCGTAAGGGCTAGCTGCACCGCATCATGTGCAGGTCGTATAAATCGAGGCTTCCGGCACATTCACGCCGGCAGCGACATCGATCATCTCATGCAATTCCTATCAGATCTGATCCCGTTCGACCGGGTTTCGCTTCTGGAAACCGAACAAACTAAACCGTCAATTCGGACAGCACTTTTTCCATTCAACATGTGTGAGATCGAAAGGGAGCTTCATCTCCCCAGGATGCGGCAGGCAAGTAAATTCCAGGTTCCACAACGGTCAGATGGCTGGCAAATTGCCGCCGCGAGGCAGTCCGGACCATCTCGATTTTCGGAGCCAATATTTCAAGGTCTGAGAATTGAGTGTCCATAGCGCACCGAATGGTTACCATCGTGAGCATGCCTCCATTCTCGATGGCCGTATTTTAGAAAACTATGGAATATTTTTAGGAAGCTACGGCTTTTTTGCTCCACCCGCGAGGAGTGTATCGACTTTGCCACACTTGCTTCAAGCCGCTGGTATTTTAGGGCTATAGTGGGAGCGGCACCGTCGCCGGCTCGCGAGCAGCATGAGACAGTCCAGTCATGCAGACCCCGTATCTGCGCCGATCACCATAATAAGATGTCATTGCATACGTCTGCCCTCGCCCAAGCCATCCGGGCCGGACGATGGCAGCTCTTGCCTAGCGCGGCTTCCATAGCAAGTCGCTATTTTTCAGCCCTGTGTCACGCCACCAGCTTTTCACCACTGAGATGACGCTCCAGGAAGGGGAGGCTGTCCTGTCCCCAATAGAGCTCGCCTTCGTATCGGAAGGTTGGAAGGCCGAAGACGCCCGCCTCCTTGGCAACATCGCGATTGCTGCTCCAGAGTTCGGCAATATCGGGACGAGCCGCGCGCGCCTCGAGCGCAGCGCCGTCAAAACCTGCAGCCTCGGCAATCGCCTTTCGCACATCGGCATTGCCGATATCCGCCGCGGTGCCCCAGAAAGCGTGTTGCAGCGCGCGGGCGAGAGCAGTCCAATCCTGCCCATCGAGCTGGGCCGCCAAGACAAGAAAACCCGCGGGCGTCGGATCGGACAGCGCCGACCGGTTGGTAAAGTCGAGCGGCTTGCCGCGAAGAGCGGCCCATCGCCGAAGATCCTTCATCCAGTAGGCCCGCCGCGCGTCGGGGCGATCACGCGAGTAGATCGCGCCATTTTCGACGATCAGCGGAATGAGATAAGGGCGGATCTCCGCGCCCGATCGCGCCGCGAGTTCGATAAACGCGTCAAAGCCTATATAAGCCCATGGCGATCCGATGCCGAAGAAGTAGTCGATGGTTTTGGTCATAAAGTTTTCCTCCCGACGGGATCAAATGTGAAACAGATCTAAATTGCTAGAGCGACCTTTACGCGTCACACGCGACGCCGGATGCTATGGTCGCCATATCGAAAACGGACAGCGCGCAATCACGCGCGATCAGAACAGACCGGGGGTCGCGGCCGACAGCGACCGTAGCCAAAGCGCCTTCGTAAAGCAGAGACAGATGCGCAGCCGCCTGCTCGGTCGGACACCTTGCCGCCGACATGACGGAACGGAAGATCTCGCGCACCGCATTCTTATGCTCGCGGGCGATAGTGACGACCCGCTCGGAATCGCCGTGCTCGGCAACCGCCAACGCGAAAGCGCAGCCGCGAAACTCCGGACTGTCGGCCTTTTCGAACAGGCGCTCGAAAGTCATGGCAATCTGGTCACGCGGCTGCAGGGTTGCGGTGGATATGACCTCTCTCAACTGGAGAAGGACGCGTTCGTGACGCTCGGTCAGGTAGGCCGCGACAAGATGATCCTTGGATGGAAAGTGCCGGTAGAGCGTGGCTTTTGCAACATCGGCTTCATCGATGATGCGATCGATGCCGACGGCGCGAATACCCTCCCTATAAAAAAGGGTGCCGGCGGTGGTTAGGATATGATCTGAAATTTTCATTGCGTCGGTCCGGATGCCTTCACCGCACTAACTCGGAACTAGCCCGCCAGGTGCGCCTTCGGCCTCGAATGGGTGGGAGTGGAGAAAGACAGGTAGTTCTCGGCAAGCTCGCGCAGACTAGCGAAAGGAAGGAGCGCCGTGAAGCCACCCTGTTGCGCCGCCGATCCGGCAATTTCCTGGGCGGCACGATTATAGGGCGTCACTATCCCATGTAGACGCCCGAGAAGCACGATTTCTCCGTTCAGATAGTCGACTTCGCTCGAAGCGCCGCGCGTGAAACTTTGCCACGTCGATTGCTGACCGGGACGAATACCGGCATTCTCGGCGATCTTCCAGTGCGCTATGCTGACCTTACGTTCCGAGGGAGATGCAAATCGATAGCCCGCGGCCTTGAGAACGGTTTCGGACTCCTCGACAAGGGCCGCGCTGAATGTTGCTCTTTCGTTGTCCGCGCCGTCGAAAAGCTCCAACACATTGCGCACGTTGTGAAGAAGCTTCGCCGCTTTCCATCGCTTGATATCGCTTGTTGCCTCGGCAATGTAATCCGACCGGCTAAGATCCGCGACGATCTTGGCCGCGGTCTCGTCCGAGCCTTGCGGATAGCGACCGATAGTCACGATCGCCACTTGCGGATCGCCCCCGACCACGACTTGACCGACTTCCGTAAAGCGGGCGGGCGTCAGGATGCTGGCGCCGTAGACATTCGGAAATAGCCTAAGAGCCGCCGCTTCCGTCGCCAGGCCATTCTGAAACGTGACGATCGGCAGGGCGGAGGCGGTCAGTCCCTCGGTATGCTCGACGGGCCGCCAGGCCCAAAAGGCAAGAGCTTCGGCGGCATCCTGCGATTTCACCGTCAGCAGGAGGATGTCTCCCTGCCTCAATGATGGCGGTTCAGTCGCGTCGAAGGCTTTCAGCCGGATTTGCCGGGTGCCGGCGGGCCGCTGGTAGACGAGGCCATGATCGACGATATGCCTGATCTGGGCGCCGCGTCCGACAAGGGCGTAGTCTATCCCCGAAAGCTCAAACTGCGCGGCAAGGCTCGCACCGACGGCGCCTGCTCCGATGATGATGTAACGTGTCATGCTCGCCGCCCGGAAACTGCATTCAGGAGCTCCCGCGCGTCTTCTGTCTGCCGGGAACTGGGGGAGACAGCTGACGCCTTTTCAACCGCGAAAAGATGAGGCGATTCCTCTGCCTTTCGGCTCCATCTGTCACAGGCCGAGCGCCCTAGAATGGAAACAGACGTGTCTTCCTGAGGCGCGTGGACGAGAACCGATTGGATGTCGCGGAAATGCCGCTCGATCCCGAGATCGCCATTGAGACCGGGATTGCCGAGCGTGCGAACGGCAAGCTGAACTGCGTCGCGTATGTTGCGGGCCGCAAGAAGGCGCGCTCTGATGAGCGCTTCAGGTTCACCCAGCGAATGGTCGAGCGCGTTGAACAGGATCTGTCTCGCGCCGCCCACGAGCAAGTCGATTTCACCGGCTGCGGAAATGAACCTTTCCGTTTTTGCGATCGGAACGCCGAGATTGGCGGGGATGCGTTCATGACCGAAACGGATGAAAGCCTCCTGGGCAGCTTCTGCAGCTCCGAGGTATATGGCGGTAAGCGCGACGTTAGCGGCGGCATGGGCACGATTGTCCTGTGTGCCGACGGAAACGTCGACAAGATCGAGGACATCCTCAATCGGCACCTCGACATCCTTGAATTCGACGTCGTGCGAGCCGCTGGCCCGCATTCCCAGGCTCTTCCAGTTCTCGATCACCTTGATGCCGCGAAGGGTCGACGGAACGACGAAAGTGCCGACGCGCTGCGGTGTCTCATCGGTGCGTGCCCAGACGAGGAAGTGGGTCAGGCCAAGCGCACCCGTCACGAAACGCTTGCGCCCTGTGATCACCCATCCACTGACGGTGCGGCGCGCCAATGTGTCGGGAAGGCCGCCTCGGGCGGGAGAACCAAGCTCGGGCTCGACGCGGGCCGCGTTCAGCAGGATCGGCCGATCGCGCGCGTCGTCGAGCAAACGTCGATAAAGCGGCTCCGGCCATTTGTTGCCCGCTGCCTGTCCGAGATGGGTGAATATGGTCATAGCGCTGATCAGGGCGACCGAAGGATCGCCGCGACCAAGCGCTGCCAGAATACGCCCGACATCGGCAATACCAGCACCTTTTCCACCGAACCGCGTCGCCACCGTGCTTTCGAGTAGGCCAGCCGCATGAACGGCCTCGATGCCGGCCCAGGGGAAGGCGCCGGACTCATCTGCCGCCGCAGCTGCGGCGGCAAGCTCGCGGGTCACATCCGTCAGATCGATGGTGTTAAAGGACACTTTACATCAGCCTCTTTGAAGCAGTCAGGAGCACCATGCGCGGCGTTTGCCGCGCGATGGCCTGTCTTTGCGAACACAACCCAAATGGCGTTCGCCAATTCTGTTTGTCGGTGCGTGACAATGTGGGATCAGGCGACGGCTTGCTGCGGCGCCTCTCTTGCCGCCAGATCCGCCCTGACGAGCGGCAGAATATAGCGGCCATAGTCGATGGCATCGTTCAGGTTGTCATAGCCTCGGATCGAAATCAGATCCGCGCCGAGATCGACATAATCGAGAATGGAGTCCGCAATCGTTCTTGGTGAGCCGACCAGGGCGGTGGAGGCGCCGCGCGCATTCGTCGCCGTCACCGTCGGATACCAGAGAGCCCGATCATGGACATCACCGCGCGAGGCGATCTCAAGCAGGCGCTGCGAGCCGATATTCTGCGGAGAAGGCGCTGATGGCGGCACTTTGCCAAGGCCCCTTGCGCGATTTTCCTTCAAAAGGTCGAGGGTGTGATGCGCCTTGGCCCAGGCAAGCTCGTCGGTCTCCGCAACGATCGGACGGAACGTCACCCAGATCCGCGGGCGATCCTTGCGCCCGGCGCGGGCCGCTTCAGCATAGATCCGGTCGATTTGCTGCTTGGTTTCGGCCAGCGGCTCACCCCATAGGCCGAAGATATCGGCAAGCGCGCCGCCGATGCGATAGGCATCGTCCGACGACCCGCCAACCGACACCGGGATGGTGCCGTTTACTGGACGCACGCGGCTGTGGAACTGCTTGAATTGATAGTAGCGGCCATCGAAGTCAAAGGCTTCACTCGACTGCCAGACGCGTCGCAGAATGCGGATATACTCCTCCTGCCGTTCGTAGCGCTGGCGCTTGTCAAGGAAATCACCTTCCTTGGCCTGCTCCTCATCGCTTCCGCCTGCGATGAAGTGAACCACCACACGCCCGCCGCTCAGCTGATCGAGCGTGGCGAGCGATTTTGCCGCGACGGTGGGATAGATCGTGTTCGGACGAAGGGCGATGATGATCTTGATATTCTTCGTGTGCGCCGCAACCGTTGCGCCGATGGTAAAGGGATCGAAGGAGGCGCTGTCGTAGGGAATAAGGGTATAGTTGAAGCCATAATCATCGAGCGAACGGGCATAGCGCTCTAGGAATTGCGGGTCGAGCGCGGGGTTTTCCAGAGGATTGAGCTCGGTCGAGGCATTCGGAAAAGTGACGCTGATGAATTCGGTCGGCATATCGATGTCCTATGGTTTCCTTCATCGGATTTGGACAGAATGCTAGCGTGACCCTCCGGCCTCAGAAAGACAGGTCGTTCTTTTTCTACTAAATTTATAGAATATTCGTGCTTAAGATGTCTTCAATCCTGAAGGCACAGTTCTATCCGACCCAATTCGTCATCCAATAGGTGAGTGCAGAGATAGCAGCCGCAGCCGGAAGGGTTATTACCCATGCGATGACAATATTGCCCGCCAATCCCCAGCGAACTGCGGAGACGCGCCGGGCAGCGCCGACACCGATGATAGCGCCCGTGATCGTATGGGTCGTCGAGACCGGGATGCCGAGCCATGTCGCGGCAAACAATGTCAAAGCACCGCCCGTCTCGGCACAGAAACCCTGCATTGGATTGAGCCTCGTGATCTTCGAACCCATCGTATGCACGATCCGCCAGCCGCCAAACAGCGTCCCGAGCGCCATCGCGGACTGACAGGACAATACGACCCAGAGGGGGACATGGAACTCCGCTCCGGTATGCCCCTGCGAATAGAGCAGAACGGCGATGATCCCCATCGTCTTCTGAGCGTCGTTTCCGCCATGACCAAGGGAATAGAGGGAGGCGGAGACAAATTGCAGCACACGGAAGGTGCTATCGACGGCGAAGGGCGTCTGGCGAATGAATATCCAAGTCACGCACAGCACGAGGAAAAGCGCGAGAACGAAGCCCAATAAGGGAGACATGACGATGGCGCCGGCCGTCTTCAGCAAGCCCGACCAAACAATGGCGCCCATGCCGATTTTAGCCAGGCCGGCGCCGACGAGGCCACCGACCAGTGCATGTGATGAACTTGATGGAATGCCGAATACCCAGGTCACGATGTTCCAGACGATCGCCCCCATCAGGGCAGCGAAGATGACCTGCGGCGTAACGATATTGGGATCGATGATGCCGGTGCCGAGGGTTTCGGCAACGTGAAGCCCAAAGAACAGGAAGGCGATAAAATTGAAGAATGCAGCCCACAGCACGGCATATTGCGGCCGCAGGACCCTGGTCGAGACGATGGTCGCAATAGAATTGGCGGCATCGTGCAGTCCGTTCAAAAAGTCGAAGAACAAGGCCACCGCGATGAGACCCGCCAGCAGCGGAAAAGCGAGGGTGGCCTCCATCAGACGTTCTCGATCACAATGCCGCTGATTTCATTGGCGACATCTTCGAACCGGTCGACGACCTTCTCCAGCTCGCCATAAATCTCGCTGCCAATGATATAGGCCATCGGGTTCGTTGCGCCATGGCGGCGAAAGAGATCCTTCAGGCCCTGCTCATGGAGTTCATCAGAACGCTCTTCGACATCAACAATTTCTTCGGTGAGCGCGCTGAGGCGGGAGGAATTGGCGCTCATGCGATCGAGAAGAGGAATTGCATCAGCCACCAGTTTTGCCGCCTGAACGATCGCGCCGCCCATTTCCTGCATGCCGGAATCGAAGCTATCCTGCTCGAACAGGCGGATTGTCTTGACCGTCTTGTGCATCATGTCGATCGCGTCGTCCATTGACATGATGAGATCCTTGATATCGCCACGGTCAAAAGGCGTGATGAAGCTGCGCCGTACCGCAAGCAAAACTTTGCGCGTGATGTCATCGGCCTCGTTCTCGAGTTCGACGATGCGTTTGCAGTGCTGCTCGGTATCTTTGCCGCTCAGCAGTTCGTTCAGGGCTTCCGCGGCGCTGACGATTGTACGGGAATGCCGGCCGAACAGATCGAAAAAGCGATCTTCCCGGGGCATCAATTTACGGAACCAATTCACTCTCGGCGCTCCGAACGTGTGTTGTCATAAATCCGTCATAAATGATGGAGGCCACCATGAAAAGCCGATGTGCCCGCGAAACCACGGTCTTCGACAGTCTCGCAAGAGTTGGGATGCCGATAGAGGTGCCACACCCAGACCTGGGCGATAGGTAAGAACCGTATATAGAGCGGGTCAAAATCGCCATGCGCTTCTGTCGGCTTCCCCAACAAAACAAGGACAACAGGGAACAATGACCGCCAGGTCCCGTTTGTTTCCTGTCGTCGACATGGAGTCCGCTGATGAGTGCGCGTGCGCAATGGAAAGGATATCTGAAGTTCGGGGAGGTCGGCTGCGCTGTTGCGCTCTATACGGCAGTTTCCACTTCCGAGCGGATTTCCTTTCACACGCTGAACCGAGCAACCGGCAATCGCGTCCGACGGGAATTCATAGATGCTGCGAGCGGGAAACCGGTGTCGCGCGAGGATCAGGTCAAAGGCTACGAACTCAACAAGGATGATTACATCGTTCTTGAGCCTGAGGAAATCGCCGCGGCGGTGCCGGAAAGCGACAAGGTCTTGCAGATAAAGGCCTTCATGGCATGCGACGACATTGATGACGTCTATTTCGACCGTCCATATTATCTCGCCCCTTCCACTCCTGCGAGCGAAGAGGCATTCGCATTGATCCGCGACGGAATGCGCAAGAAGCAGGTCGCTGCCATTGCCCAAACCGTTCTGTTTCGCCGCCTGCGAACCGTCATGATCCGTGCCCACGGCAAAGGGCTGATCGCGACGGTATTGAATTTCGACTACGAGGTTCGCTCGGCAAAAGAAGCCTTCGAGGATGTGCCCGATATGAAAATCAAAGGCGAAATGCTCGATCTCGCCAAGCACATCATCACCACCAAGAAAGGCAAATTCGATCCGAGCGAATTCGACGACCGCTATGAAGCAGCGCTTGCGGAGCTCGTAAAGGCCAAGATCGAGGGCAAGAAGATCCCGCAACGCAAGCCGGCAAAGGTCGCCAAGGTGACCGATCTCATGGAGGCTCTACGCCAGAGTGCCGGCATGAGTGGCCAAGGTAAGGCAAGCGCAAATGAACCCGCTAGGAAATCGGGCGCGGCCTCCCGCAAGACGGCCAAATCGCGAACGAAGTCTTCTTCGCGGCCGCAACGCAAGGCGAGCTGACGATGGCATTGGAGACCTACAACCGCAAACGCGATTTCAGCAAGACCACCGAGCCGAGAGGGCGAGCCGGCAGAAAAAAGATCGCGGTATCCGGCAACAGCTACGTCATTCAGAAACACGATGCGCGCCGGCTCCACTATGATTTTCGCCTCGAATTGGACGGGGTTTTGAAGAGCTGGGCCGTGACTAAGGGGCCGAGCCTGATAGCCGGCGAAAAGCGGCTGGCGGTGCAGACCGAAGATCACCCGCTGGAGTATGGTAATTTCGAAGGCACGATCCCCAAGGGCGAATATGGCGGCGGGACCGTCATCGTCTGGGACAAGGGCTCTTGGACGCCGCTTGGCGATCCCCATAAGGGCCTTGCGAAGGGACATCTCGAATTCGAGCTCCACGGAAAGAAACTCGGCGGCCGGTGGCATCTGATCCGCATGGCGGGGAAGCCACGTGAGAAGCGGGAAAACTGGCTGTTGATCAAAGGCGAAGACGAGGCGGCCCGCCCGGAAGGCGCTGCCGATATTCTCGAGGAACGACCGGAATCTGCAAAAACGGGGCGTGTCATAGACGAAGTCGAGAACGAAGAGCCGGGCTGGTCCTCGAAGACCGGGAAGATCCGTCGCAGGGCCAGCCGCAAGAAGCATGATGCCGCCAAGGAGGAAGCCGGCGAAACCGCAACGCAAACGGACGCAACGCCCGTTGATCCCTCGTCTTTGAAGGGTGCCCGCAAGGCTACTCTGCCATCCTTCGTCGAACCCGCTTTGGCGACATTGGTATCCAAGCCACCTTCAGGCTCCCGGTGGCTTCACGAAATCAAATTCGATGGCTATCGGCTCGAGGTCCGCATCGAGGCAGGCCGCATCAAGCTGCTAACGCGCAGCGGCCTCGACTGGAGCCAGAAATTCGGCAAGGAGATTATCAGCGCCTTCCGGGATCTGCCCGTCGGCACCGCAATCATCGACGGCGAGCTGGTCGTCGAGCCGGCGGCCGGCGCGTCCGATTTCTCTGCCCTGCAAGCGGATCTCAGCGAGGGCCGCAGCGACCGTTTCGTCTTCTATGCTTTCGATCTCCTCTATCTCGACGGCTATGACCTGAAGGCATCGCCCTTGATCGGCCGCAAGGAATTGCTGCGGAAGATCATTCCCTCCGAAACCGGGATCCTTCGCTTCAGCAGTCATTTTGATGAAAATGGCGACCTGCTGTTGTCGCATGCCTGCAGATTGAGCCTGGAAGGGATCGTATCGAAGATTGCCGATGATCCATATCGCCCCGGCCGCGGCAAGACATGGGTGAAATCAAAATGTTCCTCCCGGCAGGAGTTCGTGATCGGCGGCTGGGTCCCATCGACAACGTCACGAAAGGCGATCGGCTCGCTGGTGCTCGGCGTCTATGAAGATGGCAAGCTCGAACATGTCGGCCGCGTCGGTACGGGTTACACGCACACTGTCGCCGAGCAGCTCTTCAAAAGGCTAACCCACCTGC
Source organism: Rhizobium sp. BK312 (assembly GCF_014193605.1). Lineage (NCBI taxonomy): Bacteria > Pseudomonadati > Pseudomonadota > Alphaproteobacteria > Hyphomicrobiales > Rhizobiaceae > Rhizobium > Rhizobium sp. BK312. The sequence continues at coordinate 84,322 of NZ_JACHZP010000013.1, read as the reverse complement.
AAGTGAAGGAAAATTCTTTCGCAACCAAGCTCACCGCGGAAGAGCATCGCGGTGTCCGCTTCGTGCGGCCTGAACTGGTTGCGGAAGTCGAATTTCGCGCCTGGACGGCAGATGGCCATTTGCGCCACACCTCCTTCCGCGGATTGCGAGAAGACAAGAATCCGCTCGAGATCGTTCGCGAAACACCGAAATCCACGAGGACGTCTTCGACTGAAAAGCCCGCGCGCAGCAACGTATCCTTGACCCACGGCGATCGCCTCTATTGGCCTGACGAAGGTGTTACGAAGGCGGGGCTTGCGGATTATTATACCGAGGTCTGGCGCTATATGGGGCCTTTCGTCGTCGGCCGGCCGCTCGCGCTCGTACGGTGTCCCAACGGCGTCGCCGGCCAGCATTTCTTCCAGAAGCATGCCTGGAAGGGCATGAACAGGAACATCGCATTGGCAAAAGATCCCCAGGACGAAGAACCCTATGTCAGCATCGATGACCTGAATGGCCTGATCGGCCTCGTGCAGGCGGCAGTCCTCGAAATCCATCCCTGGGGATCGATGATCGGCAATTGGGAAAAGCCTGACATGATCATCATGGACCTCGATCCAGGTCCGGACGTCGCCTGGAGCAAGGTCATCGCCGCCGCGGAAGAAACGGCAGAACGGCTGAGGCAGACGGGACTGGTTCCTTTCGTGAAGACTTCGGGCGGAAAAGGGCTGCACATCGTCTGCCCGATGGTCGCCAAGGCCGATTGGCCTGCTGTCAAGGCCTTTACCAAGGGTATCGCAGACGCCATGGCGGCCGACAGCCCAGATCGCTATGTTTCCACCATCACCAAGTCGAAACGCCGCGGCAAGATCCTGATCGATTATCTGAGAAATCAACGCGGCTCGACTGCCGTCGCGCCTTACTCCACCCGTGCACGGCCGGGCGCCGCGGTCTCGATGCCTTTATCCTGGGAGGAGTTGAGCCCTGCAATAGGGCCGGACTATTTCACCGTGCTCAATGTGCCGACGCGGCTTGCCGCGCTCCGTTCGGATCCCTGGGCCGACTTCCGGAAAGCCGCCGAACCCGTGCGCGAGGCGTCCGCGAAGACCAAGCGTAAGTCTTGACGAACAAATTTCTTCCTGACAGCGAAAGCCCGCAGGTGACTAGCGTTTCCTTGCGCCCTTTTCCTGCGAAAGGCTCTTGCGAAGGGCATCCATGATGCTGATGACGTTGCTGGGCGCTGCGGCTTCTTCCACCTTTGCCTTGGCGGGCCGCTTGCGCCCTTTCTTCTTGGCGGCGATGATATCGAGCAGCTTTTCCTGAACTGGGTCCGAAACCATCGCCGGGTCCCATGGTTTCGTTCGTTCATCTATCAGCTCGCCGACCAGCTTCATCAGCTTGCCGTCCACCGGCTCTGATCCGGTATTTCCAAAATAGTTCCGTTCATCGCGCACCTCGTCGCCGAAGCGCAGGGTCCAAAGGACGATCCCCTTGTCTCTAGGCTCTAGCATGACGGCACGTTCGCGGCGATACATGACGAGCCGGGATATGCCGACCATTCGGCTTGCAGCCATCGCATCGCGGATCACGCAGTAGGCCTCTTCGCCAACAGCATCGTCGGGCGTGAGGTAATGCGGCGTATCGAACCAGATCCATTCGATGCTGTCGCGCGGTACGAACATCTCGATATCGATCGTCCGGGTGCTTTCAAGGCCGACCGCATCGAGTTCCTCATCCTCAAGCATGACATAGTCATTCTCCCCGCGCTCATAGCCTTTCACTTCATCGTCCTCATCCACAGCCTTGCCCGTGACGGAATCGACGTATTGGCTGACGATGCGATTGCCTGTCTTTCTATTGAGCGTGTGAAAACGCACCTTTTCATTATCACTTGTCGCCGGCGCCATGGCGACCGGGCAAGTCACCAGCGACAGTTTGAGATAGCCTTTCCAGAAAGAACGCGGAGCCATGTTTTCTCTCCAATAGGAAGGGAACGATCTCCGGCATTTCCTGGTTCCCTGGCATGACGCTATTGCGGCCGAGACTCAATGCATGCCACCGCCGCCCTCCTTGAGATCGACATTGCTGAGAATCAAGGCGAGTGGAATGGCGCAGAGCACGATCAGCATCAACACATGGAATACATCGATATAGGCCAGGAAGCTCGCCTGGGTCTGCACCTGCTGGCCGACCCAGGCGGTCGCCTGCGCCTTCGCATCCGCCATGGTCGCTCCCTTCTCGGCAAAATAGCGTGTCATGGTTTGCAGCGCGTCGTGATAGGCGGGTGAAGATGGCGTGATGTGCTCGACGAGCCGGCTCTGGTGCCACTGCTCGCGATGAGCAAGCACGTTCGACGCAATGCAGACGCCGATCGAACCGCCAATATTTCGGGCGGCATTGATCATGGCGGATGCCTGATTGGTCTGCTCCGGTCTCAGACCGAAATAGGAAGCCGAGGTGATCGGAATGAAGATCAGCGGTAGGCCAAGTCCTATATAGAGGCGCGACCAGACAAAGAAACTGAAGTTCAATCCCGGATAAAGCCTGGTCAATTGCCACATGGATACCGCAATAATCGCCGCGCCGATGGCAATCAGATATTTCGGTTGAATCACGGAATTGACGCGTCCGGCAACGAACATCATGACCATGGTAACAAGACCGCCCGGCGACAAGGCCAACCCCGCCCATGTTGCGGTATATCCGTAATTCTGCTGCACGACTTCAGGGATGAACTGTGTCGTTGCGATCAGGATCGCGCCGACCGCCATCATGACGATGAAGCAGGAGCCGAATTGCCGTGTGCCGAGCAGCCAGCCATCGATGATCGGATTGGCCTTCGTCAGAACCCATGGAATGGCAAGAAGAAACGATAGCAGGCAGATCGTCGCCGTCAGGATGATGAAGTTGGAACCGAACCAATCATCGGTTTGCCCTCGATCGAGCGTAAGCTCCAGCGAACCGAGAAATGTCGCAACCAGCAGAAAACCGACAATGTCGAAGCGCACGCCCTTGCGCCGAAACTCCTCACGCATCTGCTTCGTCTTCGGCGTTTCATTGAGCAGGGCATAAACGAGGATGAAGGCGAAGACGCCGACCGGACCGTTGATGAGAAAACACCAGTGCCAGGAAAGATTATCCGAGAGATAGCCGCCCAGGGTCGGGCCGATGACCGGCGCGACGACCACGGCGACACCGAAAAGCGCAAAAGCCTGCCCGCGCTTTGCCGGCGGGAAGGCATCCGCCAGGATCGCCTGCGAGGTCGGCACCATGCCGCCGCCGGCAAAGCCCTGGATCATCCGAAAGATCAGCAACGTCTCGAGGTTCCAAGACAACCCGCACAGGATGGAAGCGATGGTGAACGTTGCGAGGCACAGAAGATAAAAACGCCGTCGGCCGAACCGTTCCGCAAAGTAGCTGCTGGCAACGAGCACGATGGCATTCGAGACGAGATACGTCGTCACCACCCAGGAGGCTTCATCGGAACTGACGGCAAGACCGCCGGAAATGTAGCGCAGCGCTACGTTGGCGATCGTAGTATCCAGCACCTCCATGAAGGTCGCGAGCGACACGACGATGGCAATGAGCCAAGGGTTCGTGACACGCTCGGATGAGGCTGCGCCTCCATTTGCCGTTGCTGCGCCGCTCATCTCAGTTCCTCGGCCGGACCGTGACCGTCGGCACGACGGACATGCCGGGGCCGATGGGGAGATCGGCGGGCCATTGGTCAACGACGATCTTCACCGGCACGCGCTGCGTGACCTTCACATAGTTGCCGGTCGCGTTTTCCGCCGGCAGGAGTGAAAAGGCTGTGCCGGAGCCTGGCTGGACGGAGGCCACCTTGCCATGCAGCGTATGATCCGGATAGGCGTCGATCGTCACATCCACCGGCTGACCCGGACGCATGTCGGTCAGCTGCGTTTCCTTGAAATTCGCAGTAATCCAGATTTCATCCGGGACGAAGGTCGCGATCGCCTGGCCGGCATCGATGAACTGGCCCTTTGCGCCGGTGAGACGGACGACGCGGCCGGGCTGCGCAGCGGTTATCGTCGTATAGCTGAGATTTTGCTGGGCTTCTTCGGCCTGCGCTTGCGCCTGCTTGAGGCTTGCCAGCGCGCTCGATTTCTGCGCCTCGGCCACGGCCTTGTTCTTCAAGGCGGAAGTCACGTTTGCCTGCATCTGGGCAAGGCTTGCCTGATCCTGCTGCAAGGTGGACGCCGCCTGCTGTACCGCCTGCACGCTGCCCGATCCGGATTTGACCAGCTGCTGCTGGCGATTGGCCTCCTGCTGCGCATATTGCAGAGCCGCGTTGGCCGAATTCAGCTGCGCCTTTGCCACATCGACGGAGGCGGCAGCCGCCTCGATCTGTGCACTCGCGCTCTCGACAGAAGCCTTGGCGGCCTCTATCTGCGCGTTTGCCTGGTCAAGCGCGATCTGGTAATCCCGCGGCTCGATCCGCAGGATGACATCGCCGGCCTTGACATGCTGGTTGTCGGTCACCGGCACGTCGGAAACGTAGCCGGAGACCTTGGCGGCAACGGAGAAATTACGAGCGCCGACGAAGGCATCGTCCGTCGTCTCGTAGGGATAGAAATACACCTTCCAGGCGAACCATCCGGCGGCAATGAGAACCACCAGAGCTACGGCCGCGAACAGGATCCAGAAGGGATGACGGCGAAGGAAGGAAGGCCGCTTTGCTTCCTGCCGGGCCTCCTTCTGACGTTCGATTTCATCTGAAACCTGCTGTGTCGGCCGGTCGGACCTGGTTTCCATGGTTGTGGATTGATTGTCAGCCATGACATGACCTTTGCTTTTGTCCTGCTCAATCTGACTTCGGCGGTTCAATGAAGAGGTGGTCAGCCCTATAGAAAGCGCGTGACCTTTTTCAAATCCTGGATGAAGGCGGCCCGGTTTCTTTCTCTCTCGTCAGCCTCCCTGATCCGCAACAGCGCCGAGGGATGGATGGTCACGAGAACATCGAGTTTTGCGGACGAATGTAGGATATGTCCGCGATCACGCATGACCTTCACCTTCGTCCCCAGCAGGGAGGATACGGCGGTTGCGCCGAGGGCGACGACCAGTTTTGGCTGGAGCAGCTCGAGTTCCGCGCCTAACCACCAGGCGCAACGTTGTATCTCTCCGGCATTCGGCCGAGCGTGCAGACGCTTCTTGCCGCGCATCTGATATTTGAAATGCTTGACGGCGTTGGTGACATAGCAACGATCGCGATCCACCCCTGCTTCATCAAGGCATTGATCCAACAGCCGGCCCGCAGGCCCCACGAAAGGCCGAGCAGCCTGATCCTCCTTGTCGCCGGGTTGCTCGCCGACGAGGACGATTTCAGCGGTGCGAGGCCCTTCGCCGAATACAAGATGAGTGGCGTTGCGATAGAGGTCGCAGCGTTGGCATGATTGCGCATCGTCACGCAGCTCGTCGAGTGTCTCTGCGTCTGCATGTTCATACGCTAACGAAGGGCCTGCGCCGGCCGAAGCAAATCTCTCCAGCATGGGGGGCTCGCAATGGTTCCAGATTCTCCAACGATCAACTAATCGCTCTTCTGTTTGTTCCATCGCTCCGACCTTGCCGCTGCGGGGAACCCACGCAACCGGCATTCGTTAGGTCGATAGGAACATGCAAAAGGAGAATTCCTCATGAGCGGTCAAAGCAAACCAGGCCCCTTCGCACTCAGTGCATTCTTCGCTGATGAATATGATGCGGAAGCTGCGGCCCAGGAACTGGTAGATGCTGGCATTCCGAAAGACGCGATCACGATGACGCCCGGTAATCGGCCCGATACAACGCCAATCGATCATATGGGCTTTCTCGACGCGTTGACGGGCATCTTCTTTCATGAAGAACAGCGCATAGCCTATGCGGAGGCGCTGGAACAGGGAGGAACGCTGGTCACGGTCCAGGAGATGGACGAGGCACAACACAATATCGCCCTGCCCATCCTGGCGGAGAAAGGCCAGATCGAGATCAACGAACGGGAAAGCGGAGGCTAAGGCATCTCCCTTGCCGCTGGCGATTACGCGCAATCAGTTTGGCGGGTGGCCCGGCCTATGCTGATCACTGCGAATCTTCTGCGCATCCGTGAAGCCATGCGCCCATTCATCGCGCCGTTGATCGCCTTGTGGAAATGGATTGTTGTCGCTGCACGCCCCTTTCGCAAAGGCCCTTCTGCCGAGCTCATAGGCCTCGTCTTCGGAATTCTTATCGTCGCTCCCGGTTTTCATGGCTATACCTGCTCCAACACCAGGCGTGCATCGAGGCAGGCGGTCACGAAAGCAGCTCTTGATGCCTCAGGCCCCCGGATCATCTGATCGTCTCGACCACTGGCTGCAAGACGGACTGGCTTGGTCCAAAGCGTTGAGAATTCCACGTCAATGACATCGTACATCCCATCCTCCCATCTCCTGCCTCTTCTTCTGGATGTCCGCCTCCCGTTGGATCGAACACTGGATATTGGCATTTGTTCCTCAAATCCTCCGATATAGAGCGGCCCTGCAGAGGTCTCCGCATCGGGTCCGGAACCTCCGTGCTGGGGCAAGATTGGGGGATAATAAGGTCGTCAATGAGCCTCTTCGCCGAGGCGCGCCGCCAATTGCTGGCGGGCACGGTTGATCCGGCTTTTCACCGTGCCGATCGCACAACCGAATCTTTCCGCGGCAGCATCGTAGGACCGCCCTTCGATGACAACGTATTGAAGCACTGAGCGATAATGCTCCGGCAACAGATTACATGCCTCCTCGAGCTCTTTCGCGCGAACGGTCCATTCCTGTGATGGCTGCGCCACTCCCTCACCGGAAACGCATTTGTCGGCGCCGGGCGCTTCGCGCCTGTTGATACGGAATTTGGTGCAGAAAGTATTGCGCATGATCGTGAACAGCCAGGATTTCAGCCTGGTGCCGCGATCGAATTGGTCGAGATTGGCCAGCGCTTTCGTCAAGGTTTCCTGGACCAGATCATCGGCGTCGTTGGCATTTCTGTGAAAGCTACGCGCAAAGGCGCGAAGAGCCGGAATAAGCTCAACGATTTCATCTTGCAGACCGGCCGTTCGGTACATATCGCTCACAAGCCTTCTCCCTGGGAAGCAGCGCATAGCGGTATCCGGCGGCATTGGATCGCAATGCCGGGACTCGGCTGCTGCCGAGGCGCGACGCGCGTCAGCACACTCAGGAGTCGTTAGAACAAAACGACCTGATGAGTTGTGCAGATTTGCTGCTCGCTATGCGCGGTGATGCATATCAGGATGCTTCGGAGCGTTTCCTACTCGGGATGCTCCTGGCATCTTTCAAGGGAACGGTTGCATCCGGAGCTTGTTCCAAGAGAAACCAAATAATTGCAGTCTATCGAATCAGGACTACAGGAAGGAGGCGAAATCGCTCTATTCCGGCTATCGCTCGATCGTCCCGTTGCGCCGAATCTTGCGCTGAAGAAGCAGAACGCCGTAGAGCAGCGCTTCCGCAGTGGGTGGACACCCGGGCACATAGATATCGATCGGAATGATCCGATTGCCTCGGGCTGCCTCTCGGTGCCGCACCGATGCGTTCGACATCATAGCGCGGCATCGACATCTGCATCATCTCGATGGCGCAGCAGGCAAGCCCGAATGTCATCCACATCAGAGATCCGCGGGCGAGCCCAGGTGACGAGCTCGTCCGTGCTGGCGACGAGGAAGCCCTTGTCGGCAAGCTCGCTATCGATCGTGCCCAGAAGCGGATCACCGCTTGGAGCCTCGCCGGGCTGCTGAAAGTCGCTGATGACAGGGCGATCTTTAAAGGAAGACATGAGGGGGCCTCTGGTAAAAAGGAACCCCAACTTTCATACGAACGGCTTGTTCCCGACATTCGAGCAGGTAGACCCGATCCACTCCCAACGGACGAAAAATCCAAAAATCCGGAAACAACGGCGCGGTTTCCGAGTTTGAAGGCAGAAAAGCCAAAGGAGGAAATACCAATGTTGACAAGAATGATTGCGGTATGTGCCCTTTCGATCGGCATGGCTACGGCAGTCATGGCGCAGCAATCAGGCTCCGGCGCAGCCGGCACCGGTAGTTCAGGCAGCGGTAACGGCGCTGGCACCAACTCGCAGAACGGAGCTGCCACCAGCGGAAATGGAGGTACCGGCAACAATACGACGGGAACCAATGGCACCCCAAATTCCAATGGTCAATCACAGGATTGCAATGCCATGAAGACCGGCAAGAATACTGCGCAAGGTACGGATACCCGAAGCAGCGGCCAGTCGAGCGACAGCACATCACGCAGCAATTGCCCGCAGTGACAGCAGCTGATGGATGCGACAATGCCATCTGAATTTTACGAACTCCCCTCGTTGCCGGCATCCATAATGTGGATTGCCGGCGCCAGGCGGATCATTCGAGGAGCAGAATCATGATGAACAGTGCTCAAGAGCTTGCCGAAGAATATTTAAGGCTTGGGGGCAAAAGGCTGCTGGTGATGGACGATAACATCCTGTCGACCAACAGTTGGGAGGCCGATCCCCTCGAAGCGGAAGCCTTCTGGAAAAGGGAAATCGAGAGTCTGCCGCCTAAGCGGCGAAGCGAAGTCATGTCATTCCTGCCTTCCATCAACGTCACTTGAGACGACAGGACGTTGGACATCGGCAACGTCCCGCATGAACGCAATCCGATGCAAGCGCAATAGATAACATGAAAAGAACTGGAACCATCCGTATCGGTATTTCAGGTTGGACTTACGCTCCCTGGCGCGGCGTTTTCTATCCGACGAACGTGCGGCAAAAAGGGGAGCTCACCTACGCGTCCTCGCAATTTCCATCCATCGAAATCAATGGCACTTTCTATGGCCTTCAAACTCCCGAGACTTTTGCCAGGTGGCGGGACGCGACACCGGATGATTTCGTCTTCGCAGTCAAGGGATCCCGCTACATAACCCATCTGCGCAGGCTCCGGGATGTCGAGGCGCCGCTTGCCAACTTCATGGCGTCCGGCGTGCTGCGCCTGGGAAAAAAACTCGGCCCGATCCTCTGGCAATTTCCTCCGCGACTGCGCTTCGATCCGGTCTTATTTTCCTCTTTTATAGAGATGCTGCCGAAAGATACCGATGAAGCTGCTCATCTGGCCAAGCGGCACGACGAGCGGGTGAACGGCCGCGATTGGTTGCGGACGGAAGAAAAAAGACCGCTCCGCCATGCCTTCGAAATCCGCAACGAGAGCTTCGTGAACCCAGACTTTATCGAACTCTTACGGAAGCATAAGATCGGGCTCGTCTGCGCAGATACCGTCGAATGGCCTTTGCTCATGGATGTCACCGCAGACTTCGTCTATTGCCGCCTGCATGGCTCGGAGGAGCTATATGTCAGCGGATATGACGACGAGGCTCTGAAGGTCTGGGCAGTACGGATCGACGATTGGGCGCACGGGCGCGAGCCGACCAAGGCCAACCGCGTCCTGGAGCCGCTGAAACAACCACAGCGTGGCCGCGACGTCTATGTCTATTTCGACAATGATGTGAAGGTACGTGCGCCGGCCGACGCACAGCGACTGAACGAGTGCCTTGGACTAACCCCGCAGAAGGAGAGTGTAGCCCCTACGAAGCACATGCGACGGCATCGGCGGGAAATCCCAAAGTCCCGACCGCAACATCGGCCAGCGTAATCAACTCAGCTCATTCGAGCTGACCCCATGCCGGGTTCCAATTCACGCCTTCCGACAATTCGACGTAAATCGGCCGCATGATTTCGCCGGACATTTTGTTGCGGGCTGCCCGAAAAGCGTCATCGGGCTCCATCTCCTCGCCCGGAAAGATGATGTCATCCTCTCCGGGCGGCGTGACCTTGCGCAGGAATCCCCGGATCTGATCGCCAGAATGGTAGAACCTGACGACAATAGAACCCGGCGCCACCGCGTTCTCGCGATATCGATGATAGATTTCCATCTTACACCTCCTGACCTCGGGGTCTCTCAGGCGGGGCACGCCTTACCGTTACGAGAGAACCATGCATTTTGTCCGGCAGGCGTCCGGCCGATCGGTGACAATCCAAACTGTCCTCCTCCGCTTTGGTTCCCATGGGCATAAGCTGCGCGGGCCGAGGCGGCCAAGCGGGCAATTGGGCGCAAAGAAATCGTCAGCGCAATTCAGCGTGAGGCGCGTTCAGTGGTCTGATCATAGGCATTTTTAGGTAGCTGCAGCAGATATGCTTGATCTGACAGCGGTTGCCCGCTAGGTTGCCGCCGCAATCAAACGCAAAGATATGGGGATATCATGCCAACTGGCACGGTTAAGTTTTTCAATACAGACAAGGGCTTCGGCTTCATTACGCCGGAAAGTGGAGGACCTGACGTTTTCGTTCATGTCTCCGCCCTGCAATACGGCAACGTGCTTCGGGAGGGACAGTCCGTTTCCTACGATCTCGGTCAGGACCGGAAGACAGGCAAGACAAAGGCGGAAAACGTCAGACCGCTCTGACGATTATAAATATGTCACTACCCGACATTTCGGGTAGTGCACTCGGCCACTATGGGGCGCCTGCCGACGTTTCGCCTGAACCATCGTCAGCCGAAACGGCCATTTGTGTCGTCCGATCGTTCCTACATAAATGCGGTCACGGCCATGCCAATCACGGCGACGAACATGATAGCGCAGGCGATCCAGCCAAGCGCTTTCAACCCACCCCGGATGACGAACTGTTTCATGACGTCGCGATTGGTGGCGATCAGCATCAGAATCACCATAACTGGAATCGCGACGACACCGTTGATGACGGCACTCCAGAACAGGGCCTTCATCGGCGGGATGGGCGTAAAGTTCAACAGCATGCCCACCACCGTCGCCAAGCCCACCGTCGTATAGAAAGCCTTCGCCTCGCTCGGCTCGCGCGACAGCCCGACCTTCCACCGCGCCGCCTCCCCGACAGCATATGCAGCCGACCCTGCGAGAACTGGAACAGCCAGAAGGCCTGTTCCGATAATCCCTGTGGCAAAAATGATCTTGGCAAATTGTCCGGCCAGCGGCTCAATCGCCTTCGCTGCATCGACGGAACTCTCGATGCTTGTCGCACCGGCCTTGTTAAGCGTAGCTGCTGTGGTCGTGATGATCGCGAGCGCGACGATGTTGGATGCCGCCATGCCGATGAGGGTGTCCAACGTGATGCGAGTGTCCGCCCTTTTCGCTTCCTGAGGGTGTTTCACAAGCGGTTCCTGCCGCGGCTTCTCCTTCAGATCTTCGGCCTCCTGGGACGCCTGCCAGAAAAACAGATAGGGGCTGATCGTCGTTCCGAAAATTGCGACGATCATGGACCAGTAGTTCGGATCGGTCTTGAAGGTCGGCAGCAGCAGTCCGCGGGTGAGGGCCGACCAATCGATATGCACCACAAACAGGGTCGCGATGTAGGATAAAAGCGCCAGGCTCAGCCATTTCAGAACTGCAACGTAACGCTTGTATTTGAGAAGCACCTGCAGAAGGATGCAAATGATGCCGAAGGCAGCGACATAAATCAGCGAATTGCCGCTCAGTAGCAAATGTGCGGCATCTCCCATCGCACCGAGATCGGCGCCGAGATTGATGACATTGGCGATCAGGAGCGGAAAAGTGATGCTTATCCCCACCCATCTGGGATAACACTTCGCCATGCTGCCCGCCAAACCTCGTCCCGTGGTCCGGCCGATGCGCGCGCTGATCATCTGCACGGCAGCCATGAGCGGATAGGTCAGGAGCAGGGTCCAACTGGCGATATATCCGAATTGCGCTCCGGCCTGCGAATAGGTCGCGATCCCGCTCGGATCGTCGTCCGAGGCGCCGGTGACCAGGCCCGGTCCCAGGATTTCAAAAATTCTCGGCTTTGACGGCTCAACGACCTCACTTTTGTCATCCATCTGATAGTCGCTCATGACTGCCTCCCAGCAGAAACCGGCACAGCGCATCATCGTGCCGTCCGGTGCGAGTGAACCGCACTTGCAGGCGTTTTGTTCCCGAGAAGCAGATTGTCGGAATGGAACCCCCCGAGCTCAGGGCGTGGCTGGCAAGGAGTAAAAACTCTTTCACTTCAGAGCGATGACACTTATCGTATCGAGTGCGGCGGAATCGCCAGCTGATTTGAGGGATATGACAATGAGCGTGCTTCTTTCTCCGGAACTCACGGTTTGCGGCATTGAGGAGCTGCCCGATCAGCGCGTGCGAAACGTCACCCACGTGCTTTCCCTGCTCGATCCGGAATATCCCGAGCTCGATGTCTTCCACTCCTATGCCGAACACCATCGTACGACGTTGCGTTTTCACGACATCATCGCGACGGCGCCGGGGCGCGTGATGCCGCAGCCGGAACATGTCGAAGCGATCTTGAAATTCGGCTCCGAGTTTCAGGCTCGGCAAGACGCTGAGGCGCCAAGCCATCTGCTGGTGCATTGCCACATGGGCGTATCGCGCTCGACTGCGGCCATGCTCTCATTGATGGCGCAATCAAACCCCGAAGAATCGGGAGAGGGCCTCTTTGCTCGCCTGATTGCCATCCGCCCGCAGGCCTGGCCGAACTCTCAAATGATTGGCTTTGCCGACCAACAACTCGGCAGGAACGGCGACTTGAAGGCGGCACTTGCCCGCCACTATGGCCGGCAGATCAAGGGACGGCCCGACTTTGTCGAATGGATGACCCGCCTCGGACGCCAGGCGGAACTCGATATGGCAATCCCGGCGTAAAGAGTGTGCCTCCGGCCTGAAGAGGGCCGGTCTGCACGATGCAGCGCCTTTCCTCCTTAGCCGTGACGGTTCCCTAACGGGAATCAATATCACTTTGGCGACAATCTATGCCGCGACCGATTTGTCGTAGGCCTAGAGCAGTTCCAGCAAAAGTGCGAAGCGATTTTCGGGTCCGGAACTGCGTAAAAACAAGGAGATAGAGCGTTTTCGCGATTCGAAGAAAAGCGGAAATGCTCTAAGCTCGAAACCTTTGCCAACTGGAGCCGCTCGACCAGGCGGGATGGCCGGATCATCGCAACGGCTGCCTCGGCGGCCGGCACGCTCAATGTGCAGGCGCCGGCTCTGCCTCGGGCGCAGCCTTCTTGTGATGGTCAGCCGCGAGCAGCATATAGACCGCAGGCACGACGAAGAGCGTGAACAGCGTTCCGATGGCAAGACCGGCGGCAATCACAAGGCCCATGTTGAAGCGGGCGACAGCGCCTGCTCCGGTCGCCAGGATCAGCGGCGCGACACCGAGAACCATGGCGCCTGTCGTCATCAGGATCGGCCGCAGGCGGATGGCGCAAGCGCCTTCGATGGCTTCGCGCTTGGTCTTTCCTTCGACCTGCAACGTGTTTGCCACCTCGACGATCAGAATGCCGTGCTTACTGATCAGCCCCATCAGCGTCACCAAACCGACCTGCGTATAGATGTTCATCGAGGCGCCGCCGATGCCGAGGCTGATGAAGGCGAGTGCGCCTGCGATCGACATCGGCACGGACACGAGGATGATGAACGGGTCTCGGAAGCTGTTGAACTGCGCCGAAAGCGCCAGGAACACGATGATCAGGGCGAGCGCGAACGTCGTCGCCATGCCGCTCGATTCCTGCACATATTGGCGCGACTGTCCGCCGTAGTCGACCGAGTAGCCTTGCGGCAATGTCCGCGCCGCAATCGACTTCAGCGTATTGAGCGCATCGCCGACGGCAACACCGGGCGCCGGCACGCCGGAGATCGTGGCCGAGTTCAATTGCTGAAAGTGCGCGACCGAGCGCGGTGTGGCCTGAAGTTTCGCGGTCGCAATCGCCGAAAGCGGGATCTTGTTGCCGTTCACATTTGCGATCGGATAGTTCATGATCTGATCGATGGTCTGGCGTGACCGCTGCTCCACCTGCGGAATGACCTGATAGGAACGGTTGTCGATACTGAAATAATTGACATAGCCGCCGCCCAGCATGGAGGCGAGCGCCGAGCCGACATTGTTCATAGACAGGCCGAGGGCCGAGGCCTTGCTGCGGTCGATCTGGATCGAATATTGCGGATTATCGACGTAGAGATCCTTCGTCAGGAAGATGAACTCGCCGGATTTCTGCGCTTCCTGCAGGAAGGCGGTGGAGACCTCGTTGAGCTGTTCGAAACCGCTGGTGCTACCGATGGCGAATTGCACGGGCAAGCCACTGGCGCCAGGCAGCGGCGGTATCTGGAAGACCACCGCCTGGCCGCCGGCAATTTTTGCCATGTCGCCCTGTACCAGCGGCTGCAGCTGATCCGCCGTTCTCGTGCGCTGGTCCCAGGGCTTCAGCACCATACCCTCGAATGAAGTACCTGGCGCCTCGACCTGCAGGGTCTTGTCGGTCTCCGGGAAGCTCTTGAAGATCTTGGTGACCTGGTCGGAATTGAGCAATTTCTGTTGAAGCGTCGCGTTGGGAGCGTTGGTTACCTGCGCGCCGAGGAAGCCCTGATCCTCGTTAGGGGCCAGTTCGTTCTTGGCACTGGAATAGAGGAAATAGATGCTGCCCAGAACGATGGCGGCGAACAACAATGTCACCGGTACCGTGTTCAAGCTGCCATGCAGCATGCGCACATAGGGTCGATGGATTTCCGAAAAGCGGCGGTCGATGAAGTCGGAAATACGCTCTTCCCAGCCGCTGCGATCGGTCAGGTGCGGCTTGAGGATGCGCGAGCACATCATTGGCGTCAGCGTGAGCGCAATGATCATGGACACGGTCACGGCGCCGACCAGGGTGAAAGCGAATTCCGTAAACAGTGCGCCCGTGAGCCCGCCCTGAAAACCGATCGGAACGTAGACGGCGATCAGCACTACCGTCATGGCCAGGATCGGCCCGACGAGTTCGTGCGCCGCATCCAGCGCCGCCCTCATGGGTGTCGATCCCTCTTCTATGTGACGATTGACGTTCTCCACCACGATGATGGCATCATCGACGACGAGGCCGATCGCCAGAACCAGGGCGAGCAGCGTCAGAAGATTGATCGAGAAGCCGAAGATCAACATCATCGCGAACGTGCCGACCAGCGACAGGGGAATGGCGACGACGGGAATGGCGACCGATCGAGGTGAGCCGAGGAAGGCGAAGACCACGAAAATGACGATCACGAGAGCCTCGACCAGGCTCTTTACGACCTCATCGATGGAGGTCGTGACGAAGGTGCTGGAATCATAGACGATGTAGCCTTCGAGCCCCTGCGGCAATTGCTGCTCAATACCCGGAAACACCGCACGCACGCCGGCGATCACGTCGAGCAGGTTGGCGGTCGGGGCGATCTGGATGCCCATGAACACGCCGTCCTGCCCATCGAAGCCGATCTGGACGTCGGGATTTTGAGATCCGAGGGCAACGGTCGCGACATCCTTCAGCCGCACGATCGTGCTGCCGATCTGCTTGACCACCATTTCCTTGAATTCATCCGTCGAATGCAGGTCGGTCCTAGCCGTCAGCACTGTCTGCGTCATCTGGCCGCGCGTGGTGCCGATGCCGGAGATATAATTGTTGGCGCTGAGCGCGGTCCAGACATCGCCGGCCGACAGGCCATAGGCGGCAAGCTTGTCCGGCTGCAGCCAGGCTCTCAAGGCAAAGGTTCGCGCGCCGAGGATCTCGGCCGTCTGAACGCCGTTGACCGCCTGCAATTTGGGCTGGACGACGCGCGTCAGATAGTCGGTGATCTGGTTGCTGGCCAGAACGTCGCTTCGGAAGCCGATATACATGGCGTCGATCGACTGGCCGATGGAAACCGTCATGATCGGCTGCTGCGTCCCCGTGGGCAGTTGATTGAGAACGGAAGATACCTTGGCGTTGATTTCGGTCATCGCCGCATCGGCGCTGTAGTTGAGCCGCAGGTTGACGGTGATGGTCGACGTGCCGCTGGTGCTCGTCGAGGTCATATAATCGATGCCGTTGGCCTGCGCGATAGCGTTTTCGAGCGGCGTCGTGATGAAGCCGGCAATGACGTCGGGCGCCGCGCCGGGATAGGTGGTCGTCACCGTAACGACAGCGTTCTGGGTCTGCGGATACTGGCGCACGGTGAGCGAACGGAACGACTGGTAGCCGATCACGATAATCAACGCGCTGACCACGAGGGCGAGAACGGGGCGCTTGATGAAGATATCGGTGATATTCATCGCCACACCTCAGTTGGGGTTCGCCGGGTTCGCATTGGGATCGTTCGACGGCTGGACTTCGTTGTTGATAATGACAGGCGAGCCGTTGTTGAGTTTCAGCTGGCCTGACGTGACCACCACTTCGCCCGCATTCAAGCCCTTGGTCACGGAGATCTGATCACCCCGCGCCTGCCCGGTGCTGACGAACTTCTGATTGGCGACAAGCTGCGGCTTTCCATCCGCTCCGTTGCCCTTGTCGGTCACCACGTAGACAACGTTGCCATAAGGATTGATGGTGACGGCGGTCTGCGGCAGGGAGATGTATTCCTTCGGCTCCCCGACCACCACCGTTATGTTGCCGAACATGCCCGGCAGCAGCTTGCGATCGGCATTGGGGAAGGTTGCCCGGATGGTGATGTTGCGGCTCTGCGTATCGACGAGCGGGCTGATCGCCGTGATCTTGCCGTCGAAAGTTTGGTTCCCGTAGGCATCGACCGTCGCCGTTACCGCTTGGCCGACCTTCAGCTGTGACAGAGCCTGCTGCGGCATGGAAAAATCGAACTGGATCGGATCGAGCGACTGCAAGGTGACGACTGCGGTCCCAGCCGATAGGTACTGACCGAGGCTGACCAGCCTGATGCCGAGATGGCCGTCGAAGGGAGCGCGGATCGAATATTGATCGATCAACGCCTGCTGTGACGCGACCTGCGCCTGCGCCGCCTTCCATGTCGCCAGATCACTGTCGACCTGGCTTTGCGCGATGGTATTCGCCTTGATCAGCTTGGAATCGCGATCATAGGCGATCTGCGCATTGGCCATCGTCGCCTTGTATTGTTCAAGCGTCGCGATCTGCTGATCGGCAAGCAGCTGCACGATGAGATCGCCCTTCTTGACGTCCTGGCCGTCTTCGAAGCCGATCTTCTGGACGATGCCTTGGACCTGCGCCGAAAGATTGGCGCCTTCGACGGCATTGAAGCTGCCGATCGATTGCAGCGTCGTCTGCCATGGGCTCGCTGCCGCGGTGATTGTCGAGACGGTCTGCGGTGGCGCCTTGAGATTAGCCAGGTAGGCCGCAATCATGCGATTCTTGAATGCCTGGAAGCCGAAGATCCCGCCAAGGATCAGGCCTATGACGATCAGCATGATGATCATGCGTTTTATCATGAGTGTCAGCTCTACTCTTCGGAAACAGGTCGGGAGAAATTCTATTGGTGTCGGCGCAACGGGATTTCACGGCAATTCTATCAAAAACCCGCCGGCACCGAGACAATCGCAAGCATATGGTAGCCTGCGGCCAATCTCTGTATGGAAAGTAGCCTTTATCAAGGCTGACAGGTTCGATCAGCCAAATTCCTTGGCTGCTACGCCTGTCACGCGGATTTCGCGCGCTGAAGACGACACTGACCTTGCAATGATTCCAGCTGGCGGCGTTTCGTGCGGCCATCCTCTGCAAACCTCACCAGTCAAACGCCAACGGTCGCCGCTTCACTCGATCAAGGATAGGTTGCCGATATCCGATCTACAACAGCCGGCTGCATATTCCTGAACCCATATTTAATGGAGTCTTGAATAAAAGCAATCATGGCGTCGACGCTGCCGCCTTCCTAAATTGCCGCGGCATCGGCGATCTAGGTATTGAGGAAGGCCTTCGCGCGTCAGCCTCGGCGTGTCGCTTCGATCGCGGCCACATCGATCTTCCTCATGGTCATCATCGCGTCGAAAGCCCGCTTTGCCTGATCGCCGCCCTCGCGTAGTGCTTCCATCAGTACACGCGGCGTGATCTGCCAGGAGACACCCCATCTGTCCTTGCACCAGCCGCATTCGCTTTCCTGGCCGCCATTGCCGACAATGGCGTTCCAATAGCGATCCGTCTCTTCCTGGTCCTCGGTGTAGATCTGAAACGAAAAGGCTTCATTGTGCTTGAACATCGGACCTCCATTCAAACCGACGCAGGAAACACCCGCAACCGTGAACTCGACGACCAGCACATCGCCTTGCTTGCCCTCCGGATAGTTTCCCGGTGCGCGAATGACGGCACCCATGGCGCTATCCGGAAAAGTCTTGACATAAAAATTGGCGGCGGCCTCTGCGTCCTTGTCGTACCACAGGCAAATCGTGTTCTTTGCCATTGTTCTCATCCTCCTGCTCTCCATTTCCCGATTGTTGAAATAGGCGCGAGATCGGATTTCGCCACCCTCATCGATGCCATTTCGGCTGGGCAATGACCGTTTTCCTGTCGTAACCTCGGCACCCTTCTCAGACTGAAATAATTTGCGTGCGGCGCGGTTGTAATGACGCCATATTGGCAGATGCCGCAACCTTGAGTAAATGATGGGGAACGGGGCCGTCGCCGTTGATCAATTCATGATCGATCTCCGGGTCGGAAACGCGCAGGAAATCGAAAAGCGGTTGTACCGGCATTCTGGCCGCAATTACTTTTTGGATATTTCGGTTCGCGCCAATCTGGTTGAAGAGTGGGAACAATAAAAAATGGACAGCCTGCAAAAGAGCCTGCTTTTTCTCCTCTCACCATGCCTTTTGATTTGTATGGAGACTGCTCGCGCTGCCGATAGCGTGACGATTCCAGGATACGCTCCCAAAACGGGCGTCGAATACGTCTATCGCTCTCGCAAGACCACCTCCACCGACATGTCGTTATGGTTCGATAAGCCGGCCGCGATCATACGTGGAGATTTCCGTCAGCGTATGACGGTCGTCTTGCGAAATGCAAATAGTATGCAGGTTCGCTGGTTGCTCAGCGCGGATCTGCCGCAAGGTGCCGAAGGCGCTGCCGATTCTTACGCAATGAACGCCCTCTATGGAAATTCATTGTCAGTCTATGGTATCCGTCAACTGGAATATGAAGCGGGGTTGAACGGCTTTCCAAATAGACTGGTCGGATTCGACGCGATCGTCCGTAACATACAGAATGCGGCCGCAGTTGGACCAGACGGCCTTGTCGTCGCACCGCAAAGCAGCCTCACAAATATTATTGACGGTATAAAAAGCAATCCGCTGCTGGTTATTCATAATCTCGTACCGGAAGCGGAGCTGCTCGCCACTATACAGGAGAAGGACGCCGCGACATACGATGTTGGCCAAACGGGAACGGCGTCGACGGTGGAATATTCGCATGGGATGCCTGTTCCCGTCACGATGGAATGGAAGCTCGAAGCCGCAGATTTGGCCAATCAAACAGCCACTTTCAGCCTCAAAAAAGCCTATGACAATGCGGCGTTCCAACAATCGCAGGCATCAGCCGTCGAGGGAGTGATCGCAAGCTTTGGCGAAAAGGCCAAGCAGCTTACTGGCGAGCAATTGGCGGTCGCCAGAATTGTCAGCAAAAACGTGACGATGGCATTCATCGTGTCCCTGCGCGACGGCTCGACGCTTGAAGCGCTGGAAACAGTTGCTGCGGAAAGCGGCGGCATAAAGATTACCGCAATGAGCCATGTCTGGCGCGAGGACCTGCCGGCGAGTCTGCCCGAGCTGTCGAACTGGAGCAGCCAGGCCATGTCTGCATCCGCTGTTGCTCTGCAGCCAGAGCCCGGTACCAATCCTGCAACAGCCAAGTCGCAGCTTTTCGACAAATCGGCGATCGAGGAAGGACAGGCCGCCTATGATAGCGGCAACTACGCCGCCGCGCTGCGCTACTGGAAGCCGCTCGCCGATCAAGGGGCGGCGGCCGCGCAATATAAGCTCGCCGGGCTTTATCAGTTCGGTTTAGGTGTCGATCGAGATTCCGCCCTCGCTGTCACCTATATCCGCAAGGCAGCGGAGCAAGGTTGGGCGGAAGCGCAAAGCAGCCTTAGTGATCTCTATGCCGTCGGCCAAGGTGTTCCGCAAGATTATGCGCAAGCTGTGATTTGGGGCCGTAAAGCGGCTGAGCAGGGGCTCGCTGTTGCTCAGTATAATCTGGGATACAGCTACGAAAGCGGCCAAGGCGTTCCCCAGGACTATGCGCAAGCGTTGGTTTGGTATCGCCGTGCCGCCGATCAGGACTTTGCCACGGCCCAGTACGCCCTCGGTCTCTTATACGACCAAGGTCTGGGCGTTTCCCAGGATTACGGTCAAGCGATCGCCTGGTATAAAAAAGCCGCCGACAAGGGCCTGGATGTAGCCCAAGGCAATCTCGGCAACATGTATGCAATGGGCCATGGAGTTGCGCGGGATCGGGACGAGGCAATCAAATGGTTCCGTAAGGCGTCCGACCAGGGACTTGCAACTGCGCAAGAATCCCTGAAAAGGCTAGAGAAGCAGGAATAGTCGCGTCTTTTCTTATTTCGGTGGTCCTGAGTTATTCTTGCTAGCGCGCTCCGCAACAAAGTCAGTGCGCGGCCCGGTCCTTTCATGAAGTACGCGAATATGAAAGACGAGGTCATATGAGAAACATCGGATCGCAGATCGAAACGCCGCGACTGCTGCTCCGTCCTTCGCGTCTATCCGATACTCCTGCTCTGTTCGAATTTCTGGGCGACAAGGAAGCCATGAAGCATACGCATGCGGACGTGACGCCTGGCGAATGCCGTCGCAGGATCGCGGTTCACGAATGGCGCCGGCGGCGCGATGGATATGCGCCCTGGACTGTTGTCAGAAAGAATGATGCAAGAATCATCGGCTGGGGCGGCTTGTACGACGATCCGTTTGACCCAGGCTGGGGCTGCGAAATCGGATACTTTTTCCGTCGGGACGCCTGGGGATATGGATACGCATCGGAATTGGTCGCCGCGGCACTGCATTTTGCCGACCGGGAGCTGCGGCTTGGCGAAGTCCGCGCCTTTGCCCATCCTGAAAACACAGCTTCCAGGAAGATCTTGGCAATGGCAGGTTTCGGGATCGTTCGCTTCGTTCCTGAGATGAATCGCCTGCTCCTTTCCAGAGCCCGGCGTGAGGACAACCTAGCAGATCGAGACCGATGAGAATTACGTCTTCTCTCGAGAATGCATGACGGGGCAAAGTTTACAAACGCGCGTCGTATAAATAATATGACTTTTTTTCTCTTGTTTTGACCCGGTGACACGGCTATATCGCGCACGCGCCTTCGTTCGATCTCGTCGACAATAGTCATCAGGATATTTTCGTGACCATATTGAAATCAGTTTTGGCCGTTTCAGCTCTTTGTGCGACCCTTGGCTTTGCCGCGTCAACAGCCTTTGCCGCTTCGACCAGCTATCCGTTGACCATCGATAATTGCGGCGCCAAGGTCACGTTTCAGAAGGCTCCGGAGCGCGCGATCGGGCTCGGCCAGAATAGCGCCGAAATTCTTCTCCTGCTCGGCCTCGAAAACAAAATGGTCGGCACCGCTTTCTGGCCCAACAAGGTTCTGCCGCAGCTTGCGGAAGCCAATTCCAAGGTCAAGCTGCTGACGGTCGAGTTCCCGACCTTTGAATCGATCCTCTCGGAAAATCCTGATTTCGTTACAGCCGCCCTGCCGACCCTTATGGGACCAAGCAGCAAAGTGGCAAAGCGCGAGGACTTCGAAAAGCTCAATATTCCGACCTATGTTTCCCCCAGTATGTGCCCAGCCCAGGGAGCCTCTCAGGACAAATACGGCTATGCCGCCCGTAGCCAGATCTGGAACATGAGCACTCTCTACCAGGAAATCGACGAGCTCTCACAGATTTTCGACGTCCGCGACAAAGGCCAGGCGCTGATCACGGATCTGAAAAAGCGGGAAGAGGCACTGCGCGTGGATGCGCCGAAGGATGGCAAGAAGCTCTCCTATGTCTTCTGGTTCTCCAGCCCATCCCCATCTGCAGATGCCTATGTCGGCGGAAAAAACAGCCCGTCGGGCTATATCGCCGACCTTCTCGGCGGAACCAACGCCATCAAAACCGATGCGGAATCGCCGCAGCTCGGTTGGGAAAGCATCATCGCTAGCAATCCCGACGTCATTGTGGTTACGCAGGTCGACCGCAATCGCTGGGAACTCGACAAAGTCCAGGCAAAGATCAAGTTCCTGACGACCGATCCGGCGACCAGCCAGATGACGGCGGTGAAGAACAAGGCCATGGTGATCATGCCCGCGCAGGCAATGAATCCGAGCGTGCAGACAATTTTCGGCGCCGAACAGGTGGCTGAGCAGCTGAAGGTACTCGGCCTCAGGTGAGCATCGTCGCGGAAACCACCAAATCCGACCGTCTTTTGCCGCGGGTCGCCGCCCCTGCCGGACTTTTTCTGGCGTGCCTTGCAGCGATCGCGCTGGTGGTCGGCATCAGCGTAGGGATCGGCGACATGCCGATCCCGCTTTCCACCACCTATTTCGCCATCACGAACAAGTTGGGCTGGACCTCGGTCGAGCTCAACCGCATCCATGAAACCGTCATCTGGGAATATCGGCTGAGCCGCGCTTTGGTCGCCGTATTCTGCGGCGCGGGTCTCGCGCTTTGCGGTGCGATCATGCAGTCCATGCTGCGCAATCCCTTGGCCGAGCCTTACGTGCTCGGCATCTCCGCCGGAGCCTCCACCGGCGCGGTTGCTGTCGTTATTCTCGGGATCGGAGCTGGCGCCGTTTCGCTCTCCGCCGGTGCCTTCGCCGGTGCTTTTGCAGCCTTTATCCTCGTCGCCGTTCTTTCGAACGGAGCACGCGGTGGCCCGGACAGAACGATTTTGGCGGGAGTTGCCACGTCGCAGCTGTTCAATGCAGCGACATCCTACGTCGTCACCACCTCCGGCAATGCTCAGCAGGCGCGCGACGTTATGTTCTGGCTGCTCGGAAGCTTCAGCGGTGTGCGCTGGCCGGAATTTGCACTGGTGTCGATTGTCGTCGGATTGGGTCTGATCGTCTGCCTGTTCTATTCGCGTCTGCTTGACGCTTTCGCTTTTGGCGACGAGGCGGCCGCCTCGCTCGGCGTAAATGTCGGCCGCACCCGTATCATTCTGTTTGCGCTGACGGCGGTCATCACGGCAACCATCGTCAGCATGGTCGGCACGATCGGCTTCGTCGGTCTGGTCGTCCCGCATGCGGCGCGCTTCGTCGTCGGACCGCTTCACATCCGGTTGCTGCCTGCCTGTGCAATTACCGGCGCCATCTTCATGGTTCTCGCCGATATTGCCTCCCGCATCCTTATTCCGCAGCAGGTTCTGCCGATCGGCGTGGTCACGGCGCTGGTCGGCGTTCCCTTCTTCTCCATCATTCTCTACCGGCTCCAGCGGGCATCATGAGCATAAAGGCCGACAATATCACCTGGAAAATCGGCGCGAAGACCGTTCTCAACGGCGTCTCTTTCGAGGCGCCTGCAGGCAAGATGCTTGGTCTCCTCGGGCCGAACGGCTCCGGCAAGACCTCGCTTCTGCGTCTGCTTGCCGGGTTAAAACGGCCGAACTCCGGCCGCATCACCCTGCAAGAGAAAGATCTGCAGCAGATGTCCCGCCGCTCCATCGCAAGGCGTGTCGCTTTCGTCGAGCAGCACAGCACGACCAATGCCAATCTCAGGGTCATCGATGTCGTAAAGCTCGGCCGGTTTCCGCATCGCTCGATGTTCTCAGGCTGGACATCGGCAGATGACGAGGCCGTGGAAGACGCTCTCGAGCGCGCCGGCATGAAGGAGAAACGCGAGGACCGATGGCAGAGCCTGTCGGGCGGCGAAAAGCAGCGCACCCATATCGCGCGGGCTTTGGCACAGTCGCCGAAGGAACTGATCCTCGATGAGCCGACCAACCATCTCGACATCCAGCATCAAATCGGTCTGATGCGCTTGGTTGCCGGCCTGCCCGTCACCAGCGTCATCGCTCTCCACGATCTCAACCATGCCGCGATGTTCTGTGATCAGCTGATCATCATGCAGCAAGGCGGGATCGTGGCCTCCGGAGCCCCGGAAGACGTGCTGACGGAAGATTTGCTGAGAAATGTCTTTGCCGTTGAGGCAAGGATCGAGACCTCTCCTCACCACGCCCGGCCGCACATTCACTATCTGCGTTGAGGGGAAATTCGGAATCTGTCCCCTGATCATCCTTGCCTCGAACTGCAACCGAGCGCATCTTTCGCAATGACCCTCGGCATCTCCGGGAGTTTTGATTGGCATCGGCATCGATTTTGCGCGTGCGGCGGATGGGGGAAATGCGTGACGGATAGACTCAAGGGCAAGATTGCCATCATTTCGGGCGGCGCCACCGGCATGGGCGGCGCAGCGTCGCGCCTGTTTGCGGCGGAAGGCGCCAAGGTGGCGATCATCGACAGAAACGGCGACGCAGCGGCTGCGACCGTGCGCGAAATCCGAGACGCCGGCGGCATTGCCGACCACTGGGTTGCCGATGTTTCGAATGAGGCGGCTGTCAATGCGGCGGTCAAAAGCATCGAAGACCGCTTTGGTGCGGTAACAGTGCTCTTCAATCATGCCGGCACCATCGTCATCAAGCCGTTCCTCGAAACGACGCTTGAGGAATGGGAATGGCTGCATGGCGTCAACGTCCGCTCGATGTTCCTGATGACCAAGGCCGTGCTGCCGGGCATGATCACTGCCGGCGGCGGCTCCATAGTCTGCACCTCGTCGATCTCGGCTGTTGCCGCAACCCCGATGGAAGTGCTCTATGACACGACGAAGGGAGCGGTGCACATGTTTGCCCGCGCCATCGCAGTCGAGTTCCGCGATCGCAATATCCGCTGCAATGCCGTATGCCCCGGCTTCATCCGCACGCCGCATGGGCTGCGCGAGGTGGCGGAGTTGCAGGCTCTGGGCGTCGATGTCTCGGATGCGGCAATCGCGGCCCAGCAAGGGCGGATCGGCGAACCCGAGGATGTAGCGCGGGCCGCCCTCTATCTTGCCTCCGACGAGTCCAACTTCGTCAACGGCATCCATCTCTTCGTCGACAACGGCTTTACCGCCATCTGATCACCGACGCAGTGGTAAAGCCACCAAACATTCTGTCGAGACGGCGTCAGCGCCCCACCTGATCCGGTGACTTGACGGCTACGCCGAAGGGCAGGAAGTGTTTGAGATTGGCGGTGATCACGGTCAGCTTGTGAATGCTTGCCGTTCCCGCGATGATCGCATCCGCCGTGCGAGGAGTATGTCCCGCGATGACTGCTTTCGCCTCGAGCCTCCCGGAATCAAGAGCCAATCGACGGGCAGGATGTGATCACCATAGCCAGCAATCAATCCTTGCAGCCAGGTATGAATTCCCGCAGCCTTTGCTTTGGCGCCCCTTTGCTTCCAACAACCGCACGCCCTTTTCGATCTCGTGGATCGTCAGGGCTGAAAGGTAGACTGCATCCTGCCGATCCTGTTCATCCACCCATTCGGCAAAAGCATTCGATGCGCTGGCTTTGGACGGAGCGAACATGGAGATGGCGTTGGTGTCGAGAAGAAAGCTCACAAATCGACCTCGCGAGATGGAGCGGGATTTCTGGAGAAAACATCCTCGGTGGGATCGAAATCAGCCGGAAAGGTCTTCAGGTATTGAACCAGGCTCGGTCGGCCCTTCCGGATCGCTTTTTTTGCCTCTTCGGCTGCCTTCACGCTGACAACGACGGCTGCGGCACGCCCATGACGGGTAATTGTTACAAACTCACCGGCCGCGGCCTGACATGGGAAAACGACGCCTTGGCATCCTTTAAGCTGATCATTGTCATGGCAAGCTCCTAAAGGGTCACATATGACCTCTTTTAAGCGCGTCCGTGCAAAATCAAGGCGCGTTCAGGTCATCCACTTGCGGTGCTCAACGAAACGCTCTGCCAAAAGGTCGATGAACAAACGCACTTTCGTCGGCAGATGGCTGCGGTTGGGATAGATCGCGCTGATGGTGAATTCCACGGCGCGGTAGTCGGGCATGACACGCACGAGACGGCCGGCGGCGACCTCTTCGAAGACGATGAAGCTCGGGGCCAGAAAAATGCCCTGTCCGCTTGCCAAAAGAAAGCGCAGCGTCTCGGCGTTGTTCGAGACGACATTGCCTGAGATCTTGACCCTCACTTGCTTCCCGTCAGCATCTTCGAAACGCCATTCGTCGCCGTAGGGATAATAGGTATATTGCAGGCAATTATGCTCCGCGAGGTCGGCCGGCACTTTCGGCATGGGATGCGTTTCACGATATTCGGGCGAGCAGACGAGCATATGGCGCCAGGGCGCGAGCTTGCGCGCGACGAGCGTCGAGTCCGGCGCCGGCAAGGTTCGGATCATCAGATCGTAGCCCTCCTCAACCATGTCGATCGACCGTTCGCCGACGTTGAAATCAAGCGAGATCGCCGGATATAGCGTCATGAACTCATTGACGACGGGGAGCAGGAACCGGACGATGGCGCCGCTGGTATAGAGCTTCAGCGTGCCGCGCGGCATGGTGCTAAGCGCGCCCGCCGTCCGGTCGGCCTCCTCGAGATCGGCAATGATCTGCGAGGATCGCTCATAATAATATTTGCCGGTTTCCGTCAGGCTGACCCGGCGCGTCGTGCGGTTCAGAAGCCGCACGCCGAGGTGATCTTCCAACGACTGCACATGGTTGCCCACCATGGTGACCGACATGTTGAGGCGGCGGGCGGCGGCGGAAAAACCACCACATTCCACCACCCGGCCAAAGACTGCGAGGCTGGTCAACCGATCCATATTGTCCTCGGATTATCCACTGTGACTTGATGATCCTTCCCGATTTGAGGAGATTATCAGAAGGATCGTTCGGACGCATCTTCATGGCATCAAAAATGACCCCGAACAAAAGGGGTAGCGCACTAAAGGAAACGGACGATGGTCGAACTACCGCGCAACGAGGCGTTCAAGAACGCAAGCCAGGCCGATGCTGCTCCGGTCAACGAGGTTGCGAAATCTCCCGCCGCCGACGTTCCGCAAGGAAGAGTTGCCGAAGCGCCTGTCGCTGACGCCAGCCCCAAGGCAGATAGGAAGCTCATCAAGCGTGGCTTGTTGATCGCCGCGCTGCTGGCCGGCGTCGCGGTCGCAGCGGATTTCGGCTATCGCTACTGGACGGTCGGACGCTTCGTCGAATCCACCGACGATGCCTATGTGAAGGCCGATTACACCACGATTGCCCCAAAGGTCGCCGGCTACATCAAGGAGGTGCTTGTCAACGACAATGACCATGTCAAGGCCGGCCAGCTGCTTGCCCGCATCGATGACCGCGACTTCCAGGCCGCGCTTTCCCAAGCAAAAGCCGATTTAAAGGCTGCGGATGCAGCGATCGCCAATATCGACGCGCAGATCCAGCTGCAGCGATCGCTGATCGGGCAAGCCAAGGCAACGGTCGACGCGTCGCAAGCCTCTCTGGATTATGCTGTATCGGATGCTGCCCGTTCGGCTCGTTTGATTACCAACGGCGTCGGCACACAGTCGCGCGCTGAAGAGACGGAATCCGCCAGAAGGCAGGCAGCCGCCGCTGTCGAGCGCGACCAGGCCGCGCTCGTCGCGGCTCAAACCAAAGTTCCCGTGCTGCAGACCCAGCGAGACCAGGCAGCAGCCCAGCGCGATCGCGCCGCTGCGACCGTCCAGCAAGCCGAGCTCAATCTTTCCTATACCAACATCGTCGCAGCCGTCGACGGCACGGTCGGTGCTCGCTCGATCCGCGTGGGACAATATGTGACGGCAGGTACGCAGCTGATGGCGGTGGTGCCGCTGCATTCGGTCTATGTCGTTGCGAATTTCAAGGAAACGCAGCTGACCTATGTACGCCCCGGCCAATCCGTCGAAATCAAGGTCGACAGCTTCCCCGACGTCACCATCAAGGGCCATGTCGACAGCCTCTCGCCGGCAAGCGGGCTCGAATTCTCGCTGCTGCCGCCTGACAACGCCACCGGCAACTTCACCAAGATCGTCCAGCGCATACCGGTTAAGATCGTCATCGACGACGATAATCTCGCCGGATTGCTGCGCTCGGGCATGTCGGTGGAGCCGGAAATCGATACCAAGGCTGCCCAGACATCGACAGCCGGCGCACAGGGATCATCCAGCCAGGCTGGATGATCCTTCCCGATTTTCGTCGATTATCACCTCAGCATCGTCATGAGATTGTTCCGGCATGAGCCGGAAGGAGACACGCCGTGGCCACTCTTCAGATCGCCGCAAACAACAATTCAGCCGCATCGCCGGGCGCTTCAAACGCTACCGTCGTCCGACCGGCCATGAGCCCGCTGCGCATGTGGACCGCCGTGGTTGGTTCGACACTTGGCGCCTTCATGGCCGTTCTCAACATCCAGATCGTCAATGCCTCGCTAGCCGACATCCAGGGCGCGATCGGCGCTGGAACGGACGATGGCGGCTGGATTTCGACCTCCTACCTGATCGCAGAAATCGTCGTCATTCCGCTTAGCGCGTGGCTCGCTCGCGTCTTTTCAGTGCGCAACTATCTGCTGACCAACGCTGTCCTTTTCCTGCTCTTTTCAGTCGCCTGCGCCTTTGCCGCAAACCTGCAACAGATGATCGTGCTGCGCGCCATCCAGGGCTTTTCCGGCGGCGTGCTGATCCCGATGGCCTTCACGATCATCATCACGCTGCTGCCGAAGCCCAAACAACCGATGGGTCTTGCCCTCTTTGCCCTTTCCGCCACCTTCGCGCCGGCCATCGGCCCGACCATCGGCGGCTATCTCACCGAAAACTGGGGCTGGGAATATATCTTCTACGTCAATCTCGTGCCGGGCGTCCTGATGGTCGGCATGCTCTGGATCTCGCTCGACCGCGCGCCGATGAATCTTTCGCTGCTCGCCAAGGGCGATTGGCCCGGCATCATCACCATGGCGGTTGGCCTTGCAGCACTGCAGACCGTGCTCGAAGAAGGCAACAAGGACGACTGGTTCGGCTCGCCTTTCATCGTCCGTCTCTCCGTCATTGCCGCGGTTTCGTTGACGCTCTTCCTCATCATCGAGCTTCGCGCTTCTCATCCGCTCCTCAATCTGCGTCTGCTGGTGCGCCGCAATTTCGGCTTCGGTATCGTCGCCAACTTCCTGATGGGCGTCGCCCTCTATGGCTCGGTCTTCATCCTGCCGATCTATCTGACGCGCATCCAGGGCTACAATTCCGAGCAGATCGGCATGGTGCTTGCCTGGACCGGCGTTCCGCAGCTGATCTTGATCCCGCTGGTCCCAAGGCTGATGAAGCGCATCGACGCTCGCCTGCTGATCATCGTCGGCTTCGCGCTCTTCGCCGCCTCGAACTTCATGAACATCTACATGACGAGCAACTATGCCAGCGATCAGCTCTTCTGGCCAAATATCGTGCGTGCGGTCGGCCAGGCACTCGCCTTCACGCCGCTGACGGCAATCGCGACCGCCGGCATCGAACAGGAAAATGCCGGATCCGCTTCGGCGCTGTTCAACATGATGCGCAATCTCGGCGGCGCGGTCGGCATTGCCGCGCTGCAGACCTTCCTTACCAAGCGCGAGCAGTTCCACTCCAACATCCTCACCAATTCAGTCTCGGTGTTCGAAGAGGCGACCCGCGCGCGCATTGCCAACCTCACCAACTACTTCATGAACCATGGGGTGAGCGATCAGGCGCTTGCCACGCACAAGGCGATCGTCGCCATTGCCTCCGATGTGCGTACGCAAGCCAATATCATGGCTTTCAGCGACACCTTCTATCTGCTCGGCGTCGCGCTGGTCATTGCCCTTGCCGCCAGCCTGCTTCTGAAGAAACCCGGTCACCTTTCCGGCGGCGCAGCACACTGAGTGCCGCACCTCAAAGAGGAGGAGATAGCCATGACCTTGCTGCACGACATGCCGAAGACCGCAATCATCAATTCCAAAGCGGCCCACAGTGGCTTCAACACTGCGGCTACCCTCAACCTGATCGAATGGCTGACGGGCGACGAATGCCATGCTCTCGATGAGGCCAGCCTTGTTGCCGGGCTTGGCCGCCGCCTGCAGGCCCTTGGCCTTCCCGTCGATCGATTGACGCTGCACCTGACGACGCTGCATCCCGAATTCATCGGCCGCACCTTCGCCTGGGCGCCCGGCGAACCGGTCGAGATCCATGATCG
Organism: Rhizobium sp. BK312; assembly: GCF_014193605.1. NCBI lineage: Bacteria > Pseudomonadati > Pseudomonadota > Alphaproteobacteria > Hyphomicrobiales > Rhizobiaceae > Rhizobium > Rhizobium sp. BK312. The sequence continues at coordinate 54,376 of NZ_JACHZP010000013.1, read as the reverse complement.
CGAACATGGCTCACGCCTCGCGCTTGCCAATACACCGCTCATGAAGGCACAGGAGATGCGCGAGCCGCTCGTCGTCGGTCCGGGCGAAAGTCCGCATGGGCGCTGGCAGCATATCGACATATTTTCCGGCCGGGGACTGGTGCAACTGATCGTGGCGCCGCTTTGCAACGCTGACGGGCCGATCAGCAGCGCCGTCTTCGCCACGCGGCGACCAGGCGGCTTCACATTCGGCGAACATGACCTAATCGAGCGCATTCTGCCGGCGTTGCGCAACACCTGCGAACTCCGCGTCCTCAGACAATGCGAACTCAGCCTTCTCGACACCTATATCGGCCCGATGACGGCGAGCCGTATCCTTGCCGGACACATTCGTCGTGGCGAAATCGAATCGATGGAGGCAGCCCTTTTGCTGTGCGATCTGCGCGGCTTCACCGAGCTTTCCAATCGCCAGCCAGGCAGCACCGTCCTCGAACTGCTGAACGCCTATTTCGACAAAGTGATACCGGCGATTGCCCATGAAGGCGGTGAAGTACTGAAATTCATGGGCGATGCGGTTCTGGCATTCTTTCCAGGCGCCGACACGTCCGGAGCCTGCGATGCGGCGCTCACCGCAGCAAGGACAGTCCTCTCCGAGCTAAGCGGTTTTGAATACAGCGGCATACCAGTCAAGGTCGGCATCGCGCTGCACTATGGCGAGGTGAGCTACGGCAATGTCGGCTCCGGCAATCGCCTGGATTTCACGTTGATCGGTCCTGATGTCAATATCGTTAGCCGCATACAGAACGTCTGCAGCGAAAGGGGCGAAGCGCTCCTGATGTCCGACGCGTTTCGAGATGAGGCCGGAATCAACGATGCAATCTCCATCGGCCGGCAGAGGCTGAAGGGCTTTGCCGAGGCGATGGAATTGTTCACGATCGCTGATTGAAGCGGCGGACAGGAGATGCAGCGCAGGGCATTATAAGGAGGCCGGCTCCTCTCCCGCCGAATTTTCCCGCCTGGCATGTGTTGCATGAAATCAACAACCCTTTTTTCCGTTTCCGGATACTTCCGGAGCTGATTTACAAACAATCAGAATGTATATAGCTGTGTTGCCGGGAGCTAATTAGCTTGCGATCTGGTGGGGTGTTATTTCAGCCGCCAGCTAACGAGGTTCCAAAGGGGTGGGGATAATACCCGCAGTCTCTCGCAGATGCCTGGTGGTTGCTTCTTGTTGCAAGCAGTGTCGCCGGGATGGTCCGTTGTGCCCGCTCCTTGGAATATGTACGATCCGTTGCAATCAGGAGTTTAATAATGAACATCAAGAGCCTTCTTCTCGGCTCCGCTGCTGCGCTGGCAGCAGTTTCTGGCGCCCATGCGGCTGACGCGATCGTCGCTGCTGAGCCCGAGCCGCTGGAATACGTTCGCATCTGCGATGCATACGGCGCTGGCTACTTCTTCATTCCAGGCACCGAAACCTGCCTCAAGGTCGGCGGCATGGTCCGTACCGAAGGCAAGTGGTACGACGCCTACAATGCCAACAGCCATAACGGCACTCTCTGGCACACCCGCGCTCAGCTGAGCCTCGATACCGCGACCGACACCGAATACGGCCCGCTGAAGACCAACACGGTCATCCGTTGGGACTGGCAGGAAGGCAACTCCACTTCCTCCAAGCTGCTGTTCGCCAACATCAGCCTCGGCGGTTTCCTCGTCGGTAAGGCTGACTCGCAGTTCAACTCCTACATCGGTTATGCCGGCGACGTCATCAACGACGACGTGATCTATGACGGTCCGTACGAACTCAACCAGTTGACCTACAACTACGACGCCGGCAACGGCTTCACGGCTGTGATCTCGGTTGAAGACTCGAACTCCAGCGGTTCTGGCGCTGGCTACGGCGCAAGCTGGGCATCGGACGACAAGGCCAACCACTACGCTCCTGACGTCGTTGCCGGTGCTGGCTTCAAGTCCGGCGCATGGGGCTTCAAGGTCGTTGGCGGTTACGACTCGATCGTCGAAGAAGGCGCCATCAAGGCTCGCGTCGATGCTGACTTCGGTACCTTCTCGGCCTTCTTGATGGGCGGCTGGAACACCGACGGCGACAAGCTGAACAAGTATGCCGGCACCAACCTCGATCGTTCGGCTTGCCCGGTTAACGATGCATCGAAGTGCGGCTGGGGTGACTGGGCTGTTTGGGGCGGCGTTGGCGTTCCGATCAACGAAAAGCTGAAGTGGAACCTGCAGCTCGCCTACACCGACTCGAAGATTTTTGCCGCAACCACCAACGTCAAGTGGAACCCGGTCAAGAACCTGCTCATCGAGCCGGAAGTCTCCTACACCAACTTCGATTCTGTGAACCAGGATCAGTGGGCTGGTATCCTGCGCTTCCAGCGTAGCTTCTAATAGCGACCTACCTGGTCTCCTGGGACCAGGTACGGGAAGCCTGATGTACCGATCCATCAGGCTTCTCATAGCAATCGGTTGACCTCCGATCAAAGCCGGAAGGATCCGGTTTCCCTCCGGTTCCTTCTTATTGCCCAGCGAACCTACGCCCTTCCTGTCGTCAGAAACGACATCAGTCTGGCGCGTAGTAGCCCGCCTGATGAGCGGCACGATCCAGCGCCTCCCTGAAATCGGGATGAGCAAGCCCGATCATCGCCTTTGCCCGCTCTGCCACCGATTTGCCCTTGAGGTTCACCCAGCCATATTCGGTAACAACGATATGGATATCGTTGCGCGACGTCGTTACGGGACCTGTGAGGTTCGGAACGATACGCGAAAGAGTTCCCTTCGCCGCTGTCGCGTGACAGGCGATGATCGAGCGGCCGCCGCGTGAGCCATAGGCGCCGCGAACGAAGTCCACCTGGCCGCCCGAGCCACTGAACTGCCTTCCGTTGACGAATTCGGAATTGCACGCACCATTGAGATCGATCTGCAGCGTCGCATTCACCGACACCATACGATCATTCTGAGCGATGACGAACGGATTGTTCACATAATCAACGGGATGCGCCTCGACATCGGGATTATCGTTCAGGAAGTCGTAAAGCGGCTTGTCTCCCAGCGCAAAGGTGAAGATGGTTCGCCCTAAATGTATCTGCTTGCGGCTATTGTCGACCACGCCGGCCCTGACCAGAGCGGCAAGTCCCGATGTCATCATTTCTGTATGGATGCCGAGGTGACGGTGCTGTGAAAGACCGGCGCAAACTGCGTCAGGCAGTGCACCGATGCCCATCTGCAGGCAATCACCGTCATCCACAAGCCCGGCGATGATAGCACCGATCGCATCATCGACTTGCGAACGAGGCGCGGCAGCAAGCGCCGGGAGGTTTGCGTCATTCTCGACAAGTGCCGTGACGCGCGAGACCGGGATCATGCAATTGCCCCGCACATAGGGCATGCTGGGATTGACTTCGAGGATCAGCCGAGCGCCGGGCTTGCGGGCAACCGCCAGGGCATAATCCGTACTGGCGCCGAGGCTGAAATTCCCGTCCGCATCCATAGGCGAGACGGTAGCGATCAATGTATCCACGCCGACATGCTCGACAAGCGAGCGCGGCACCTGGCTGAAATGGCATGGCACGATTTCGGCGGCAGGCAGCGTCTCCGCTATTCGCCGCTTATCCAAGGCACGATCTACCGCTCCATGAAAATAACTCATGGGAATGATGCGGTCGCGTAGGTCGAAGTCGAGCACACTGGAACCGGCGACACCCGTGCAAAGCAGGTAGTAAAGCCGGACATTGTCCACCACGCCGGCTCGTGCACGTTCGGCCAATGCTGCAAGGATGGCAGGCGGCTGGCCGGCGGCGATCGGCATGGCGATCTTCGCACCGGACGGTATTAGGGCAACGGCCTCATGTGCAGAGCGCACGCGTTCGCGGTATTGCGTCTGATGATTAGCGGCCATCGAGTCCTCCCCTTGAATGCCACCGTCAGCACAATTTGGCATCCACCGCTGGATCGTGGCCGGCCCTCCTCCGAGGCCGCCGCGAGCGCTTGCTGCAGTGGAACACGCTTACATAAAAGCGCCGAACCCGCTGTTTGCGCAAGACCCGAACATCGCATTCACACCGGCAAAAATGGAAGTGTCAGGCCCTGACGTCGACTGTGCCCATCATGCCGAGATCTTCATGCTCGAGGATGTGGCAGTGATACATGCGCCGCCCCGGCAAATCCTGCCGCAGCAGGATACGGACCGTCTCGCCGGCGGCAACATTCACAGTGTCTTTCCAGGCCCGGTAGGATGGCTGGGTGACCGCGCCATTCTTTTCGCGTTCGACAAGTTGGAACTGTGTCCCATGCACATGAAACGGATGGTCCATATCCGCCTGGTTGACGATTTCCCAGAGCTCGACCTGTCCGACTTTCGAAACTTCGTCAATGCGCTTCATATCGAAGCTAGCGCCGTTGATGAGGAACTTCATCTCCGTGCCTTCCATGGATTCCGTCAACACAAAGCGACGCGTGACGGCCGGCTTAGAAAGGTGTTCGATGGAGCGCAGCGTCGCGGGAAGCGGTGGCACGTTGGGTGCAGCCTCCTCTGAAACATCGGCGGTCAGCAGGGTGATGCCGGCCGCTTCAGGCTTGCCGGGTCCCATCCACCCGCGATCATAGTCGAGCGTGACAAGCTTTGCCGCTCCCGGCCTATCGAAGGATATGATGAGCTCAACGCGCTCGGCAGGTGCAAGCAGCAAATCGTCGATGCCGACAGGAGCTTCGATAAGCCCCCCATCCGTTCCGACAAGCGCCATGGCGGCATTCTCGAATGTCAGCCGGAGGAAGCGCGCATTTGTCGCGTTGAAGAGGCGCAGGCGACGCTTCTCCCCTTTCCTCGCGGGGAATACCGGATTTTTCTGGCCATTGACTAGGATATGATCACCGACGCGTCCGTTCATCACATCGATCATGTTGCTCGCCGGCATGCTTCCATCTTCGGCGATCCGAAGATCGGTGAACATCAGGATCGTATCGCCATATTCCGCAGGGATCGGGTCAACCTTAGGTTTCACGAGAAAGATGCCTGCGAGACCCCGATAGACCTGCGAGGCGGTGAAGCCGTGTGGATGCGGATGAAACCAATAGCATGCTGCGCTGCCTTGCGGCAGATCGAAAGCATAGAGGCGCTCGCTACCCGAGGCGATGGATTCCATGGGATTGCCATCCTGATCGGCCGGCACCGGCATTCCGTGCCAATGAACTGTCGTCGGTTCATCGGGAATGCCGTTCCTGAAGCTGATCTCGACCCTGTCGCCCTCACGCGCCTCGATCACCGGATTTCCGTCGTTATAGAGGAGGGCCGGCGTGTCGAGCCTGTCTGCGAAGCGAACCAACCCCGGTCCGGCGGCAAGCCTTGCCTTGAACAGACCCGCTTCGCCGGCCTCGTTCAGCAAACGCGGCAGCTCCCGCAAAGGCTGCCCTTCCGGCAGGACAGGCTTACCGCCGGTCATCGCCATGTCATGAGCGCCGTTTGCTCCCATATGTCCCATGTCATGCATCATCTGGGCCGCGGCCGGCCCGGAAATCGCAAGACCCGCCAGCCCTGTCAGAAAATTACGTCGATGCATCGATTGCTTCCTCTTACTCAACAATATCCTCATAAGGCCGCTCACCACCGTGAACGCATCCGGACTGGTCTCGATCCTGGCGTCTGGATCGACAGACTGATTGCCTTGGTGGCGGATCTGTCGCCGCCGCAGGTCATGTTTTCAAGTCGCAGCACCATGAGAATTCTCATCTGTTTCGATCTCATGGTGCTCAAAATGGAGGTTCCAACCATGGTAAGGTCAAGTGTCCTGCGGCGAAAAATATGCTATTGACCTTCCCATGGTTGGAAGCCCCACCTTCCATCGGCAATATCAGGCGGTGCCTGTCAGGAGAACATTCATGAATATCGGACAGGCGGCGAAAGCATCGGGTGTATCGGCCAAGATGATCCGCTATTACGAAGAAACCGGCCTTATCCCCGCGGCCGGCAGAACGGCATCGGGCTATCGCGACTATTCGGATACCGACGTGCACATGCTGCGTTTCATCCGCCGGGCGCGCGATCTCGGCTTTGCCGTTGCCGAAATCAGCGAGCTTTTGGGGCTCTGGCGCGACGAAAGCCGCCAGAGCGCCGAGGTCAAGCGCCTCGCTCAGGGCCATATCGAAGCGCTGAAGAAGAAGATCGCCGACCTGCAGGACATGGAGCAAACACTCACCATGCTCGTTAATTCCTGCCAGGGCGACCATCGTCCGCATTGCCCGATCCTGCAGCGGCTCGAAACCGATCGGGAGGACGAAAATCTGTCAATCCAGCCTCGAGCGGGCGCCATACCTCGGCCGCTTCAGTGATCTCCGCTCATCGGTTCATCCGCTCAGCGACTCGTCTGGTGCGCGGGTCGTCAATATATCGCCGATCACCGGGCCATGTTCAATCGTGCCGTCTTCGCCGCGCCGATATTGGACGCCGACCTTGCAGGCATGAGGGGCCATTTCCCGGATCCAGCCCTTGAGATGGCGGCCGGTGTCGGGGGGCGAGTAGAGTGGCATGTTGAACCGCAGTCCGTCGTCCTCGCCAAGATCGAGCGTGCACATGACCGTGCCTTCGCCGTCGTCCTCTTCGTCAAGGTTGGGGTCCGCCACATGCGTAATCGTGGTGCGAAGCGGCTCGACATGCACAAGGGCCTGCAGGGCATGCGGAAGATCGGCAAAGGGCGGTGCCGCACGACCGTCGCTCGGCTCTTCGTCGAAAGCCTCATCCAGCGTGACCCGGCGGAAATAGTATTCGCTGTGCCCCATTTCGTTCCAGCCGTCGATCGCCGTTGCGATATCGTCCAGATCGTGGACACGCAGGAGGAAGCTGGTTCCGCCCGAATGCATCACCACGAGACGGTCGTCATTGTCGTCGCCGCCGAGGGAATCGGTGCGCAAGCGGATATCGAGCTCAACGATCTCATCACCTTGAGCGTTGCGGGAGGTTTCATAGGCCCCGCTGTAGAAACGCACTTCGACGCGTTCCAAAGTCCGATGATGGATACGCCAGAACAACAGGTTGTAACGACCATCGGCCCGAAGCGCCAGGAGCCTGTGCCAGTCGATATAGGAAGACAAGTATAGGCCGGTCAGACCCTGACCGGCTGCAACATCCTCGAAGCCGGGGCGATATTCGACGGGCAAGGCGTCGGCCACCGTCGTTGGCTTCTCGGCCGTCGGCCTGGGCGGATCGACGGCGTCGCGAAGACGCCGGTGTATCTCGAAGGCATCGACCTTCGCGATCCGCAGCATCTGCATCGAAAACAGCATCTGGTCGATCTCGTAGACCTCGCCCGACGAGAGTGCTCCGCATTCCTCACGCGCCGACCGCACTAATGCCGGCGAAATGAGGGATTCAAGCGACTGCCTGTCGCAAAGGAAGCGATTGAAGAATTCATCGAGGCTCCAAGCCAGGTCGCTCGTCCTTTTCGATACGGGATCGATGAAGACGACATCCTCGTCGGTTGCCGTCAACTTGCGGTAATATAGAAGGACGCCGAATGGCGTCAGTGCAATCGGGATGCGCCGCACGTCATCCGGCGGCGAAATGATCCATCGGTTAAGCACGGCCTGCCATGGTCGCGGGTCGATCAGGGCCAGTTGCATTTCGCCATAGAACCCAAGCCCCTTGCGACGCCACAATTCGAGAAGGCTGGCGGGAAGAATGCCTTCATAGGCGGCGACGAGCTCGCTGTCAGCTCGGGAAACCTGCCGCGATGGCGGATGCTCTGCGATGAAGCGGTGAAGAGCAAGGCGGCGAAACGGAAGAACAAGGCGATCAAACATAAGTTGTATATGGACGGCGGCGTCCATCGGACAAGATACCGATCGTCCAGCCACGCAATTTCCCTATTCCCCACCTGATCGAGGCAATCGGCTCAGGCTTCGCCATCCAGAAATTGCCGGAGGCGCGGCACGACGAAATCGAGGAAGACGCGCACGCGCTGCGGCATGCGCGCGCCGCCGAGAAAAACCGCATGGATCTGCTCCTCGTCCGGCTCGACGACATCTGCAAGCACCTCGACGAGACGACCGGCCGCAATATCGGCCCTCACGTGATAGTCACCCATGCGGGCAAGCCCCACACCCGCCAGCGCCATGCGCCGCACGGTTTCGCCATTATTGGCAAGCAGCGAGCTCGTCATGGCGCGATCGACGATGCGGCCGCTTTCCCGCACCGGCCAGACAGGTGCAAGACGGCGGAAATTGAAGCCCAGGCAATTGTGCCGCGAGAGATCATCGACACCCAGCGGTATTCCGTGGTGATCGAGGTAGCTGGGCGCTGCGACGATCTTGCGGCGTGCAATACCGATGCGGCGTGCAATCATGCCTGAAGCCGGCAAAGCCCCAACCCGAAAAGCAACGTCGGTGCGGTCGAGATAAAGATCGACGATTTCATCGGAAAGCGACAGATCGACGACAACATTGGGATAGGTCCGCCAAAATTCCGGCAAGAGCGGCTCGAGGCCGAGCACCCCCAGGGCAACGGCAATATTGACCCGCACCGTGCCGCCGGTCGTCGTCGCACCCTGTGCCAGCTCCTGTTCGACCTCATCGAGATCGTGCAGCAGGGCCTGGCTGCGCTCATAATAGATCTGGCCCTCCGGGGTCAGCGACAGCCGCCGGGTGGAACGCTCGACGAGCCGCACGCCGAGCCTGGCTTCGATGCGGGAGATCAGCTTGCTGACGGTCGAAGGTGTCATGCGCAGCAGGCGCGCCGCTTCCGAAAAGCTGCCGGCTTCCACCACACGAAGAAATACCTGCATTTCGCCAGCACGATTGTCCATGGAGCACCAATCTTTGATTTAGTTTCACAAATAAAGTGAAAACTCAGCCAATTCTCAAGCGAGAACGCGCTCTCTATTTCATAGGCGGAAGAGATTGCGCCATCAAGTCCGGTGCTCGATCCATTCACGGCGGCCGTAGCCGCCGAGGCTTTCAAAAGGAGTTTCCGATGCTTACCGTTACCGCCCATGGCGCAACAATTCCCGCGCTCGGCTTCGGCGTCTTCCGCATGTCGGACGCAGAGGTAGAGCGGGTCATCCCGGCCGCACTGGAGGCCGGTTTCCGTCATTTCGACACCGCACAGATCTATCAGAACGAGGCGGCACTCGGCCGAGCCCTAACGGCCGCCGGTGCACGACGAGACGAGCTGTTCCTGACCACGAAGGTCTGGGTCGACAATTACAGCGACGAGAAGTTCGCCGCCTCGGTCGACGAGAGTCTCGACAAGCTCAAGACCGACCGCGTCGATCTCCTGCTGCTGCATTGGCCGGGCGACAAGGTGCCGGTCGCGGAGCAGATCGAAATGCTGAGCGCTGTCAAAGCCGCCGGCAAAACCCGCTTCGTCGGCGTCAGCAACCAGAATATCGCCCAGATGCGGGAATCGGTCAGACTTTCCAGCACGCCGATCGTGACCAATCAGGTCGAAATCCATCCCTATCTGCCCCAGCACGCGCTCGTTGCGGCCGCAAAAGCAAGCGGTCTTGCGATCACCGCCTACTACGGCATGGCCGACGGTGCGGTGCCGAAGGATCCAGTGCTGCAGCGGATCGGCGCCAGATACGGCAAGAGCGCCGCGCAGGTCGGTCTTCGCTGGCTGATCCAACAAGGCCACATCGCTTTGTCCAAGTCGGCCAACTCGGAGCGCGTCAAGGAAAACATCGCAATCTTCGACTTCAATCTCGACGAGGCGGATATGGCCGCCATCGCCGATCTCGCACGCCCGGATGGCCGGATCGTCAGCCCGCCCGGTCTCGCGCCCGAATGGGACGCCTAAGGAGCTTCAACATGGACACCAAGATTTCGACGGCCCAAAAGGTCCAAACATCCTCTCACGCCCGATGGGCGCTTCTCGCCCTTGCGATCGGCGCCTTCGGCATCGGCACGACCGAGTTTTCGCCTATGGGACTTCTCCCGGTCATCGCCAAGGGGGTCGACGTCTCGATCCCAACGGCAGGCCTCCTCATCAGCGCCTATGCGATCGGCGTTATGGTCGGCGCCCCCTTCATGACGCTCGCCTTCAGCCGCTTCGGCAAGCGCACGGCACTGATGCTGCTGATGAGCATCTTCACGATCGGCAATCTCATGTCGGCGATGGCGCCGGGCTACTTCACGCTGCTGCTTGCCCGGCTCGTCACCAGCCTTAACCATGGCGCCTTCTTCGGCCTGGGCGCGGTGGTGGCGGCAAGCGTCGTGCCGAAGGAAAAGCAGGCAAGCGCGGTAGCCGCGATGTTTATGGGACTGACGATCGCCAATATCGGCGGCGTGCCGGCCGCAACCTGGGTCGGTCAAGCGATCGGCTGGCGCATGGCTTTTGCAGGAACGGCACTGATCGGCATAGCCGCCATTGCAGCGCTATGGTTCGCCCTGCCGAAAGGCGAGCGCGGCGCGATGCCTGATATCAGGCGGGAACTTACCGTACTTACTCACCCCACCGTGCTGCTTGCGATGGCAACCACCGTCATGGGCGCAGGCGCGATGTTCTCGCTATATACCTATGTCGCTCCGGCTCTCACCGAACTTACCGGCGCATCCAATAGCTTCGTGACCCTTGGGTTGGTCCTGATCGGCGTAGGCTTCACGATCGGCAACTGGCTTGGCGGACGGCTCGCCGACTGGTCGCTCGACGGTGCGACCAGGATCTTCCTGGCTTTGCTCGCAGCTATCATGTTCGCGCTGCCGCTGGCAATGATCACCCACGTTGGTGCCGCCATCGGTCTGCTTCTCTGGGGTGGCGCGGCATTTGCCCTCGTCCCGCCCGTGCAGATGCGCGTCATGGAAGCAGCGGCAGAAGCGCCGGGGCTTGCTTCCTCCATCAATGTCGGAGCCTTCAATCTCGGCAATGCTCTGGGGGCGGCCACCGGTGCCGCCGTCATCAGCCTCGGCTTCGGCTATGCGGCGGTCGCGATTGCCGGAGGCGTGTTGGCCGCCGCCGGCTTGGCGCTGGTGTTGATCGGTACGCGCAAACCGTCATCGCTCCCGGCAAATTGCGGCGCTTGATAAGCTCAAGGCGTCCAAGCCCTCGATAATGAAGCCTGATCATGCCGTCTGCAGGTTGATGCCATCGCCTGCAGGCGGTTTTGCGCATCCCGGGGATGCTTGTGGCTTTGTCCTGTCGAAGGCACGCCTTGTCGTATAGTGCTGGCCGGTGCCGCACTTACCGAAATTGGCCGGCACTTCTAATTTGTCTTATGAATTAAAGGCCTTCGTATTGCCAGCGCTGGTTGCTTTCGGATAGACCCTTTCCATCTCTCGTGTTCAGATTTTCCGGAGCATCGAAATGCGTCTTGAACCGCAGCAGCGAATTTATGTCTGCTTCTTCCTCTTTGCGGTATCGATGGGCGCAATGCTGTCGCGCCTTCCCGATCTGCAGGACGCCTTGCAGATCGACAAATCGGAGCTCGGTCTGACACTGATCGGCGCAGCTATCGGGGCGCTGATATCGCTCACCTTCGCCTCCCCGATCGTTGCACGTCTGGGCGCGCGCAAGACGGCATTCATCACCGTGCTGGGAACTTCCGCATCCCTGGCGCTCGTGCCCTGGATGGGCGTTGCTCCGCTTGTCTTTGCCATCCTGCTTTGTGAAGGTCTGCTGGCCGGAGCGCTTGAAATCAATCTCAACGTCGAGATCGATCGCATCGAGGCGCAGCTTGGCCGGGGCGTGATGAACCGCGCCCATGGGTTCTGGAGCCTCGGCTTCTTCGTCACCGCCCTCGCATCTTCGGTCATCCGCCAGGCCGGCATTTCGATGCAGCTGCACCTTGCCCTGACATTCACTTTCGTGCTGATCGTGGGTTCGCTTGTCATTGCCGGCATGCGCAATGCGCCCGCCCGCCCGGCACAGGATCATCCGGAGGTCGGGCATGTTGCGCTGCCAACACTCGGCCTGCTGCCTCTCTGCGTCATTGGCATTGCTGCCTTCCTGGTCGAGGGCGCGGGCATCGACTGGTCGGCGATCTATATGCGCGACGTCTTTCATGTCGAGCCGTTCGTCGGCGGTCTCGGATTGACGCTTTTTACATTCTTCATGGCGCTGGCAAGGCTGTTTGCGGACCAGTTCGTCGATCGCTTCGGCTCCCGCTCCGTTGCACTGTCGCTGTTGCTCCTCTCGACTGCCGGCCTCTGCGCCGTCTGGGTCGCACCCCACCCCAATGTGGCGCTGCTGGGCTTTGCCCTCATCGGCGCCGGTTGCAGCGCTGTTTATCCGCTTGCGGTTTCGGCCGCCGCCCAGCGCACCGATCGTCCGGCCCATGTCAATGTTGCGGCACTTGGACAAATGTCCTTCGTCGTCTTCTTCCTGGCTCCGCCGCTGCTGGGATTCGTTGCCGAACATGCAGGAATTCGCACGGCCTACCTTGTCTGCATCCCGGTCATCCTCGCCGCCTTGATGGGCGTCGGGTCGCTCTCCGCACGCCGCAGCGCTTTTGCATAAGGGCTCTCCTATCGCTGAAGTCGCCTCCATCTTCGCCAGGATCCGTTATTCGCTGTGAGGGGGAACGCTATACGCTTCCCCCTCCTCCGCAGCCCAGCGTGGGGCATCGCTCGCCTGCGGTGCTTTCACCAAACCAGGAGCCTCTGCCCGCTTAACGCAGCGAGCGAAATGCCGCCCTGACTTCGTTGGTGAAAATCGCCGGCTGCTCCCAGGCCGCAAAGTGGCCGCCATTCTCGGTCTTGTTGAAGTAGATCAGATTGCCGAAGGCACGCTCCGTCCACGACTTGGGTGCCTGATAGATTTCTCCCGGAAAGACACTAACCGCGACCGGCACGGAAGGGATCCTTTCGAGAGCGTTGAAATTGTTGGTGTGGTCTTCCCAATAGATCTGGGCTGCCGAGGTACCCGTCTCCGTGAACCAATAGAGAGAAATGTCATCCAACATCTCGTCCCGAGTGAGAACCTTTTCCGGCTGCTTGTTGCTATAGGTCCACTCGGCGAACTTGTCGTACATCCACGCGGCCATTCCGATCGGTGAATCGACGAGCGAGTAACCGATCGTCTGCGGACGCGTAACCATCATTTGGGCGTAGGCAGCGCTGTCCCGGTAGAAGATCGCAAGCTTGTCGAAGCAGGCGCGTTCGTCCGCAGTGAGACCTGCGGGCGCCGGGGCACCTGCAGCCAAGATCGGCACGATTTCTTTTGGAACGATCGCAGGCATGTTGAGATGAATGCCCAGCAGTCCGGGCACCTTTTGATGCGCCATGCGCTCGGAGATGACCGAGCCGCAATCACCGCCTTGCGAGACGAACTTCTCATATCCGAGGCGATTCATCAGCGTGCCCCAAGCACGGCCGATATGGTCCGAACCCCAGCCCCTCGTCGTCGGCTTGCCGGAGAAGCCGAAACCGGGAATCGATGGCACCACGAGATGAAAGGCGTCTTCGGCCTTGTCGCCGTGAGCGGTCGGATTCGTCAAGGGATCGATCACCTTGAGCATTTCCAGAACCGAGCCCGGCCAGCCGTGGGTCATGATCAGCGGCATTGCGTTTTCATGCGGCGAGCGCACGTGAATGAAGTGAATATCCAGCCCATCGATTTCGGTCACGAACATCGGCAGGGAATTGAGCTTCTGTTCCACCTTTCGCCAATCATAGCCGTCGGCCCAATATCCAACGAGATCGCGCAGGCGTTCGAGTTGCACGCCCTGGGAGTCGTCAGCGACATTCTCCTTGAGCGGCCAGCGTGCCGTCGCAAGCCTCTGCTTCAACTCGGCAATCGCGCTGTTGGGAATATGGACCTTGAGCGGCTTCACACCATCAGGCAAGGCGTCCGATGCGGCAAAGGATATGGCGGGCTTCAGGAGCGAGGCTGCACCGGCGATGGCAGCCGCAGTCACAAAGGCGCGTCTATTCATTGAGAAGGATAAAGGCGACATCGGAATCTCCAAATGTTTGGGAGGTTTGTTGAATGCCGCGAAGTTTTGCTTTCGGCGTGTATCCCGGTTGTGTCCTCAACCCAGCCAAATTGTATCCCTCTTTGTCCGGATCGACCGAGGCTACAATGGAACACAGAACTCTGCGTTTTGGCTTTGCCAGCGGCAAAATGTACCCGAAAAATATGGAACTTGGCCGAGTAGCCAGTGAAGAGGAATTTTTGGAGAATCTTGGGGTGGGAGATGAGGCAATGCGGGCTGCTAAGCCCTGCGGCGACCCCATAGAGATGGCGCGGGCTTGCGAAGTTCCTCTTCCATGATGATGGAAGCGGCTCGATGGCTACCTGCTCGAAGCGGCGCTCGCCTATGGGCAAAATAGGGGCGGCTATCCTGGCGGGAGGAGAAACCATGGATAGCCGGCCGGCCGCGATATGATGAGATCAGACCGGCAAATTTCACTCAATCGCGTTGCCGCACCTTACGGCGCATAGCGCGTAAAGACGTAGTCGTGATCCCTGACGTTGCCGACATGGCAGCTGAGACAGGTTTCATGTTGCGCAACGTCGACCGGCTTGCCGTCGATGAACCGTCCGAAACCCCACCCGTGACTGTCGGGATATTTCTTGGAATCCTTCACCATGACCTGCACCGTGGTCGGCGTTCCAGGCACCGTTGCCGGCGCGAACTCCGTTGATTGTTTGCGCTTATAGGCAAGCTTGACGAGGATCGAACCATCCGGAAAAGGCAGGGTACCCTTTTTATAGGCGTCGATAGCGATATCGTTGCCGAGTACCGCGCGAAGTTCGTCAAGCGGTGGAGCCTCTTGTGCCGGCGCAATGAATTTCCAGTCCCGATAGCCTTCCGGTATGGTGACGCCGTAAATCGGCGAGGCATTTTCCGGCGGCGTTGCAGAACCTGCCGATTGAGACGCGGCGATGCCGACGGCAAGGCTTGAGACGGCCAATGCGCCAAGGAATGCGAACTTCATTTTTGACTCCTGCCTGACGGATAATCCCGCAGAAGATCGCCGGGAATTGTATCCGCTAAATTTCAGGAAACGGCTCGATTGTATCGCAATGTAGCCAGGGAAACCCATTCGTGTGAGCTGCTCATCGGAAATCGGGTGGCTACCGCTCCGGTTCGAACGCTAGACTTCAGCTTATCACGGCTTCCGAGGACCCGACATGAACATATCGATCTCCACTTCCGCACCGGCTTTCACGGAAAACTCTATAGAGGCTCGGGTCGACGCTTATGATTGGCCGTCGCTCGCAAGAGAGCTTGACGGCTTCGGCTGCGTCGTCCTTCCGAAGCTTCTGGCACCCGATGAATGCGCTGCGGTCTCCGGGCTCTACTCCGAGGAACGTCATTTCCGCAGCCACATCATCATGGCGCGTCACGGTTTCGGAAGAGGCGAATACCGCTATTTCAACTATCCGCTGCCGGGGCTTCTCGGTGGACTGCGCACAGCGCTTTATCCCCACCTCGCCGGCATCGCAAACCGGTGGAATGAACGCAGGGGCTCGCCGAACGCTATTCCGATGAGCATGCCGCCTTCCTGAGGCAATGCCACGAAGCCGGCCAGAGGCGTCCGACGCCGCTGCTGCTGCAATATGTGCCGGGAGACTTCAATTGCCTGCATCAGGATCTCTACGGCGAGCTTGCCTTTCCGATCCAGGTGGCCATTCTGCTTTCCGAGCCGGGCCGCGATTTCACCGGCGGCGAGTTTGTCCTGACCGAGCAGCGGCCGCGCATGCAAAGCCGCGTGGAAGTCGTGCCGCTTCGGCAAGGCGACGCCGTCGCTTTTGCGGTCCATAACCGGCCCGTGCAGGGCACAAAGGGCAGCTACCGTGTCAATCTAAGGCACGGGGTAAGCCGCGTCCGCTCAGGCATGCGCCACACTGTGGGGATCATCTTTCACGACGCCCGTTAAGGGCGCCGCTAACCGACGAAGCCGGCGTAATTTTCTCCGATAATTCTGTGCATGATGGCCGAGTATGCCTCGTGATTCTGATCGCCCGCCAAGACGCGCCCGAGCGACGGCGGCGCGAAAGCCGACATGGGCAGGAGGGCGAGCGGCGTCGAAACAGGTGTGAGGTGCGACCCTTGCCCGGCGCGCAATGTCGTCAGCAAGCCGAACATCTCGCCGGTGATACTGGGCCTCGACAATATCGCCATGCGATACTGCCCGGACGAATTCGTCACCAGGTAGATATGCCCCGACAGGTGCGGCACCGACACCGAGCCCTGCTGTGAAAAAGAGGCATCACTACGCTCGCGTTCCCGGAAGCTCAGACAGGTCCGTTCTCCATCCCAGGCGATCTCGGTGCAATAGGCGAAAATCGCCTTCGCATCGCCGAAGGACGGACGAAGCGTTAGGTAAGTGCCCTCCAGCCAGGAAACCGAGGCGCGGGAATAGGCACCAAGCTCCTCGGGGGCATGGCCGGGCTTGTCATTGACAACGGTCGCTTGCGTTCCAGCCGGCTCCCGCAGGACGACACCCATCGCCTGCTCCAGCCGAATGAGGGTCGCGAGCGTGAAGGGACGGTGGCCGGAAAGGGCCTTCTCCAAGGTCGAAAGGCTGATGCGCGCGTCATTGGCAAGACGCTGCCGGGAAATGCGCCGTCTGGCGATCTCCTCGCGAACCCGCACTGCCACGGCGCTGTTCTGGCTGTCGGACAAATAGGGGTCGCCCTGGACCATTCCTTCGTTTCCTGTTTGCGTAATTTTTTTCACAATTCCACACATGGCCGTAACCGGCAAGACCGTTTGCGGCAAGATGCGGACGAAACAGGGCAAAGCTTACGCTGGCGAGAAAATAGCCTTTGTTCACAATGGCTTCAGTCAATCCACCAGCGAACAAGGAGCCTGTCATGTCAGCCTCGCCAAACGTCTCGCGCTACCAGAAGCGGCAAAATTTCCTCATCAGATTCGGCCTGCTGCTCTGGTTCAGCAATGCCATCCTGCTGCCGGTGCTTGCCGTCATTTTCGCACTGCTGCATCCGCTGGAATCGCACGCGCAACCGACAGCCTTCGTCACGCCGAACGAAATGGGCACCGGCAGCCTTCTTCTTCAGACCAAGGACGAAGGAAAATATATAGAGGCGCCCCGCCTTGCGACCGATGTCGATCTCGACGTCAATGGACCGACGGCACGCGCCGTCCTCACGCAAGCCTTCGAGAACACGACCGACAAATGGGTCGAAGCCCTCTACGTATTTCCTCTCCCGGAAGACAGCGCCGTCTATTCCCTAAAGATGATTGTCGGCAACCGGGTTGTTATCGCTGATATCAAGGAGAAGCAGGCTGCGCGCGCCATATACGAGAAAGCGCGCAGAGAGGGAAAGAAGGCGTCCCTCGTCGAACAGCAGCGCCCGAACGTCTTCACCAATATGGTCGCAAACATAGGCCCGCATGAAAAGATCGTCGTTCAGATCGAATATCAGCAGGCCGTGCATCTCGCCGACGGGCGTTTCTCCCTGCGAGTTCCCCTGGTTGTGGCTCCGCGCTACACGCCGCGGGATGCCTCGCCCATTACACAGCAAGCCGATCTGAAGGCCGGCTGGGGTCAGTCCAAACAGAGCTCATCGCGGAAGCTTAGCGACAAGCCTGTCTCGGCGCCCCTGATGGCACCTGGCGACGACCGCACCAACCCTGTCACCCTCAAGGTCAATCTCAACGCCGGTTTCCCGCTCGATGACGTGAAAAGCCTCTATCATTCGGTCAAGATCGACAAAGTAAACGACACCGAGCGCCGGATCGCCCTTGATGGCGATGCGACTGCAGATCGCGACTTCGTGCTCGAATGGAGCGCGATCGCAAGCAATATGCCAAGCGTCGGTCTCTTCCGCGAGCGTGTCGGCAAGGATGACTATGTGCTTGCCTATGTGATGCCGCCGGCGGTGGCAACGCCGCAGAAGGCGGGCCGCGAAGTGGTCTTCGTCATCGACAATTCCGGGTCGATGGGCGGCACGTCGATCGAACAGGCAAGGGCGAGCCTCGATTATGCCCTGTCCCGGCTTGAGCCGAATGATCGCTTCAACGTCATCCGCTTCGACAACACGATGACCAAATTCTTCCCCGATTCGGTCATGGCGACGGCTGAAAATATCGCCTCGGCCCGCCGCTTCGTCACCGGTCTGGAAGCTGCCGGCGGAACGGAAATGCTGCCACCGCTTCAAGCAGCACTCGACGACAGCCATCAAGCGAACGGATTGCGCCAGGTCGTGTTCCTGACCGACGGCGAAGTCAGCAACGAGCAGCAGCTTCTCGATGCGATCGCGAAGTCGCGCGGGCGCTCCCGCATCTTCATGGTCGGCATCGGCTCGGCGCCGAACACCTACCTGATGAGCCGCGCCGCCGAACTTGGCCGTGGCAGCTTTACCCATATCGGGTCGGTCGCAGAAGTGAACGAGCGCATGCGCGCCCTTTTCGACAAGCTGGAAAACCCCGCCGTCACCGATGTCGTCGCTGCCTTTTCGGAGAAGAATGTCAGCCTGTCGCCCAACCTCCTGCCCGACATCTACCATGGCGAACCGCTCGTTCTGGCGGCCCGGATGGGAAAAGCAGCCGGAACCCTCACCGTCAGCGGCAAGATCGGTGACCGCCCATGGACGATTTCCCTGCCGCTCGATCAGGCAAGCAATGCCAAGGGCATCTCGAAGATCTGGGCACGGCGCCAGATCGATGATGCCGAGGTCAATCTCACGCTCGGCAAGATTTCGCAGGCCGATGCCGACAAGCGTATCCTGCAATTGGCTCTCGACCATCATCTGGTCACGCGCCTCACAAGTCTCGTCGCCGTCGATACCAAGCGTCTGCGGCCGACAAACGCGCCGCTGACACAGGCCGACATTCCATTGCAGCTTCCGGCGGGCTGGGATTACAACAAGCTCCTCGGCATCGGTGCAACGCGCGATGCGAAAGCCGACACCAGGCATCTGCAGGCAGACGACAAGTCGCAGGGTGCCGATGGCGATGCGGAGCTTGAGCCAATCTCCGCACCGGCTCAGGCCAGCGTTCCGCTACCGCAGACCGCAACGCCTGGAATGCTTCTCATTCTCCAGGGATTGCTTGCTCTTCTGTGTGGGGCTTCGCTGCTGTTCCTAGCATCGCGAAGGAGCCGGACATGATCGCCGCCACTCGCCTCCAAACCATCGGGAGCGCGCCAGCGCGCTCCCTTCTGACTTTTGCGGCCGGCATTTTCATTGCCGCCGGTCTCTTCCTCGCCGCGCAAGGCGGATGGATCTACGCCAAGGCGGCTTTGGCCCAGGTGCTGCTGGAACGTGCCTTTGCCGAGAGCGTGATATCAGGCGCACCGATCAAGCCCTGGAGCTGGGCCGATACCTGGCCGGTGGCGCGTATCGAGGTTCCGCGCCTTGGCGTTTCCGTCATCGCCCTGAAGGGTGCAAGCGGCCAGGCGCTTGCCTTCGGCCCAGGCCATCTCGACAATACCCCGCAGGCAGGCGAAGAGGGTACAGCGGTCTATGCAGCACACCGCGATACCCATTTTACTTTCCTGAAAGATATCCATGTGAACGACCGTATCCGCATCACACGCAGCGATGGCCGGACCTTCACTTTCCACGTGACTCACATGGCGATTGCCCGCTGGGACAAAGCAGAGATCGACCCCGATGCGCGTGGCGCCCATCTCGTCCTGGCGACATGCTTTCCCTTTGACGCCGTGACCTCGGGGCCACTTCGCTATCTGGTCTATGCCGATCTCGAAGAAACGGCGACGAAATAGACCACGGCCAGCCATATGGAAATCTACCCTACCCGCTGTTGCGGGTAGACGCTTGCGAGTAGCGCGCGTCCATGGGTGCGAGGCCGTTGGCATTGGGTTGCGTCAGGATACCATAGAGTTCCGGGCGGCGGCCTCTTATCCAGCGCTGGCCCGTACATTTGTCGAGCAAGGCCAGATCGATTTCAGCGCTCACCCTCGCATCGGTCGCCGCCCAGGTTTCTGCCAGGATGCGACCATAAGGATCGAGGATCATGGCATTGCCGGTGCGCACTTCGTCTTCATCCTGTCCGACGCCATTGCTGAAGACGAGGAACATTCCATTGTCGTGGGCGCGCGACGGCAGCCAGCGCATGAACCACTCCCGGCCGTTCGGACCTCGAAATTCAGCCTCGATCGCCTGCGGATCTTCGTGAATGGCCGCCGCCGGCCTGATGTGGAGCGATCAGCAATTCGGCGCCAAGCAGCGCCGTGGCGCGCGCATTCTCGATCAGATTATTGTCCCAGCAGATCAGGATGCCGGCACGAATTCCCCAAGGTGTGTCGAAGACCGTGAAGGCATCGCCGCTGGAAATAAGGCGATGCTCCCAGGCATGCAGTTTGCGATGGCGATGGATGTGTCCATCCGGCATGCAGACCGCGTAACTATTATAGAGCTTTCCGTTTTCACCCAGCTCGAGGAAGCCGGCGCCGATCGCGATGCCCTTCTCCCGCGCCAGGGCAGCTACTCGACTGATCGAGGGACCGGAGAGTGGCTCAGCCAGCGCCTGCAGCGCGGGACCATCGAGCTTGGGAACATGCCAATATCCACAGATGCACATCTCGGGAAATACGACGAGCTGATTATCAGCCTGAACGGCTTCTTCCGTGAAATGCTCTATACGCGAGAGATTGTAGGCCTTGTCATTGGCCCAATGCTGAAACTGCACGGATGAAATTTTGAGCGCCATGTCGATAGCTCCTTTCGCCATGAAGCAATTTGACCACGCGCCATCTCTTTCGTAAAATGACTTTATCGATTAAAATTATTCCTGGACAGAATGGAAATAAAGCTTCTCCGATCCTTCATTCAATTGATCGACACCGGCCACTACGGCAAGGCTTCGGCAAAATTGTTCGTCACCCAGTCGACCCTGACCAAGCAGATTCAGGCTTTGGAAGCTGCAATGGGCGGAGCTTTGTTCGAGCGCGGCCGCCATGGCGCCAAACTGACGCCTCTCGGAGAACTTCTGCAGCGCGAAGCACGCCCGCTTCTCCAATTGAACGACGACGTCGACAGGAAGATGCATCGCGCCATAGCCGGCCTTACCGGATATCTTGATATCGGATTTGGAATATCGACACTTGCCGTCGCACCACGGCTGATCGCCGGTTTTCGCGCGGCGACGCCAGATTGCAGTATCACGCTCAACGACCTGCCATCGCGGGAACAGCATCAGCGCCTGCTCGACGGCCGGCTCGATATCGGTTTCTGCCGCGCGCCGGAGGACGATCGCGGCTTGGCTTTCATGCCCGTCGTCGAAGAGTATCTAGCCTTGGCGCTTCCAAGTGGGGTGACCATGCCGGCCCAGGATCGGCTGTCGGAGCTGAACGAACTCGGGTTTGTTGCACTTTCGCCGTCGCGCGGACCGGGACTGGATGACCAGATCAGGCGCTGGTGTTCGCTTGCCGGTTTCGAGCCTCGCGTCGCCCAATATGCCGACGACATACTGACCGTGCACGCCATCGTTTCTGCCGGCCTGGGCGCGGCATTCCTACCTTGGCATGGCGTGCGGGCATTGGCGGGGTCCATCCGCACGCAATCTCTCTCAGGACCGGAATCAAAATGGCCGGTAGGAATCTGCTGGCATCGCAAACATACGAGCCCCCTGTTAGCCGGCTTTGTAGATCATGTAACGAAGAATCTGGAATTCGACCACCCAGCCTCCGAGTGGCAATGGGGATAAAGGCCTAGCTTGCATCGGCATTCTGCGATGCAAGCGATCGCTCTCGTTGCCGGCAATGAGGTTATGCATCCAACCCCGTTCTCCGAAAGACGCTAAACGTGAGACTGCCCGACCTCGTCGTCGGACGGTTCGAGTGCCCTGATGCTCAAAACGAACCATGCAGCCAAAGCATTGTCGGCATACCCAGCACCGCCACTGCGATCATCACTGAAACTGCCATCTTGATCGCTTTGATGCGCCGTGTCCTGACGCCGCTCCAATCATAGTTCAAAGTTACTAACCCTCACAAATCATTAATGATTCGCAAACTAGGGCCGATCCAACTTTCGACAAGGGAAGGCGGTGATTCGTCCACAGCGGATATTTTCAATGGCCGTTACATGAACTTATCCAGCCTTTATCCATGGCAGGCGCACAGCGCCCGGGGGGTAACAAAAGACGGCAGAGCCTGATCCGCTCAACGCTCCAGGCATGCCGAACGGCTATATGCTCGCTGCCTGCACTTCTGCCATGATCGCTGAAAGGGAAAGCCGGAGATCCTGTGTGAGAGCATCCGCACGAAGCCGACTCACACAGCCCCATTCGGTGATTCCCGTTGTCGAAATCGTTACAATCTTAGCCGGATAGAGATCGCCAGATCGGCGGCAACGACATTATGCAGTCAAAAGCGTAAGCCTTCATCCGCAGCTATTTCCAGCGGGTGGCTGCAGAAAGTGCAGGAAAGACAGCGCGTTAAACGGCCCGGCCAAAGTCCTGGCTGTCACACGCTGACCGTTCATTATCCGTTAATCTCTGGACGGCCTGACAGAATCGTGTTCTATGTTCTGGCGGGCAAATGTCGGCAAACCGGCGACAGGCCGCCAAGAGGGATAAATGGCGATAGCGAACCGCACGGAGACAATAGCTCCTTCAAAGGAAAATGCAGCCAGCAAGATCGCGCGGCACGCAACTGTACTGTCTGGTCAGCTCCAGCAGCTCAGAACGCGTATGTATCCGCCGAAATCCGAGAAGATGCTACGCCAGTTCCTGACCAATGAAGTGTCAAAGCTCACGTCTATCCCGGATTCGACATTGAAGCTGATGTCGAGTGAAGGCCGCGGTCCTGTTCCAAGCCGGTTGGAGAACAATCACCGGGTCTATACGCTTGCCCAGATCAACGAATTGCGGGAACTGTTTGCCAGGCAGAAGCCTACGGAAGCGCTTCGCTTCCTGCCTCGGCGCCGACCGGGCGAACATCTACAGGTCATGGCGATTGCCAACTTCAAGGGTGGCAGCGCCAAGACGACGACCTGCGTTCATCTTGCACATTATCTCGCGCTGCATGGCTATCGCGTGCTTGCCCTCGATCTCGACCCGCAGGCATCGCTTTCGGCCATGTTTGGCGCGCAGCCGGAAATCGATGTCGGCGCCAACGAAACCATCTATGCGGCACTTCGATATGAGGCGGCCGAAAGGCGTCCCATCCGCGAGATCATTCGCAAAACCTATTTCGACGGCATTGACCTTATTCCAGGCAACCTGGAGGTCATGGAGTATGAGCACGAGACCCCTCGCGTCCTGGCTCAAAAATCCGGCTCCGGCGTGATCTTTTTCGAGCGGCTTAAGCTAGCGCTGTCCGAAGTCGAAAGCGATTACGACATCGTCATCCTCGACACGCCGCCGTCGCTCGGATTTCTGACCCTCAGCGCTATTTATGCCGCAACGAGCATGATCATCACGGTACATCCGGCCATGCTGGACGTGGCATCGATGAGCCAATTCCTACTCATGATGGGCGACCTGATCAGCGTGCTCAACGAAAGCGGTGCGCAGCTCGATCATGATTTCATTCGCTATCTGGTAACGCGTCACGATCCGAACGATGCACCGCAGTCCCAGGTCGTTGCGATGTTGCGCCATCTCTTCGGCACCGACGTCTTGTTGCCGACGGCGATAGAGAGCACCGCAGTCGAGGCCGCCGGACTTGCAAAGCGCTCCCTCTACGAGCTGGAAATGGGGCAGATCGGCCGAGATACGCACAAGCGCGCGCGTGAGGCCGTCGACGCCGTCAACGAGGCGATCGTGCAACTCATCAATGCAAGTTGGGGACGTGGATGAGCAAAAGCCCGAGAAAATCCATCGTTGCCAGTTTCGGTCTGCTCTCAGCGGAGTTGGAAAGCAGCGAAAACAAAACGGATTCATCGCCGCCGGCCCCTGCCCCCGCGCAAACCGGCCGTGTCGGTGCCGGCGTGATCGGGGCCGCGCATCGGGCGATCGGCGACATACGCGCCGAGCGTGACCGGCTGCGTGCCATTGTCGAATCCGGCGAAGGCTGGATACAGGACCTCGATCCTCAGGTGATCGATGCTTCTCCTTATCCGGATCGCCTGCCTGACGATGATCCTCAGGATTTCGAGAGATTCAAGCGTTCCATTGAGGAGGAAGGCCAAAAGGTTCCGATCCAGGTTCGACGGCACCCCTCTTCAAGCGATCGATATCAGGTCGTTTACGGCCATCGCAGATGGCGGGCTGCTCTAGAGCTCGGTCGCACCGTCCGTGCCATAGAAGTCGAGATTTCCGATCTCGATCTGGTTCTGGCGCAGGGCATCGAGAATGCCAGCCGGCAGGATCTGACATGGATCGAACGCGCCTTGTTTGCCTCGCGCATGGATGATGCGGGCATCAAGGCGCGCCACATCTATGCGGCTCTCTCGATCGAGGACGCGGAACTTGCGCGAATGCGGAGTGTCTATCGCGCAATTCCGGCAGATATCATTGAAGCGATCGGCAGGGCTCCGAAGATTGGCAGACCGCGTTGGCTGGATCTGGCGAAGGCCATATCCGCAGCCCCGAATGCTCTTGATGTGGTGCGCGCCGCTCTCTTGGATGCAAACAGGGCCAATGAAACCTCGGACCAGCGCTTTCAGGTGGCGCTGAAGGCAATCAAGCCTCCGTCTGAGCCTCGCAACACGCAAATTGCGATTTCCGATACATCCGGAACTAGGTTGGGTGTGTTCATGACCTCCCCTCGGGAAGTTCGAATCTCTGCCGAGGGCAAACTGGGTACGGAATTCGTGAGATTTATCGAGGAGGAGTTGCCCGATCTTGTCGAGCGCTTCACTCGTTTCAGAGACAAACGCAACCCCTGACAGCTGTCAGGGTTTTCTGATTGGAAAGGAAACTAGCAAAAGAAAAAAGGCCCCCAAACGTTGCCGTCGTGGAAGCCTTCTCTTCAATGTAGCAACTGAAGAATCGCATTTCCCCGAATCACAGTCAAGAGTTTTTGGCACCGTTTTTGGTGATCGTATTTCTTTTGCCTCTTGAAGGTGAAGAAAATGCAGAACGGAAGTGTGACGACGCCCTTTGGGCGGCGGCCGATGACGCTTGCCTTAATGAGACGGCAGGTCGCCACGTCCGCGATCGAACCAAACAAGACGGCCGATAAATGGAAAGTCTTTCGAGACATATCCGAAGCACGAGAAAAGCTCGGTCTACAAGATCGCAGCTTGGCGGTGCTCGACGCGTTGCTGAGTTTTTATCCCGACAATGAGCTTCGTCAGGACGCCAAGCTCATCGTCTTTCCATCCAATACGCAATTGACCTTACGAGCCCATGGCATTGCAGGCGCCACGCTTCGCAGGCATCTGGCATTTCTCGTCGAGGCTGGCCTGATCGTTCGCAAGGATAGCGCCAATGGCAAGCGCTATGCGAGAAAAGGCCGAACAGGCGAGATCGAAAACGCATTCGGCTTCGATATCTCACCACTGTTGTTGCGCGCCGAAGAACTTGCAATCATGGCTCAACAGGTCGTGGCAGATCGGATCGCTTTTCGGCGGGCCAAAGAGAGCCTGACAATTTGCCGGCGCGACGTCCGTAAACTGATTGCGGCGGCTATCACGGAAGGCGTCGAGGGCGACTGGCCTCGGATCGAAGAAACCTATAGTGCCCTCCTCGCGCGCATTCCTCGCTCCCCGATGATGTCTGAGGTCACCTCTATTCTCAGTGATATGGAGCTACTACGCGGCGAAATCATCAACCTGCTGGAAAAACAGCAGAAAATTGAAAATTATAGCACCAATGATGCCCATGGTGAGCGCCACATAAAGAATTCGAATCCCGAATCCTTTAGTGAACTTGAACCAGGCTTTCGAACAAAGCTGGAAGCAAGATCTCGGAAACCGGACAAGCGACAAAAAGAGCCGATGCGCATCTTCCCGTTAGCTCTCGTGCTGAAGGCTTGCCCCGAAATTAGCTCCTATGCCCCTGCAGGCGTGATCAGCAATTGGCGAGATCTCATGTCTGCAGCCATCGTGGTGCGATCGATGCTCGGTGTCACGCCCTCGGCCTATCAGCAGGCTTGCGAGACGATGGGGCCGGAAAATGCCGCCGTGACGATGGCCTGCATTCTTGAGCGATCAGGGCATATCAACTCAGCCGGTGCTTATCTACGCGATCTTGCAGGCAAGGCAAAACGCGGCGAATTTTCACTTGGTCCGGTACTTATGGCGTTGCTTCGCACAAACGCGGGGTACGGCGATATCGTATTAGAAGTTTCATGACATATCAGATCGGCTTGCTGAGATGCGCTGGTTCCGAGACACCAACGGTATGCGATCGGAATGAGCCTTCGGGTCAACACAGCAAAGAGGCCGCAAGATATACATTCTCGCAAGCGATATGGCTGGGGCAAGCCATTCAGCTTTGGCCATCGAACCTTGCCGACGGCCAAAGCCGCGCATTGGGTTAATGGCAGATGCGCTCCTTGCGAACCACCCAATGGCCATGAACCCTATGCTTTACGGTCTTCACAAAGCAATTGTGGTGATGACGATGAAATGGAGCGGCCTGGGAGGGAGCGCTGACGGCAACGACCGAAGCCAGGGCGATGGCAGTGGAGAGAAGCAGGCTTTTCATGTGAAACCTCATAAGCATTGGGGGTGATGCTGCGTGTTTACGCATGACTTTGATGACCGATTAAGGCTTAACCGAAAATGAATAGCACCCTTACGATTTTGTAATGAACTTTAGCGCCAGCAATTCGCTCGACGAATTTTCAAAAGGGGTGGAATTGAGCTTCAGAGATTAGATCCCGGTTTAATCGACAATACGCAGTGCATTGTGTCTCATCATTATTCCAGCGAGATCGAGTCATTGGAACGGTCATGGGACGAATGTGGGAATGGAACCGCGAATAAGTGCGCTCGGATTACTCGCTCAGAGACTATTTCCCCTCTGCTGAAGAAAAAATCGGCGCCAATGGGTGCACATCTCGCGGTCGATAAAAAGTTCAGTTAACGCGATATGGCTTATGGAAGCTAATGCCCATATAGCTTCGGGATTAGAAATTTTCGCTGAGAAATCTGGCAGTTAGACGGTGCTGAATTCGGGTATGAACAGCGAGATATTGCGCTTGTTTTGTGATGTATAGCAAGACACGGGAGGGAATAGTCAAGCAAATTGTCGTTCAGCAACATCCTTCAGATAGCCTGCAAACGGAGACGTATTGTCTTGCGCAGAAGGTCGATTGCTTCGGAAACGGTCGGTCCTTGGATAGGAGGCGGCAGCGCACGTTCGCAGAACTCCCGCCAGACGAACAGGGTTAGTTCGGCGCCGTCCGTTTCGCTTTCCTCCTCCCCTTCCGTAAATTGCCCGAGGAGCCGATATCGGGCGTCTCGCCAGAACAGTTTCTCGACCCACTCATAGATAGGAATGATATGGAAATGAAAAGCGAGTCCGGAGCTGTGACCATAGCGCCCGATATAGACGCGCGGAACGCGGAGCTCCTCCTTCAGGGCAGCTTGAAACAGCGCCAACAACGGACCGATTTCGCGCAAATCGTCATCGGATAAGTCTGACAGATCATCTGCAGATCTCTTCGAGGCAACGACAAGATAGCCGGGGAGGGCAGAGTTCGCGCGATGACTTACAACCCATCCGTCGGTTTCAGCGATGAAAAACTGTGAAGCGGGCCTCATTTCGGCTCTCCTGTTCCTGCGATTGTTCGCCGGCTATTTTTACCCCGCGCCTAGCGCAAAAGCGGTGTGGAATCCGGTGAGCATGAGCCGACCCCATTTATTGGTCTGAATGAAGGGGCAGACAGTATGGTCCACTCCATTTGCAAATCTTGCTTGGCGCCCGGCAGATTACACCGAGGAAATAGATGGCGGTAACGATATGCTGTGAAGTTCTCTGGCGTTCGGCACCTCAAGGTCGCTTGAGCCGGCTTCGGAATAAGTTCTGTCTGGTTTCCGCGCTCACAACAATACCCTGACAGCTGTCAGGGTTTTCCAATAGGCGTATGTGGGAGGCGGTATGGAAAGATTTACCCTGCGTAAGGCGACGGGCCGGAAGACAACATATGTCATGCTGCCTATCAATACGCTTGGACCGCAAACCCTGACAGCTGTCAGGGTTTTGATTGTACGGGATTCCTAGCATTGGGGCGCTATGCGGCCGAGCAGAAACCTGGTCAGTCTTGCCAGGACGATTTCGGCGGGAAGATAAACGGCAGGCTGAATCACGCGGGCGGGCCGCCATTTTATCCCGCGTTGCTGCAGCTGCAGCGGCGTCCGACGCCACAGCCGCCGCGACGCTTCAGAGCGAGCGTGATCCTTAATATGCGGCTAGCAAGTTCGATCCGAAATCCGGCTCGACACCGAGCAGCGGCGCGGCGTGGGCAATGATGTCGTGAACCATGGGTGCTGCCGTGTTGGTCGCGAAGGTTAAATTGTGTTGGCCTGTCAGCGGCTGGTCGACGAAGGCCAGCACCACGTATTTCGGGTTATTCATTGGAAACGCCGCCAGGAATGAATTGAAGCTGAGCTTGTGCGAGTAAACCCCGTGGATGACCTTGTTTGCGGTGCCGGTCTTCCCGCCGACGTGATAGCCGGGGACGTCGGCAGGTTTGCCAGACCCTTGCTCACCGTTCAACTGGAAGAGGTAGCGGATCGTGTCGCTGGTGCTCTTCTTGACGATCATCGTTTCGGTCTTTTCCGCCTCTTCCTGCGTGCGCGGCAGGAAGGTCGGCTCGATCAGCTTGCCGCCGTCAATGAGGGCGGCACCCGCGACGGCGGTTTGCATCGGGGTGGTGGCGACGCCGTGGCCGAACGCTATGGTTATGGAGTTGAGCTTCTTCCAAACTCTCGGCTGGCTTGGCGCTTTCACCTCAGGCAGTTCCGTCTGCATTTTCGACAGCAGACCGAAGCGGGTCAGGTAGCTCTTCTGGATGGTCATGCCCACCTTGTCCATCATTTTGGCCGTGCCGATGTTGGACGAATAACGGAAGATTTCCGGGATCGACAGGACACGCCGCGGCACGTCGCGGTCGTCATGGATGGTGAAACCGCCGTAGTGCAGGGGAGAGCTGGCGTCGAAGGTGTCCGTCAGCTTGACCGTGCCGGTATCGATGGCCATCGCGATCGAGAAGGTCTTGAAAACCGATCCCATCTCGTCGGTGCCGTTCGACATGCGGTTCAGCCAGCCTTTGATATCAGTCTGCGGATCGTTCGGATCGAAGTCGGGTGCCGAGGCCATGGCCAGGACTTCGCCGGTGTGGATGTCGAGGATGACGGCCCCGGCCGCCTGACTCTGGTAGCGGCCGATCGCATCCGACACCACGTCGTGGACGATGTTCTGAACACGCAGGTCGATCGAAAGCCGCACGGGCTCCAGTTGGTCGCGGCTCGTTAGGCCCGTCGATGCGAGATCCGACAGGCCCTGCATGTCGAGATATTTCTCCATGCCGGCGACGCCGTGATTGTCGATATCGACATAGCCGAGAATATGGGCAGCGGTTCGCCCGCCCGGATAGAAGCGCTTGACCTCAGGCCGAAATCCGATCGCCGGAATGCCGAGCGCCAGGATTTCGCTCTGTTCCTTCGGCGTCAGCTGCCGGCGCAGCCAGGCAAAATGCGAGCGGCGATCGGCAAGCTTCTTATAAAGGGATTTGCGATCGATATCGGGAAAGATCGAGGCGATTTTTTCCACTGCTTCGTCCGGATCGATTACACGGTTGGGCTCGGCAAACATCGAAACTGTGCGGATGTCCGTTGCAAGCAATTCGCCGTTTCTGTCGACGATATCGGGACGCGCGGCGCTGACATGATCTGGAGGAATTGCCGAGGTGTCGGTCCTCGGCTCCATGTCGAAATAGGTAAGCCTGGCGAAGATCGCCACGTAGCAGACGAGCAGCCCACCCGCGAGCATCATGATGCGCGCTTTGGCAAGTTTCGCCTGGCCCGTCGCGCGCACCGGCGGGCGCTCGCGGCCCCCAGGACCAAAGGTGATTCTGATGAGGCGGCCGCTATTTGCGCCGAGTGCGTGGATGATCGACATGAACGATAATTCGCAAAAACTGGGAGGGCGGGTTTGCCTCTCGATTAACAATCTTTAAACGCAAGATGGTTAACAGGAGTCTAATCATAAGCTCCCGTTACCATCCTTGTCCGTGAAAGAGAGTGCACCAAGCGGACTTCCGGCCGGCAAGTGATAAAGTGGAAATGCTAGTGGGAAGGACACTTTCTAGAAAGCGACGATTGGCGTCCGGAGGACAACAGTACGTCCAGGCGCCTACAGTAGTATGCGAGGCAGATTTGGGGACTGGTAGCCCCCTCTACCTGGCGTCCACCCCTTCATCTCTCGTCCCCATGCACCGTCTTACAATGAGCAACGAACATGCCAGAAAGGCTGTAGCGTAGCCGCTGATCAAATATGGTGCAGATATCCCAGCCATCTCCGCCAGCGCGGCTCCAAGCGGTGGAGCGGTCATCATCGCTACCGCTCTAAGTCCCTCGCCTACCGCGACAACGCGCCCCAAAAGCTCAAGCGGTGTCTCCCTCTGTAGAACCACGCGGTAAGGGACAAAAAAGCCGGCGCTGGCCAAACCTGTGGCAAATAGGAGTGCGCAAAAACTTACGGCAGACATGTCGATATCGCCGCGTCCGACGTGGCCCATCACGGCAATTAACAGTCCCCCGACAAGGCCTGAACCGATCATCAGCTGAAAAGGATCGCGCCGCCCGAAGAACTGTCCCAGAAGCAAAGCGCCAATTACTCCGCCGGCTCCTGCGGACGCAACGGAGGCTCCGAGCAAGGCGCTCGAAAGCCCGATCTCCTTGACCAGGAGTGCGATCAGCCCATCGTACAGGAAGATTAGAAAATAACCGAGAACCATAGCCACAATGGCGGTAGCTAGGACTGGCTTGCGGCGAATATGTCTCAGTCCGTCGGCAAATTCCTCGCCAAATTTTCCCTTTGCGGTTCCACTGCGATCAGCGCGCAAACCACCGGGCAAGTCCAAGAGAATCATGGCTGCGATCAGCGACAGACCCGCGTTCACCAAGAAAATCTGCTGCAGGTCGAGAAATACCGTCAGAATTCCACCCAAGGCCGGGCCGATAATCTTGGTGAGCTGATTGATGACGTGGCTGAGACTATTTGCCGCCAACAATCGATCAGGGGTCGCGAGAAGGGGAAGTGCGGCCTGCTTTGCCGGCGTGAACAAAGCGTCGGCACTGGATTTGATGACGACGCATCCGAGGAGCACAACTAGATTTGGCGCCAGAACAAATGCCGCCGTTGAAATGGCGCGTATGAGGTTACTCGCTACCAGCAGCGTTCGTTGATCCGCGCGATCCACCAGAACGCCAACGGCGGGGGCGAGAACAACATAGGGTAACGCTAGCGCCAATGTTAAACTTGCAACCCCTATAGGTCCAAGCTGCCATTGGAATGCCACCAGCGCGTTCAACGCCACGAAGTCCAACCAATCGGCCAAATCGGAAGGGATCTGGGCGAGGAGCAGTCGTCGCAGTTTCGGCACGGTGAGCGGCGCGAGGCTATCAGGGCACCGATGCATTGCGACCGCGGTTAATATCGAACCTCGTCATGGAGCCTCTTCGTTACTCACCTCAAGCATCTGCTCTACCACAACTATGGATTATGATCGAGGACGGGGAATGGCACAATTGCCAATCTAGCGACACCGCCCCCAAATTCGCTCTTTTTACCTTTGAGTGCCAGTATCATACCTCAATACAAGGCCTGTTAATAGATTGAAATATATATATAATTTCTCGATATGGAAGTATAATCCATGATAGTTTCCGCCTGTGATTTTGCGTGGTATCGAGCAGAAGATCCTGACGCTGATGCGCGAGCTTCGCGACGAATTCAACACGTCGATCCTGCTGATTACCCACGACATGGGCGTCGTTGCCGAAATGGCCGATCGCGTTGCGATCATGCAGCATGGGCGCATCGTCGAGCAGGGCGATGCGCTCGATGTCTTCGGCAAGCCCAGCCAGGCCTATACGCGCGAGCTGCTGGCCGCAGTGCCGCGCCTCGGTACCCATGCCGGCACGGATGAACCGCCGCGCGTTTCAAATACTCCTGTCGTGGTTACGCCGGCCACGCCAATCGTCGAGGTCGAGAAGCTTAGCGTAACCTATGGCGGCAAGAGGGGATTGTTCGGCAAGGCCAAGACCGCCGCGCCCACGGTCAATGAAGTGTCCTTCACGATCAAGGCCGGCCAGACGCTCGGGTTGGTGGGCGAGAGCGGATCGGGCAAATCCACCACGGGCAAGGCCATCCTCAATCTCATCGGCTTTGCGGGAAGCGTGAAGATCGAGGGCCGCGAGGTTCATGGGCTCTCGGGCGCTAAAATGCAGCCGGTGCGCCGCGCCGCGCAGATGATCTTTCAGGATCCCTATGCTTCACTGGATCCGCGCATGAGCATCGGTTCCGCGATCGCGGAGCCGCTGGTGATCCACAATGTCGGCAATGCATCCGAGCGCAAAGATCGCGTCGCGGCGCTATTGAAGCGCGTCGGCTTAACGTCGGATGCCGCAAGCCGCTATCCGCACGAGTTTTCGGGCGGGCAGCGCCAGCGCATCTGCATCGCGCGCGCATTGGCGCTCGAACCGAAGCTGATCGTTGCTGATGAGAGCGTGGCCGCGCTCGACGTTTCGGTACGCGCACGCGTTCTCGATCTGATGCTCGAGCTTCAGGAACAAATGGGGCTTGCCTATCTCTTCATTTCGCACGACATGGCCGTCATCGAGAAGATGTCGCATCACGTCGCCGTGATGCGTAGCGGCCAAATCGTGGAAATGGGCACACGCCGGCAGGTGTTCGAAAACCCAAGCGACGATTACACGCGAAACCTGATGGCTGCCGTTCCGATCCCGGATCCGGCTTACTATCGCCAGGCACGCCGACGCTGATCATTTTCCCGACCGTCGGCGGTCTTCCGTAGCGGAAATCTCGTTAAAGCGGCTGCTTTGCGTGGGGCAGCTCCGGCTCCAACATCTCGGGCAAGTTTTGAGGCACAGAAGTCACCGGGAAGGTGCGGCAAACATCAAGCGGCGCAGATCTCTCGCGCGATATCTCGCGGATAGGCTCCAAGGCAGCCCTCTACCGCTGTGTTGGACATGATTGCGGCAGAAATACCTTTCACAGGATCGATGAACCAACTGTGTCCATAGACGCCGCCCCATGTTACCGATCCTTTCGACATCGGAGACTCTGCCAAAACCGGGTCCTGGATAACCGCGCCCAAAAAGGAAAATCCCTGTCCTGGTTCGCCTGGGCGTGGAATGTCGCCTATCTGGTTGAGGAGTGCCGCTTTCGCCGTCTCAGACTTCAAGATGGGGCCCCGCCTTGGCGGATGGTTTCAAGAAAGGAGATCAGATCCGGTGCTGTCCCCACCATACCAGCGCCACCGGACTGGAAAGCCGTTGGGTTGAACAGCCGGGTCGGCGCAAAGGTCAGCAAGTTGCTATCATCGTCCGGGACTAGATGATGGTCACTCATTCTAACAGCTTTGGGATCGCCATCGGCATAGGGTGTAGCAAGTCGCCGGGGATCACTGACTGAGAAACCCGTGTCGCTCATCCCGAGCGGTCCGGTTACATGACGACGCACCGCTTCATCGAGGCTACACCCTTCGATCTGCGCGATGACCGCTCCAAGAACATCGATGGCGATCGAGTAAGACCAAAGTGTGCCCGGCACTGCCAGCAGCGGGAAGGTCGATAGCCGGCTGAAGTTCTCCTGGAAATCGAGGTCTGTATCGGAGAGGCCGCTATTGAACATCCGCTCCGGTGGCGTGGTTTTGGGGTCTGCCCCATAACTGAGGCCTGCTGTATGAGTGAGCAGGTGTTTGATGGTGATATCGGCTATTTTCCCATCTGGCTGTCGGGGCCGGAAATAGGGAAGATAATCTCGCACGAGGCTGCCAAGGGCTAGCCGACCTTTATCGATAAGAGCCAGAGCAGTCGCTGCTACGAGTGGTTTGGTCACCGACGCCAGCCGGAATATGGTTCGGGTTTCAATGGGCTTTTCTATTTCCCGATCGGCATAACCGGCCGCACGGCTTTAGACGGTTTCTCCATCCCTAACGACAATTACGACAGTGCCGACGATCTTGCCGGCAATGATCGCCCTCTCCACGACCGCGTCGATCCGCGTCTTCATCGCAATCATCCTCCAATGGTGCCGAGTAGCCAGGAGCAGGACTACTCATGCAGCTAATGTTCCACAAGGCGTGGGAATGGGAAAGTTGCTCTCTTGCGCTAGTCTTGATCGGCCAAGAATACAGCCTTCGGGTAGGCCCCACGTGTCCGATGGATCTCGGTGAAGCGAACAGGACCTAGTTTGAAGGCGAGGGGTGTCAGCGCGGATGGCCCAGGATCTAGTTGAGCCGACATTCCGCCGTCCACAAGAGCGAAAGGCTCGCGGTGATCCGACAAAGAGGAGTAAACTCAGCAGCGACGGAGTTCGCCTTGGAAGAGTGTGCGAGCGGTCACTTCCGACGGCACTTACGATTACCTGCCAAAGGGCGCGAGCATCTGGAGAGTGAACATTTCCTGTCGTGCCGACGTGTCGATCGGATCTTGCCGTGGCCGAAAGTGTGCATTCTTCGGAACTTCCATCAGCTATAGTCCTCGTTTCTATAACTCAACGTTGCACACATTTGTGAGCTATAGAAATGGAGTCTATCGCTCATCGGACCCCGCATCATATAGTCTTGTCGGAGTGGTCTACATTGCCAACCGTGCGGCCTGCCTGTTCTTTCGTTCGGGCATTGTTGTAATAGCTTGCCGCCTACGCCACTGATTTGTAGAGGGATTGTTGCATCGCCGCCTGCAGAGGGACGCCACGATTGGCCGCCTCGGTCAGATAGCCCGATCGCAGCCCATGCGCCGGAAAACCGGTCCAGTGTGGATCCTGGCTTCTGCTTGCCATCGCTTCAAGGCATTGACTGGCCGCCCGATCAAAACCACATTCTCGCGGTCGTCGGCTGTCGTCGTCTTCGTTCAGCCGAGATTGATAGTCAGGCGCCACAGGAGAAAGGAGGCAGGGTCTCTTTGGATTGGCATGGACGGGGCTCTTCATCGACTAGGAGGTCAGCTGCCGGTGAGCGGTATTAGGCGCATGCGGGCGTCGGCCCGTATTGGAACCTTTTGCACGCAATCCAATCCCGACCGCGACTGGCATGCCGTGGCTGGGATTCGCGGCGCGTTCGACGGGGTTCTCAGAGGTCATGGGCGACGCGCTCAGCAGAAGTGCCTACGGCGCCGGGTAGGGCAGGGAAAGTCCGGTCGGCACCAGTCCTCAGGCTTCCAGATTGGCGAGATCCGAAATAGCGCCGTTAGCGTGTTGTAGCCCATGCTGAGCTTAACGAGGTAGCGCAGCGCTCGATATGCCTGCCATAGACGATATCCGACTCCGTGGCGCCCTTTTTAGCATTGCTACTTTCGAACCGCAGAATACGCTAGGCGAGTTCAGCCAAGGCCGTCCCTAATACTGACAGCGGCATTGCTTCGACGTCTTGCTTCATGGGGAAAACCTCCTGCCCCGGGTAGACGACGATCCGCCGCACCGGATTCAAATCCTCGCACGCAAGATAGAAGCCCTTTTCGAGTTTCGGCGATAGACTGCGTTTGATTTCAATGGCCCAGGGTCGATCGCCCGGTGGCGTGAGGAGCAGGTCGATTTCGGCACCGGCGGATGTCCGATAGAAATTACTCTGTGTTCCGGGTGGTGCGGCAGCAACCAACGTCTCGATCACGAAACCTTCCCAACTTGCACCGGCGACCGGATGACCGAGCAAATCCTCCTGAGTGGTCAGCCCCAAGAGGGTGTGGGTGATGCCGCTGTCGCGAACATAAACTCGGGGTGACTTTACAAGACGCTTTCCAACATTTGCATGCCAAGGCTCCAAACGCCGTGCTAGCAGCAAATCAACCAGAAGATCGAGATAGGCGGCGACCGTCTTGCCATCGACGCCAAGCGCGCGTGCAAATTCTGCGGCATTCAGAAGTCCGGACTGATGGTGTGCGAGCATCGTCCAGAAGCGCCGCAGTGTCTCGGCGGGAATACGAGGACCGAGCAAAGGGATATCTCGCTCGAGATAGGTGCGAATAAAGTCCTGCCGCCAACGCTGGCTTGCGCGATCTGTGGGAGCGAGCAAGCTGTCCGGGAAGCCACCTCGTAACCACAACGTATTGAGCTCGCCCGCTGGCACTTCGATGCCATTGACGGGCCCCATTTCAAGATAGGCGATACGGCCAGCCAGCGTCTCGCCCGACTGCTTTAGCAAGTCGATGGAGGCCGAACCAAGCAGTAGGAACTGCCCAGTTTTCCTTCCGCTTCGACGGCCGCGGTCGATAAGTCCGCGCAAATTCTGGAAAAGATTAGGAAGCCGGTGGACCTCGTCCAAGATGACGAGCTTGTCGCTATGCTGGCTGAGGTATAGTTCCGGCTCGGTGAGCTTGGCACGATCAGCATCCGATTCCAGATCGAGATAAATGGAGGGCCGATGGTCGGCGATCGAGAGTGCCAATGTCGTTTTTCCGACCTGACGCGGCCCGATGAGCGCGACAGCTGGGCGCGTGTCTAGCAGTTCGTTCAATTCGGACGATATTCGACGGTTAATCATCCTCGCATTTATGGAGCAGGACTCCAGAATTGCAAGGAAAATCCATGCAGCCTTTCCGAAAAATCGGGGCGCGGCGCTATACAAGCAACCGCGCCGCCCGCCCGTTCTTTCGTTCGGCACTGTTATAATAGCCGGCCGCCTGCGTCACTGACTTGTGCAGCGATTGCTGCATGGCTTCTTGCAGCGGCACTCCGCGGTTCGCCGCCTCGGTCAGATAGCCGGACCGCAGCCCATGCGCCGAAAACATCTCCGGATCGAGTCCAGCTTGGCTACAACGCGTTTTCAGGATCAGATTGACCGATTGCGGCGTCAGCGCGCGCCGGTCGATGTTCCCCCACTGGTCGATCCGCCGGAAGAGCGGTCCGCTCTCGATCCTCGCTTCTTCAATCCAGCGCTTCAACGCGACAACCGGCCGACCGATCAGAACGGCATGCGCCTGGTCTTCAACCGTCGTCGTCTTCGTGCGGCCGAGATGAACGGTCAGACACGGCAGGAGGGGGGAGGCGGGGTTTCGTGGATCGGCATGGACCTGGTCTTCATCGACCAGATCCTCGACCCGCAGGTCGGCAACTTCGGAGCGCCGGCGGCCGCCGGAGGCAAAGGCGGTCAGCAGCAAGGCGCGATCGCGAAGATCGACCAGGCGCTCGCCGTTACAGGTGGCCAGCAGCTTTGTCAGAACGTCGGCGGTGACCGCTCGTCTGCTCTTGCGGCGGCGTTGCCGGGGTGCGGCGCGGACTGCCAGTCGCAATGCGGCCTTCAGCGAGGGAGCGGTAAAGGATCCCGCTAGGCCACGCCAGCGGGAGAGGATCGACCATGAGGTGAGGCGACGCCTCACGGTATCGGGCGCGTGTGGGCCTTCGGCGCGCAGCAGGCCTTTGGCGCGCAACCCGATCTCGACGTCATCAGGCATGCCGTGGGAAGAATCCTCGGCCCGTTCGACCGGGTCCCAGAGATGATGAGCGACGAATTTCAGGAGTAGGCTCTCCGGCGCCGGCCAGGGGAGGGGAGCGCCGGTCGCCAACTCGCACCAGGCTTCGAGATAGCCCAGATCGGAGGCAAGTGCGCGCAGCGTGTTGGCGCCCATGCCCTCTTTGGCCAGATGCTTGAGGGTAGCGACATCCTCGTCGGTCAGCAGCGCGGCCAGCTGATCGCGGCGGGCAAACGGCAGGATGGCGTCGAGCGCATCGAGCTCTTCGGCGCGCGCCAGCACCGGATCGGCGGGGGAGACGCGGACGATAGTTTTCCTTGTCATTGGGTAGCCGATGCGGGATGACATCTCACGTCCGTCCGCCCGAAATCATTCCCCTTGAATAGCAAGGGCGCCTTGGCGATCGCGGCAACGGCGTACGAATAGCAGTCGCCCATATTAAGGCTGGCCGGATGGCGACCTTTGCCAAACAGGTCGAAGGCCTTCTCGGCAGCATAGTAATGCCGCTCGCCAAAGGCCACAGCGGTCACATTTGGCAAAGCGACGAGCTGTGAAATGATGGCTGCAGCGTTCGGAAAGCTCTTGCCGGTGAGCACCATTCGTGCCTCCAGTAAGGTCGGCCAGCCAATGACGACCTCCTCACGGGTGACGAGCGCATGAAACCGTTCAGCTTCGGGCTCTCGCAGCGACGTGGCCACAATCACCGACATATCGACGGCGATCATTTGGGCAAACCGTTTTCGTCGTAGAGATCATCGTGGGCGGAGGTGGTGCCGGGTGGCACGGACCGTCGACCCTCGGCCATCAGCTCCCAAAGCGTGTCGGCTGGCGTCTGTACCGGCTTTTGTCGCAGTTCTTGGTCGTAATGCTCAAGCGCGATCTCGACGAGCTTGTTGATTGGTTGGCCGGTGCGTCTGGCCAGCGCGTGCGCCAGATCGCGTGCCTTGCTGCTGCGGATGGAAAGGTGCGGTTCGGACATTTGGGCACTTCTGGCGCGGATATTATGCCGCAAAGATAGTGCTTTGGGCCGAAGATAGCAAGAAATTGCCATCAGATGGCTCATTATCGATACTTGAATCCTATCGATGGCTAGCGGTTAATGGTTCGGGTCGTTATCGATGACGGAAATTAGAGGTTGAATGGCTTCCGTGACAGAAAATAACATTGTTAATTCACATGGTTAATGAAGCGCAAACGTCACCAGCTTGCGCCAAGTTGACGATCACGGCCGCGCAGAATGAGACCACGTGCAATCGAGGCAGACTGAACCTGCCCGCGCGTCGGCGGCAGGCTCGGCCAAGCCACCGAGCGGACCGGTTCCGTCGGCAAACGCCCCGTTCCGGCCTATGCCGCCTCCCAGACCTGGTTCAGGATTTTTGCTGCAAGCGCCGCCTTATCTTGCGGCAGGAACCGGCCATAGTGCTGCTGCACCACATCCGGCGTATCCTGGATCGCGTAGCTCGCCTGTTCGTAGGAGCCTGTCTGCTTGAGGATATGGGTCGCCAGAATATCCCGGACATTGTGCGGCCCGTGCGGCAGCAGGCCCTTGATGGCGCCGCGACCGGTGTAAGGGTTGTAGATTCCATATCGTTGAATGACGGTCCGCCAGGCCTCATAGAAGGTCGTGGAGTCGTAAGCGGCGTCGGTGCTGGTCATCTTGACCGTTTTCACGAACAGGGTGCCGGGATCCTTCGCGCCGGCGAGCAACACCCCGCGATGCCGGTCGATATAGTCGTCGAGATATTTGTAGAGATCGAGCAGGTCGGGCAGGATCAGCCGGAGCGGTTTTTGACCGAAGAACGATGAGCCGGAGTTCTTGAAGGCCACGGACGGTATCAGCACTTCCCAGCCGCGCTCGCGGTCGCTCCAGCGCAGCTCCCCACACTTCATGTCTTCCAGCCGCCGCTCCGCCGTCGGAAAATGACCACGCGGGCAGACGCGTAGCTGACGAAGATTCTTCTGCCGCAGTCCAAGATGAAGTCCGAGCCGGAGCATCAGGAAGGAGCGGACGGCTTCTGCCGCCGGCCGCGGATAGAGATGTTCGTCCGGCATGCGCTTAAGGATCTCGTCGGTGATCTTGCGGTATTCGGCCAGCGGGCTGTCTGCCTCCAGGATCACCATGATCGGCTCGAAGGGATCGCGGTGCACCCGCATGACCCGCTGAACTTCCTTGGAGCGATTGGCAGCATGCCGGTGAATGCATCGCAAGCGCCATGCCAGTCGCGCGAAGCGAATTCGATCTCCTCTGGCGCGATAAGCCCTTCAATTGGGCGAACGTTCTTGAGAAGCTCCGGATGCTGTCGGATCCAGCCAACCTCGGCACGGGTGAGGGCTTGTGCGACCATCAGCATGTCCTCTTCCCATTTGGTATAGAAGCCGCGCCGCTGCTCGCGCCACTGCAGATACCAGTCCCAGACGCCCGGGAAGATCAGCAGACCGAAGGTCAGCTGGCTGAGGGGCACGCCGCGGCCCTTGACGATGCCGGCGGGTGAGGCGGCCAGCGCCCCGAACATCAGGCCAAGATGCTCGATCTTCTGCGAGGCCGTTTCCTCGCCCCACACGCCATTGCGCTGAAACCCGATCGCCGTCAGCGTCGACGTCTTGAAGCGGATCAGGTCCGCCATCTCCATCGCCAACCGTTGCGGCGCGTCGACCACGCCGGAAAGAAGGTCCGGATCCTCGAAGGATTCGTCCGCACTCTGACTGGCGCCGCTGGACAGCACGAGAGACCGGCGAGAGAGGGATCCGCCGCCATAGGTGATGCCGGGAAAGCGGATGGCATAACGTTGCTTGCTGGCCGCCGCCTGGTATCGGCAATAATCGGTCGAACCGGAGATGATGACACGCCGCACCCAGTCGATGATTTCCTCGAGCTTGGAAAACGGCAGGCTGCCAAAGTCGTCCGGCAGATGCCAGGCCAGTCGCCGTCGCTCGGCGGGACTGATATCACCAAGGTCATGCCCATTGAGCAAGCGCGCCTGATGCGGAAGCTTGGCCTTAAAATATCCTGGCGTCAGTTGATAGCGTCGTTCGATACGGGCGAGGATGTCGAAGCTGGCAATGGACCTCGGCGCGCGTTCACCCTGGATCCATGACAACAGGGTCTTGTGATCGAAGTTCTCGCCGAGACGAATGATCGCGCGATAGAGTTGCCAGTAACTGTCGCCGAACCGGCGCATCTGGTAGGTGAGGGCGTCCTGAAAGCTCTCGGGATCATCCGCCGCATCAAACAGCGGCTCGGGAAATTCCTGGATCGGTTTTGGTTTTGGGCCTGGCGATGCTGAGGCGGATTGAGCCGCGGTGCTGTCGCTGCCCAGCCGTTGCGGCTTGCGAGTGGAGGATGCGGTCGGTGCTGGCGTCCGATGATTGGGTTTGGTCAGTTTTGGTTTCGGCTTTGAATGCCGAACGTATTCCGCAGCGGGCGGCAGGCGGAGCCAGCGGAGGATGGCGTCGAGAGCAGGGCGCAGGTGGTTTTTCAGCTCCGGCGTCATCTCGTCTTCGATCTCGCACGCTTCACCGACCGCCTTCCAGTCGATGCGGCCGTTCAGCAACGGTGGTGATTTGCGGCAGATGATCAGGCTGATGAGGTATGGCCGGATATTTTCCAGGACGTGTTTCGCTGCGATCGGCGCGATACGCACGTCGCAGAAGCCTGAGATTTTTCGTTGAAAATGACGTGAGGAAATGTCTTCTTTTGGCATACTCGCATTTCATAGCTATCGGCCCAATGCCGAGGGCGAGCGGAAATAAAAGCTATCGTTTAAAAAACCATGTATCCCACCGGTCGGCCCTCCTCAAGGAGCGTGGCTGGATGGCGCTGGCAAAAGCATGTATGGTCCGCCTCGTCCGTGCAAGGGTACGCGACATCGCAAATGACGATTCCAGTTGCATAAATGTATCCGGCCTCTCGCGAGTGGGCTGCGGTTGCAGCCAGGCCATGATGAGATCCGCACACGCCGTTCCCAATAAATGGTTCGGGCACGAAGCCCGCTTTTTTGCACAGGGCTTACGGCATGTTGATCCACTGTTTCGTCATCACTATTCCCGAGCCTTGCAATCGAACCATGAGCATCAGGCGAATGCAGGGTCTCTGCGTTCGTAGAGTGCTCCGGGCTTGGTCAGGACGACCCAGACAATCCGGGCCATTTTAGCGGCAAATGCGACGACCGCTTTATTCGGGTGCATCCGAGCCTGAAGGCCATCCAGCCAGCTCCCCAGTCGATCTCTTGTCCGGTCAAGATGACGAAAGCAGGATCGTGCGCCATGTACGAGCAGTTTGCGAACGTAGCGATTTCCTCGCTTGCTGATGCCGAGAAGTTTCTGCTTGCCTCCGGTCGAGTACTCGCGAGGCACCAGGCCCAGCCAAGCAGCTAGGTCGCGGGCTTTCTGGAACTGCCGTCCACTGCCGACCGCCGCCAGAAGTGCGGTTGCACCCAAGGCTCCAATGCCGGGAATTGTCATGAGCCGTCGAGCCACATCCTCTCGACTAGCGATAGCTTCGATCTCGCGTGTGACGTCACCAATGCGTTGTTCCAATTGGCGTAGATCGGTGAACAGCTCTGCTAGCAGCTTACGCATCGCTGACGAAAGGTCGTTTGATTGATCCTCAAGAGCCTGGGGCAGGTCGAGCTTGAACAAGCCCGCGCCTTGGCGTAGCGCGATCCCGTATTCGAGGCAAAAAGCTCGCATCTGATTGATCAGGCGCGTTCGCGTGCCGATCATCTGGTCTCGCACCCGGTGCAAAGCCTGAAGATCGGCTTGTTCCTCGCTCTTGAGTGCAGCAAACCGCATCGTTGGCCGCGTGGCTGCCTCAGCGATCGCCTCCGCATCGATGATGTCGCTCTTGTTTGACTTGACGTAGGGCTTCACGAATTGCGCGGGGATCAAGCGCACCTTATGTCCGAGCGCCTGAATCTTCCGGGCGATCCATTGAGAGCCAGCGCAGGACTCCATGCCAACGATAGTCGGTGCGGCGCGCTGGAAGAACTGGAGCAGCGTGTCGCGTCGGAAACGAACCTTCTGGACCGGGATACCGTCGCTGCTCAGGCCGACGACATGGAAAATATTCTTGCCGATATCGATTCCGTACACCGCGGCAGGGCGCGGCACATTGCGTTTTGGCATTGCAACCTCCTTTGGTTTAGCCGCCTCATGGTGCAGCAGGAGGACGAGGCGGACCATCCCATTAATGATGGACCGGAAACTGGAGGGGCGCCGCCCGTCCTCAAAACTGTCGGAACTGGTCGTGGCGAAACCGCTCGACCTCACACTACAGGCGGCGCAGCCGATCGTTTTGGAGCTGGAGCTCAGGGAGATGACCGGGAGGGGGCGGTTTCGGGCGTGGGGGCGATATAACTAGACGCGTTTGCGACGGAGGATTTCAGGATGGGGCGACAGATCCCGAATTCGGTGATTGGGGCAACGGCATCGGTCATCGGACAACATTATTACAGCCACAGTAAGCTCGACACGCTCTTCATGGAAAGCGGGGCGCCAGGAGAGCCACCGGCGGGCAACTGCGAATCGAAGTGCGCTTCATGGCTTAGGAGATGTAACGAAGACGAAAGCATCGACGCCTTGAACGTCCTCGGCGAGGTGATCCAGGATTTCATGGAGCTTGAGCCGTACAATGGGAACGTTGAGAAGGGGCAGCAGCGAATTCGCGATGCGTTGGCGAAAAACAGCCTCTCATACCAGACGAATGGCCGCATTACACTTGCGGGCAGTGCGCCGGTTGCGGTTGGATTGGGCGACCTGCTTAAGCGTGGCGATTTCGCATCTCTTGAGCGCGAGTTTGAGCGCGCATATCAGCAGCTGGTCGGCGATCCGCATGCCGCCATCACGGCGGCGTGTGCGATCATCGAAGCCCTTTGCAAAATCTACATCGAAACGTTTGCGCTGGAGCTGCCTTCGAAAATGACGGTCGTGCCTTTGTGGCGCACGGTTCAAGCCCATCTTGGCTTGAACCCCGATGCAACGCTGGCTGAAGATCAGCGAAAGATGTTGCAGGGATTGGCCTCGGTTGTCGACGGCGTCGGCGCCTACCGGACACATATCGGTTCCGCACATGGAAGAGGAATTGCACCGCCGAAGATCTCGGTCTCGGAAGCGCGCCTGGCGGTCAATGCGGCACATAGCCTTGTGACCTTCATCATGGAGATTTGGCATGACCGAGATCGGTAACAGGGCCGGTAAAATCCCGCTGTCAATTGCAATCGCAAACTGAAATTGAAATCCTTGTTAGAAAGTCGGGCTGATTTTAACATCTAGACCCAACTGATTCAGGGTATTTCGCCGTTTCAAATCGGGAGCTGAGAGCGACACTGGGGCGACAATCCACGATAACGTAAATTTCGGCCGCGCCGCGGTAGTCG
The DNA here is from genome assembly GCF_014193605.1 of Rhizobium sp. BK312. Taxonomy (NCBI): domain Bacteria; kingdom Pseudomonadati; phylum Pseudomonadota; class Alphaproteobacteria; order Hyphomicrobiales; family Rhizobiaceae; genus Rhizobium; species Rhizobium sp. BK312. The sequence continues at coordinate 10,597 of NZ_JACHZP010000013.1, read as the reverse complement.
CCACTGGAACGTTCGTCAGCCGATCGCTTAATATGCTGCTGGATTGACGGCCAATCCTACTGCGGGAAACGCGACGCAATCGACCATGGCGAAACAATAAATGGCTCAGCACATCTTTTTTTCTTGGCAAAGTGATACTCCGAATGCTGTCGGGCGTTCGCTCGTCGAATGGGCGCTAGAAAACGCTATCGACACTCTGCAAGCTGACGCGGAAATCGATCCTGCCAACCGCGAAATTGCGATCGACAAGGACACACTGAATGTTCCCGGATCGCCATCCATTGCGGAGACGATATTTGGGAAAATTGACCTGGCTACCGCTTTCGTATCCGATCTCACTTTTGTCGCCCTGCGACCGAAGGGAGGCGGCATCCCAAATCCGAACGTCCTGATTGAGCATGGATGGGCGTTGAAATCGCTTTCCTCCAGGCGAGTAATTTCGGTCATGAACGTTGCGCTTGGTCATCCCGACGACCACGAGCTGCCTTTTGATCTGCGTCACGTTCGCCGGCCGATCTTCTACGCATGCCCGGAAAGCGCGACACCGGAGCAGAAGCGCGAGGCAAGACAGGGCCTTTCGAAGGCTCTTTATACTGCGTTGAAAGCGATCTTGACCGATGAGACCGCGCGGCCGTCATCAAACCATGACGTCCCACGCGAGTCCAATCCAAGAGATGTCGAATTGCTGACGCGTGTGCACAACCAGTTGCCCGAGGCGTTGCGTCTATTCCTCCACCAGCATAATTTTGGAACAGCTTTTCGCATTGGTCAGCTCGATCCAATCCACGAAATGAATGAGACATGGCGAGGTGCTCTTTACGAATTTCACGACGCAGAGGTTCAGGCCGCTTTCAAAGAATTGCGCCAGAAGGCGTCTGCTTTCGGCAACCTGATCCTCGAATGCATCTTCCCGATTGACTCCAACCCTCAAATGGGTTGGCCGAAAACTGACATCGATATTCGACAGGGCGTACAGCCGACGACTACGGAGGCGATCACCAGGATGAATGCGATGGCAGCCCAACTCTGTGAGGCTATCGACGGATTTGACCGCGTTGCCCGTGATCGCATCCCGATCGCACTCAATGCTGCCCGTGCTCCCAGTGTCGATCACCAGCGTGAACTTGCGGCTGCCGCTTTGCAGGAGCTGGTATTCGATGCAGGACGTGGCGAGGTTCCTCAGATAGTTAGCAAGCCGCGTCTAACCTTGCGTCTTGTGCCGTTCAAGGCGACTGAGAACCGTCGGCTGGACACTCGGCGAGTCATTGAACTCCTCCAGCGTTTCGCACCTTCGCCCGAGCTGAAATTTGAATCCAACGCCAACGGCCAACAATGGTGGAGCAACGCTCCTCCACGCCGCGTTGGTGACGGCCTCAATCCCGAGACATGGTGGCTCATGCGGTTGGTTCGCCCAGGCTACTTCGAATATCAAATCACGACGGGTCGGCGCGTTGATGACGACCCGGATACCCTTGTCGATGGAAGATTGGTCGAAGCTCTGATTGTCAGTAGTCTCGAGCGCATGATGGCAATAGCCACAGACCTCGATCTCGCCGGTCCTGCGTTGGTGACAATTTCTTTGGACGGTGTCGAAGACGTCAAATTGTCGGATGGCGGCTGGGCGGGAAGGCGAATCCGGCGACCTGACATTTTTCTTCCGACGGCTGAGCTGACCAGCATGTCGCTGGATCTCGCCGCCGCTCTCCATGAGCAAATAGATATTTTATGGCAGTCAGCGGGGAGACTAACTGGGTCTCCCTCATTTGAACGCGGCGAATGGGCCGGATATAGCGACGAGCAAAGCTACTTTGTCGACTATAGAGAACTCGCTTGCCGTTGAATTCCGCCCATATTTACTCCGGCAGCTGGCGTTCGGTTCTGCTAGCGTCCACGCCGACGCTATAAGGTCGAAATATGTCGCTTTAGCGCAATTTCTGCCCTGATCGGGCGCGCGGACAGGTTTGTTCCTTACCGCTTCTCGAATGACGCCGCGCCGGCTTTCATCACAGGCTGTCCACAGACGGAATGTCGGCAATTTCCAGGACTTAAGCAGCAGATAGGCCCAGCTCAAATTGTCAAGGATCGACAACAAGCCGACTTCCCAAGAAAATGCAATGCTGGTAACGTGACGATCGACTGAGTACTAGGATAAATTGAAGAGCCGGGCGCGTCGTCTTGCTCGGCATAGCATTGATACGACGGGACATTTTCAACTGATGAACATTTTGGTCCCGAACAACGTCCATCGTGATCAGCCCCAACTCTCAAACGTCGATGTCCAGCTCTTGGAGCGGCTTAACCAACGTGACGCAGATCCTGATTTCTGGTCTTCTCGCCAGCGCGACCGTTCCGATAGCGGTCACCGCTTCTTTCAGTACCCAGCAATGATGGTCCCTGTCGTCCAGCGTCGGCTCATCAAGGAGTTGATCGGCGTTCAGAGCGGAGTGGCCTCGATCTACGATCCCTTCATGGGATCGGGGACAACCCTTGTCAGCGGCATGCATTTCGGGCTGTCCGTCTACGGTACTGACATCAATCCGCTTGCCGTTCTGATTTCTCAAGTCCGCACGGCGAAGGTGATTGATGGCGACGTCGGAAGGAAGCTTGAAAAGGTTGTGAAGCGCGCATCCGCCGATGGCTCGTTCGTCATCGAAACCGATATTCCCAATATCGACAAATGGTTCAAGCCAGAGGTCGCTGTCGAGCTTTCACGTCTGCGGCGAGCCATCAGATCGATCGACGCATCGTGGGCGCGCAAGTTCTTCTGGGTGGCTCTCGCCGAAACGGTGCGCCTTGCCGGCAATGATAGAACGTCTACGTACAAGTTGCATGTTCGTCCGGCAGACGAGATTGCGCGTCGTGACATATCGCCAATCGTGATGTTTCAGTCGATTGGTGAGGGCAATATTGCGAGCCTGACTGCCTTCCGAGAGGCGCTTCGTGACGCGAACACCGTAACCGGCCAGGGTTCGTATGTCGCGGACAGCCGTGTCAGGCTTTTGGACGTTCGGGGTGACCTTAAGGAGAGGTGGATGGGAAAGACGCCCTTTGACCTCGTCATGACGTCCCCTCCTTACGGAGATAACCACACGACGGTGACCTATGGTCAGCACTCCTACCTGCCTCTCGCATGGATCGATTTTGAGGATATTGACCGCGAGGCGGATCAGGGCGCGCTCAGCACCACCCATGAGATCGATAGCCGAAGCCTTGGGGGACGAGGCACGCTTTCGCAGCAAGATACCGACCGATTGTTTGATACGTCGCCTTCTTTGAAGGTATTTGTCGAAAGCCTATCGACGGCCTCCACCAAAGCTAGAAATCGCCTTTTCCGGTTCTATCATGACTTCTCTCAGAGCATCTCGCAGATTGCAGGCGTTCTGCGCCGCGATGGATATATGATCTGGACCGTTGGGAACCGTAACGTCACCGGCAGGCAAGTCCCGACCGATGAAATTCTCAAAGAAATGCTGGAAGGCGTTAGGTGCGCTCACGTCGTGACCTTGTCCCGGCAGATCCATCACAAGCGGATGCCGACAAGAAACGCGACTTCGGCGACAATGCGCGAAGAAAAGATCCTTATCGTTCGAAAATCGAGAGATTGACAGTGACTCGCCGACCGCACTTTGAAATCAGCGCATCGGTCGTTCGCCAGCTCGGCGACGAGCTGGTGTCCGATGAGGTCACGGCGATCGTCGAGCTCGTGAAGAACGCCTATGACGCCGATGCCGACTTCGCTCATGTCGAAGTCGATACCTCCGCTCATCCAACCCTAGACGGCACGCAATTTCCGAACGCGCGGGGTTTCATCACCATCGAGGACGATGGGATGGGGATGAGTGAAAGCGATATCAACGACGGCTGGCTGGTGATCTCGCTATCGAAGAAGCGCGAGATGAAGGTCAAGGGGGAAACGACGCCAAAGGGGCGAACGCCGCTTGGAGACAAAGGCCTTGGCCGTCTAAGTACCCAGAAACTTGGCGACAATCTCGAGATCGTGACGCGCAAGGACGGTCGAGACGAAACGACGCACGTCGCCTTCTCGTGGAAGGAATTTACCGATGATAAAGGCTTGAGCACTGTCCCGGTCGAGTTGAACCCCGCGAAAAGCCCACGGCGCAAAGGCTCGTTGCTGGCAATCTCCGATTTGCGCCATCCCGATGTCTGGAAAGGAGCGAGCGAGAGGAAGCTTATAACGGACCTTTCGCAGATCATCTCGCCATTCGAAGCCGCGAGGCCGTTCCTCGTTACCCTGAAGATCGACGGTAAGGAAAAGGATCTCGGACAGGTTTCCAGCCAGGTGCGCAACGCGGCCGTCGGCAAGTTCACGCTCGACTATCGAAATGGTGTCCTGGAGGTGCGGGGTAAGATACGTCTCGCCAAGTTCCGAGGCAATCAAAGGGGCGAAGACCTCGAATTTTTTGAGAAGAATGTAATTCCATCGAATGGCAAAGATTTCTACAGCTTTTTGTTGGGCCAAAAGCCCGTCGTTGAATTGAGTTATAGCAGCGACCCCGCTTATTTCGTCGAGTTCGTTCACCGCGTAAACTTCTCGTCGCTGGGCGGAGTGGAATCCATTAGAGACGATACGGGCCAAGCGAGCTGCCTTGCTGATCCTGGCCCATTCTCCGGCGAGATTGACGAATTCTTGCTCCGCAATGATGAAAGCGGCTTGCAGCTCAGCGGCCTGTCCGAGCACGCAATGATTTCGGATACGGTCAAAGCGCATGTCGGCGTCAAGATCTTCCGTGATGGCTTTGGAGTTCGTCCCTATGGCGTGAACGGGGAAGATTGGCTGCGGCTCGGCGCCCAGCAGACAAGCGGTGGGTCGTGGTACGGAATAAGACCCCAAAACGTCATCGGTTACATCAAGATCTCCGAAAAGGAGAACGGCAAGCTCAAGGAGAAGACTGACCGAGAGGGCTTCGTGTCCGACCCCTATTCTCGCAATTTTACAAAGCTTGCGTTGCACGCCACGGGCACGATCGAGACATTCTACGAATGGATCAGACGCTCCTACAACTCTTATCGGCTGAGCAGGATCCAGTCGGACGCTCCGCTAGAAAGTGGCAGGGAAATCGTTCACAAGGCGTCGTCATTGGCGCAGCAGGTGTCCGCATACGCTCAGACGGCTGAGAAAGTCGAGCGCGCTGCCGCAACAGCGGAAACCAGGGTCCAGGCGGTCTCAAAAAAGATTGAAGAAACGCCGCTTCTTTCAAGTGATACGGAACGCGAGCTGGCCGAACTTTTGGCCGAAGCGCGCGATGCTCTCTCAAGTTCCACCGCGTTGTTTGCTCAGCTTCAGTCATACGCCGCACAAGGCCGCGAGCTAGCCAACATGGTCCGCACTGTCGCGCCGCGGCTCGATATTCTCAATGACCAGCTCTCAGACTTTTCGGAGCTGGCCGGCGTCGGCATCCTGGCGGAGTCGTTGTCCCATGAGGTCGAGAACCAAACAGATCGGCTGATGCAACGGGCGAGTTCGGCCTCTGAAAAGGCACGAAAAGCCACGCCTCCGAATGTCGATCTCCTCGTGTTTGCCCAAGAAATCACGTCGATCGCATTGGCCATGCGCCGTCAGATTGGCCACCTGACACCGTCCTTACGGTTCCGGCGCGACAAGCTGGAAACTTTCCGCATTTCCTCGCTGCTCGCCGACACGCAGACATATTTTTCCGAACGATGGGCGGCCGACGGTTCGTCCATAAATTTAGATACCAGCAATGATTTTCAGGTGAGAACGAACCGCGGCCGGCTAATGCAGGTCATCGACAATCTGTTTTTGAATTCGGAATACTGGCTCCGTCAGTCTGAGCCAAATGCAGGAGGTCCCGGGGTTTTCGTAGAGTGCCGAGCGCCATTCATGCGGATCTGGGACAACGGCCCCGGCGTCGATCCTTCAGTTGAAGCTTCGCTCTTCCAACCCTTCGTTTCGCTCAAGCCAAAAGGCGAGGGCAGGGGGCTTGGACTGTTTATCAGTGGGCAAATTCTACAATCTATGGGATGTGGCATTGCCTTGTTGCAAGAAAGAAATCAACATGGCCGTAGATATAAGTTTGAGCTTGATCTATCAGGAATTGTAGATGGAAAGTGATTGGGTCATCGAGCCAGCCGAAGACTTTCGCGCATACACCACGAAGGCCTTCAAGCAACTCAAAATCGCCCGCGTCGTATTGGTCGACGATCTAGCCGCAACCAACGTCGATGCGGCGGCGGTCATGAAGGCTGCGCTCACCTCCGATGAAGCCAAAACGAAACTACAACCCTTTTTCGAAGGCATTGATATATCCATTGAAAACAGTGCGCTTGGCAGCCAATTGACTGTCAAACTCGACCAAATGCCGGGAGACGAGGTCGTAAAGATCAAGGCCGCCCTCGACGGTGCCGGTCCGTCCCCGGATGCGGAGGATGTAGCACTTCTGACCGAGCGAATTCCGAAAGAATTCGAGGTGATCGTCTTGAGCCCGGAGAAATGGGCTCAACAGCAAGATGAGTTACTGAACTGGTGTTTGGGAGACAGGCGAACTCTGTTTCTCTTTGATCAGGATCTGGATGTCGACGGGCTTGACCTGGGCTTCTCAAAGGGAGCCGACATCATAAAAAACATCTCGGACAACCATGCCGAATATTTCGGTTCTCGATGGTTTTGCGGAATCATTTCGCATACGCTGAAGAAAGGCGATGAAGTCGAGAGATGGAAGCTTTTTGAGACCGAGTTCGGCATCAGCCTTCGGTTTTTCATGCCGATCGCTAAGGAAAACCTCCGTGCAGAGGGTGATTTCTTCCTCGCGATCTATCGGACACTGATCAATATCTACTGTGAGCATATGAAGACGCTCACCGAAATCGGGCTGCAGAAGTCGCTAAGTGCGGCGCTCGAACGGCTTGATGCGCTGGACCCGCTCGATTTTGAGCACATCATTGTCAAATCCTCCGAGAAAGAAGGCGTGTCGGAACTTGAGACGCTGCTTCGTGTCTATAGCATATTTCATCGTGACCAGGTCAAACTGGAGTTCCTCAAGGAAGCGACGTCGAGCCAGTTTTCCGACGCAGCCATTGCCGTGAAATCGATCGCTGATGTTCGACGAAACGTCGCTCTCGATTCGAGAGAACGGCTCTTGAAACTGCGGGTGACCGAAGTTTATGAGCAAGCTAATCTCGTCAATGGATTTAACGACCCCTTGCGAAACGGGGACGTCTTCGAGGCGACGTTTGGTTCTACGACTGAGCAATTCATCCTGATTGCCCAACCCTGCGACCTTATGGTTCGCAAGAATGGTCAGCGAAGCCGTGAAGATAATTTCAAAGTCGCTGTCGTTGCTCCGATCGAGGTCGTCCCAGCGAGTGCGTCACAGCCTCGAAAATCCGATACATTTCTCCTGCCAAACTTCGGTGCCGACGGTAACGCGGTCGGGATCATAAACTTTGCGAAGGCGACCGTTGCGAACCTTCGGATCCTTGATCTTGCCGTTATGCATAAAAGCGGTCACTGCGATGTCGACCCAAAAACCCTGAGGTCTGAAGCGGTTGGTTTTGCGAGCCGAGCTTGGGCGGAACGTGCAAAGGAGATCGCCAAATATTTCGACAAGATCGCTAAGCAAATCGAGGCCGCACGGAAAGATCATGGTGACGGAGTTGCCGACTTGATAGCGAAGGCAATCATACCGCGTGCAGCAATGTCGAAGAAATTTGCGGAACTTGGAACCTATCAGGGCTCGAAATTCTCCTACCCCCTCAACAGAGTGAATAGAGTTCGCGATCCCCTCGCGACGTCGCTTTTGTCAGCCTTTGGTGTCTATCTCTCACGCGACGCGTACGAGCACGATTTTTCCGAAGTTGATTGAGCTCCGGCGCGGACCTCTCATTTACAATGACATGTTTGCGCGGAGGTCGAAGCAGGCACGGATCATCAGGACGTTGGATGGGGCGGCAATGAGCGACTATGACTTTCACCAACTGGCACCCCTGGAATTCGAACGGCTAGCACGCGACCTCGTTCAAGCAGAGGAAGGGATCACGCTCGAGAGCTTCAAAGAGGGCAGAGATTTCGGAATAGACTTTCGCTACGCGCGGGGCACCGAAAACACGATCATCCAGTGCAAGCACACTGTACGCGGTGGTCTAACAAGCCTCTTATCTGCATTGAGGAAGGAGGCGCCGAAGGTCAAGAAACTCGATCCGACGCGCTATTTGCTGATAACATCCATTCCGCTCTCGCCGGCGAATAAGGCGAAGATCCAAAAGATTATTGGCGAGAAATATCTGCTGCAGGCCGATATTTGGGGACAGGATCAGCTCAACGGTTTGCTATCACGGCACGAGGCGATCGAACGCAGCCATTTTAAGCTGTGGCTTGCGAGCACGGCAGTGCTTGACACTGTGCTCCACAACGATGTCGTGACCCAGACAGATTTCGAGGTCCGCAGAGCTTATAATAATATCCGAAAATATGTTCAGAGTTCTTCCTACGCAGCAGCTTTAGACGTGCTCGAAAAAGAACGCGTTGTCGTGATCTCCGGTTCGCCGGGAGTTGGAAAATCGACGCTCGCCAACGCGCTTTTGTATCGCCATCTCGAATGGGGCTACCTGCCCGTCGTGATCAAACGTGACATTGGTGAGGGCCAGCAGCTACTCCGGTTCGGTAAGATGCAGATCTTTCACTATGATGACTTTATGGGAGCAACATTCCTCGGCGATCAAAATTCGCCGCTGGATAAGAATGGCGATCGATCGATCCTAGATTTCGTGGAGATGGTGAAGGAAACACCACATTCACGGATCATCTTGACCAGCCGCGAGCACATTTTTTCGCAGGCTCTCGCCAGTTCGGAGCGGCTACGACAGAGCGATTTGAATCTCCGGAAGGTGGTGGTCGAGGTCGGTCAATACGGTAAACGGCAAAAGGCGGAGATCCTTTATAACCATATCTATTTCAGCGATCTGCCCGACGAGTACAGAGCTGCACTGCTGGAAAAGGACTTCTATCTTCAAATCCTGAAGCATCCAAAGTTCAATCCTCGTCTGATCGAATGGCTCTCGAGCTATCAACGGGTAAAGGCGAACGCGGTCGAGAACTATCAAGGCTTTATCAAGCGCCTTTTGGATAACCCATCCGAAATCTGGATGCATGCTTATCGCGAACAGTTGAGCGAACCTGGGAGGAGCATGCTGCTGGCGCTCTATTCTTACGACGGCAAAATCGGCCAGGATTTGCTGCGACGCGCGTTCGAAAGCCTGCATAGGTCGCGTGCGAAACGCTACAATTTTTCCATTAAGCCCGAGCATCATGCTGACGCTGTCGCAGAACTCGCCAACGGCTTCGTTCGTCCGACGCAACATGGCGGTGTCGAAGTGATCGATCCATCAGTCATGGATCTCATGAATAGCGTGATGTTGGGGGCGCCTCAAAATGCGGTGGACCTTGCCCTCGCCATGGTCAACCCAAGTCAACTCGAGCGGATTTGGAGAGTGGCGACAAGTATCGGCAAAGCCAACGTGCTTCCTGAGCTTGACGAAGCCATGGGCGAGATCGCTCCAAACCTCGAAGCCACTTTGCTTGCCGATCGCCGCCTTCGACACGGTGATGCAATTTTTTCTTTTAGCCTGACCTATGAACAGCGGCTGAATTTGCTGCTCTCGATCTACCAGGAAACCTCCGGCGCGGCGCTCCTGCCCATCATTCAAAAGCTTCTCGAGAGGATGAAACAGGAGTGGCTCGAAGACGGCGTCGACATTTCCGATGCCGCGGCGCTGGTGCAGGCGCTGCCGAAAGTTAGGCGCCTATCGGACAATAAGAAAGATGAGATCCAAAACACGGTCCGCGCAGCTCTTGTGTCGCATCTGCAGCAGACCGGAGCTCGACCCGAAGAATTGCGAGGCGTCATCGTGGCCTTCGGAAATGACCCCGCGATGACTGATGCTTTGGTGCAATCCTATGGCCACTATCGACACAACTATTTCGCTGATGATCTCGATCAAGTGAGGAGCAAACAGGAATACGAAGCGCTTATCGAAGATCTGACCTTTCTTCAGTCGGCAATTGGGGTAGACGCCGAGGGACCAATCGATGCGGCTCAAACAGGCCTGAACGAATTAGAAGAGAATGAAGATGCTTACGCCGACGCACATCAGGACGATTGGAAGGATCAACTGCAAGCCGAGCGTGCAAGCGACAACGACATCCGCGACATGTTTGGATCGCTAAAGGATGGCTGAAGTTGAAGGTCGCTCTCCCAAGGGGAGTGCGCAGCAAAGAGCCTAGTTCTTGAACCTTAAGAGTTGGTGGCGCGCCGTTGGTTGTCTGCATCTTCGGTCCGAGTGGCGTAACCCGCCTCTAGTCGGAATGCAGATGCTGCTTCGCAGACAGTCACTTTCGAAATTGTCGAAATGCAGGAGGAAGCCAAGTCGCCGCAGAAACCTGAGGTATCCGCCGAAAAACATCGATTGGGCTTGTCGCAAAGGGTTCTGTTGCAAAATTGAGGTAGTCGCGTCGACCGATTGCTACGGCTGCTCAGAACGCGGCAGCCAGGCTCTCAACCTGATTAGAGATTGACGGGTTGGCAGCGTAAGCGTCCTGCAGTTGGCGCTTTCGTAGCAT